>NZ_JALDYN010000013.1:0-62202 GCF_032153895.1 Flavobacterium sp.
ATTTCAGAATTTAAGGAATTTGCCATGAAAGGCAACTTAGTGGACATGGCAATTGCTTTCGTTATGGGAGGTGCTTTCGGTAAAGTAGTTACGGCTTTCGTGGAAAAAATGTTCGCTCCGATTGTAGGTTTGATTATGGGCGGTATCGACCTGAATGACAAGAAATTTGTCATCACAGAAGCGGCTGCCGAAGTAAAAGACGCTACAGGTGCTGTAACCACACCCGCGGTTGCCGAAGTAGCTATTCAATGGGGAGCTTTCTTAACAGCTTTAATCGATTTCATCATCGTAGCTTTCGTGATGTTCCTTATCATCAAAGCGATGAACAAAATGAAAAAACCTGAACCGGCTCCGGCACCAGCAGGACCAACTCAGGAAGAATTGTTAGGTGAAATCCGCGATTTACTTAAAAAATAATCCGCTACACAACATATTCTAACCTAAACCGTCCAAATGGGCGGTTTTTTTATTCAAAATTTTTTCTTGTGATTTTTTAACGTTAGCACTTTTTAACACACGATTTGTTTTAATTTTGCAACTCTAATTAACTAAAACACACTAAGTAAAATGAAAGTAGCAGTTGTAGGCGCTACCGGTATGGTAGGCGAAGTAATGCTTCAGGTTTTAACCGAAAGAAATTTTCCCGTAACCGAATTGATTCCTGTAGCCTCGGAGAAGTCTGTTGGAAAAGAAATCGAATTCAAAGGAAATAAGTTTAAGGTAGTAAGCATGCAGACCGCTATCGATATGAAACCCGAAATTGCTATTTTTTCAGCGGGTGGTGACACTTCGAAAGAATGGGCTCCAAAATTTGCAGAAGTAGGCACAACCGTAATCGACAATTCATCGGCCTGGAGAATGGATCCGACTAAAAAATTAGTGGTTCCGGAAATCAACGCTTCTACTTTAACCAAAGAAGATAAAATTATTGCCAATCCAAACTGTTCTACCATTCAGATGGTGATGGCTTTGGCGCCACTTCACAAAAAATACGACATCAAACGAATCATCGTTTCTACGTACCAATCCATTACCGGAACTGGTGTAAAAGCGGTTCGTCAATTGGAAAATGAATATGCTGGTGTTCAAGGCGATATGGCTTACAAATATCCAATCCACAGAAACGCGATTCCACAATGTGATGTTTTCGAAGAGAACGGCTACACCAAAGAAGAAATGAAATTGGTGCGCGAAACGCAAAAAATCCTTGAGGACAAAACTATCGCTGTAACGGCAACTGCTGTTCGTGTTCCGGTAGTTGGCGGACACAGTGAAGCGGTTAATGTGGAGTTTGAAAACGATTTTGAAGTAAGTGAAGTGCGTTCCATTCTACATAACACAAACGGAATTACCGTTCAAGACAATATTGATACGTTTACTTATCCGATGCCGTTGTATGCACAAGGGAAAAACGATGTTTTCGTGGGCCGAATCCGTCGCGACGAAAGCCAACCGAACACCCTAAACATGTGGATTGTAGCCGATAATTTAAGAAAAGGTGCTGCTACAAACGCGGTTCAGATTGGGGAATATTTAGTGGCAAATCAGTTGGTGTAAATCCAAATTACATTACAAACAAAATCCGTTTTTCTTAAAAAGTTGAACGGATTTTTTGTTTTTACTATCTTTGTCAAAATGTCGAAAAAACTGCAAAATATAAGCCTCTCGTTACTGATTAGCGTATTGTTCGCAATATTGTTTCAATCAGTGCACTCTTACGAGCATTTGGTTCAGCAGTTTACGGAAGAACATTGCGATCACAAATACGATTTTTCCCAAACCGAATTTACACACAGCCATCACGATTTCGACGACTGTTTTGTTTGTGAGTTTTCGTTCAGCAATTACATTCCGTTTGAGTTTTTCTCCTTTAACTTTCGTTCAGTCCACAACACGACTGAATCTATTTCCTTCTTTGTTGAAAGCCCGATTGTCTTTTCAGGCAGTTTCTTTTCACTTCGCGGACCGCCAGCTTTTATTGTCTAATTTTTTAAGGCCGACTTTCTTATCGGCGCCATTAATTGTACAATAAAGCAAACTAAAAAAACATGAAATTTCATATAACAGTCCTGCTTTTAGGACTATCCGTATTTGCTTTCGGGCAAAACAAACTTGTTGGTATCATAACTGATTCTCACAACACCCCTATTGAAAATGCAGCAGTGTCAATAACTGAATTGCATTTGGAAACTCAAACCGATGTCAACGGAAATTATACATTGAACAATCTTCCAAACGGCACATTTAAAGTAAGCGTTTCCTTTTTTGGGCACGAAAACAAAACAGTAACCGTAACGCTTTCCGAACAAAACACGACTTCAAATATTACACTTGAAGAAACGTCAACTCACATGGATGAACTGATTGTTTCAACAGTTTTCAACAAACTCCAGTCGCAGAATGTGATGAAAGTGGAGCACAAATCGATGAAGGAATTGCAACAAACTGGTTCGGCTACCTTAATTGAAGGGCTTGCCAAAATACCAGGCGTAGCTCAAATTTCTACTGGAACTTCTATTGGAAAACCTGTAATTCGAGGACTAAGTGGTAACCGAGTTTTAGTATACACCCAAGGTATTCGCATGGAAAACCAACAGTTTGGCGACGAACACGGTTTAGGCATGAGCGATGCCGGCGTGGAAAGTGTCGAAGTCATCAAAGGACCAGCTTCTTTATTATATGGTTCTGATGCTTTGGGCGGCGTGCTGTATTTCAACCCAGAGAAATTTGCAAAACCAAATACTTTTTCGGGTAATTTCAATCAAAAACTCTTTTCGAATACGGAAGGCAGTAATTCCTCTTTCGGAATAAAAACTTCTTCTGACAACTGGAAATTCTTAACACGAGCCAGTTATTCCACTCATGCGGATTACAAGATTCCTTCCGGTGAAAAAATTACCAACACGCGTTTTATTGAGAAAGATTATAAAATTGGAATTGGATATTCCGGCATTACGTATCAAACCGATTTCCGTTACAATTACAACAATCTGAACATCGGTTTACCAGAAGAAGATATTGAAAATTCTGGATTCAGAACACCGTTGTATCCGAAACAGGATATCGACAACCACATGCTAAGCTGGCATCAGAAGTATTTCTTCAAAAATTCTAAACTCGAAGCCGATTTAGGGTATACGTACAACAACCGCAAAGAATTGGAAGCAGAAGACGAAGTTGCACTTCACATGAAACTGAAAACTGCGAGTTACAATTTGAAATATTATCTGCCGAAATTCGGAAATCTGGAAACTATTATCGGAGTTCAGGGGCTTCATCAAACCAATACCAACAATGGTGAAGAAATGTTAATTCCAGACGCGACCACTAATGACATCGGTTTTTTGGCGACTTCAATATACGAGTGGAAACAGCATACGTTTCAGGCCGGAATTCGCTATGACAACCGTAAAATTACAACAGAAACTCACGGTACTTTTGGAGAAGAAGGTTATTTTCAAGCAATTGACAAAAGCTTTGACAGTTTCAACACTTCGTTGGGTTACAAAACCAAACTTCGCGACAATTTGACCATGCGACTTAACCTAGCAACCGGTTTCCGTGCTCCGAATTTAGCGGAATTGACTTCTAATGGTGTTCACGAAGGCAGTAATCGTTACGAGATCGGGAATGCAGATTTGAAAAACGAACAGAATTTCCAAACCGATTTAAATCTGGAATACGGCAACGCCCACTTCGAATTTTTCGTAAACGGATTTTACAATCATGTAAACAATTATATTTTCATTGCGCCCAACGGTTCGACAATCGATGGTAATGATGTGTTTGATTACCTTCAGGACAATGCGGCTCTATATGGCGGTGAAGTTGGAATTCACCTGCACCCGCATCCTTTGGATTGGCTGCATTTCGTGAGCAGTTTTGAAACGGTAACCGGCAAAAAAGACAATGGCGATTATCTGCCTTTGATTCCGGCGAACAAATTTTCAAATACGTTACGCACTGAATTTGAGCTGAAAAACTGGCTACAAAAAGCGTATGCTTCCGTAAATGTGGATTATGTTTTCAATCAGAACAATAGCAGTACTTTCGAAACCAAATCGTTGGATTACACTTTAGTCGGCTTAGGGTTTGGCGGAACTATGGCTATCGGAAAAACAAAATTTGATGTAAATCTGACGGCTAATAATCTGTTAGACAAAACCTATATTTCGCATTTGTCCCGCTTAAAATCGGATGGTATTCCAAACATCGGGAGAAACATTTCATTAGGCGTCAATTTTAATTTTTAACACTGAAAAGCTATCCGTTTGGATAGCTTTTTCTTCTTTAAACATCAGATTCTTTATATTTGTTAGACTAATAAACCACACATGAAAAATACAATCATCGCTGCGGCTGTAATCTGCAGTTTTACTATGAATGCACAAACACCGAAAACTTCCGGCAAAATCAAATATCCGGAAACTAAAAAAATTGAACATACCGATACTTATTTCGATACCAAAGTAAACGATCCGTATCGTTGGTTGGAAGACGACCGTTCTGCGGAAACCGGTGCTTGGGTAAAAGCACAAAACGAAGTAACTTATGGCTATTTAAAACAGATTCCATTCCGTGAGGCAATCAAAACCCGTATGGAAAAACTATGGAATTATGAAAAAATCGGCGCTCCGTTTAAAGAAGGCGATTATACCTATTACTACAAAAATAACGGCTTACAAAACCAATCCGTTTTGTACCGAAAAGACAAAGCTGGCAAAGAAGAGATTTTCTTAGATCCGAATACGTTTTCAAAAGACGGAACAACTTCCTTAGGTGGCTTGGATTTCTCTAAGGACGGAAAAAAAGTAGCCTACGCAATTTCAGAAGGCGGAAGTGATTGGCGCAAAGTCATCATCATGGACGCGGTTTCCAAGAAAATTTTAGAGGACACTTTGGTGGATGTGAAATTCAGCGGTGTTTCCTGGAAAGGCAACGACGGTTTCTACTATTCCAGCTATGACAAACCCAAAGGAAGCGAATTGTCTGCTAAAACCGATCAGCACAAATTGTATTTCCACAAATTGGGAACCAAACAAAAAGAAGACAAAGTTATCTTCGGATTAGACCAAAAAAGACGCTATGTAGGCGGTGGTGTTACGGAAGACGACCGCTATTTAATCATCAGCGCATCGACTTCAACCTACGGAAACGAATTATATATCAAAGATTTATCTGTAGCAAACAGCCCAATCGTTCCGATTGTGGACAACTTCAACAATTCTAGTTACGTAATTGAAAACGAAGGTTCAAAATTATTCATCGTAACCGACTGGAACGCGCCGAACAAGCAAGTTATGACGGTAGATGCTACCAATCCGAAGCAGGAAAACTGGAAAACCTTCATCGCTGAAACCGAAAACGTTCTTTCGCCCTCTACCGGAAGCGGGTATTTCTTTGCCAATTATATGAAAGATGCTGTTTCATTAGTAAAACAATACGATTACAACGGAAAATTAATTCGTGAAATTGCTTTACCAGGCGTTGGTTCTGCCGGAGGATTCGGTGGTAAAAAAGAAGAAAAGACCTTGTATTATTCCTTTACCAATTACATCACCCCAGGAACTATTTACGCTTTTGAACCAAAAGCCGGAACGTCAACAATTTATGAAAAACCGAAAGTAGATTTCAAATCGGAAAATTACGAATCGAAACAAGTTTTCTATACGTCCAAAGACGGCACCAAAATTCCGATGATTATCACGCATAAAAAAGGCTTGAAACTGAATGGGAAAAACCCAACAATGTTGTACGGTTACGGCGGTTTCAATGTAAGTTTGACGCCAAGTTTCAGCATTGCCAACGCGATTTGGATGGAAAACGGTGGTGTTTATGCCGTTCCGAATTTACGTGGTGGTGGCGAATACGGTAAAAAATGGCACGATGCGGGAACCAAACTTCAGAAGCAAAATGTCTTTGATGATTTTATCGCTGCAGCAGAATATTTGATTGCTAACAACTACACTTCGAAAGACTTCTTAGCGATTCGCGGAGGTTCCAACGGAGGCTTATTGGTTGGTGCTACGATGACACAACGTCCTGATTTGATGAAAGTCGCTTTGCCAGCGGTTGGCGTTATGGACATGTTGCGTTACCATACCTTTACCGCAGGAGCAGGCTGGGCGTACGACTACGGAACGGCTGAGGATTCTAAAGAAATGTTCAACTACCTGAAAGGGTATTCTCCGGTTCACAACATTAAAAACAATGTTCAATATCCGGCAACAATGGTAACTACCGGTGATCATGACGACCGCGTGGTTCCGGCGCACAGTTTCAAATTTGCAGCAGAATTACAGTCGAAACAAACCGGAAACAATCCTGCTTTAATTCGAATTGATATTAATGCTGGGCACGGAGCTGGAAAATCTGTAGCGGCTACCATTCAGGAAAATGTGGATATTCAAGCGTTTACGTTCTACAATATGGGAATTACGAAATTGCCTGTTGTGAAAAAATAATAAAAATCATTTCCATAAAAAAAGCGACCAAATTATTGGTCGCTTTTTTTATCATCAACATTCAATGCTTAAAAAATCACTTTTTTGGTTACAATCGCACCGTTCTCTAATGTAATCTTAAGAATTAAACTTGAATTTGTTGGTTTAAGATTAGTAATCACAAACTCATTGGTCTTAACATTATTATGTGTTACCAATTGTCTTCCTTGCACATCAAAAACACTAACGGATTTAATGACTTCTATTGTAGATTTTACAACTATATCATTTTCTGTATAGGCAAATACCGATTGTTCTAACACCGTAAAATCAACATCTCTTAAAGTATTTTGCAGATAACGTAAAACAAAACGATTGTCGAAATTCCCCGAATCAGAAGTAAAGCTATAAGCCTGACTCTTAAGATCATGAGTAATGCCTAACAACTTATCTTCAAGATAAATAGTCTGATTTGCAAACGAAGCGTCGATATGGTCAATTCCGATAGTATAAGAGCCCTGTGATGTAGCGTTATAGCCAAGCGGAACCACATCCTCTTGATTAAATGGCCATGGTCTGCTTTGAATGGTTAATTTCTTATCCTGAATCAATGAATAAAACTTCACTGCATTTCCTGCTAAGGCCTGACCGTCAAAACCACGATCCCAACCCAAAGTTTGTCCTTGCACATAACCTACCAAAATTTGGCTGAAACCTCCGTTATTGTTTGACAAGTTAAGCCATACTCGTTGTTTGGATAAGTTCTGAGCATCAAAATTATTTGCATCAACTCCTGAAGCTTGTCTGTAGAAAACATTGTTGTTATTAAACACGCGCATGCTGTTCTCAAATGTGACATTATCCGTTGTACCATCTGCTTTGCTATCATCGGCACTCACAAAGAACGATTGTCCGGATGCTATATAAGTTGTTGGTGTAACTCCGCCTGTCGCTGCCGTGGTAACAGCTCCAGCTGAGTTCACTGTTGCGTAATCACTAATGGTATAATTATAGGTATAGTTCCCGTAAAAAGGATCTAAAGTAGCATCTGACGGTACTGTATTATGTGTCCACAAATAAATAGTACCATCTATAACCGGTACGTTACTAGGGTGATTCAAGAAACTAACAATATCTACCGCAGATGGATATGGATTCCCAATTAAATTCCACTCATCGTCTGCATCGGTAATAATTGTTGTATTACCAGGCACTGTTTGTCCGATATTGGCATCCGTTCCTTTAGAAATCGGCATGGCTATCGTTCCGTTGTTAGGGGTTCCCGTAAAGGTTGTTGTAAAAGTTTGTTTGGTTCCGGTAGTTGGAAAACTACTAGGTGCGCGTGCAATAACTCCATAGGTTGGATTCATAGACGCTGCTGCACTCATTTGAATCCATTTTCCATTTCCTCCCGCTATTGTTGGTGAATAGCGATAAATAAGATTGGTTCCGGATGTTAAATTACCCACCGCAAAAGCAGAAGTAAGTGTGATTGGAGAATTCCAATATGTATAGTCCAAACGATACATCGGCTCCGATTCCCTAATAATATGAGCAACACCTGTATTGCTAACATCGTTAGTCTGAATTAAACTCGCTGAATCTTCAATGACCAAATCTCCTCCAGTATTAATCGCTACTTCATCTACTACATATAAATTATTATCCGTATTAACTGTTAAAGCAGCATTATCGTGAATAGTAACATTATAAGCATTGCCTTCGTAAGCCGAACCACTAATAATCGGGTCATTAGGTGTAACCGGAATCACAACACAATCTGCCGTAGTTGGAACACCCACAGGAGTCCAGTTGTTCGGGTTTTCCCAATTCACACTTTGGGATCCATTCCATTCCTTTCCTCCTGATACCGTTACCGTTGTTTCAGCTGTTTTCTTTAAAGTACTTCCGTTACATAAAGTATAAGTTACTTCAGCAGTATAAGTTGTTGTTGCTGTCGGACAAACATTGATAACATCTGCCGTTCCAATAACTGATCCTGAAGTTCCTGAACCTTCATACCATTTCAATGACGTAATGGATGAACCTGATGGAACAAAACGCCACGCTTCATTGATAACCGTCCAGTTGGCATCCAATCCATTTCTTCCCGGAGCCGTAACCGATTGTGTAGCCGTTGCATTTTGTACGCCTACAATAGCGTTTCCACCATTCCAAGGGGCACCTCCGTCAATTCGCTTTTCTCTGATGTAAACTTCAATTACATTGGTATTTTCATATAATACCATCATACCGGTATACAATATCGAGTTATCGTAATACATCGGAACATTATACCAAGAAGCAACTAAGGCTCTACAACCGGTATCTAAAGTAATTAGCTCCCAACCTACTTCCCCTCCTTTGCTAGGATCAATATCGTGATATACCCCGTAGATAGAATTTGGAAAAAGAGCTCCGCTAGAACTTGGTAAATTATTACTAAATGCATATCCTGAAGAAGTACTTGCATTAGCTCCATTGAATGATAAAATACCATTTGAGCCAATTATACAAGAATTATAATTGTTTCCGTAAAAACAAAAATTAAACGGCAAATTGACTAACGGAGACCAAACATCATCAACATTAACACTCACTGGGTTTTGCAAACATCCGAATTGATACGGAGGATTATAAGGTATAGCTTCGACATTATAATTTGTTGACTGCCCTAATTGTAAATAATTGGCCTGAAGATCTACACAATTAGAAGCCGAGTAACAGTAAATTGGATCTGGATTAGAACCACTATACCCATACCCTCCTGCTATTACTGATGGACATCCTAAGGATGTTGTTCCTAAACCTGAACCAGCAGTACAAACTTCTGGAGATGTAACACATATTCCAAAGGTACCATTGTTATTGTTTCCACTCTCCCAAATTCTTATATACAACGTTGAACCTGGAGTTAATCCAGAGCGGGTTATCATTGGCATGGCACCGTTCTGACTGTCATCATCATCACACTCTAGTAAAGTTAATGCTCCACAGTTGCCAGAATATAAAGCCATTCCTCCGTCGGTTAAAACACCAGTCTGAGTATTCACACGGATAGATCCGTTAGCAGGTACTGTGATAGAAAACCAAACATCTCCACCAGAATAATCAGCGCAACCAGGTGCAGTCACTCCGGCTGTATTGGTAGCTCCTGAATTGGAATAAGATGTATAAGAACAAAACTCATCTACAGATAGATTAATAGCATTACACGGATTATCATTCATAATTGGCGTAGTAACACAGATACTGAAATTTCCTTGTCCAGATCCGTTACCGGCACTATGAACGCGAACGTAATAGGTGTCTCCGACTGTAAGTCCTGTCAAAGTGGTTGTTTCAGCATTGAAACCATTCGTTCCGTTTATACAACCTAAATTCACAAGTCCGGTACAATTGCCACTAAATGTCTGAAAAATAATATTAGACAACGAATTCGGGGTTGTAACCGTTATTGTTTGTGTACTATTAATGGCTTCAAATTTGTACCAAACATCATCATCTGCGTAACCCGCACAACCTACCATCGATTGTGTAGCTCCTAACGTTGTTCCCGTAACAGCTGTTGCGCAACTCGGAGACATACTCGATGTAATAGCAATCGCAGAAGAACAATTGTCATTTACAGGTGCAGGAGGTACAGATGAAATCACAGAAATATTGTCAATAGCCGCAGGTGGATCTCCAGTAAAAGAGCCATTATTCACCCATTCAAAAACCAACCGAAATGTAGTACCCGCATAACTAGAAGGCAACGATATGGTTCCTGAATTAGTCCATAATGGCTGTCCATCGTAAAAATTTAGCCCTTGCAGCAAATTAACTCCAGAAGCATTAATAACTGTTCCATAAGTTGGGTTGTAAGTAGTAGGTACAGTCCAGACACGCAATCTATCATTACCGTTTCCTTCCCCATAATTAATCCAATCAAAATTTAACGTAATCAAAGTTTGCCCAGCCGGTACCGTAATATTGCGATACAGGTGAGACACTCGAGTAGTAAACAAATTAGTGGTATAGGTATGTGGCGGAGGGGTTGCAGAAGCATTATCTGTAACATACGCCGCCCTTGTTCCGGAAAAACCGGCAGTTGCTCCAGTATTACAAACCCATTGATTTTGAGTTGAAGACCCCGTTGTTACAGTCCATCCATTGGCAGCAAAACTGGTTCCTGCTTCAAATCCTCCGTTTCCTGTTGGAGAAATAAGTGTTGTTTGCGAAATACACAGATTTGCAAACAACACCATAAGTAAAGAATACCATATTTTGAATTCCCATAAATTGGGCCCTCTTTGCTTTAGTGACAAACAAAAAAGTTCTGTTTTCACTGGTTGTAAGTAAGTTTTTTTCACGTTTGATAATTTGGGATTATACTTTTCTTTTTGAAATAAATTCAACGTGAAAATAACAATTCATTAAATTACTTAACGAAAAACCCTACAAAAAAAACTTTTTTACAACAAAACCAATGAAATTATAACAATACTTTCTTTACAATATACAGAGAAAACACAAAAAAGAAATTCAATCGTGAATTACAAACAAAATGTTATTAAAATCGATTATCTCCGTCTAACATTCTGCCTAATCCGCCTAACAAACTTCCTTCTTCTCTACCGCTTCCGCCGGCTTGTGGTGCTGAAGCAATGATGCGATCGGCTAATCGGCTGAAAGGTAGCGATTGAATGTACACAACACCCGGTCCACGTAAGGTTGCATAGAACAAACCTTCTCCACCAAAAACTGAGTTCTTAATTCCGCCAATGAATTCGATATCGTAATCTACATCTTTGGTAAAGCCAACAATACAACCTGTATCTACTTTCAATACTTCGCCGGCTTGCAATTCTTTACGAGCCAACGTTCCTCCGGAGTGAACAAAAGCCATCCCATCACCTTCTATTTTTTGCATGATGAAGCCTTCCCCACCAAACAAACCGCGACCTAATTTTCGGGAAAATTCAATTCCTACGGCAACGCCTTTGGCTGCGCATAAAAACGAATCTTTCTGGCAAATAAACTTCCCTTGGTATTTTGTCAAATCAATTGCTACAATTTTTCCGGGATAAGGTGAGGCAAAGGACACTTTTCGCTTTCCGCCATCTTGGTTGATGTAAGCGGTCATAAATAAACTTTCTCCGGTAAGAACTCGTTTTCCTGCAGTCATCAATTTTCCTAAGAAACCTTGCTGTTGTCCGGAACCGTCACCAAAAATGGTCTCCATTTTGATACCGTTATCCATCATCATGAAGCTTCCGGCTTCGGCAATAACCACTTCCTGCGGATCCAATTCGATTTCTACATACTGCATTTCTTCACCATAAATATGGTAATCAATTTCATGTGCTGTCATTTTTTAAAGTTTTTTGATTGTTCTTTATTAAACGAAAAGAATCGTAAAAAGTTACAAAAAGAAATGCGTTTTTACTAATATTCAATCTTTCCGACATAACGCATCACGCGGACGATTTTGTCTTTGCGACGACTGGTGTAAGAAGAAGAATTCGAAGCTTTAAATTTTCTAGGATTGGGCAAAATAGCAGCAATTCCGGCGGCTTCGTATTTGGTTAAATCTTTGGCGTCTTTTTTATACCAATATTCTGAGGCTGCTTGCGCTCCGTAAACGCCGTTACCCATTTCAATGCTGTTCAGATAGACTTCCATAATCCGTTCTTTGCCCCAAATCAGTTCGATTAAAACGGTGAAATAGGCTTCTAATCCTTTTCTTAGGTAACTTCGTCCTTGCCAAAGAAAAACGTTCTTTGCAGTCTGTTGGGAAATAGTGCTTCCGCCTTTGAGTTTTTTACCTTTCTGATTGCCGTCATAGGCTTTGGCCATCGCCTGAAAATCAAAACCGTTGTGTTTTAGAAAGTTACCATCTTCACTGGCGATAACCGCTTTTTGAAGGTTTACCGAGATATCTTCCAATGGAACCCAATCGTGATTCAGATAGACTTCTTTTTTATCGGCTGTATTTTCAATCGCCCGAATAGCCATTAATG
Organism: Flavobacterium sp.; assembly: GCF_032153895.1. GTDB lineage: Bacteria > Bacteroidota > Bacteroidia > Flavobacteriales > Flavobacteriaceae > Flavobacterium. The sequence goes on from NZ_JALDYN010000013.1 coordinate 12,449, forward strand.
GCGTAAACGGAACTGGCACAAACTTGAACAAAACCACAAAAAAGATGGACAATCCAAAACCCCACAAAAATAATTTGAATAAGAAAAAAAAGACTCTTCCCATAAAACTTCTGTTTTGGGTTTTCGACTTCGCTCTCGAATTTGTTTTCTTTACGGGTTTCTTTGTTGCCATTATACTAAATCTGCTAATTCCTGTCCTACCAAACTACCGATAGCCACACCCATTCCGCCTAAACGAACACCGCAATACACATTGGAACTCATTTGTTCAACGATTGGTTTTTTGTGAGCTCCTAAGCCCATGATGCCACTCCAACGGTGGGCAATTTTGTAATCAGTATTGGGTAATATTACTTCTTTCAATAACGAATCTAATCGATTCTGAATTTTTTCTGTCAAGCCGAATGCTGTAGTCGTTTCACCCTCAAAGTCAAGATTTCGTCCGCCGCCAAACAAAATTCGGTTTTCGATGTTTCGGAAATAATAATAACCGCCATCAATGTGAAACGTACCCTTAATATCTAAATTTGGAATCGGCTCGGTGATTAAAACCTGTGCTCTGGCCGGACGTACTTCATTACTCGTCAATTTTCCGGCAAAACCGTTGGTCGCAAACAAAACCTTTTTGGAATTGAACACAAAATCGTTGGTCTTAATTGAAACTCCATTCTCGAAATCCTGAAATTCCGTTACATCTTGCTGGTTCAGAATCAGAATGCTGTTTGCATGCGCTTCTTTCAATAACGCCTGCATCATGTTGCCGGTATCGATTTGGCCTTCAAACGGATTGAAAATCAAATATTCGTGTATGCCTTTAAAATCAAAGCGATCGACTTCTTTAGTAAAAACATCAGTTTTGAAAAGGGATTTTAAAATATCGTTGACGAAAGGCAATTTCTGCAAACATTCGGAATAAGTGCTTTCGTCTTCTTTCAGAAACAGTTCGTAACCGCCATATGGTTTGAAATCAATTACCGAATCTCCTAAACGTTTTCTCAATAACTGCAAACCATTCCAACGTTTTTGAATGAGTTGAATGACGTCTTCTTCGGAATAATTTCGCAAATCTTCGATGATTTCTGAAAGGCTACCAAAACAGGCAAATCCTGCATTTTTAGTACTTGCGCCTTCCGGCAACGCGCCTTTTTCCAACACCAAAATTTTGCTTTCCGGAAAACGCTCCCGCAATCGCAACGCAGTATGCAGCCCGACAATACCGCTTCCTACGACGGTAAAGTCTACATTTGAAAACCAGTTTTTAAGTTCCCAATAGCTTACATTCATACGCGATTATTTACGAGCTTTCAGTTTGTTTTTTAAGGAATTGATAAGGATTGGCGCAGTCGAAATCAGAATAATTCCCACAACAATCAATTCGATGTATTTTTTTAAGTCAATCTGATGATTGTCTAACAAGTAACGATACAAATAATGCCCCGAGAAAATCAGGGTAAACGACCAAAGAAACGAACTCACGATGTTGTAAAACATGAACTTCTTTTTCTCCATCTGCACGATTCCGGCTACAATTGGCGCAAAAGTTCTGATAATAGGAAGAAAACGAGCAAAAATGATGGCTCTTCCTCCGTGTTTTTCAAAAAACAAACGCGATTGAATTAAATACTTTTTCTTATACCAGAAATTATCTTCTTTGGAATACAAAAAGTGGCCGCTTTTCGCCCCGAACCAGTAGCCAAAAATGTTTCCGATAATTCCCGAAACGGCTACTAATGTTGACAAAACCGCTACATTGGTAAATTCGCTTTCGATGATAAACAGTTCTTTCATCAAAGTTTCACTGTAAATTCCGGAAAGGAACAACAAGCTGTCACCCGGTAAAAAGAAACCGGCGAACAAACCCGTTTCAGCAAAAACGATGAACAAGACCACATAAATACCGATGTGGTGTCCGGCAATCTCCAGGTTAATATAAAACTCCGGATTCAATAATTGGGTCCAGTGAAATTCTTCTTTCATTTGGAATATTTTTTAAATTTTAATTATCTGATTTTGTTTCCCATTTGTCCACCGCACTGGTTGCCAAAGCATTTCCTAACACATTGGTCATACTTCTCGCCATGTCGCAAAAATGGTCAATTGGTAAAATTAAGGCGATTCCTTCCGGCGGAATTCCGAACATCGCACAAGTGGCTACAACCACAATTAAAGAAGCACGTGGCACTCCCGCAACTCCTTTACTGGTTAACATAAGCACCAACAACATCGTCAATTGCTTCTCTATTGGCATATCGATTCCGTAAACCTGCGCAATAAATACACTGGCAAAGGTCATGTACATCATACTTCCATCAAGGTTGAAGGAATAACCTAATGGCAAGGTAAACGATACGATTCTGGGTTGACAGCCAAAACGTTCCAACTCTTCAACCATCTTCGGGAAAACCGCTTCGCTACTCGTAGTGGAAAACGCAATTAACAAGGGGCTTTTAATTCTTTTCAGCAACGTCCATAAACGCTGTCCTAAAATGATATAACCAACAAGCAATAGAATAATCCATAAGGCGATAATTCCAATCGTAAATGCTAAAAGATAATTGGCATACAAACTGAAAATTTCAAAGCCGTAATTCGCCACAGCTGCTGCAACCGCTCCAAAAACACCTAAAGGTGCCACCCACATAATATAAGTCACCATTTTAAGTACTACGTGAGAAATCGAATCCAATAATTTTATAATTGGTTTGGCTTCTTTTTTACTGAAGGCCGAAAGCGCAATTCCGAACAAAATCGAGAAAATTACAATTTGTAGAATTTCATTGGTGGCAAACGCCTCGAAGATACTTTTCGGCACTACGTGTTTTACGAATTCTTCTAACGAAAAAGAATGGGTTTTTTCCAATAAATCCGCTGCAGAAGAGGTGTCATCCATTTTGATATTGGTTCCTTTTCCAGGCGCCAACGTGTTTACCAAAACCAAGCCTAATAACAACGAAACCAATGAAGCGGTAATAAACCAAGCCATGGCTTTTCCACCCACTCGGCCTACCATTTTCATATCGCCCATTTTAGCAATTCCTACTACTAAAGTTGAGAATACTAATGGCGCAATAATCATTTGAACCATTCGGATGAAAATCGTTCCGAGCAGTTTGATATTTTTAGAGAAAACTTCTTTGGAATCCGGTAACTGATAGTGTACTATTCCGCCTAAAATCACACCCAAAATCAGCGCGACAATGATGGCGATAAACAGTTTATTGTTATTGCTTTTCACTTCTACTTGCATTTTAGTTCGTGAAAATAGGCATATTTTTTCAATTAAGCCGTCCTAAAAAAGGTTAAAATCGATTTTGAAATCCTAATCGTCTAATTTTAAGCTGTTGGTAATTTTAACATTGTTCGCTAGCCTATAATTGCTTACTTTAGCCTTTCGTTCAAAAACAATACGATTAAAATGAAAAAATTACTGATTCTAACGCTTGGAATGATGGGATTATCCGCTGCTGCTCAGGATGTGATGACACCTGAATTATTATGGAAATTGGGCCGAATAACCCCAATCGGAATTTCTAAAGACGGAAAAAATATTGTGTACAAAGTTTCGACGCCTTCGGTGGAAGAAAACAAATCGAATTCGAAATTTTACACCATTCCAATCAATGGTGGTGCAGCTGTAGAAGTTGCCGACACTAAAGATTTGGTAAAAGACAAAAACCTTTCTGCAGACGGTAAATATTCGCTATCGCATAAAGAAGTTAAAGTAGAAAAAATTCAGGGAAAAGATTTATATCCGGAACTTAAAAAAGCCGATGCTCAAGTATACGATGGATTGGACTACCGTCATTGGGACACTTGGCGCGACGGCACGTTTAACCACGTATTCTATTCGGACGCTAACGGAAACGACAAAGCCATTCCGGTGGATATCATGAAAGGAGAAAGTTTTGATTCGCCTCAAAAACCATTTGGTGGTGATGAAGATTACATTTGGTCACCTGACGGAAAAAGCATCATTTACGTTTGCAAAAAGAAAGCCGGAACGGAGTATGCCATTAGTACCAACACTGACTTATACGAGTACAACTTAGAAACGAAAACCACTAAAAACCTAACCGATAAAAATTTAGGCTACGACACCCATCCTTTATATTCTCCAACAGGAAATCTGACTTGGTTGCAGATGAAACGCGATGGTTACGAAGCCGACAAAAACGACATCATCGTACGTTTTAAAGGCATCGACATGAACCTGACTGCAAATTGGGACGGAACGGTAGACAGTTTCAAATGGAGCGAAGATGGTAAAAAAGTCTATTTCATCGCAGCTACTGACGGAACCAAACAATTATTCGAAGTGAACTTCCCAGGAATGACCCGAATTGCCATCACGGTAAAACAAATAACCAACGGCGATTTCGATGTAACGGAAATCATCGGTTTCACGGAAGGCAAAGTGATTGTAGCGCGCAACGACATGAACCATGCTTCGGAAATTTATTCGTATGAATTCAAGAAAAAAGCATGGAAACAACTAACCAATGTTAACACGGAAGTTTACAGCAAATTAGCACTAAGCAAAACTGAAAGACGTTACGTTACCACAACCGATGGCAAAAAAATGTTGGTTTGGGTAATCTTACCTCCGAATTTCGATAAAAACAAAAAATACCCAACCTTATTATATTGTCAGGGCGGACCACAATCGGCGTTGACGCAGTATTATTCATTCCGATGGAATTTCCAGACGATGGCGGCACAAGGCTATATAGTTGTAGCACCGAACCGTCGTGGTATGCCGGGTCATGGTGTAAAATGGAACGAAGACATCAGTAAAGACTGGGGCGGACAGGTAATGGACGATTATTTATCGGCAATTGATGACGTAGCCAAAGAATCGTACGTAGACAAAGCTCGTTTAGGAGCTGTGGGAGCGAGTTATGGAGGCTATTCTGTGTTTTACTTGGCCGGAATGCACAACAACCGATTCAAAACCTTTATCTCGCATTGTGGGGTTTTCAACTTGCAAAGTATGTACGGCACAACGGAAGAAGTTTTCTTCAACAACTTCGATCACGGTGGCGCCTATTGGGAAACAAACAATACGGATGCACAGAAAGCCTATTCCAAATTCAACCCGATCAACATGGTGAACAACTGGAACACACCAATTTTAATCATTCAAGGTGGAAAAGACTACCGCGTACCAATTGGCCAAGGGCAAGAAGCTTTCCAAGCCGCTCAGTTAAAAGGCATTAAGAGCCGATTTGTGTATTTCCCGGAAGAAAACCATTGGGTTTTAAAACCACAAAATGCGCAGGTTTGGCAACGCGAATTTTTCAAATGGCTAAAAGAAACCTTATAAAACACTGAAATCCTGATGCTTACATCGGGATTTTTGTTTCTTAAGAAAAACCTAAAATGTTGTTAAAAATCAATTCAGTGTGTAACATTTTTTAATTTTACCCACCAATAGTTTAGAAAAACCAAAAAATCAGAATATGGCATTACCTATTAAACCTTTTCTTGTAGCATCATCGTTGATTGTAAGTGCGGCTTCCGGATTTGCGCAAGATAATTTAGTAAACTCGTTAAAAATCAATGCGAGTGAAAAAAGTAAAGAATCCTTCAAATTCAGTGATGTAATCAACATCGAAAATACTTCCGTTAAAAACCAAGGTTCATCAGGAACGTGCTGGAGTTATTCGGCTAACTCGTTCTTAGAATCGGAAATGATTCGTATGGGAAAAAAACCGGTAGAATTGTCTCAGATTTTCTCGGCACGCAACGCCTACATCGAAAAAGGAAGAAACTATGTAAAAATGCATGGTTCGGTTGCTTTGGGTGACGGTGGCGCGTTTCACGATGTGATTAACATGTACAAAAAATACGGTGCTGTGCCGCAATCAGTGTACACTGGTTTAAATTATGGTACCGATAAAAATAAATTTGCGGAAATGGCAGCTTTAACTGAAAGCGTATTGAAAGCCGTAGTTAGCAATCCGAACGGAGAATTGACACCAAACTGGGAAAAAGCCTATACTGCTGTTATTGATTCGTATTTAGGACAAGCGCCAAAATCATTCCAATACAACGGAAAAACCTATACTCCAGAATCGTTTGCGAAAGAAGTTGTTGGCATCAATGCGGATGATTATGTGGAAATTTCTTCATTACAGGAATATCCGTACTACACCAAATTTACGTTAATGGTGCCGGATAACTGGTCGTACGATCAGGTGTACAATGTAAAAATGAACGAATTGACCGAAACGATTGACTACGCTTTGAAAAACGGTTATTCAGTAGCATGGGCGGGTGATGTGAGTGAAAAAACATTCTCATGGAAAAACGGAGTAGCTTTTGTACCGGAGAAAAAAGTGGAAGACATGACTGCCGAAGAAAAAGCCGATTTGTTCAACGGCCCTAAAAAAGAAGCAGTAGTTACAGAAGAAATGCGTCAGAAATCATTCGACAATTACACTACTACAGACGATCACGGAATGCACATCGTTGGAATTTCCAAAGATCAAAACGGAAAAGAATACTATATCGTAAAAAACTCTTGGGGAACTACCAACGATTACAAAGGCTACTTATACATGAGTAAAGAGTTCGCGAAATACAAAGCGACTGCAATCATGTTGCATAAAAAAGGTATTCCTTCAGCAATTGCTAAGAAATTAAGTATTTAAGCATAAAGCAATCATCAATCAGAATCAAATCTCAGAGTGAAAACTTTGGGATTTTTTTATGACTATTGCGTACTATTTTTCTCATTTTTGAGTTCTAATTCAAAAACCAATCATGAAGTTAAAACATTACTTTTTTAGTCTATTACTCGTTTATTATTTCTTACATATTTTCGGATTTATATTCGGTTTTGTCTTTGAACCGCTTGTCTATTTTATAGGCGAACATATTTTTAAAATCGACTACACTTTTGAAGTAAACGGTTACGGCAGCGGAGACAACACGTACAGTTACCTTGCTTCCTTCTGCAATCTTTTGGCAGCATTCGTAGTCGCATTTCCTGTTACATTCTTACTGAACAAAGCTAAAAACATTCAGGTTATACAGAATTACTTCTTTGTTTTACTTCGCATGTACCTGATTTTCTTTATGCTGATCTATGGTTTAAGCAAAATTTACCCAATGCAGTTTCCGCCAATTGGTCTGCAACGTTTGGAACAGACCTATGGTGATTCTTCTCCAATGGGACTGGCATGGTCGTTTATGCAATATTCACAAACCTATACGGCTTTTGCAGGGATAACCGAAGTTTTAGGCGCTTTACTATTACTAAGCAGAAGAACCATGACCCTAGGAGCCTTGGTGTTAACGGGTGTATTGACCAATATTGTTATGATGAATTTCTGTTACGACATTCCTGTAAAACTGAGTTCTTCCCACATGCTTTTGGCTGCGCTTATTTTATTGCTTTCCGATTACAAACGTTTTATAAACTTCTTTGTTTTGAATAAAGAAATCAAGGCCAAAATACATCATAACGGTTTTGAAAACGGCGAAGAACCCAAAGCCTTTTTCCTTGGTAAGGTTGTATTAAAAGCTTTTTTTGCAGTCGGAATCACCACTTATTTTACCATACAATATTTCAGTTACAAAGATGAAATGGAGAAAAAGCCGTTGTTATATGGCATTTATGAGGTAGTACCATCCGAAGAAAACACTGCCACTTACCGCTCGTTCATTTTCGACCGATACGACACCGGTGTCATCACAGATACAAACTACAAAAAAAATATTTACTCCTATAAAGTTGACACCAAAACAAAGACCGTTACTTTTGACGGAAGCCAAGACACAACCGCAGTAAAACAAGTTTTCAAGTATCAAAAAACAAAAGACGAATTAATTTTGACAACAACTTCCGCTAAAAAAATACATTTGAAAGAGAAAAAAGGAGAGGCTATTCTTCTTACTTATCGTGGTTTCAATTGGATTAATGAATATCCGTATAATCGATAACAAATTTTTCCCGAGGCGCCCTTCGGGATTTTTTTTGGAGTCTAAAAAAATAAAATCCTTAAATTGTAACTAAATTGAGATACCATTTTCGTTTATCTGTACTATCCTCTAAAATGAAACAATTCTTTATCCTTTCGATTTCTATTTTCACCTTATTTTCATACGCGCAAAAGAACGATAAAAACCTTCTGAAGTATGTAAAACCAATTATCGGAACACAACGGATGGGCCATGTTTATCCTGGTGCTACGGCTCCGTTTGGAATGGTGCAACTAAGTCCAGACACCGATACGATTCCTTATTCCGTCAACGGAAAATACAATCCGGATGTGTATAAATATTGCGCAGGGTATCAATACGATGATAAAACGATTGTAGGTTTCAGTCACACGCATTTCAGTGGCACAGGGCATTCCGATTTAGGGGATTTTTTAATCATGCCCACAACCGGAAAATTACAGTTAAACCCAGGCATCGCCAGCAATCCGTCCACAGGTTTCCGATCGGCTTTTTCACATGACAATGAAACCGCGCAGGCTGGCTATTACAAAGTAAAATTAGACGATCACAACATTACCGCAGAATTAACCGCTACGAATCGCGTTGGTTTTCATCAGTATACGTTTCCAAAATCAGACGAAGCTCATATCATTTTGGATTTGATGAGCGGCATTTACAATTATCCCGAAAAAAACGTTTGGACCTACGTGCGTGTGGTGAGCGACACTTTAATTACCGGCTACCGTCAAACCAATGGCTGGGCTAAAAACCGGGTGCAGTATTTCGCGCTTACTTTTTCAAAACCGTTTATCAGCTACGGCAGCAAAAACTTTGAAGAGAAGCAAGTTTATAGAGGGTTCTGGGGAAAATTCAATCAGAACAAAAACTTTCCTGAAATTTCCGGAAAACAAATCCGTCTGCATTTTGATTTTAAAACCGACGATCAGGAAAAAATTAAAGTCAAATTGGCACTTTCTCCGGTAAGCATGCGTGGTGCGGTTCAAAACCTTATTACCGAAGCCCCGTATTGGGATTTTGAAACCATAAAAAAACAAACCCAGGATTTGTGGGAATCTGAACTCCAAAAAGTAGAAATCGAAGGCAATACCGAATTGAAAGAGAACTTTTATACCGCAATGTATCATTCCTTCTTGGCGCCGACTACTTATATGGACTTGGATGGAAAATACAAAGGCTTAGATCAGGAAATTCATCAGGCGGAAGGTTTTACTAATTATACCACGTTTTCCCTTTGGGACACTTACCGGGCATTACATCCGCTTTTCAATCTTCTGCAACCCAAAAGAAATAACGACATGGTTCATTCCATGCTGCAACATTACAACCAAAGTGCACAAAAAATGTTACCGATATGGAGCCATTATGCCAACGACAATTGGTGCATGAGTGGTTATCATAGTGTTTCAGTTATAGCCGATGCTGTTCTAAAAAACGTTTATACCGGAGATCCTTTAAAAGCATTGGAAGCCTGCGTCAACACAGCTAACAAACGCAACTATGAAGGCATTGGTGACTATATTGACAAAGGATATATCCCGGCAGAGAAAAGCGGGATTTCGGTTTCCAACACTCTGGAATATGCATACGACGATTGGGCTATTGCACAATTAGCCAAAAAGTTAAACAAACAAACGCTTTACGAACAATTTTTAAAACGTTCCGGAAACTGGAAGAACAACTTTGATAAAAGTATCGGGTTCATGCGTCCGAAATTAGCAGACGGAACCTTTAAAAAAGAATTTGACATCTTAAGCACTCATGGGCAAGGCTTCATCGAGGGAAATAGCTGGAACTATAGTTTTTTTGTCCCGCAAGATCCGTCTGCACTAATTGCTGCTATGGGTGGCGAAAAAAAATTCATCAAAAAGTTAGACCAATTGTTCGCGATGGATTTACCAGATAGTTTTTTTGCTGATACCGAAGACATTACCCGCGATGGCATTATTGGTGGTTATGTACATGGAAACGAACCAGCCCATCATGTGGCCTACTTGTACAACTGGACCAAGCAACCTTGGAAAACACAAGAACAGGTTCGGAAGATTTTAAAAATGCAATACAAACCTACACCAGACGGCTTAGGCGGCAATGACGATTGCGGTCAGATGAGTGCATGGTACATTTTTTCTTCTTTAGGCTTTTATCCCGTAGCACCCGGAAGTAACCAATATGCTATCGGAAGCCCTAGTGTGGAAAAGGCAAAACTTCATCTTGAAAACGGAAAAACATTTGAAATTGAAGTTCACAACCAATCAGACAAGAACATTTACGTCAAAAAGATGCTCTTGAACGGAAAGCCGCTGCAAGACTTTTTTATCAGCCATGACACCATCGTAAACGGTGGAAAGTTAAGCATAGAAATGAGTGCGACGTATTAATAAAGGTTCAGTTACATCGTTGTCTTTATATTTCTTGTTGTAGCAAAAAAACTGTAGCAAAATAATTGCTACAAAAAAACTGCTACAGCATTTTCATTTATAAAAGCAAAAACCCAGTCTCTCAACTGGGCTTTTCCTATTTAAAAAGAATTACTCTTTCATTTCAAACGTTTCCATAAACTTGGTGGTGTAGTTTCCGGCAACATAATCCGGATGGTCCATCAACTGTCTGTGGAACGGAATCGTAGTTTTGATTCCCTCGATGTAGAACTCGTCCAAAGCACGTTTCATTTTAGAAATTGCTTCTTCACGAGTTTGCGCCGTAGTAATCAACTTGGCAATCATCGAGTCATAATTTGGCGGAATCGTGTACCCAGCGTAAACGTGCGTATCCAAACGAACGCCGTGTCCTCCCGGTGAATGTAAAACCGTAATTTTACCCGGTGACGGACGGAAATCGTTATACGGATCTTCCGCATTGATACGACATTCGATTGAGTGCAACTGTGGCAAGTAGTTTTTACCGGAAATCGGCACTCCTGCAGCCACTAAAATCTGCTCGCGAATCAAATCGTAATCAATAACCTGTTCTGTAATTGGGTGCTCTACCTGAATACGGGTGTTCATTTCCATGAAGTAGAAGTTACGGTGTTTGTCTACTAAGAACTCAACGGTTCCGGCTCCTTCGTATTGAATGAATTCTGCTGCTTTAACCGCAGCTTCACCCATTTTTTCACGCAATTCATCCGTCATGAACGGCGATGGCGTTTCTTCTGTTAATTTTTGGTGACGACGTTGTACCGAGCAGTCTCTTTCTGACAAGTGACACGCTTTTCCGTAAGAATCTCCAACCACCTGAATCTCGATGTGACGAGGCTCTTCGATTAGTTTTTCCATGTACATTCCGTCGTTTCCGAAAGCTGCGGCTGCTTCCATTCTGGCACTTTCCCAAGCTTTTTCAAGCTCTTCCTCTTTCCAAATGGCACGCATTCCTTTTCCACCACCACCGGCAGTAGCTTTCATCATTACCGGATAACCGATTTTTTTGGCTACTTTCTTAGCTTCGTCAAACGAATCCAAAATTCCTTTAGAACCTGGTACACAAGGCACCCCTGCTTCTTCCATAGTTGCTTTAGCAGTAGCTTTGTCTCCCATTTTCTCAATCATTTCCGGAGAAGCACCAATAAATTTAATATTGTGCTCCTGACAGATTTTAGAGAATTTAGCGTTTTCAGATAAGAACCCGTAACCCGGGTGAATCGCGTCTGCATTGGTAATCTCAGCAGCAGCGATGATATTGGACATCTTTAAATAGGAAAGGTTACTTGGCGCAGGACCAATACAAACCGCTTCGTCTGCAAATTTTACGTGCAAACTTTCCGCATCGGCTGTTGAATACACCGCTACGGTTTTGATTCCCATTTCTCTACAGGTTCTGATCACACGAAGTGCAATTTCTCCCCTGTTGGCGATTAATATTTTTTTAAACATAACTTTCAATTAGATAATTAGACAATACGGAATTTAGACTTTAGAATCCAGAATTCTGAATTTTCAGAACCCTGTTATCTTCTAACCTCTAACTTCTAACTTCTAACTTATTTATGATGGATCTACTAAGAATAACGGTTGGTCAAACTCTACCGGAGACGCATCGTCTACTAAAATCTTAACGATTTTTCCAGAGATTTCCGATTCGATTTCGTTGAATAATTTCATCGCTTCAATTACACACACTACATCGCCTTTTCCTACTGAACTTCCTACTTCCACAAACATTGGTTTGTCTGGAGCCGGTTTTCTGTAGAATGTTCCAATCATTGGTGATTTGATGGTGATGTATTTTGAGTTATCGTCTGCTGCCGGAGCCGCTGGAGCTGCCGGAGTTGCCGCTACTGGAGCTGCTGCAACCGGAGCCGCCACTTGAGGCATAGCTTGCATTGGAACATGTTGTACATAAGTAGTTTCAGCAGCACCACCTTCAGTTGTTTTGATGGTGATTTTAAAATCATCCATTTCTAATTTTACTTCTGTAGCACCAGATTTTGCTACAAATTTGATTAGGTTTTGAATTTCTCTGATATCCATACTATTCTAAATTTGGTTTTGGTTGTTTATTGTTTGTTATACGCCCATTTCAAGTATACGGCTCCCCAAGTGAAACCGCCACCAAAGGCCGCAAAAATAATATTATCTCCTTTTTTCAATTGTGTTTCAAAATCACTTAACAACAACGGTAAAGTCGCCGAAGTCGTGTTTCCGTAGCGATGAATGTTCACCAGCACTTTATCTTCGTCAACACCCATTCTGCTGGCTGTTGCATCAATGATTCGTTTGTTTGCCTGATGCGCCACCAACCAGTTTACATCGTCTTTCGACAGGTTGTTGCGCTCCATGATTTTCTCGCTTACGTCTGCCATTCCGGAAACTGCATATTTGAATACCGTTTTTCCGTCTTGGAATACATAATGCTGCTTGTTTTTTACGGTTTCTTCCGATGCCGGTAAAATAGAACCGCCTGCATCAATTTTCAAAAACTCACGTCCGATACCGTCGCTTCTTAAAAATTCATCCTGAAATCCTAAACCTTCGTTGTTCGGTTCAAACAATACAGCTCCGGCACCATCTCCGAAGATGATACACGTAGCACGATCAGTATAATCAATAATGGAAGACATTTTATCGGAACCGATTAACAATACTTTTTTGTAACGTCCGGATTCGATATAAGCAGAAGCAGTTGATATTCCGTAAAGAAAACTGGAACATGCGGCATGTAAGTCGTATGCAAAAGCATTTGTTGCTCCAATTTGTGTGGCAACATAAACTCCCGTAGAAGCTACCGGCATGTCCGGGGTTGCCGTGGCCATTAAGACCAAATCGATGTCTTTTGGGTCGACACCAGATTTTTCAAATAAATTTTGTGCGGCTCGTATCGCCATGAAAGAAGTTCCCTGCCCTTCTTCCTTTAACAATCTTCGTTCTTTAATTCCAGTTCGCGAGGTAATCCATTCGTCATTCGTATCCACCATCGTTTCCAAAACTGCATTAGACAACACAAAGTCTGGAACATAGGCACCCACGGCTGTAATAGCGGCTGTTACTTTACTCATAAAATTGTATTTTTCTTCCTGAAAAAAGATTTCAAAAAGTGGTGGAAATTACGAAAAAAATCCCAAATCCTACTCTTTTTAACTCTAATAAAATTAATTTTGAAAGGATTTTTAACAAAAAAAACTCCCACACAGTGAGAGTTTTCTCTAGTATTTTTCGGATTAAGCCTCAGCTACCGATTTGTCAATAACAACTTGACCTCTGTAGTACATTTTACCTTCATGCCAGTAAGCTCTGTGGTATAAATGTGCCTCTCCAGTTACAGGACATGTTGCAATTTGAGGAGTTGTAGCTTTATAATGCGTTCTTCTCTTGTCTCTTCTTGTTTTCGAGGTTTTTCTCTTAGGATGTGCCATCTTACTATATTATTTATCCGTTAATAGTTGTTTTAATTTATCCCATCGGGGATCTGTATTCTCTTCTTCTTCTTTTTCTTTCACCTGTTCTTTTGGCGCCAATTCATTCAGTTTTTCGATTGCTTCCGATTGCAGTGTTCCGTCTTTTACACCCGGATGCACGCGCTTGGAAGGCACCGACAATACAATCATCTCGTAAATATACTGCGCTACATCAATCTGATATTCGCCATGAGGAATGACTAAAATTTCTTCATTCTCATTATTAAAAGTGTCACCAAATTTTACAATCAAATTCAGTTTTCCTTTAATCGGCTGATCAAATTCTTCTCCTGTCAAATCACAAGGTACATTTACCGTTCCTTTGTGTTTGAAGGCCAGCTCCAGCAAGGTGCTTTTTTTATCTAAAACCAAATCAACTTTTACGTTTACATCATTGTATTCGTCGAAGTTGTACGCTTCAAAGAACTTTTTATCAATCTGATAATCAAACTGGTGTTTCCCTTGTTTTAACCCGACAAACGGAATTAAAAAATCTTTCTCAATATTCATAACAACAGTTTTGAGCGTGCAAAGATATAAAATTATTGTAAATTCAAACGAGTTGTAAACATTTTTTTGTTTATAACTGTTTTTGTTTGGTTTTCAAAGGATTTTTAATCAGTTCGTTATGCTCATTTCGATTATTGAACACATCGATAGCCAAATAAACTGCCTCTTTAAATGAATTAAAATCCGCTTCACCTTTTCCCGCAATTTCATATGCTGTTCCGTGATCGGGCGAGGTTCTGATTTTATCCAAACCTGCCGTATAGTTCACTCCTTTACCAAATGACAAGGTTTTGAACGGAATCAGTCCTTGATCGTGATACGCCGCAATTACCGCATCGTATTTTTCATATTGCCCACTGCCGAAGAAGCTGTCTGCCGAAAACGGTCCGAAAACCATCACACCATCTTCAAACAATTTTTTCAAAGCCGGTTTGATAACTTCTTCGTCTTCTTTTCCAATCACACCATTATCACCACAATGCGGATTCAAGCCTAATACTGCAATTCTTGGTTTGCGAATTGAAAAATCCTGAACCAGCGTTTTGTTAATCGTTTCAATCTTAGTGCGAATCAAAGCCTCCGTTAAGTGTTTGGACACTTCATTCACAGGAACGTGATCGGTTAATAGACCAACTTTTAAATTATCCTGAACCATCAACATCAGCGCATCACCTTCCAATTCCTGATGCAGATAATCTGTATGGCCTGGAAAAGCAAAGTCTTCCGATTGAATATTATACTTATTAATAGGAGCGGTTACCAAAACATCTACCAAACCCTCTTTTAACGCTTGAGTAGCTGCCACAAAAGATTTGATGGCGTATTTGCCAACATTTTCATCATTTACACCGAACTCTAGATTCACGCCTTCGCGCCACACATTCAACACATTGATTTTCCCGTGAAGCAACTGATCTAATTTATCGATTCCGTGAACCGGCGATTCTAAATTCAGATTCTTCTTAATGAACGACAAAATCTTAACGTTTGCAAAAATAACCGGCGTACACAATTCAAGCATGCGGGAATCTTCAAAGGTTTTCAGAATTACCTCTGCCCCGATACCGTTTAAATCGCCAACCGAAATTCCGACTATAATATTCTCTGCTTTTTTAACCATGCCGATTCGTTATTTATTGCTATTTTTGAAGTGCAAATTTAGCAAAATAAATCTAGTTATGTTTACCGGAATCATTGAAACTCTCGGAACCATTCAAGACATTCGAAAAGAGCACGACAACATTCATGTCACCATCGAATCTTCCATCACTCCTGAATTAAAAATAGACCAAAGTGTAGCGCACAATGGTATCTGTTTGACTGTGGTAGCAATTCAGAACAATTTCTATACGGTTACCGCCATAAAGGAAACTATTGACAAAACCAATTTAAGCGATTGGAATACCGGCGACATGGTCAATTTGGAACGCGCCATGAAACTAGGCGATCGCTTAGACGGCCATATTGTTCAAGGACATGTGGATCAAACCGGAATTTGTAAAAATATTGAAGATGCCAACGGAAGTATTTATTTTACGTTTGAATACGACAAAACTCACAACAATATAACCATTGAAAAAGGATCGATTACTGTGAATGGAGTTAGTTTGACGGTAGTAAATTCAAAAGAAAACGAGTTCAGTGTCGCTATTATCCCTTACACCTTAGAACATACCAACTTTAAAAACTTCAAGGTGGGAACAAAAATCAATTTGGAATTTGATGTAGTCGGAAAATATGTCGCTCGACTTAACGAATTAAGAAAATAAAAAAAGGCTTCCGATTAATTGGAAGCCTTTTTTGTAGTTATACTTTTATAATAAAATGCTAATGCAATTGCCCCTACAACCAACAAAGCAATACCTGAATCGATAGGCAAACCTGGTGGAGGTGTTGGCGGCGGCGGTGTTGGCGGCTCCTCTTGAGAGAACATTACAACGCTGTTTAATAAAACCGCTCCAAACATTATTTTTTTAATTAGGGCACTTTTCATGGGTTCAAAATTATAAATATTTAATTTCCAGCAAAACAAAAAACCAAATCTTTATCCAGATTTAATAATTATTTAAAGTTTTGCAGAATAAAAACTTACGTTTGTCGTTACAAAAAAAACGACCACACACGAAAATAGAAAGATTTTTTTATAAAACAACATTCTTTCAAAAAAAATCTTAATTTTTTCTTAATTTGATTTTGTCTAAACAAAATCGAAAACTCTTAAAATAATATCAAGAACAAATTCTTGTGGTCCCACCTGGGCTCGAACCAGGGACCACCTGATTATGAGTCAGGTGCTCTAACCAACTGAGCTATAGGACCGTAACTTCAAAACGAATTTTAAAGTCTAAAACAGAGCTAACTCTATTTGAGGGTGCAATATTAAGACTATTTTTCGTTTACGCAAAAATTAATTTGATATTTCTTGACAAAGTTCTACCAATACCCCGTTAGTGCCTTTTGGATGTAGGAACGCAACCAGTTTGTTATCTGCTCCTTTTTTTGGGGTTTCATTCAAAACTACAAAACCTTCATTTTTCAAACGTTCGATTTCAGAAACGATATCTTCCACATCAAAAGCAATGTGATGGATTCCTTCACCTTTCTTCTCAATAAATTTTGCAATAGGACTATCCGAATTAGTGGCTTCTAACAGTTCTATTTTATTAGGTCCATTCATAAAAAAAGAGGTTTTTACACCTTCACTGGCAACTTCTTCCTCTTTATAGGCCGGAGCTCCGAATAATTTTTCAAAAAGCAAATTAGATGCTTTTAAATCTTTAACCGCAATCCCGATATGTTCAATCTTTCTCATATTATATAGTATTGAGTGACAAATTTCGAAAAGTTTTCCCAAAGAAACCAAAAAACACCACCAAAAACCGAGCTACTCAAAAAAATTGTACTTTTGCATCATGGAAACAAACAGACAAAAAAAAATAGGAACGCTTTTACAAGAAGATTTGGTGGATATTTTACAGGGTGAAGTACGTAAAAACGGCATCAGCAATTTGATTATCTCTGTTTCTAAGGTAAATGTAACGACCGATTTATCGATTGCCAAAGTATATTTGAGCGTTTTCCCTACGGATAAAGGCCCGGAACTTTTGGAAGCCATCAAAACCAATACGCCATTAATCAAACACGATTTGGCACAACGCGTAAAACAACAATTGCGTCGAGTTCCGAATCTAATTTTTTATATTGATGATTCATTAGATTATATTGAACAAATTGACAATGCTTTAAAAGGGGAAGAAAACCCAATTGAAAATCGCGATTTACTAGCCCGAAGAAAGAAATCCTAAACTTGAATTTTCCGTTCTACATAGCGCGTCGGTATACTGTTAGTTTCAGCAAAAGCACTGCGATTAACATTATAACCGGTATTGCCGCTGTTGGAATTATGGTAAGTGCCATGGCTTTATTTGTGGTGCTTTCTGTGTTTAGTGGCTTGCGCACCTTCAGCCTTTCTTTTGCCAACGATACAGACCCAGATTTAAAAGCATTCCCGACGGAAGGAAAATCGTTTCTCATCACCCCAAATCAGGAATCCGCACTAAAAAAATCGGAAAACATTGCCGTTTACAGCAAAATTATTGAAGAGCGGGTACTCTTTTCGTTTAGCGAAAAACAGGAAGTCGCTTACTTAAAAGGTGTTGATACTGACTACACCAAAGTAAGTCATTTCGACAAAAAAATCTATGCCGGACAATGGATTCAACCCAATACGTCGCAAGTGGTCGCCGGTTATGGCATTGCCCACAAGCTTTCCATGGGGCTATTCGATTTCAACAATGCCTTACAGGTTTTTGTACCGAAACCCGGAAAAGGACCGATTGACAATCCGGAAGAAGCCTTCAACGAGTCGTTTCTGACACCTATTGGCATTTACGCCATCAATGACGATTTGGATAAAAAATATGTTTTTGCCAATTTGAATTTAGTTCAGGAATTGCTGCAATACCAATCCAATCAGGTTTCAGCCATCGAATTCCAATTGAAACCAAATGCCTCGGAAAGTAAAGCCATTGCTGAACTGGAAACAGTATTTAAAAACAAGGTTGCTGTAAAAACCCGAGCTTCTTTAAACGACAGCCTGCACAAAATGCTGAACACCGAAAACATTGCTATTTATCTGATTTTCACATTGGTTATCATCGTGGCACTTTTCAACCTCATCGGAGCTTTAATCATGATGATTTTAGACAAAAAAGCCAACTTAAAAACCTTATTCAATTTGGGTAGTGATCTTCGTGATTTGCGTAAAATATTCTTATTTCAAGGGCTTTTGCTTTCCGTTTGTGGCGGTATTATCGGTTTGCTGTTGGGAATCGGCTTCGTATTACTGCAACAGCATTTTGCTTTAATTATGATTACGCCTTCTATGGCTTACCCGATTGAATTCCGATTGACCAACATCATATTGGTATTTGGCACCATACTCATTTTAGGTTTTTTAGCTTCCTGGATTGCTTCGAGCCGTGTCAACAAAAATCTTCTGGATTAATTTTCCGATTGAAATTAATTTTATATTTGCCTTTATAAAAGAACGCCCATGATTGTTTTTGTCGCGTCCTAATGATATCAGGAAGATAGATAGGACATTTCTCTTTTATCCGACAACTTGTTCGGCAGTATTAATTTATTATCCTTATTTATCATGACAGAAGCAACTTCTTCTAACAATACATTTTCACGCATTTTTTCAACTATCAAAACTGCAGTTAAAGGGGACGAAAGTTTCGATTATACCAGCGGAAGCATCAAAAAAGCCGTAATCCTTTTAGCCATTCCGATGGTCTTGGAGATGATGATGGAATCCGTTTTCGCCTTAGTGGATTTGTATTTCGTAGGCCATTTGGAACACAGCAGTTTTGCGATTCAAACCGTTGGGCTTACCGAATCCGTTTTAACCATAATTTATTCTTTGGCGATTGGTATCAGTATGGCCGCCACTGCCGTAGTAGCGCGAAGAATCGGAGAAAAAAATCCGGAAGCAGCAGCCAAAGCCGGAATGCAGGCGATTCTTATTGCCTTTGCCGTAAACACGCTCATCAGCATTTTTGGTTTTATTTATGCTAAAGAAATTTTACTGCTTATGGGCGCTTCACCGGAAGCTGCCGATTATGGCGTGAATTTCACCCGCATCATGATGGGCGGAAGTTTGTGCATCATGCTCCTATTTCTAATCAACGGAATTTTCAGAGGTGCCGGAAATGCAGCGATTGCCATGCGCAGTTTGTGGTTGGCCAATCTCTGTAATATTATTTTATGTCCGATTTTCATCAACGGCTTAGGACCGATTCCTGCTTTTGGCTTAGTTGGCGCTGCGATTGCCACAACTACCGGACGCAGCATCGGGGTTTTGTACCAATTGTACCATTTGTTTAACGGCAAAGGAATTTTGAAAATTGTCGTATCACATTTCATTCCGGATTGGGAACAGATTCGCAACATCGTTAAAATTGCCGCACCAGGTGTTTTGCAATTCGTAATCGCTTCGTGCAGCTGGATTTTCTTAGCGCAATTGGTAGCGACAACCGGAGGTGATGAAGGCTCAGCAGGCTATCAGACCGCTTTGCGAATTATGATGTTTTTCATTCTTCCGGCTTGGGGATTGAGTAATGCTGCAGCAACTTTGGTCGGGCAGAATTTAGGCGCCAAACAAGTGGAACGTGCCGAAAAATCAGTCTTTACCACCGCAAAATACAATGTCATTTTTATGGCGACCATTATGGTATTCTGTTTGGTGTTCGGGAATTTAGTGATTTCGTTTTTCACCAATGACGCAACAGTTCGGGATATTGCCGTTCAGGCGTTACAGATTATGAGTCTCGGCTATATTTTCTACGGTATCGGCATGGTACTGATTAATACTTTCAACGGAGCTGGCGATACTTGGACGCCTACCAAAGTGAACTTCTTCGGATTTTGGCTGTTTCAGATTCCGTTGGCGTATTTGCTGGCGAAGTATTTTAAAATGGGACCTACAGGTGTATTCTTAGCTATTCCGATTGCAGAAACAGCAATTACTTTAGCGAGTATTGTGTTGTATCGCAAGGGGAAGTGGAAGAAAGTGGAAGTGTAAACAACATAAAAAAAGCCGGAAAATGTTTCCGGCTTTTTATTTACTATAAAGTCACTTTCAGCAACTGTTTTTTCTTTCCTTTTCGTCCGATGAAGTACACGGAGTTTTTAGAAACCGCTCCATCAGAAACCATGAACGGAACCTCATTATCCTTGTCGTCCAAAATTTCCTGAAAGCTGAAATTACCGTCCGGTGTAATTCTGATTACGTTAAGGTTGGAACGTTTGGTGCTGGTCTGCCCGAACTGAATTCGGTCATTGCTCAATTTTTTTACTTTTTCTCCCGTGTTGATAAAAAAGAACGTATCGTTGCCTTTTACCGTTGACGTGTACGAAATATATGCATCGCTTCCGCCGGTTGCCTGGCGCTTGTTAATGTTTCTTGCCCATAAAATACTTCCATCTGAAGCGATTTTAGCACTAACAATATCGTCATAATGATAAACATACGTATAGGTTCCGCCTCCCCCGTTAGGACTCATATGATAGTGTGTAGTCATATAATATTCTTCCGCATTGAAAACAATTTCGTTTTGCTCGGTAATCAACAATCCTCTAAAAGAAAGGTTTTTCAACTCTTTATCTTTGTTTTTTCCGTACTTATCCACCATAAACTGCTCCGTAAACGGATTGTACTTCGATTTGCGGATTGCCAGTGAAATCGGATCCAACTCAAAATAGCTTATTCCTTTATAACGATAATCTTTCTTGTCCGAATAGAAACCCAAACAAGTTAATTTATCTTCAAAAATTACCGTTTTCAAAGAGCCTGCAAAATGTTCATCAGTGTCAAAAATCTGAGTCGCCTGACCTTCATTGCTTATTCTGGTCAATTCATACTGGTATTTTCCACCTTCTTTTTTCTTCTTTTTCTCCTCAGTATAAACTTTCCCTAAAAGATACAAGTTGTTCCCGTCTTTAGACACATCGATATTCTCGTAGATGAACTTTTTGTCCTTAATTTCACGTTTAAAGTCGTAATCAATTCTTTTGTTCAGTTGCTTGTCGAACAGGTATATTTTATGCGTTTCAGCATCTTTGTTTTTGATATCAACGGTAATCGCAAAAGCCGTCTTGTCTTCATTAATCATGAAATTAGCTCCCGAATCGCCGTCAAATTGATTGCTTCCAAACCATTGCGATTTCATAACATCACTATAAGCAATTCTGAAAAGCTCTTTTTTCTCAAAATTAAAACTGCTGATGTTAGAAGTCAGAGCAGAACAAACAAAAGCCTTCTCTTGAGTATTGTACAAAAAGTCAATTAAACTAACCTGGTCGCCATTCATGACTATTCCTAAAATCGATCCCCATTTTTCAACATCAGATCGTTTCATTTGGTATTCATATTCTTTTATCAGTTTCAGATTAGAATCGTAATGCTCAAAATAGTATCCGGCTCCGGAAGAAAACATTCCTCCAGCATAGCTTCGAGCAATAAATACGCCGTCTTTACCATCATCTTCCACCAAAGCGATAGACGAATGTTTGTATTCATCTTTAAAAACATCGCTCTTTTTAATCGTGTTCGGAATTTCCTGTGCGTTAAAAACAGTAGCCCAAAGGCTAAAACAAAATACTGTAAATAGTTTTTTCATAAAATTAATTAGTGTTTATGGTGTTTCCTTGTTATCAACAAGTTTCTTAAAAATGAGGCTTGCAAAATTGTTGGCAAACATAGGATTTTATTTTCATTTTCTATTGGTTGTTTTCAGAATCCAGCAACGCGATTTCAGATCCGTTGCAAATAAAATATTTTTCAATAAATGCAACAGCTTTTGTTGCAAACTGAAATTTTAAAAAAATTTGCAACAGTTTTTGTGTTAAACAAATAAAAATAAAATTTTAGCACAACTGCTATTCAATTCATAAAAAAATCCGTCTGATTCTAAACCAGACGGATTTTTATTATTTTAAATTATACTTTACACAAACTGATAATCGGAATACACCTCACGGATTTCCTCAAAAACCTTCGCTAAATTTTCCGCTTCGTTCGTGGTTACTAATTTTTGTTTGTATTCCTTGAAACCGTGAATACCTTTAAAGTAATTGGTGTAATGACGACGCATTTCCACAATACCTACATGTTCTCCTTTCCATTCCATCGACCAGTTCAAGTGGTTTTGGGCGGCTTGAATTCGGGCTTCCATATCGGGTGGCGCTAACAATTCTCCGGTTTTGAAGTAATGTTTGATTTCGTCGAAAATCCACGGATAACCAATCGCAGCACGACCAATCATCATACCATCAAGACCATACTTATTTTTGTATTCTAAGGCTTTTTCTGGGGAATCGATGTCGCCGTTACCGAAAATCGGCATGGTAATTCTCGGATTTTCTTTTACTCTTTGGATGTGCGACCAATCGGAATGGCCTTTGTACATTTGAGCTCTGGTACGCGCGTGTATCGTTAAAGCCTGCACCCCAACATCCTGCAAGCGTTCGGCAACCTCATCAATATTGATAGAGCTTTCATCCCAACCCAAACGGGTTTTCACCGTTACCGGAAGATTGGTTCCTTTGATAACCGCTTTAGTTAAACGTACCATCAAATCAACATCTTTTAAAACGCCGGCTCCCGCTCCTTTGCAGACTACCTTTTTTACCGGACAACCGAAATTGATATCTACTAAATCCGGTTGAACGGTTTCCACGATTTTGGCTGACATTTCCATCGCTTCTTCATCACCACCAAAAATCTGAATTCCTACCGGACGTTCGTAATCAAAAATATCTAGTTTTTTACGGCTTTTCATAGCATCACGGATTAAACCTTCACTGGAAATGAATTCCGAGTACATCAAATCGGCGCCGTGCTGTTTGCACAAACGACGAAACGGTGGGTCGCTCACGTCTTCCATAGGCGCGAGTAACAAAGGGAAATCGGGTAATTCTATGTTGCCAATCTTAACCATCCTGCTGCATTTTGCGGCAAAATTACGATTTTTAAGCTAAAAGGGACAAGGGATAAGTAAAAAGTATCTTTTGTTTGTGTTCATGAAGCTTTGAAACTGACGAATTTAAACTATATTTGCCGATTAATTCCCTACCTTTAAGGTGGGTTTGCGTTAGGGGTTGCAGCGGCATCCTTTTTGGTGACTGAGGCTCTCGAAGTCACTAAAAAGATACAGCGGAAGACCCGACCCTTGTGGGAACGCCCTGAAAAAGACACAGAACGACGATGAAGAAAATAAGAAACTTTTGCATTATTGCACACATTGACCACGGTAAAAGTACGTTGGCAGACCGTTTATTAGGTGCAACCCAAACCGTAACGGCCCGTGAAGAAAAAGCGCAGTTGCTGGACAACATGGATTTGGAGCGCGAGCGTGGGATTACCATTAAGAGTCACGCGATTCAGATGGAGTACACCTATAAAGGTGAGCAATATATCCTGAATTTGATTGATACTCCGGGACACGTGGATTTCTCGTATGAGGTTTCCCGTTCAATTGCGGCTTGCGAAGGCGCACTTTTGATTGTGGATGCAGCACAAAGTATTCAGGCACAAACCATTTCCAACTTGTATTTAGCTTTAGAGAATGACTTGGAAATTATTCCGGTTTTGAACAAAGTAGATTTACCAAGTGCAAACCCTGAGGAAGTAAGTGACGATATTATCGATTTATTAGGTTGTAAACTGGAAGACATTATCCACGCTTCGGGTAAAACCGGGTTTGGTGTTGATAAAATTTTAGAAGCCATTGTAGAGCGTATTCCGGCTCCGGAAGGCAATCCTGATGAACCGCTTCAAGCATTGATTTTCGACTCGGTTTACAATCCGTTTCGAGGTATTGAAGTTATTTTCCGTGTGAAAAATGGAGAAATCAAAAAAGGTCAGAAAATTAAATTCATGGCGACCGGAAACGAATATTTTGCAGACGAAATTGGAACACTGAAACTGAATCAGGTACCGAAAAACGTAATTTCTGCCGGAGACGTAGGCTATTTAATTTCGGGTATTAAAGAAGCGAAAGAAGTAAAAGTGGGTGACACGTTAACCGACGCAAAAACCCCAACCACCAATATGATTCACGGATTCGAAGACGTAAAACCAATGGTATTCGCCGGAATCTATCCAGTAGATACCGAAGATTATGAGGATTTACGTGCTTCGATGGAAAAATTACAATTGAACGATGCTTCGCTTGTATTTGCTGCGGAAAGTTCAGCGGCTTTAGGATTTGGTTTCCGATGCGGATTCTTAGGAATGCTACACATGGAAATCATTCAGGAGCGTTTGGAGCGTGAATTCGACATGACGGTAATCACAACGGTTCCCAACGTGTCGTACTTAGCGTACACCAAAAAAGATCCGGATACACCGTTTGTAGTAAACAACCCTTCGGATTTACCGGAACCTTCGAAATTGGATCGTGTAGAAGAGCCTTTCATCAAAGCTACTATCATTACCAAATCAGATTTCGTAGGTAACGTAATGAGTTTGTGTATCGAAAAACGCGGACAGATTACCAACCAAACCTACTTAACGCCGGAACGTGTGGAATTGAATTTCGACATGCCGCTAGCGGAAATCGTATTCGACTTCTACGATAGATTGAAAACCGTTTCTAAAGGTTATGCTTCATTTGATTATCATCCGATTGGTATGCGTACTTCTAAATTAGTTCGTTTGGATGTACTGTTGAACGGTCAAAACGTGGATGCTTTATCAGCATTAATTCACGAAGACAATGCGTATCACATCGGTAAAAAAATGTGTGAGAAATTGCGTGAGTTAATCCCGAGACAACAGTTTGACATTCCGATTCAGGCGGCAATTGGTGCGAAAATCATCGCGCGTGAAACCATCAAAGCCTTGCGTAAAGACGTAACCGCAAAATGTTACGGTGGAGATATTTCCCGTAAACGTAAATTATTGGAAAAACAGAAAGCCGGTAAAAAACGTATGCGTCAGGTAGGAAACGTAGAGATTCCGCAATCGGCGTTTATGGCCGTTTTGAAATTGAACGATTAATTACGAAAATCACAATAAATTAAAAGCCCAATTACTTATGTTATTGGGCTTTTTTATTAAATTTTATTCCTAGTTTAACAGCTTATATTTTGTATCTTTAATTTGCCCTATTCAGTATCTCTATGAGCAGAATTTATATCATATTGTTTTTCCTTATTGGTCTTATAGGCCAGTCACAAACCATTACTGTAGACGATACTAGCAATTCTGCTTCCGATTTAGTTTCTGTTTTACTGGGAAATTCTTGTATGGAGGTTTCGAATATATCGATTTCTTCACCGCAATCGGTCGCTTATTTTAACCGAAACGGTTCTTCCTTTCCGATTACGGAAGGCGTCATCCTGAGAAGCGGAACTGCCACACATACACAAGGCTCTTACACAGGTAACAACCTAAGCGGAACTGCATCTGGGGGCGGAAGTGATACTTTTCTCCAGAATTTGAGCAATACTAGTAGTGGCACCTCAACACCTTTGCTGGACTTAGCTTTTTTAGAATTTGATTTTGTGCCGGTTTCGAGCGCTTTCAGTTTTAATTTCCTATTTGCTTCCAACGAATACGGACAGTACCAATGTTTGTCGAATGATATTTTTGCTTTCGAATTAACAAATCTAAGTACCGGAGTTACAACAAATCTGGCGGTTGTTCCGGGAACAGCTAATCCGGTTTCGGTTAAAAACATCAAAAATGCGGCTTATAATAATACTTGCGGCTCTACCAATCCAAACCTCTTTTCCGTTTATAATGTAAACAACCCAGCAGCTTCTACTTTAAACATGAGAGGTCACACGGTTGTGCTGAATGCTTTTTCTACCGTTACACCAAATACCGCTTATCGTTTAAAATTAGTAATTGCGGATTATGGTGATGCCGATGTAGATTCTGCGGTTTTTATAGCTGCCGGAAGTTTTCAGAACGCCTTCAATTTAGGAAATGATCGGATTATTTGTACGGGTGATGAATCCCTACTCGACACCAACTTAGACAATTCTTATACTTACGAATGGCTGATGAACGGAAACCCGACCGGAATCACTACCCCTACTTACACGGTAACCCAACCTGGCACATACACGGTTAACATCACCAAAGGCACTTGTTTCCTGACGGACACCGTTGTCTTCAATGATTTATTGGTTACCAATCCTGTTAATTTACAAACTTGCAATACAGGAAGTGCTTCCTATTCTTTCAATCTGAGCACAAATGATGAAGCGAGTTTGGCTATTGATGATAGTGTATTCGATGTTTTTTATTATGCTTCTTTGGCTGATGTAGCATCAGACAATCCAATTCCTGCAGGAAATTTGTCGAATTATGCCAGCCCAGGTGCCGAAACCATTTATATTAAGATTTTCAACACGGAAACCAATCAGTTTTGTGATGCCGTTTATCCATTTGATTTGATTGTTACCAGCCCAGTGAATTCTGCTCCGGATTTTACAACAAGTATCTGTGACAGTAATTTTGGACAGACATTTGATCTTTCCAATTTGAACAACGGTATTCTTTTAGGACAACCTGCTTCCAATTTCAACATTACTTTTTACAGTTCGCTAACCGACGCCCAACAAGCCAGTAATAGTATCGGTACAATTCTAAACATTCCCGCCGGAACAACCAGCATCAATGTTTGGGCTTTAGTTCAGGATATAACCAATCCTAATTGTTCGGACATAACCGGAATCACTTTTAACATCAATCCGCTTCCTTTGGTCAGTTCGCATCCGATAGTAGTAGAATGTAGCAGTTATACTTTACCAACCATCGCGAATGGAACCTATTATAACGGACAAAACGGCACGGGTACGCAATACAATCCGGGAGATGTTATTGATGAATCCGGAACTTACTATATTTTTTCAGGCCCTGATGCCAACGGCTGTACCAATCAAACCTCCTTTGAAGCTTATTTTATTGAAGAATATGAACCCTCTTTTGACCATTGCGGCACCTTTAGTATTCCTGCACCTCCGTACGGCATTGGCGCTTTTTATACTGCTGCCGGAGGTCCATCTGGAGGAGGAACTTTATTACCAACTGGAACTGAGTTTACCAACACTACTCAAGCAACCATCACACAAAACATTTTTTATTATGCTGAAATGAATGATGTACCTTGTATTGACATCATGTTCACCATAAACATTCATCCTATTCCGCTGGTTGATGACCCTGCCGATGTAATAACCTGTGATTCTTATACATTACCAGCACTTACAAACGGAACATACTACTATATTGATTCTTCATCAGGAGTACCGCAACAGGTTTTTGTTTCACCTGGTTATGTTGTTTCACAAACGCAAACTATTTATGCTTACAATCAAATTATTTCGACCGATTACTATGGCAATCCTTGGTATTGTACTGCTGAAAATCCGTTTGTTGTTAATATTATAGATACCAATTTATTTACTCCACAACAAGCATGTGGCAGCTACACTTTACCTCCGGTTACCGTTGGTGGTTATTTTGATGCGCCAAATGGTGGAGGTAACCCTATTGATCCAGCCGAGCCAATTACTTCATCCCAAACCGTATACTATCACGCTCCTACAACATCGTTCCCAAACTGTACGGAGATTATGAATTTACATTTTGAAATTACCATTCATCCATTACCATTAGTGGATACTATACCTAGTGGCACACATTGCGGAGAGTTTATCTTACCAACACTTAATAATGGAACCTATTATACACTGCAAGGCGGCCCTGGAGTTATAGGTCAGACAGCTATACCTGCAGGTTCGCTTATCGATTTGTCCGGAATTAATTTAGCCCCGGGAACCTACTGGATTTATAATGGCCCTGATACCAACTTCTGTTTTAACGAAAGTTCATTTACCATTGGCATTACACCTTATCCTGTAACAGATGATCCAATCAATAGAATTGAATGTCAGCCTTATACCATTTCGACACCCATAAATGGAACGGTTTATACTGCACCTAATGGTCCCAACGGTTCTGGAACTGTTGTAAATGCAAGTGACACCTTCAGTAGCGATAATCTTTTTTATATGTATAATATTGATCCGGCTACAGGATGCGTTTTTGACAAACCGTTTCAGGTATATTATAACGGTATCAATCTACCTGATTTTGACGACATAGCTGCCTGCGATAGTTATACATTGCCAGTTTTAACACATGTCCCACCGGAATCAAGTGACAACTATAATATCGGGTATTTTTATGAACCCAATGGTGTTAACCCGGTTCCGAATGGTACAATCTTCACTTCCTCGAACACCCCTGACACGATTTATGTTTATGCGGTTAATGCTGGTCGCTTCGGGATAACGTGCATTGAAGAAAAATCCTTTACCATTACCGTTTCCGATACTCCGGTATTACCGACTATGACATTCCCTAGTGATAAATGCGGAAGTTACACCTTGCCAGCATTACCACCGGTAAGTTACAACATTGGTTATTATTCTAGTCCGGGTGGCGTGGGGTTAATTTCACCGGCCAATTATACTTTTTCAAATGCTGGTGATTATACGGTTTATGTTTATGCAACAGCGCCAAACAATCCTAATTGTAATGATGAGTTATCCTTTAATTTCACTGTTTATCCTTTACTCAATTTAACGTTAACAGGAGGTATTATTTGTGTGGATCCGATTACCAATACCGCACAGACCACTCATACTGTTAACACAGGGTTGAACCCGTCTCAATTCGATGCAGAATGGTACTTGAATGGAACACTAATGGGGACCGGTTTAAGTTACACGGCAAGTCAAGCAGGAACCTATACGGTGGATTTCATCAAACTTACTCCGGAATCTGGTGCTGATTGCAATTATGAATCTACTACGGTAACTATTGAACAATCCAGTGTGGCGGTTGCTAGTTATACATTATCCGGAGCCTTCGAAGACGTAATTGACATTACTGTAAATATTGATGCCGGATATGGCGAATATCTGTATCAATTGGAAGATGGCCCTTTACAAACCAGCAATGTATTTAGCAATGTACTTGCAGGAGAGTATACCATATCCATTTACGACACCAAAGCCAATTGCGGAAAAATAGAACTAACAGTAAACGTATTAAGTTATCCGAACTTCTTTACTCCAAATAACGATGGGATAAATGATTTTTGGAATATACAGAGTTTGGCAGATCAACCCGATTCTTATATTAACATTTACGACCGTTATGGCAAACTGCTGAAACAAATCAGTCCATCCGGAAAAGGTTGGGACGGAAAATACAATGGCGAAATGCTGCCTTCGACCGATTACTGGTTTCAGGTGTTTTACAAACTCAATGGCGAACCTAGAGAATTTAAAGCGCACTTTAGCATGAAACGCTAATTCAAAACCCGATTACAGTGTAATCGGGTTTTCTTTTGAAACTTTGTACCTTTGCTATCTTAAACTTAGCCACTCCATAACTTTGTAGCTTCGTAACTTTAAAAAAAATGATAGAAGATAAAAACCAACAACGTACCAGTATTGCCCAATTAGGCGAATTCGGTTTGATTGACCATTTAACCCAACAATTCGAAATCACCCAACCATCCACTATAAAAGGAATTGGTGATGATGCGGCCGTTCTGGATTTTAGCAATAAAAAAACGATCGTTTCCACAGATTTATTAATCGAAGGCGTTCATTTCGATTTGTCCTACATGCCTTTAAAACATTTAGGATACAAAGCCGTATCGGTGAACGTATCGGATATCTGTGCGATGAATGCAAAACCGACGCAAATCACTGTTTCTGTGGCGGTTTCCAATCGTTTCCCTCTGGAAGCTTTGGAAGAACTATACACCGGAATTGCCTTGGCTGCCAAAGTTTATAATGTGGATGTAATTGGTGGTGACACTACTTCATCACAAACCGGATTATTACTTTCCATTACCGCTTTGGGAGAAGCCGATGAAACTGAAATCGTGTATCGAAAAGGCGCCAACGCAACCGATTTATTAGTCATTTCAGGCGATATCGGAGCGGCTTATATGGGATTACAAGTTTTAGAACGTGAAAAACAAGTGTTTTTAGTGAATCCGAACAACCAACCGGATTTGGACAATTATACTTATTTAATTGAACGTCAGTTAAAACCGGAAGCTAGAATCGATGTTCGTGAGATTCTTGAAAAATTGGAAATTAAACCAACTTCAATGATTGATATTTCTGATGGTTTGTCGTCTGAAATCATGCATTTGTGCAAACAATCTGGTGTAGGGTGTAATGTATACGAAGACAAATTACCGTTAGATCCGCAATTCATCAATGTGTGCGAAGAATTCAATATTGACAGCACCACCGTAGCCATCAATGGCGGCGAAGATTACGAGTTACTGTTCACTATCAAAATGGACGATTACGACAAAATCAAAGGCAACCCGAATTTTACGGTAATCGGGCACATGACTCAAGAAAGTGAAGGCATTCATTTGGTGACAAGAGCCAATACAAAAATTGAACTAAAAGCGAGAGGCTGGAATGCTTTGAGCGAAGAGGCATAAAAAAAGGCTTTCCAATCGGAAAGCCTTTTACTTTTTATTTACATCTTCATCAACCAGTTTCGAACCGAAACCTCATTGCTGATAATATCTCTTAATTCAGAAATGGCAACACGGTCTTGCTGCATTGAATCACGGTGACGAATTGTAACCGTTTTATCTTCCAAAGTTTGGTGATCTACCGTGATACAGAAAGGCGTTCCTAAAGCGTCTTGTCTTCTGTAACGACGTCCTACCGCATCTTTTTCATCATAAGCTACATTGAAATCCCATTTCAAATCTTCAATGATTTGTCTGGCAACTTCTGGCAAACCGTCTTTTTTCACTAATGGTAAAACAGCTGCTTTTGTTGGCGCTAAAACCGAAGGCAAACGTAAAACCGTTCTGGTTGAACCATCTTCCAAAGTTTCTTCTTGTAATGCTTTTGAGAAAACTGCCAAGAACATACGATCCAAACCTACTGAAGTTTCCACTACGTATGGCACGTAATTTTTATTTTCTTCGGTGTCGAAATATTGTAATTTTTTACCGGAGAATTCTTCGTGGGCTTTCAAATCGAAATCGGTTCTGGAGTGAATTCCTTCTAATTCTTTAAATCCAAACGGGAAGTTGAATTCGATATCGGCAGCAGCGTTTGCATAATGTGCTAATTTTTCATGGTCATGGAAGCGGTAGTTTTCTCTTCCCAAACCTAACGACAAATGCCATTTTAAACGCGTTTCTTTCCAATACTCGTAGTATTTCATTTCTTCACCAGGCTTCACAAAAAACTGCATTTCCATCTGTTCGAACTCGCGCATACGGAAGATGAACTGACGCGCCACAATCTCGTTACGGAACGCTTTACCAGTCTGAGCAATACCAAACGGTACTTTCATACGACCCGTTTTTTGAACATTCAAGAAGTTTACGAAAATACCTTGAGCTGTTTCCGGACGCAAATACAAATCCATTGCGGTATCTGCAGAAGCACCTAATTTGGTTCCGAACATTAGGTTGAACTGACGTACTTCCGTCCAATTTTTTGAACCTGATTCCGGACAGGCGATTTCCAACTCTTCGATTAAAGCTTTTACATCGGCTAAATCTCCAGAATCTAAACCTTTAGCCATTCTTTGCAGAATCGCACTTTTTTGGTCCAAATATCCTTTTACTCTTTCGTTGGTTGCCACAAATTGCGCTTCATCGAAAGCATCACCAAAACGAGCCTTTGCTTTTTCAATTTCTTTTTGTGCTTTCTGGTTTATTTTTTCGGCATAATCCTCAATTAACACATCGGCACGGTATCTTTTTTTGGAATCTTTGTTGTCAATCAATGGGTCATTGAAGGCATCTACGTGACCAGACGCTTTCCAAGTGGTCGGGTGCATAAAAATAGCGGCATCAATTCCGACGATATTTTCATGCATCTGCACCATCGATTTCCACCAATAGTCACGGATGTTTTTCTTTAATTCAACACCATTTTGCGCGTAATCGTACACTGCGCTTAACCCATCATAAATTTCGCTCGACGGAAAAATAAATCCGTACTCTTTTGCATGCGAAATTACATTTTTAAATAAATCGTCTTGTTTTGCCATAGTGGCACAAAAGTATAAAATACGTCGTGAAAAAATAACACAAAACGTATCTTTTTAGCAGTTTTTTAATTGATTTTGTAGCTTGTAGACGCAATTACATCCTCCCCTTCAAGTAGACGCACGGAATAAGTACCAACTAAAGATTCGTGCTGGTACAGATTTACGAAGAAACAACCATCAGTAGGCCTTTGATCGTAGTAGATCTCTTTAATTAATCGAGCAGACGTTCCGGAATTCTTAATAACCCTTCCTTTCGGATTGATCAATTCAACCTTAATTTTTTTGTATCCTGACGGAATCAGTTTATTGGGTTGCAAGGTAAAACAGATACGCAACTGATCAATTTTGGATGATTTATTGGTTTCTACCACATCCTTACCAACCATACGCACACCTCTAACATTAAGATTAACGGCTGATAACTGTACTTTTTTGGCAATTGCTTTTTCTAAAACTTCAGGATGTTTTGCTTTTACATTCTCAGCGACAACTTTTTCAACGGAAGCATAATTACCTTGACCGACATAGCGGCTAACGGAATCGTAACGTTTTAAAATTTCAGATATTTGATTCTGATGTAAGTTTTTTTCTAAACTTAGCTTATCTTTAAGGCTGTCATTTTGCTTTTCTACAATGTAGAGCTTAAAGGACATGACTAACAGCCCAATGATTAAAAAACCAACACTGGTGGATGTGATACTAATATGTTTTCCTAGTGGCATTTGAGACAATTAATGATTGAAGCTACCTTTTATAAACCATACAGAAAAAAATAATCGATGAACGCCTTAAAAAATCTGTTGAATCTCCTTTTTCCGAATTTGTGCAACGGCTGTAAAACCCTGTTGCTCAGCAATGAAAAAACTATTTGTTTGCGCTGCCGACACGAATTGCCTTATACCAATCATCTGCAGCAGCCGGACAACGAAACCTTCAAGAAATTTTACGGAAAACTTCCGGTGGAGCACGCTTCTTCCATCGTTTATTTTCAGAAAGAAGGAATAACGCAACAACTAATTCACAATTTAAAATACAAAGGTACCGAAGAAGTTGGCCATTTTTTCGGTGCTTTGTACGCTGAAAACATCAATCAAAACCACATTCTTAAAACTGTCGATTATATCATCCCTGTTCCACTTCATCCGAAAAAATTACGAGAACGCGGTTATAATCAGGTGACGACATTTGGAAAAGCACTTGCGGCAAACTCTGGGAAAAACTATCTGGAAAACATTTTATTCCGCACTCAATATTCAAAAACTCAAACCCAAAAGAACATTATCGGGCGGGCGGAAGCCACCAAAGACATTTTTGACGTGAAATTCTCTGAAACCGATTATGGAAAACATTTTCTGCTCATTGATGATGTAATTACCACTGGAGCAACACTTCAGGACTGCGGCAGAGCTTTGCTGAAAATTCCCGGTGCTAAAATCAGTGTGCTGACTATCGCTTACGCGCAATCATAATTTTAGGAAAAACATTTCATTCGCAACAAATATAATCGTTATTTTGTGGCATAATTTGAGATCTGATGCTGAAGTCAAAATTTGTTTATACCGTTTTTCTATTCGCTTTATTCCTAACCAGTTGTGCGAAAAGAGGCACCATTTCCGGAGGTCCAAAAGATACTATTCCACCGGTATTGATACAAAGTGCTCCGAAAAATTTCAGCACGAATTTTAAAGGCGATTTCATTAAAATCACGTTCGACGAATACATCAAGGTGAAAGACATCACTAAACAGCTAATCATTTCGCCACCGATGAAGAATGCGCCGTACATCACGCCCATGGGAAGCGCGAGCAAATTCATCAGTATCAAACTGAACGATACACTTTTACCGAATACTACTTATAGTTTTAACTTCGGACAGAGTATTACCGACAACAACGAAGGCAATCCGTATTCCCAATTCAAATACGTTTTTTCAACAGGCGATTATATCGATTCGTTAAAAATTGGCGGTGTTATTAAAGATGTCCGTTCTAAGAAAGTAGATAATTTTGTCAACATTCAACTGTACGAAGCTGCGACATTCAACGATTCAACGATTTTTAAAGAACGACCGCGTTATGTGACCAATACATTAGACAGCGCTACCACCTTTACCCTGGAAAATCTGAAAGAAGGAAAATACCATGTCATCGCTCTTAAAGACGGGAACAACGATTTCAAATACAGTCCGAAAACTGACAAAATAGCCTTTTACAAAAAACCGATTCAAGTTCCGAACGATACTTTATTCCGATTGGATTTATTCAAAGAAGAAGTAGCTTTTAAAGCTGTAAAACCAGCTCAGGCGACTAACCAAAAATTGCTTTTAGGCTACGAAGGAACACTTAAAAAACCACAGGTTAAAGTTAAAAACGGCGCACAAGATATTTCGGTATTGGTAACCAAGTTTCCTAAAACAGATTCGTTGCAAATATGGCTTCCTAAACTTACTGTCGATTCATTGGAAACGGAAGTAACACAAGGAAATTACTCCAAGCGCTTTGTGACTAAAATCAAAGAAATGAAGGCAGTTGACATGCTTTCGTTCAAGGCAAAACTATCCGGAAACATTAATTTTAGTGATGTTTTTGCGGTAAATGCATCCATCCCGATAACTAAAATTGACAACAGTAAAATTACAGTAACTAAAAAAGATTCGTCGGCAGTTGCCTTCACAACCAAGTATCTCGATTTTGAACAGCAAATTCAAATTGACTTCAAAACCGAAGAAAGTGAAAAATACAAAATCACTGCTCTGCCAGGTGCGTTTACTGATTTTTACGAAGCTCAAAACGACACGCTTACCTACAACCTGAATACCAAAAAACTAACCGATTACGGGAATTTGAAAGTAACGTTGGAAAACGTAAACCGCTTTCCGGTGATTGTAGAATTGTTGGATAACAAAGAAACGGTGATTCTGTCCAAATATTCGGAAAAAGAAACCGTATTTAATTTCGAAGCAATAGAACCGCGTATGTACACCTTACGCGTGATTTACGACGATGATAAAAACGGCGAATGGACAACCGGAAACTATCTCGAAAAACGTTTGCCGGAAGAAGTCATCTACCTGCCAAAAGAAATTGACGTTCGTGCCAATTGGGATGTGGAACAGCCTTTTACTCTGACAGAGTAAAGCCGTCGCGGTCTTTTAAAAAACCGAATTTGTTGCGGTTGGCTAACATCAATTCTTTATCCAAACGCACGGAAAAAACCATTTCTTTTTCAGACGGTTCTACCATATAATTTCCTAAATAGTCAATAATTTGGGAATGGCCCGGATAATTGTTATCATTTTCGTCTTCTCCAATTCGATTTACACCGACTACATAGGTCATATTTTCAATAGCTCTGGCTTTCAATAAAGTGTCCCAAGCATGGATTCTCGGTTGCGGCCAGTTGGCTACATAAATCAACAAATCGTAATCGTCATTAAATCGGGAGAATACTGGAAAACGTAAATCGTAACAAATAAACGGAGCAATACGCCAACCCAAATAATTGATGATTTTGCGTTCGGTTCCTTTCGTGTAAACCTTATGTTCTCCGGCTAAGGAAAACAAATGGCGTTTGTCATAATACTCGACTTCGCCATTCGGAAAAACAAATAACATTCTGTTGAAGTAGTTATCCTGTTCCCGAATAACCATACTTCCCATAATGGCAATATTGCGTTGTTGAGCAGTTTCTTGCATCCATTGCACTGTTTCGCCATTCATATCTTCCGCTACTTCATGTGGATTCATGGTAAAACCGGACGTAAACATCTCAGGTAAAACCACTAAAAGTGTTTCTTCTGGAATATTTTGAATTTTAGCAGCAAAGTAATTTCGGTTGACTTCGGGGTTTTCCCAAAAAAGAGGCGCCTGGATAATCGAGATTTGCATAAAGAAACGTTTTGTTAAAAATAGTAAAAACAAAAAACGCATCCAACTATGCCGGATGCGTTTTCACATAAATTCGATTAAAAGCTTATTTCAAACTTGCTTTTAAGTATTCTCTGTTCATGCGAGCGATGTTCTCTAATGAAATTCCTTTCGGACATTCGATTTCACAGGCTCCGGTATTCGTACAGTTTCCAAATCCTTCTTCGTCCATCTGACGCACCATGTTTAGTACGCGATCAGTAGCTTCAACACGTCCTTGCGGCAACAAAGCATACTGAGACACTTTTGCACCCACGAACAACATCGCTGAACCGTTTTTACAAGTCGCCACACAAGCACCACATCCGATACAAGCTGCTGCTTCGAACGCTTTGTCTGCATCTGATTTAGGAACCGGAGTTGCATTAGCATCAATCGTTCTTCCTGAAGTATTTACAGAAACGAAACCACCCGCTTGCTGAATACGGTCAAAAGCTGAACGGTCTACCACTAAATCTTTGATTACTGGGAATGCTTTACTTCTCCACGGTTCAACGTAGATAGTATCACCGTCATTGAACATACGCATGTGCAACTGACAAGTTGTGATTCCGGTGTCTGGTCCGTGTGCTCGTCCGTTGATATACAACGAACACATCCCGCAGATTCCCTCACGACAGTCATGATCGAACGCTACCGGCTCTTTTCTTTCGTTAACTAATTGCTCGTTCAATTGGTCTAACATTTCCAAGAACGAACTGTCTGTTGAAACGTTGTCCAATTTGTATGTTTCCATACTTCCTTTCACCTTAGCGTTTTTTTGACGCCAGATTTTAAGGTTTATATTGATGTTCTTTTTAGAAGCCATAATTTTATTGTTTAAGTAGTTAGGAGTTAGTATTTAGGAATTCGTTTTTCCGCTCTTACTAATTACTGACCACTAATTACTGTTTACTAATTCTTATTTATAATTTCTAGCTGCGATTTTGATGTATTCGTATACCAACTCTTCTTTGTGAAGTACTTCTTTATTGATATCGCTGCCTTGGTATTCCCAAGCACCTACGAACTTGAAGTTTTCATCGTCACGAAGTGTTTCTCCTTCAGCATCTTGGTACTCTTCACGGAAGTGACCTCCGCAAGATTCTTTACGCTGTAAGGCATCCATCGCCATCAATTGTCCTAATTCCATGAAATCCGCCACACGAATTACTTTTTCTAATTCAGGGTTCAATTCGTCTGCACTTCCCGGAACATAAACATCTTTGTAGAATTCAGCACGTAAAGCATCGATTTCAGCAACGGCTTCTTTCAAACCTTGCTCGTTACGTCCCATACCTACTTTGTTCCACATGATGTTTCCTAAAGCTTTATGGAAATAATCAACCGATTTGGTTCCGTTGTTGTTCAAGAACATGTTGATTTGTTCGTTCACACGATTTTCAGCTTCAACGAATTCTGGTAAATCCGTAGAAATTGTTCCGGTACGAATTTCATCAGCCAAATAGTTAGAAACGGTGTAAGGCAATACGAAATATCCGTCCGCCAGACCTTGCATCAAAGCAGAAGCTCCCAAACGGTTCGCTCCGTGGTCTGAGAAGTTCGCCTCTCCGGCTACGAAACATCCCGGAATGTTCGTTTGTAAGTTATAATCCACCCAAACACCACCCATAGTATAGTGAACTGCCGGATAAATTTTCATTGGCGTTTCGTATGGGTTTTCATTGGTAATTTTTTGGTACATGGTAAATAAGTTACCATATTTTTCTTCCAACCACTGTTTTCCTAAAGCGGTAACTTCAGCGTCGGTAGGATGATGATTTCCTTTCGCGTAAGCTGCCTGTTTTCCTTTAGAAATAATTTCCGAAGAGAAATCTAAGTAAACGCCTTCGTTAGTGTCATTAGCCTCGATTCCGAAACCGGCATCACAACGCTCTTTTGCAGCTCTGGATGCTACGTCACGCGGCACCAAATTACCAAACGCAGGATATCTTCTTTCTAAGTAGTAATCTCTATCTTCTTCAGCAATTTGTGTCGGTTTTAATTTCCCTGCACGGATTGCTTCTGCATCTTCTTTTTTCTTCGGAACCCAGATACGTCCTGAGTTACGCAATGATTCTGACATCAACGTCAATTTCGACTGATTCGTTCCGTGTACCGGAATACAAGTCGGGTGAATCTGAACATAACAAGGGTTAGCAAAGAAAGCTCCTTGTTTGTGGATTTTCCACGCTGCCGTTACGTTCGATCCCATGGCGTTAGTAGAAAGGAAATATACGTTTCCGTAACCTCCTGAAGCAATGATTACAGCGTGTGCCGAATGTCTTTCGATATCACCAGTAATCAAGTTACGAGCGATAATTCCACGCGCTTTTCCATCAACTTTTACCAAGTCTAACATTTCGTGACGGTTGAACATTTGCACACGTCCTAAACCGATTTGTCTTGATAAAGCCGAATACGCTCCTAACAACAACTGCTGCCCAGTTTGACCTGCCGCATAAAACGTACGTTGTACCTGAGTACCTCCGAACGAACGGTTGTCCAACAATCCGCCGTAATCACGAGCAAACGGAACACCTTGCGCCACACACTGGTCGATGATGTTAGCTGAAACTTCCGCTAAACGGTGAACGTTTGCTTCACGCGCACGGTAATCTCCTCCTTTAATTGTATCGTAGAACAAACGATAAGTACTATCCCCATCGTTTTGGTAATTTTTAGCTGCATTGATACCTCCTTGCGCTGCAATCGAGTGCGCACGACGCGGAGAATCCTGAAAACAAAATGCTTTTACATTGTAACCCATTTCTCCAAGAGAAGCGGCTGCCGAAGCACCTGCTAATCCTGTTCCAACCACAATCACGTCAATTTTTGGACGGTTGTTTGGTGCAACAAGCTTTAAATGGTTTTTATGATTGGTCCATTTCTCGGAAATAGAACCTTCTGGTATTTTAGAATCTAACTTCATAATTTAGTGAGGTTGATTATTTAACAAAGTGAATGTAAAGTGGGATGATTGCAAATAAAATCGGAACGATTACTGCAAACAATTTTCCAAAAGTTTTAATCGCCGGTGTGAATTTATTGTTCACTCCTAACGATTGAAACGCACTCTGGAATCCGTGCAATAAGTGGAATGCCAAAACCCCCATTGCCAATACATATAAAATCGTAGCAATTAAACCGTATTTTGGATGTTGGAAAAATGCGAAGGTAATTTTGTGTAAATCTTTGTATCCTTCACCCACTTTAATTTTAGCCTGAGCGTTGTAAAAATCTTTACCGTGGTCGATATAGATTTGAGCACCCATTTCTTCCGCTTCTTTAGCATCTTTCGCTACTTGCATTACCGGAATATACGACCCGCTTGTGGTTACATACAAATCCTGCTTCTGTCCCATTACTTCAACCGTTGTAGCATAAATTGGCATCTTTTTATCAAAATGCATTTTAGCCCAAAAGTTCACCATGTGTGTAACGATGAAAATCAAAATTAACGTTCCTAAAATCGCCATGTTTCTGGAAGAAAAACCACTGTTAGCCGAAGCATTGTTTTTTGCATACCCGATTGGTCTTGCTTTAACGTTTTGATACGTTAACAAAAAACCATCGAAAGCATGGAATAAAATTGAAAAGTACGTTAGATAAGAAAGTAATTTTACCGCCGGATTGGATGTCATAAATAACGCGTACTGGTTGAATTGTAACGCATCACCAAAAATTAACTGAAGGTTTCCAGCCAAGTGACCTGCCAAAAACAAGCATAAAAATAAACCTGTAAGAGCCATCCAGTATTTTTTTGCAAGAGATGACTTTAAAAGCGCAGATTTTGCCATAGTATTTGTTTAGTATAATAGTTTTGTAAAAAAATCAAACAAAAATAAGCGTATTTCGTGGTACTCGCAAATGTTTATAGCTAATTTAGATTGAATTTAAAAACGAGTTAAAAAATCGAAGAAATTTAAATTTTAAAGCTTGTTTAACAGCTATTGCCCTCAAAGTTGTTAAATTTGGAATCTTATAATTTTTTCAAAACCATTTCAGTATGAAATACCATCAGATAGACCGTGATTTGTTCATCAAAAACCGACGCAAATTCACGGCACAAATGAAGCCGAACAGTGTGGCTGTTTTCAACTCTAACGATATTTATCCGGTGTCAGCCGACAGTACTTTACCGTTTGCTCAGCACCGTGACATCTTTTATTTATCGGGTGTGGATCAGGAAGAAAGTATCTTATTATTATTCCCTGACGCGCCTTACGAACATTTAAAAGAAATTTTATTTTTAAGAGAAACCAACGAACATATTGCCGTTTGGGAAGGCGAAAAACTAACCAAAGAAAGAGCTTTTGAAGTTTCTGGTATTAAAACCGTGATTTGGCTACAAGATTTCCACAAAACCCTGAAAGAAATCATGGCGTACGCCGACACAATGTACATCAACACCAACGAACATTACCGCGCGGCTATCGAAACCGAAACACGTGAGGCTCGTTTTATCAAATGGTGGAAGGAAAATTACCCGGCGCACAAAGTAGAAAAATCCAACCCGATTTTACAGCGTTTGCGTTCGATTAAAGAAAGTGAAGAAATCGACTTGATTCAAAATGCGTGTAACATCACCGAAAAAGGTATTCGTCGTTTACTTTCGTTCGTAAAACCGAATGTTATGGAATACGAAATCGAAGCGGAATTGGCACATGAATTCTTAAGAAATCGTTCCAAAGGATTTGCGTATACACCGATTATTGCTTCCGGAAACAATGCGAACGTGCTGCATTACATCGAAAACAACCAGCAATGTAAAGCCGGCGATTTAATTTTATTGGATGTAGGTGCCGAATACGCCAATTATTCCAGTGATTTAACCCGAACCATTCCAGTTTCTAGACGTTATACCGAAAGACAACGTGCTGTTTACGATGCCGTTTTACGTGTGAAGAACGAAGCAACCAAAATGTTAGTTCCGGGAACTTTATGGAAGCAATATCATGTAGAAGTTGGAAAAGTAATGACTTCCGAATTATTAGGTTTAGGATTACTAGACAAAGCTGATGTTCAAAACGAAAATCCAGATTGGCCAGCTTATAAAAAATATTTCATGCACGGAACGTCGCATCATTTAGGTTTAGACACGCACGATTATGGTTTATTGTACGAACCAATGCAGGCAAATATGGTCTTTACGGTGGAACCGGGAATTTACATTCCGGCGGAAGGTTTCGGTATCCGTTTAGAGGATGATGTGGTAATCCAGCAAAGTGGAGAACCGTTCAACCTAATGCGCAACATCCCGATTGAAGCTGAGGAAATTGAAAGTTTAATGAACTCATAGACTTCAGTCTTAGTTTACACCTAAAGCGGTTTACAATGTTGTGAGCCGCTTCTTTTTTAAAATAAAATTTAATTCTTCCGAAGTAAACAGTATTTTTGACGCTGAAAACCGTGACTCTACTGTGACTAAATTCATCCTCTTTAAAAACACCAAAATCGCGTATTCCGAAACCGGAAAAGGAACCGCTATTGTACTACTTCATGGGTTTTTGGAGAATTCGACTATGTGGAATTTCTACCTCGACGATTTGTCCAAAAAATACCGCGTTATCACCATCGATTTGTTGGGGCATGGTCAAACAGGATGTTTAGGCTACATCCATACGATGGAAGATATGGCCGACAGTGTTCAGGCGGTTTTACAGGAATTGCGTATTCGAAAAGCCCTTTTTGTTGGGCATTCCATGGGTGGTTATGTCGCTCTGGCTTTTGCAGAGTTGTATCCGGATAATGTGAAAGGAATTGTACTTCTAAATTCAACTTCCCGTGCCGATAGTGACGAACGTAAACTCAACCGCGACCGTGCTATAAAAGCCGTAAAACAGAATTACGCAACGTTTATCAGCATGTCGATCGCGAATTTGTTTAGTGAAGACAACCGCGAAAAACTTACCCTAGAAATTGAATCCGTAAAACAGGAAGCATTAAAAACGCCGCTTCAAGGTATAGTTGCAGCTTTAGAAGGCATGAAAATCCGAAAAGACCGCGAAGTGATTTTGCATTTTGCTCCGTATCCAATCTTACTGATTCTTGGCAAAAAAGATCCGGTTTTACCGTTTCAGGACAATCTTGAACAAATTGACGGTACAGCCATTCAACTGATTTCTTTTCCGGACGGTCATATGAGTCATATTGAAAACCAAGACCGATTGGGGAAAGTATTACTCGATTTTTTTAAAACCACTTAAAGCATCTCTTCCCAAAGATATCCTTTATCAATTAAGTCATTTTTATCTTTAAGATGATGTGTCTTTCCGGAAACCATCAAAATCAGTTTGGCAGAAACCGAAATGACGTTTCGATAATTGTGATCGGTTATAATCACTCCTTTCTCTTTTGCATTTTCCTTTAGCAAATCATTCACTTTTTCTGCCATAATGGGAGACAAACCATTATAAGGCTCATCAAGCAGCACAAATTTGGATTCATTCGACAGTATCAATTTTATTTCAAGATAACGCAATTCGCCTCCAGATAAATGCCTAATTTTTTTATCTAGTATCGACTGAATCATCGAATCGCTACAAAAATCATCAAATTTGGATTTCGCTATCGACAACTGAATAGCTTTTTTAACCGAAAACTGTTTCGGAATGAAATTATCCTGAGGTAAATAACTTATTTCTTTGAGCAATTCCGAAGTGGTTCTTTTTAGTTTTCCATCAATTCGAACAAACTTATAATCGGCAGAAACAATCCCAAAGATGATTTTTAAAAGGGTTGATTTTCCAGAACCATTTCTTCCAAGTAATCCGATAATATCACCCGTTTCACATTTCAGAAAAACATCTGAAACTACCAATTTATTGTTGAAATGCTTCTGAACACTATCGACTTCCAAAAGATGTTTCATAATTTATCTAATAAGAAAAATATAAATCGCAAGGCATAAAACCGTTACCATCAAGTTAATTAGTGCGGCACATATCCACAGCCTTAATTTTGACAAGCCGTTGTTATAATAAAACAAATAGGTGTCTTTATGATTTATTTCTTTTACAACAATACTACTGACAAAACCAAAGGTTGTGAAAACAGCAGAAAAAGCGTCAATCCCACCATAAAGAAGCGGGAGCAAAGAAATCATTAAATTGACTGGCAAGGTTGATTTATAAAATTCAAATATGTTTAAAAACTTCCTCATCAAATCAAACGCTCTTCAAACGAAACTTCCGGATTTAAAATTTCGGCAATCAACATCACAATTTCATCTGTAAAAGACTGGAGCATTTCTGCAGTAATAAATGTATCGGAAACTTTTTCTTCTTTCACACCAAAAGGCATAAACCCGGCTTTCATGTTTTTAAATGAAATGATTCCGGCTTCAATCGAAGTATCATTCGCTTCAGATTGATACATCAGTGCATAACACAACAACTGAATAATTTTGTCATTCTTAATATCAGTTGTCAAGCCTTCCCATGTTTTTAGCTGAACGTTTCTCAATTCCACTTTACCAGTTTTATAGTCGATGATTCGGATTCTATCATTGCGAAGTTCAATTCGGTCAACGTTTCCGGCTATTTTCACAGGATAAGGCAGGCGCTCGTCTTCGATTTCGCAACTTAATTTCGCTTCGAGTTGCAGTACTTTGACTGTGTTACCGTCTTCAATTTGTTTTTTCTCGGCATTCAGAAAATTGAATACATTTCTTTTGGCTACTTCAAAGGCTAAAAGATTTTTCCCTTTCTTAATCTCGCCTTCTTTATACACCAATCGGAACTGTTTTTCGACTTCCTCATTAGCCAAAAGCAACATCTGCTGTAAGATTTCCACAGTCAAAAAGGCATTCAGATAGGGTTTGTACAATTCTTCCAAAGCACCATGAATGATGGTTCCGAGTGTATTTAACGCAATGTTCTCTTCCACCTCCTCGACTTCCGAAATACGGAGAATTCGCTGGTTGTAAAACTGTATCGGATTGCGAATGTAGGTTGTTAAAGCAGAGGGCGAAAAGCCTTTATCGGTTGCAATTTCCTTTAAACGTTCCTGAACGCGTTCCGATTTTGCCACCACAATTGGTTCATAGGCTTTGTCTGGCAAATACGCATTGTAAATCTGATGACTCAACTCGTGATTGGGCTGTTTTTCGATTTCCAATTGGGTAATGAATCGGCTTTTTTCTCCGGCATCCAAACCTTCCGATTCGGTGTTGTAGAGCAAATAAACATTCTTGGCTCTTTGCAGCAAATGGTAGAAATGATAAGCATAAATCGCATCTTTTTCTTTATAAGTAGGTAAACCCAATTCGCGTTTCACATCATATGGAATAAATGTACTAGCCGATTTCCCAGCCGGAAAAACACCTTCGTTCATGGAGGTGATGATGACGTTTTCGAAATCCAAGACACGACTTTCCAAAACACCCATAATTTGCAATCCGGACAACGGTTCGCCTTCAAAAGACACTTCGGCTAAATCCACAACTTGTTTATACATGCTGTGCAAAACCTGTAAAGAATTGATTTGCTCGTAT
This sequence comes from Flavobacterium sp., assembly GCF_032153895.1. Lineage (GTDB taxonomy): Bacteria > Bacteroidota > Bacteroidia > Flavobacteriales > Flavobacteriaceae > Flavobacterium. The sequence goes on from NZ_JALDYN010000013.1 coordinate 57,364, forward strand.
TTTTCCTGATAATTAATCAGTTTGTTGATCGTTTTATAAATAGAATAGACAAAGGCTTTGGTTACTTTTTCTTCTTCGGAATCATTTCCTAAAAATCCTTTGATGGTACGCAGAATTTGCGACAATCGCTGTAAAACTTGCAACACATCCGCTTCCCAACGGTCGAATAACTGATGGAAAAAATCGGTTACCTCAGCATCCATACTACTTAATCGGGTTTGCGAGAAAAAAGTAAGATTGTATTCGCCTATTTGTTTAACTACTTTTTTAGCATTGCTGTACGGTTCCACCAATGGATTGTTCAAGATATCCAAAACCTCTTTGTAGTAAAACGTATAAGAAGTTTCACTGCGCTGTAAGGCATTGATATGCAATCTGAAAAGTTTTGAAATTAAAATTTGCGCCGGATTGTTTTTGCTGCTAAAACCCATGGTAATGTTCAACGCATCTACAGTGTTGGGCAACGAATACAACAAGGGTAAAAGCACATTTTCCTCTCCCAAAACAACAGCGGTTTTATCTAAAGAGTTTCCACGCTCTTGAATTTCTTCTACTAATTTACCGGCAATTTTGGCTTGACCGACAGTTTTAGGAGTTCCGATGATTACAATCTTTTTACTATTACCAAATTCGTTAACAATCCACTCAAAAGGCTGTGACGTATACGGTTTCCATTCTTTTTTGAAACGTCGAATGAAAAGGCCGGCATCATGAAACGTATCTTGTAAAAACACCTGATCGATATCCCAATAAATTTTGGCTTGACCTTCAACCATAAGATGCTGAATAATTTTCTCTTCCGCACGATTCAAAGCGTTAAAACCGGCAAATATCAATTTACGATTGCCCAGATTTTCGGAATAATGAATCAGGTTGTCAATGGCTTCTTTATAAATCAATCCTTGATAACCGATTCCTTTACTTTTTAAAGAATGATACAGCGCCTCATAATATTTTGGCAAATTACTCCAAAATTCTAAATAGTTATTTACCAACTTAGTTGTATCCTCAGGCTCTAAATTCCATCGTTTTAAAACTTCGATGTCTTTCAAATACACAAATAAAGAATCCGGATTGTCGAGATAACGGTCTATTTCATTGAAATCCTGCAGTAATGTTTTTGCCCAATTGGCAAAACTTTCAAAATCTTCCTGTTTCTCCTTGGGTGTCAATTCGCAATACACCTGATAGAATTCAAATAACAATTCGATAGTATCGCAGGTTCGGATACCGGAAACTTCTTGAATAAAATCTTCAATACTTATAATTGTTGGGGAAAAAGCGGTAGCTGACAGTTGCTTTTTAAACGATTCCAATAAAAAAACCCTAGCTCTTTTATTAGGAAGTACTATGGTAATATCTGAAAGATGATTGGCGTTGTGCTGAAGCACTTCATAACTCAGCTTGTCGAGAAACGTTGGTTGTATCATAAGTATAAAAATAAAAAAAACGCTCCGATATTCGGAGCGTTTTCTATACTTATGTTTGGTAAATTATTTTACTAATTTAACTTCAACACGTCTGTTTTGCGCTTTTCCTTTTGCAGTTTTGTTAGATGCAATTGGTTTAGCCTCACCGTAACCTTCAGAAGTTAATCTGTCAGCAGCAACACCGTTCTCAACTAAGTAGTTTTTAACAGCTGCAGCTCTGTCTTGAGATAATTTCAAGTTCATAGCGTCTTTACCGTCAGAATCTGTGTGACCTTCGATGTGGAAGTTTGAAGATGGGTACTCTTTCAAGATAGCCACGATAGACTGTAACACTGGGTAAGTTTGTTTTTGGAACGAAGATTTACCAGAGTTGAATAAGATAGTCTTAGCGTAGTCATTTAATCTCTTAATAGCGTCTTCAGAAACCTCAGGACATCCGTTGTTAGCAACAGTTCCTTTTACTTCAGGACATTTGTCATCTTTATCAGCAACACCGTCTCCGTCAGTATCAGGCCAAGGACAACCAGCGTTTTCTTTTGGACCTTTCACGTCAACACATTTGTCATCTTTGTCAGCAACACCGTCACCGTCAGTATCAGGACAACCTTGCATTGCAGCAGGACCAGCTACTTCAGGACAAGCATCGTCGTTGTCGATGATTCCGTCTCCGTCTGTATCAGGACATCCGTTGAATTCTTTTGGACCAGCTACTTCAGGACAAGCATCGTCTTTATCAGCGATTCCGTCAGCATCAGTATCAGGACATCCTTGGAATTCTTTTAAACCAGCAACTTCTGGACAAGCATCATCTTTATCATAGATACCGTCACCATCTGTATCTTTACCTCCGAATTTGAAAGTAATACCCGCAAAATGCTGCAAGTGTGAAGCTACGTCTTGGTCTGGAATTCTTGTCTCATCAAATGAGTGTTTGTAAGTAGATTGTAAAGACAAACCAACTTGCTCTGTAAACCAGAACGTTAAACCTAAACCTCCGTTAACCGTTCCTGCAGAAGCATCACCTAAGAAAGTGTAACCTCCACCAACGTGTGCAGAAGGGTCTAACCATTTTGATTTTAACATATCCATGAAGCTATATTTGATAACCCCATCAACTCCATAATACATTAAATCACCAGGATTTGTAACGATATAATCTCCCGGAACTGTTGGTCTTTCCCAAACAAATTTATCAATTTTGTTTACCGACCCTGTAACTCCAAATGAAAAACCACTCCCAACATATCTTGACACATTAATGTAAGATACAGAAGGAACAACGTTCCAATAATCCTCTGCATTGAAATACTGAGAAAACTGATCTTCTACCGGAGAAGCAGCACTCACTCTACCACCATCCACTGCGTTAGCACCAAATGAGATAGCCCATGGATTGTTACTATCCTGTGCTTGAGAGCTTAATCCTGCAAACATAAGAGCAGCAACAAATAATCTGTTTAGATGTTTCATACTTTTTTTATTTAATTACAATACGTTATAATTGAGACAAAAATAATAGGTTCTTTGTTAACTACAAAGGATTTCGTTAAAAAAATCGCTTTTTCTTACTAAAAAAAACGCAATTTAAATTACATTCAATTGCCTACCAACCTTTGTAAATGAAGCAATTGCCTTATCCAAGTGTTCTTTTGAATGACCTGCAGAAAGCTGTACACGAATTCTCGCTTTGTCTTTTGGCACCACAGGATAGAAGAATCCGATTACATAAATTCCTTCTTTTAGCAACTCATCAGCCATAGTCTGCGACAATTTTGCGTCATAAAGCATCACTGGAACGATAGCTGAATCACCATCGATGATATCAAATCCTGCCGCTTTCATTCCTTCTTTAAAATAATTGGTATTCCATTCTAATTTATCACGCAACGAAGTGTCTTTTTCCAACAATTCGAAAACTTTAATAGACGCTCCAACAATCGCAGGCGCCAAAGAATTTGAAAACAAATACGGACGGGAACGCTGACGCAGAATTTCAATTACTTCTTTTTTAGCCGTTGTATATCCGCCCATAGCGCCACCTAAAGCTTTCCCTAAAGTTCCGGTGATGATATCCACACGACCCATTACGCCTTTGGCTTCCAGAGTACCTTTTCCGGTTGCTCCGATGAAACCAGCAGCATGGCATTCGTCTACCATCACCATCGCATCATACTTATCCGCTAAATCACAGATTTTATCTAAAGGCGCTACCAAACCGTCCATAGAGAACACTCCATCGGTTACGATTAATTTAAAACGATGACCTGCTTCGGTGGCTTTGATTAATTGTGCTTCCAAATCGGCCATGTTGTTATTCTCGTATCTGTAACGAGCCGCTTTACACAAACGCACACCATCAATAATGGAAGCGTGGTTCAAACTATCGGAAATAATACAGTCTTCTTCACCTAACAAGGGTTCAAAAACTCCGCCGTTGGCATCGAAAGCTGCTGCATATAAAATGGTGTCTTCCGTTCCGTAGAAATCAGCGATTTTTTGTTCTAAGGTTTTGTGAATATCCTGAGTTCCGCAAATGAATCGTACCGATGACATTCCGAACCCGTGTGTATCCAATGCATCTTTTGCTGCCTGAACCACTTCCGGATGAGACGATAATCCTAAATAATTGTTCGCACAAAAATTCAAAACCGTTTCGCCGTTTACTGTTATTTCCGCACCTTGTGGTGAAGTGATGATGCGTTCTTTTTTATACAATCCATTTTCTTCGATTGCTTTTAATTCCTTTTGTAGATGTTGTTTAATACTTCCGTACATTATATTGTGTGTTGGTTTATATTTTATCTGAATGCTTACAAAGGTACTACTTCTATAGTTTCTCCTATATATACTAAGGCTTTTTTCTTAACCGATAAACCGATGCTTGTCAAAGCCGATTCATAGCTTAGCAATTGCTGTTCGTATTTCTTCTGATGACTTCCGGTTTTGTAATCCAGCAGATACGCTTCCTTTTCATGAACCACAACCCGGTCCGGTTTTAAAGTGGCGCCGTTAGGAATAAGAATTGCCTGTTCATTGAAAACTTTTTTATCGGATGCAAAAAAATCGACCAATTCAGCAATGGAAACAACAGCAGAAAGTGTTGCAATAACTTCAGCTTTTTGAGACACTGTTATCAAGCCGTTTTCAATTGCCATTGCTGCGGCCAAATCAATATCATCTGCCGTTTTGACAAACGACAAAATTTCGTGCATGACATTTCCGAAAGCGATAGCAGCGCCTTGGTCGGTTCCCCACATGAGGGCTTCACGTTGGGCAATTTTGATTTTCTTCGGATCGAAAACTTCGGAAACAATTTCAATAGTCGGTTGTTTGATTATTTTTTCTTTCTCGTCTGAAACCCGATTGGGAGAGCCAAATTCAAACTCCAGCTTATCGTCCTGATACACTC
>NZ_JALDYN010000042.1:0-14224 GCF_032153895.1 Flavobacterium sp.
TGCAAGATAAAAGGGCGATTAGCTCAGCTGGTTCAGAGCACCTCGTTTACACCGAGGGGGTCGGGGGTTCGAACCCCTCATCGCCCACCACTTTTATCACTACATACTGATAATAAAAAGAATTATCGGGCGATTAGCTCAGCTGGTTCAGAGCACCTCGTTTACACCGAGGGGGTCGGGGGTTCGAACCCCTCATCGCCCACAAAAAAAAGCACTTCAATTGAAGTGCTTTTTTTATTTATAGTAAATCCAAGGTTCGCTCAAGGGCCATTCCTCGGGAACCTTTAATTAAAATGGTTTTATTTGTTGGTTTTTTGGTTGAAAAGGCATCCGAAAAGGCATCGTAGTTTTCGTGAAAATAAAAGTGCGGATGAGTTATTTTATTCGCAAAAAAATCTTTTCCTACGAAATGAGTTTCTGTTGTTGTTTCAGAAATGAGTAATTCAACAACTTTTTTGTGCTCCGCTAAGCTTTCTTTTCCTAATTCAAACATATCGCCTAAAATTGCAATTTTATTGGTGCCTTCCAATTGAATGAAGTTGGCAATTGCTGCAGCCATACTGCTCGGATTGGCATTATAAGCATCAAGAATAATTTGATTTCCGCTTTTCTCAATCATTTGAGAGCGATTGTTGGTTGGGATATATCCTTCAATAGCTGCTTTAATTTCAACGTCGGGGATATTAAAGTACTTACCGATGGTAATGGCACCATTAATATTATTCGCGTTGTATATTCCGATTAAATGTGATTGAATTTCGGTATTGTTAAAACTGATTTTAACCATTGGATTGGCTGTAACAGTATCAATTTTTACATCGGCTTTTTCAGTTTGTGAAAAAGTAGTGCGCTCTATTGTAGTTGTCTTTTCGTTTTGAATCGAATCGTCTAAGTTAACGAAAACGGTTTTGTGGTTCGCTTTTAGATACTCGTATAGTTCGCTTTTGCCTTTGATAACACCTTCTGTACCACCAAAACCCTCCAAATGCGCTTTTCCGAAGTTGGTGATGTAACCGTAGTCTGGTTCTGCTATTTTGCAAAGCAGTTCAATTTCCTTCTGATGGTTAGCACCCATTTCTACAATTCCGATGTCGGTTGTGTCATCAAAAGAAAGTAATGTTAGCGGAACTCCAATATGATTATTCAGGTTGCCGATTGTGGCTTTGGTTTTGTATTTTTTGGAAAGTACTACGTTGATGAGTTCTTTTGTAGTGGTTTTTCCGTTACTGCCAGTTAAGGCGATAATTGGTAAGCCTAATTCCTGACGGTGATAGTTGGCTAAATCTTGTAATGTTTTAAGACTGTCGCTTACAAGTATCATTTTGTCTTCATCGGTGAAGAATTTTTTATCGTCAATCACAGCGAAAGAAGCACCTTTGTTGATTGCTTCCTGAGCAAATGCATTGGCGTCAAAGTTGTCGCCTTTTAAGGCAAAGAATAAGGAGTTAGGCTCAATTTTTCGAGTATCCGTTGAAATGGTTTTACACTGTAAAAAACATTCGTATAATTCTTCGATTCTCATTGGAAAGTATATATAAAAATAAAAGCCCTAAAATAGGGCTTTTATTGTATAGTATGAAAATTAATTTATTAACCTCTTGGTTTTTTCTTGTTGTCTTTCGGACCTACTTTAGACATTGCACAACGGAAACCAATATAGTCAGTTGCCATATCTTGCGGGTAGTATCTTCTTGATGCAGGATCTAACCAATAAGCTCTGTCTCTCCATGAACCTCCTTTGTAAACTCTTGAATCATCGTTTACTAAAGTTGTACGTTTAGAAGACTTGTCGTATTGTCTGTTCATAGTTCCTAAACTGTCAACAGAAATTTGGTGCTTCGGAGAATCGTACATTCTTTTTGCATCATTTTCTTTTCCTTCTCCGCCTTCTTCTTCTTCAGAACTTGCGAATTTGAAGTAACGAGTTGATTGTTTGTCACCATCTCTATAGTTTCTGTTGTCAGAAGTAGAGAAGTTGTAACGTAAATACGTTTCGTTTTCATCAACTGGTACTTGTGCAATCTGACCAGGGAAATTTCTAGCCATGATTTTACCGTTGCTTAACGTGTCGTATTTTACATTTTCAGAAGTAACCATTTCAACTTTACCGTCTTCACCGATTTTGTTTTTCATGTATACGTTACCTCTATAATAGTTGAAGTCGTTAGCCTCATCGTCAACCATCGGACGATAAACGTCAGCAACCCACTCCGCTACGTTACCAGCCATATCGTACAATCCAAAATCATTTGGAGGGTAAGATTTAACTTTGTTAGTGATATCTGCGCCGTCATCAGACCATCCTGCGATACCGCCGTAATCTCCTTTACCTTGTTTGAAGTTAGCCAATTGGTCACCTCTCATATCTCTTTTTCCAGAACGAGTGTATTGTCCTTTCCAAGGGTATTTTTTCTTACCTCTGTAAATGTTATACTCACGGATACCGTTCAATGCATTGGCTGCATATTCCCATTCTGCTTCAGTTGGAAGTCTATACTCAGGTAAAATTACACCTGAAGATCTTTGAGCAAAAACGTTTTTAGGCTCAATAGTTTTTCCGTCTTTAGTAGTTTGTGGTTTAGCGTTTTTACCTTTAGCACCTTTTTTACCTCTGAAAACAATTTCTTCGTTTCCACCAAAAGCTGTTGAAGGACTAGCTAAATACGATTCTGTGTTGAATGTGTTTTGTGCGTCAACATCGTTGATTTTTGCATCTTTTTTCAAATATTGCTCTCTTTCTAAGATAGCCTCATTCACACGGTCTGTTCTCCACTTAGCGAATTCAGAAGCCTGAATCCAGTTTACACCTACTACAGGATAACTTCCGTAAGCTGGGTGTCTTAAGTAGTTGTTGGTCATGGTTTCGTTGTAACCTAAACGGTTTCTCCACACCAATGTATCAGGTAATGCACCTGTGTAAATGTTTTTGTAGTTTTCATCATCCGGTGGGAAAACTTTCTTTAACCAGAATAAGTACTCAGCATACATCATGTTGGTTACTTCGGTTTCATCCATGTAGAATGATTGAACGTGCTGTTGATTTGGAGTGTTATTCCAATCGTGCATTACGTCATCTTCCACTTTACCCATAGTAAATGTACCGCCTTCAACAGCGACCATTCCCGGTGGAGTCTCTTGTTTTTTAAACTTGTCGTTGTATTGGAAACCACCTTTTTTGTCGTTGATTTTCCAACCTGTTGCCTGAGAACCTCCTTTAGACGACCCTTTTTTGCTGCAACTAGCAAATGATATTGTCAACGCCAACGCTGCCAACACCTGTAAAGTCAAAATTCTTCTAATTTTCATACTTTAAGTAGGTAATAAATTTAGTGCCGCAATATAGTAATTAACCATTAAACTGCAACAACTTTTTTTCAATTAATAAAAAAAAATATAAAATCGTGTTAAAGTTCTTCAGTATAACGCTTTTGATTAATATATATTGTCTGAAATTAGCTTAAAAGGAAAATATTTTTTCTATTTGTAATAAGTTTTCAATAATTACGTTTATTAATCGATGAAGAAATACTTACTTTTTTTGGTTTTACTGACTTCTTTTTTAAGTTTTTCACAGCAAAGTGAAACGGTTACTTTGGAGTGGAAAGAAGGAGCGATTTTCCGTGTAGATTCCATTCCGTATCGTATTCCCGTTTTTCAGGCTGAAAATTTTGATTTCAATTCTGCGGATGGAGTAATTCAGTTCAAAAAAAGGTTCCCTGTTTCTAATTGGATAGATGAAGCATCACTTGTTGTTGAGAATATCGTTTATGAATCTATCGCAATCGATCAGTTTAATGATGTTTCAAAGACAAAGTTAACGTCTAATATCAATGCTAAAATAGCAACTTCTTCTGCTCGAGACATACTTTCAGGTTTCTTTACATTCAATCCGATTATTAAAGAAGGAAGTCAGTATAAGCGAGTAAAAAGTTTGTCATTCCGTTACTCTTATAAAACTATTAGCGGTATTTCTGCTGCTAAAAATGCTAATTCAGTTTATAATTCAGTTTTGGCAACTGGGAATTGGTATAAATTCCATCTGACAAAATCAGGCGTCTATAAGGTAACAAAAGGTTTTTTACAACAGCTCGGGATGAACACTAATGTGGATCCCAAGAGGTTGAAAATTTATGGAAACGGAGGGAGAATGGTGCCGCTATCTAATGCGGTTCCGTATCCGATGGATTTGGAAGAAAATGCCATTCAGGTTATAGGTGAAGAGGACAATGTTTTTAACGACAATGACTATATCTTGTTTTACGCCGAAGGTGTTGATGTTTGGAATGATGAAAGTTCTACTAGTGCAAATCTTTACGATGATAAATCCTATTATTATGTAACAGTGGAAGGAGGAAATGGAAAACGAATTCCGCTGGCGTCACAACCTTCAAATGCTCCAAACGTGATTTTTACCGCTTTTGACGATTATCAGTACTATGAAATAGATAAGTATAATCTGGGAAAATTAGGAAGAAAATGGGTTGGTGATGAATTTCGAATTGATAACGTTCAGACTTTTAATTTTGATTTTCCTAATTTAGTAACGTCTGTTCCAATAGAATTCAATATTAATGCAGTGTCAGCTTCTTTTGGAGTGAGTTCTTTCGAAGTGAAAGCCAATGGGCAATCAATCGGGAATATACCTTTTGCAACTTTAAACCCAACAGCACATATCGCAGCAGATGAGAATGTTCTAATCGGAACCTTTTCGTCGAGTTCTCCAAATGTTGCCATTCAGTTCGATTATGATAATGGAGGTGTGCCGTCATCAAACGGGTACCTAGATTATATTTCGTTAATTGCTTCACGTTCCCTTCAAGGATATGGAAAGCAGTTTTTGTTTAAAAACAGACAGGCAGCAACCAATATAGGTACGGCAGAATATCAACTATCTAATGCTAGTGGTATTTCTCAAGTATGGGATGTGACCGATTTGTACAATGCTACGAAGTATGAAAATGCCGGTCAAAATAATTTTTCATTCAAAGCTGCTTTGGGTGAAGTTAGGAATTACGTTGCGGTGGATATGAGTAATTTGTTTTTACCTTCAACAGATGGGAATGCGCGTGTTGCAAATCAGAATTTAAAAGGGACGCTTTTTGAAAATGCTCAAGGCGATTTTCAGGATATTGATTATCTAATTGTGACGCCATCTTTTCTGAAAAATCAGGCTGAAAAACTGGCTAATTTTCACAGAAACTATTCGCAACTCAGTGTAAGAGTAGTGGAATTGCCACAAATTTATAGGGAATTTTCATCTGGAAAACAAGATATAGGAGCAATTAGGAATTTGGTAAAGTACATATACGAAAATGCATCAGTGCCAAGCAAGCGAATTAAGTATGTCAACCTGTTTGGTGATGGATCTTACGACTACAAAAACCGAATTTCCAACAATACCAATATTGTTCCGCTGTTTCATGCATTTTATAAATTGACTTCGCAGCATCCGGCAAATGGAGCATATTCCTTAAATTATTCTAATCATTTGGCGTATATGTCGGATGATTTTTATGGTTTAATGGATTTGAATGAAGGGTTTGTAAATAGTAACGAACAATTAGACGTAGCTGTTGGGCGAATGTTGGTTAGTAGTGTTTCACAAGCTGATGCAATGGTTAATAAGGTGATACAATATCATGATGAGCAATCCTACGGTAGATGGCGTAACAACTGTTTGTTTGTTTCGGATGATATTGATAAGCCGACAGATCAAACACTTCAAACCGATTTAGATAATTTGGCCAACGAAATTGCTGCTGAAAAGCCGTTCATCAACATAAAAAAAATTCATACAGACGCTTATTTACAAGTAACATCTGCCGGAGGTAATAGATATCCAAAGGCTAAAGAAGATATGCTTAATGAAATCGGTCAAGGTTCTTTAGTGGTAAATTATTTTGGGCATGGTGGTGAAGACGGATTAGCCCAAGAGCGCATGTTTGAAAAATTGGATGCCCAAAATTTGAGTAATCAACATAGATATCCGTTATTCATAACAATAACCTGTGAGTTTACCCGTTTTGATAATCCGCAACGACCTACAGGAGGAGAATATATGTATTGGAATACAGCAGGTGGGGCAGTTTCTTTAGTGGCAACAACCCGAGAAATCAGTCAATCAACCGGTAAAGTGTTAAATGATAATTTGGCGGAGCATTTGTTTTCTTACGGTTCCAATAATTATGTATCGATTGCGGAAGCGTTGGTACAAGCTAAAAATCAAACTGCTGCAGGCGATATCAGAGTTGCGTTTTATATTGGAGATCCAGCTTTAAAATTGGCTATTCCAAAGCCAAAAGTGCGCTTGACAAAAATAAACGATGTGCCAATTACTCAGCCAACAGATACTTTGAAAGCGCTAAGTTACGTTAAGTTGTCTGGGGAAGTTGTGGATGAGTTTGATAATTTGCTGACCAATTATAATGGTGATTTAGCGGTTCAAATTTTTGATAAGCAGATGAATCGCTCCACTTTAGGTAATGATGGGACAACAACAACGGGAGGTCAGCTAATTATTATGAATTTTATCACCTTAGGAGAAACGATTTTTAGAGGAAACGCTTCGGTAAACAGTGGTTTATTCGAATTCGGTTTTGTGGTACCGCGCGATATTCGAATCCCGGTGGGCAACGGACGTATCAGTTTTTATGCAAAGAATAATTCGCCATTGGAAGATCAGACGGGTTACGACACTACGATTAAGGTTGGCGATATCAATACCAATGCAGTAGCGGATAATTTGCCGCCAAGAATACGTTTATATATGAATGATGAAACGTTTGTATCGGGAGGAATTACGAACGAATCGCCATTTTTGTTAGCTTATCTTGAGGATGAAAACGGAATCAACACCGCCAGTGGAATCGGCCACGACATCGTAGCAATTTTAGACGGAGACGAAACGAATCCGTACATATTAAACGATTATTACGAAACCGAACCGAATGATTATACGAGAGGGAAATTGCGTTTTCCGTTTAGAAATCTCGCGGTTGGTTTGCATACATTAACATTGAAATGTTGGGATGTGTACAATAATTTTGCGACGGCCGAAATTCAGTTTATTGTGGTTGGCGATGGTGAAGTAACGCTTTCCAATGTATTGAATTACCCGAATCCGTTTGTGAGCTATACCGAGTTTTGGTTTTCGCATAACAAACCGTACGAGCCGCTAGATGTGCAGGTACAGATCCTGACAATAACTGGTAAATTGGTAAAAACGATCAACCAATCTGTGGTAACTGAAGGTTTTCTTTCGCGTGAAATCAAATGGGACGGAAAAGACGATTTTGGCGACCGAATCGGGAAAGGAGTCTATGTTTACCGTCTAACCGTTCGCTCCTCAGTCACCGGAAAAAAAGCCGAAAAGATTGAGAAACTTGTAATACTTTAATAAAATAGTATATTTGTCAAATTAACTTTTTAACGTACAATGAAAAAAATTGCAATAGTAGCTCTTTTCTTTTCTGTAATTCAATCAGTTACGGCTCAGGATAGAGTAATCACAACTGGAGTGCCGTTTCTTTTAATTTCTGCCGATGCCCGTGCAGCCGGTATGGGGGATATGGGGGTAGCCAGTTCTGCTGATGTTTTTTCGCAACAATATAATCCTGCAAAATATGCCTTTTCGCCTTACAAGCATGGCTTTTCAGTGAGTTATACGCCGTATTTAACGAGTATTGCTAACGATATTTCCTTAGGTCAGGTTACGTATTACAACCGTTTTAACGAGCGAAGTGCTTTTGCCGGAAGTTTGCGTTATTTCGGATTAGGTGATATAGTTTTGACGGATAATACAGGTCAGGAGTTGACAACAGTAAATCCAAACGAATTTGCTTTTGATTTGTCTTATTCCCTAAAATTGAGTGATATGTTCTCAATGGGTGTAGCAGGACGCTATATTCGTTCAAACCTGAGAATTGCTACGGATAACAACGATGCTTCAGCAGCAAATTCTTTTGCAGTGGATGTGGCGGCATTCTATCAATCTGAAGAAATTGCGTATTCTGATTTCAACGGAAGATGGCGCGCTGGTATCAACATGCAGAACATGGGACCGAAAATTTCCTACGATGGTGATGTTGAAAGAAGTTCGAACTTTTTACCATCAAACTTGAAAATTGGAGCAGGTTTCGATTTTATCTTAGATGAATACAATAAAGTAAGTGTTTTAGCGGAAGCTAATAAATTGATGGTTCCTACGCCTGAAAAAGTTGTTCCTACAGATAGAGACGGCGATGGTGAAATTGATCAAAACGAAGTAAGTACCGCTTATGCAGAAGCTAATCAGCGTTACAGAGATATCGGTTGGGCGTCAGGGCTTTTTAAATCGTTCGGAGATGCGCCAGACGGGATGAGTGAAGAATTAAAAGAATTCACTTGGGCTTTAGGGGCAGAATACTGGTATCAGGATTCCTTCGCTTTCCGCGCCGGATATTTTAATGAGAGCGTTGAGAAAGGAGCTAGAAAATTTGCAACTATCGGAGCCGGTTTCAAATATAATGTTGTGAAAGTGGACGTTTCCTATTTGTTCTCAACATCGAAAGTTAGAAATCCATTAGAAAATACATTGCGTTTCTCCTTAACATTTAACTTCGGAGATTCGTACGATGATTTATAGAAATAAACAATAAATGCTAAACAATCCAAATTCGTTTTGAATTTGGATTTTTTGTCTAATAAAGTGATTGAATGAAGAGTATTAGTGTTACATCAACATTTTCGGTTTATGATGCGATAGAGGAGCTGCCGAAAGAGGTTCAGGATTTAATGATTCAGGCGGTTGAAATCCGTAAAAAAGCCTATGCGCCGTATTCTCGATTTCGAGTTGGGGCAGCTTTGCAGCTAGATAACGGGAAAACAGTTTTGGGTTCTAACCAGGAAAATGCTGCTTATCCTTCTGGCTTGTGCGCGGAGCGTGTGGCAATTTTTCAGTCGGGTGCGATTTATCCGGAGGCTAAAATTTTGAGAATTGCGATTTCGGCAACCGGTGATGATAAAGAGGTAGCTGAGCCAATTCCGCCGTGCGGGGCTTGTCGTCAATCCATTGCAGAATATGAATTCCGTCAGGATATGCCAATTGAAATTTATTTTATGGGCGCTGTCGGGAAAATATACAAGTCGAATTCGTTGAAGGATTTGTTGCCTTTAACCTTCGATAAAAACTTTTTGTGATATTTATAAAATCCTGAGTTTAAATTTTCACTTCTAAAATTGAAGTGTTACTTTTGCATTTCGCAAAATTGTGTGAAACAGAAAAGTGCTTTCGGTTATTAAAAAATGAGCACTTCAAAAAAGCAAACAAACGAATGAAACCAATTACCAAAGAAGTGTACCTAAAGTGGTACGAAGACATGCAGTTCTGGAGAAAGTTTGAAGACAAACTGGCTGCTTTGTACATTCAACAAAAAGTTAGAGGATTTCTACATTTATATAACGGACAGGAAGCGGTATTAGCTGGTGCTTTACATGCTATGGATTTGTCCAAAGATAAAATGATTACCGCTTATCGTAACCACGTTCAGCCTATCGGAATGGGAACTGACCCAAAACGCGTTATGGCAGAATTGTTAGGTAAAGTAACCGGAACTTCCAAAGGGATGGGAGGTTCGATGCATATTTTTGACAAAGAACACGGTTTTTACGGTGGTCACGGAATTGTGGGAGCGCAAATCCCGGTAGGAGCAGGAATTGCTTTTGCTGACAAATATTTTGAAACAGGCGGCGTTACGCTAACCTATTTTGGTGATGGAGCTGCACGTCAAGGATCTTTGCATGAAGCCTTCAATATGGCGATGTTGTGGAAACTTCCAGTAGTGTTTATCGTGGAAAACAACGGTTATGCGATGGGAACTTCAGTAGAAAGAACAGCGAACCATACTGATATCTGGAAATTAGGTTTAGGATATGAAATGCCTTGCGGACCAGTTGACGGTATGAATCCAATAAAAGTTGCGGAAGCAATGCACGAAGCTATCGAAAGAGCGCGTCGTGGTGATGGTCCAACATTCTTAGAAATGAAAACGTACCGTTACCGAGGACACTCCATGTCGGATGCACAACATTACAGAACCAAAGAAGAAGTAGAGGAGTACAAAAAAATTGACCCTATCACTCAGGTTTTGGATATCATCAAAGAAAAAGGCTATGCTACCGATACTGAAATTGAAGCTATCGACGAGCGCGTGAAAAATTTGGTAGAAGAATGTGAAAAATTCGCAGAAGAATCACCATATCCGGAAATCGCTCAGTTGTATGATGTAGTATACGAAGAACCAAATTATCCATTTATTCCACATAAATTATAATCGATTATGGCAGTAGTAATTACCATGCCGCGTTTGAGCGACACCATGACCGAAGGCGTTGTGGCAACTTGGCTAAAAAAAGTAGGAGACGTAGTTAAAGAAGGCGATATTCTTGCAGAAATTGAAACGGACAAAGCCACTATGGAATTTGAATCCTTCAATGCAGGAACCCTTTTGCATATTGGAATTCAGGAAGGTGAATCAGCTCCGGTAGATTCCCTTTTAGCAATCATCGGAAAACCAGGTGAAGATATTGCTGCTTTGTTAAGCGGAGGAAATACACCGGCTCCAAAAACAGAAAGTGCTCCTGTTGCAGAAACTAAAGCAGAAGCTCCGGCAACTGCTGCAGTAGAAATTCCTGCAGGAGTAAAAGTGGTGACCATGCCACGTTTGAGTGATACCATGACCGACGGAACGGTAGCAACTTGGTTAAAGAAAATTGGCGATACTGTAAAAGAAGGCGATATTTTAGCGGAAATCGAAACCGATAAAGCTACCATGGAATTCGAATCTTTCAATGCAGGAACGCTTTTATATATTGGTGTTAATGAAGGACAAACCGCTCCGGTTGACAGTATTTTAGCGATTATTGGTCCTGCAGGAACAGACGTATCCGGAATTGCAGCCAATTTTAAAGCAGGAGCAACTGCAGAAATACCAAAAGCAGAAGCTAAAGTTGAATTAGCTGCATCAGCATCAGCTCCAGTACAAAATACAAATGCAGGCGGAAGAGTTTTTGCTTCTCCGTTAGCAAAGAAAATAGCACAAGACAAAGGAATTGATTTGTCTCAGGTTCAAGGTTCCGGCGAAAACGGAAGAATCGTAAAAAGCGATGTAGAAGGATTTACACCACAAGCTGCAACTTCACAGGCAGTAACGGCTCCAGCTACTTCTGCTGCGCCAGCTGTAAAACCATTTGTTCCTGCAGGAGAAAAATTCCAGGAGGAAATCAAAAATTCTCAAATGCGTAAAACGATTGCGCGTCGTTTGGCAGAATCGAAATTCACGGCTCCTCATTACTACTTGACTATTGAAGTAGCAATGGACGAAGCGATGAAATCAAGAGCAACCATCAACACCGTTCCGGATACCAAAGTATCGTTCAACGATATGGTAGTGAAGGCTTGTGCGATGGCGCTAAAAAAACATCCGCAGGTAAACTCGCAGTGGAGAGAAGATGCGATGGTAATCAATCACCATGTAAATATCGGAGTAGCTGTAGCGGTTGAAGACGGCTTAGTAGTTCCGGTATTGAATTTTACAGACCAAATGAGTTTGTCTCAAATTGGAGCAGCGGTAAAAGATTTGGCAGGTAAAGCGAAAAACAAAAAACTGACTCCGTCAGAAATGGACGGAAGTACGTTTACCGTTTCTAACTTAGGAATGTTCGGAATCCAATCGTTCACTTCGATTATCAACCAACCGAATTCAGCAATTTTATCGGTAGGAGCGATTGAAGAAAAACCAGT
This sequence comes from Flavobacterium sp., assembly GCF_032153895.1. GTDB lineage: Bacteria > Bacteroidota > Bacteroidia > Flavobacteriales > Flavobacteriaceae > Flavobacterium. The sequence continues at coordinate 11,780 of NZ_JALDYN010000042.1, forward strand.
GGTAAGAGACGGACAAATAGTAGTAGGAAATACAATGACAGTAACCTTAGCTTGCGACCACAGAACCGTGGACGGAGCTACAGGAGCACAGTTCTTACAGACATTGCGTCAGTATTTGGAAAGTCCAGTAACGATGTTGGCGTAAGCCCGTTGTTTTGAATAAATTAAATCCCGTTTTGAAATTCAGGACGGGATTTTTAGTATTTTAGTTTTATGAACAAAAAGATCATCATCACCGGAACTTCCAGAGGGATTGGGTATGAATTAGCCTTGCAATTTGCAACAACCGGACATCAGGTTTTGGCGGTTTCTCGTAAAATAAACCAGAATTTGTTGGGTAATCCGAATATCAGTTGTCTTTCTGTGGATTTGGCGGTTGAAAATGATTTGAAAAAAGTTTCAGATTTTATTGAATCAACTTGGAAAAGTGTAGACATCATCATTCATAACGCCGGTTCGCTTTTAAATAAACCTTTCGGGGAAATTTCTTCGGATGAATTTGAAAATGTGTACAAAGTAAATGTTTTCGGAGTAGCCAATTTAACACGAGTTTGTTTGCCGTATCTTCAAAAAGGAAGTCATGTGGTGACAATAAGTTCAATGGGCGGAATTCAAGGGAGCATGAAGTTTCCAGGGTTAGCAGCTTACAGTTCTAGTAAAGGCGCTGTGATTACGTTATCGGAATTGCTGGCCGAAGAATACAAAGAAAGAGGTATCGCCTTCAATGTGTTGGCTTTAGGTGCAGTTCAAACAGAAATGTTGGAAGAAGCTTTTCCGGGGTACGAAGCACCAATCAAACCAAAAGAAATGGCCGATTATATTTTTAATTTCGCTTTAACCGGGAATAAATATTACAACGGAAAAATATTGCAGGTATCTTCTACCACACCATAAAATGAGCGATGTTCTTCTGAAATATTTACCCGAACACGCCGTTCCGCCTTGTTTTGAACTCATCAAAGCCTATAATGTGCATTTGAAGATTGTCAACGAGCGCGTAACCCGTCACGGCGATTACAGAAGACAGCCCGATGGTTCCCATCAAATAACCGTAAATGCAAGCTTGAACAAGTATCGTTTTTTGATGACACTGATTCATGAAATTGCTCATTTGGTAGCGTTTGAAAAATACGGAAGAGCCATCAAGCCACATGGAGACGAATGGAAACTTACTTTTCAAAAATTGATGGTTCCGTTTATCCGACCAGAAATCTTTCCAAACCAGCTTTTGCCATTGTTGGCAAGGCATTTTCGAAATCCAAAAGCGAGTAGTGATACCGATGCAACTTTGTCGTTAGCCTTGAAACAATTCGACCCGGTTAGCGATAAAAATTATATCTTTGAAATTCCGTATGGTAGTACTTTTCGGATTCACAATGGGAAAGTATTTAAAAAGATTGCACTTCGGGTTAAGCGGTACGAATGTATTGAATTAATTTCGGGAAGGATTTATCTTTTTAATCCCAATGCCGAAGTTGAGCTTTTACCGTCATAAATTTCAGAAATAAGCTTAGTAATTAAAAGCCTCTTTTTACTAATCCGAATGAGGAGTTTACTCATCAAACCGTTTATATGGAAGAGTAAAATTGTAAATTGGTTTTCAGTTACGCTGTAACTAAAAATAAAAATGAACAAAAATTATTACGCAATAATTATGGCTGGTGGGGTAGGTTCCCGCTTTTGGCCTGTAAGTACCACTGAGTTTCCAAAGCAGTTTCACGATATGTTAGGTACTGGAGAAACACTGATTCAAAAAACGTTCAGTCGATTGTCTCAGTTGATTCCCAAGGAAAATATCTTGATTCTTACTAACGAATCCTATAATGATATCGTTTTAGAACAGTTGCCGATGGTAAAACAGGAGCAAATTGTTTTGGAACCGGCCATGCGAAATACAGCACCTTGTATTTTGTATGCCTCATTAAAAATTAAAAAACAAAATCCGGATGCTGTTATGGTGGTAGCACCAAGTGATCACTGGATTGAAGATGAGATGCAGTTTTGCGCGAACCTTCAGTTAGCGTTCGATTTTTGTGAGCGTGATGAAAATTTAATGACTTTGGGAATTTTACCTACTTTTCCAAATACAGGTTACGGATATATCGAATTCGATAAATTGGATTCCCGTCCGATTAAGAAAGTAAAGCAGTTTCGCGAAAAACCGGATTATGCTACAGCTCGTAAGTTTATTCAAAGCCGAAATTTTCTTTGGAACGCCGGAATATTTGTTTGGAGTGTAAAATCGGTTTTAAAATCGTTTGAAACGTTTCAGCCGAATATGTTTGCACATTTTATGAATGGGTATGAGGTATACAATACGAATGAAGAGGCTGTTTTTATTCAGGAAAATTATCCGCTGGCTGAAAATATTTCTGTCGATTATGCCATTTTGGAAAAAGCGCAAAACGTATTCGTTTTACCAGCCACTTTCGATTGGAACGATTT
>NZ_JALDYN010000014.1:0-55113 GCF_032153895.1 Flavobacterium sp.
GCTTTGATAATTAGGAACATCACGAAAGCTACGATGATGAAATCGATTACAGCAGTGATAAACGCTCCCCATTCGATTGCTACTTCAGCTACGGCAGGTGTTGTTACAGCTCCAGCCGCATCCTTTACTTCGGCAACACCATCTTTAAGAACAATTTTTTCTTTTGATAAGTCTAAACCTCCCATTAAAAGTCCTACAACTGGTGCAAACATTTTTTCAACAAAAGCAGTAGTCAGTTTTGTAAAAGCAGCTCCCATCACAAAACCAATTGCCATGTCCACTAAGTTGCCTTTCATGGCAAATTCCTTAAATTCTGAAATAAATCCCATAGATTCTGATTTTAGTTAAAAATTCATTTAACACTAAATTAGTAAAATTAGATTTACAATTCGTGTTTTTTCAACAAAAAGTGATTTATTCCTTATAAAAAACGCGTTTTACACGGTGGGAAATGCTGGTTAAAATTTCATACGGAATGGTGCCGACAACATTAGCGAGTTCAGTTACACGAGGTGATTTTCCGAAAACAATAACCGTATCGCCTTCCTGACAATTGATGTCGGTTACATCAATCATAAGCATGTCCATACAGATGTTGCCCACAATTCTGGCTTTTTGATGATTGACCAAAACATAGCCTTTTTCGTTGCCCCAGCTTCTCGGAATACCGTCCGCATAACCGATTGGAATGGTGGCGGTTCGGGTGGGTTTTTCGGCTTTGAATTTTCGGCTGTAACCTACGCTGTCACCGGTTGGAATTTCTTTGATTTGAAGAATAATGGTTTTCAGTGTTCCGACATTTTCAAGCTGTTGCATTTCTTCAGCATCGTTCCCAACGCCATACAAACCGATGCCCAAACGTACCATATCAAACTGATGTTCAGCGAAATGATAAATACCTGAAGTGTTTAAAATATGCCGAATCGGTTGAATGTTTAATTCTGACATCAATTGAGATGACCATCTGTCAAATTTCTGAATCTGTTCTAAAGTGAAATCTCTAAATTCCGGCACATCACTTGACGACAAATGGGAAAAGATGCTTTTAACCTCTACTAAATTATTGTTTTTGAGCAAACTGATAAGTCCGTCCAAATCCTTTTCTTCGAAGCCTAAACGATGCATTCCGGTGTCCAATTTGATGTGAATTGGATAGTTGTATAAATTTTTCTGCTGTGCCAAAGTGATGAACTTTTTCAAAACAGCAGCCGAATAAATTTCGGGTTCCAGATTGTAAGCCACCATCGCAGCAAAAGCACTGTTTTCGGGATTCATCACAATAATTGGCATGGTGATTCCGGCGTTACGAAGTGCGATTCCTTCATCGGCGAAAGCCACACCTAAATAATCAATTTTATGATGCGCTAACAATTTAGCGATTTCAAAACTGCCGCTTCCGTAACCAAAAGCTTTAACCATCGCCATCATTTTGGTGGTCGGTTTGAGTTTTGATTTGTAAAAATTCAGGTTGTGACTAATAGCATTCAGGTTGATTTCCAGAACCGTTTCATGTGTTTTTTCTTCAAGAAGGACAACGATTTCTTCAAACTGAAAACTGCGCGCACCTTTGATTAGAATTGTTTCGTATTCAAATTCATGGGAATCAAAATGCGCTACAAAATCCTGAGTAGTGGGAAACGAAATGAAATTCGGAAACGCTTTTAAATGTGCTGAAATGTTATCGCCAATACCAAAAACACGTTCAATATGGTTGTTTTTCAGGAGTTTGGCAACCTTGGCGTATAATTCTTCTGCCGAAAATCCACTTTGGAAGATATCGGAGAGAATGACCGTTTTCTTCTGGTGTGTTTTATGTTGTTCGAGAAAATCCAATGCAATTTTAAGCGACTGATAATCCGAACTGTAACTGTCGTCGATAATAGTACAATGATTGATACCGTTTTTCACCTGCAAACGCATCTCCACCGGGTACAAGTTGGCAATACGCTCCTGAATGGTTTTGGCGTCGTAACCAAAATACAAAAGCGCCATTAAACAGGTTATCGAATTTTCTTCCGAAGCCTTGTCGTGAAACGGAAGTACAATTGAAAAGGTTTCACTTTTATATTGAATATCAAAGGTTGAAACCGATTTTTTGGTAATAAAAACATCTGCGGAAGCCTTATCAAAACTCCAAGTAAATGCTTTGGTTTCCGATTTTAGCAACGTTTCGATTTTCTCGTTTTTCTGCAGAATGACTACCGGAGTAGCGTCGAACAATTTTAGTTTCTGCTGAATTTTTTCTTCTTCCGAAGCAAATCCTTCGTTATGTGCTGAACCGATATTGGTCAAGATTCCCAAAGTTGGCTGTATGATGTTGCCCAGATTTTCCATTTCCCCAAGCTGAGAAATGCCGGCTTCAAAAATTCCTAAATTGTGTTTTTCATTGATTCCGATAACTGATAGCGGAACGCCAACCTGCGAGTTGTAGCTTTTCGGACTTCGGATAATGTTGTATTCGGGACTCAAAAGAAAGTTCAGCCATTCTTTTACGATGGTTTTACCGTTGCTTCCGGTAATTCCAATGATGGGGAAATCGAATTGCTGGCGGTAAAAAGCAGCGAATTGTTGTAAAGCTTCCAAAGTGTTTCCGACCATCAGAAAATTTGCTTTTCCGTTCAGGTTCGCTGGAATGTACTGTACGACAAAATTCTGAACGCCTTTTTCGATTAATTCCGAAATGTATTGATGCCCGTCATGATGATGTCCGACTAAGGCAAAAAATAAAGTTCCATTGTTGTTTTGTAACGAACGGCTGTCGATGGAAACGTTGTCAATCGAACACGATTCGTCGGTCCCAAACCATTTGGCGTGAATGACCGGGACGATATTTTTAATCAATAAACTCAAAGCTTATTCGGGATTGTTTTTGTTTCTGGAATGGTTGTTGTCTTCTTTTTCCGCCTGTTCTCTCATAGCGTTGAAGTAAGCAGCACGACTCAAGGGTTCGTATTCTTCGGTTTCGCCTAATAATACTAAACTATCACTTTGTGCTTTTCGGAAGCTGTAATTGGCTAAGTTTCCGGTTCGGGTACAAACCGCGTGAACCTTGGTTACGTACTCGGCAGTAGCCATCAACGCGGGCATCGGTCCAAACGGATTGCCTTTAAAATCCATGTCCAAACCGGCTACAATTACGCGAATTCCAGAATTGGCCAAATCGTTACAAATCGATACAATTTCGTCATCGAAAAACTGCGCTTCGTCAATACCGACTACATCACAGCCTTGTGCCAAAATGCGAATATTCGCTGCAGCAGGAACCGGAGTAGATCGGATTTCGTTGGAATCGTGCGATACCACCATTTCGTCGTGATAACGCGTGTCGATAGCGGGCTTGAAAATTTCCACTTTCTGTTTGGCGAACTGGGCGCGTTTCAGCCTTCGAATCAGCTCTTCCGTCTTGCCTGAAAACATCGAGCCGCAGATGACTTCAATCCATCCGAATTGTTCTTTATGATTTACCGTATTTTCGAGAAACATTTTGTAATTTTCAGTGCAACAGAAGTTATTTCTGTTTAGATTTGTAACTAAAACAAAAATAGTAAAATCAACTTGCTTTACTCCATATAAACTCAAAAGTTATGAAGAAAAAATTAGAAGCCGAATTAATTAGTATTGCGCACCGAATTTTAAAGCTGAAAGGAAAAGAAGACGTCGTTTTATTGCATCAGGAAACCCAGAAATTATATGAGAAGCTTTCGATTTTACGTTTCTACGAAGAAAATTTTGAAGCCTTAAAACCAACGCTTTCGCATGAGGAATTGGACGAAAAGTTAGAAGAAGTTTATAACCAGCCGATTGCGGCCGTAGCACATAAAGCAGAAGAAGTTGTTATTGCTGCATCCGAAACTAAACCAGAAGAACAAGTTGCGGAAGAAACAAATGAAGAAGTGGCACTTCCAGTTGAAGAAGAAAAAGTTCTGGTAGGCGAAGTTGCAATCGACGAAGAAGATATTGATGAAGAAGAACCGATTGCCGTTCTTGAAGACAATAAAGAAGAAATTATCGAACCTTTATTCGAGCCGGTAGCCGAAGAAGAAAAGCAACCACAGCAAATTTCCTTTGAAGATTTGTTAGGCGAAACCTATACAGAGCCAGAATTCGTAAAAGTGGATGACGTTCCTGCGAATATCGAAAAAGTTACTGACATCATTTTCGAAAAAGCCGAAACCGAAGTTGAAGAAGTTAAAAAAGCCGAACCGATAAACAACATTCAGGAAGAAATTGCCAAAGAAAAAGAGAATTATAAAGTCGCGAATTTAAACTTGAACGACAAGTTCAGCAAGACTATTACTTTAGGGTTAAACGACAGAATTTCGTTTGAAAAGCACCTTTTCGATGGTAGCGGTGAAGATTTAAACCGTGTGATTTCACAGTTGAACACCCTTAATTCACTTGATGAAGCCAAAGATTTTATTGACGATTTGGTTAAACCGGACTACAACAACTGGAACGGCAAAGACGAGTATGTAGAGCGTTTTATGGAGTTGGTCGAGAAACGTTTCGTATAAATGGGAAAACTGTATTTGGTCCCCACACCGATTGGGAATTTGGAAGACATGACTTTCAGAGCCATCAAAGTTCTGAAAGAAGTCGATTTGATTTTAGCCGAAGACACCCGAAACAGCGGAAAACTATTAAAGCATTTCGAAATTGCCACACCGATGCACAGTCATCATATGCACAACGAGCATAAAACTGTTGAAGGTTTGGTAAAACGAATGCAAACCGGAGAAACGATTGCTTTAATTTCGGATGCCGGAACTCCAGCGATTTCTGACCCTGGTTTTCTATTGACGAGAGCCTGCGTTGAAAACGGTGTTGAAGTAGAATGTTTGCCAGGCGCTACGGCTTTCGTACCGGCTTTAGTGAACAGTGGTTTGCCCAATGATAAATTTGTATTTGAAGGATTTCTGCCAGATAAAAAAGGACGACAAACCCGTTATTTGGCTTTAGCCGAAGAAACGAGAACCATGATTTTATACGTTTCACCACACAAATTGGTTAAAACTTTAGCGGAATTTGTACAATATTTTGGCGCCGACAGACAAGTTTCGGTATCGAGAGAATTGTCGAAACTGCACGAAGAAACGGTTCGCGGAACTGCGGAAGAAGTACTGCAACATTTCGAAGCCAAACCACCAAAAGGAGAAATTGTGGTGATTGTGGCAGGGAAAAATAAATGAGAATGAAAACTAAAATAGTTCTTTTATTTAGTTTACTATTGATTGTAAATAGTGGCGTTTATTTTTGGCTATTACCATTTATTCAGAAATCAGTTAATGCTCATACGACAAGTGCAGATTTTTGTATTATTTTATTTTTCATATCAACTATTGTGTTTTTTTTGATGGCCTTTTATAACTTTTTAAATCGTCAATATAATGTATTTGCCTTTGGATTGTTAGTTTTAGGGATGAATCTAATATTATGGGTTCCAAGAATATTATCAATTGAATGTAAAAGTTGTTCAATGGCATAATAATTAAGTTAATTAATATGGACACACACAAAATAACTACAACCTGGCAAGGAAAAATGCAATTCGATTCCACCAACCCGAGTGGCGACACTATGTTAATCGATGCCGGACCGGATAATGGCGGCGAAGGGAATGGTTTTCGTCCAAAAGCACTGATGCTTTCTGCGTTAGCCGGTTGTACGGGATTGGATGTTACCTCGTTAATCGAAAAAATGAAACTCGAAGTTGCAGATTTCAAAATTGAGACCGAAGGCGACTTAACCGAAGAGCATCCGAAAACGTATCACACCGTTCGATTAGACTACCATTTTTACGGCAACAATCTGGATGAAAAAAAACTAGAACGTGCTGTAAATCTTTCCGTTGAAAAATACTGTGGCGTAATGGAAATGTTCCGACAGTTTGCCAAACTTGAAATTAAAATCCATTACCATCATCAATAATCTATAAGCCGAAACATTAAATTTTATACAATCCAAAATCCTTGAATATATGCGCTGGACACTAAAACCCGAACCGAATTCTGAAACCATAAGCCAATTAGCTTCAGAATTAAATGTTGATACTTTAATCGCCAAATTGTTGGTGCAACGCGGGATTTCCACTTACGAAGACGCCCGAAAATTTTTCCGCCCGAGTTTAGACGACTTACACGATCCGTACCTGATGAAAGATATGGACAAAGCGGTTGAACGAATTGAAAAAGCCATCGAAAACAACGAAAATATTTTGGTTTTTGGCGATTACGATGTAGACGGAACAACAGCCGTTTCCCTAATGTCTTCCTACCTGAGAAGTTTTTATCCGAATGTTGCCACCTATATCCCAGACCGTTACAATGAAGGGTACGGCGTTTCGTATCAAGGAATTGATTTTGCGGATGACAACGGATTTTCCTTAATCATAGCACTCGATTGCGGCGTAAAATCCATCGAACATGTAGCGTATGCAAAGGCTAAAAATATTGACTTTGTCATTTGTGATCACCACCGTCCGGGAGATGTTTTGCCCGATGCCGTGGCTGTTCTTGACCCAAAACGTGAAGATTGTCAGTATCCGTATGACGAATTGTGTGGCTGCGGAGTCGGTTTTAAACTGATTCAGGCTTTAGCGGCCAACAGAAACCAAACCATTGAAGATTTGATACCTTATTTAGATTTGGTAGCTACAGCGATTGCAGCAGATATTGTTCCGATTACGGGCGAAAATCGCGTATTGGCTAAATTCGGTTTGGAAGTGATTAATACCAATCCGCGTCCGGGAATTAAAGCTTTGATTCAGAATCTGAAACGTAAAACCTTAACCATTACTGACGTGGTTTTTGTCATTGCGCCTCGAATCAACGCTGCAGGACGCATCAGACACGGGAATTATGCCGTAGAATTATTGACGGAATTCGATTTGGAACAAGCCGAAGCCTTTGCTGCACAAATTGAAAATTTCAATGCAGATAGACGTGAATTCGACAAGCAAATCACCGAAGAAGCTTTGCAACAAATTATAGAAAATAACGAAGAAAACCGATTTACTACTGTGGTGTATCAGGAAGACTGGCACAAAGGCGTAATCGGAATTGTAGCGTCCCGTTTGACCGAAACCTATTACCGTCCGACCTTGGTTTTTACCAAAAGTGGTGATAAGTTAGCCGCTTCGGCACGTTCGGTGAAAGATTTTGATGTGTACAACGCTTTGGAAGCCTGTTCGGAACATTTGGAACAATTTGGCGGACACATGTATGCAGCGGGAATGACACTTAAGGAAGAAAACTACGAGAAATTTAAAGACGCTTTTGAACGTGTGGTTTCGGAAACAATTTCTCGGGATTTGCTCACGCCGGAAATCAGTATTGATGCTGAGGTTCATCTTTCGGAAATCACACCTAAATTCTTCAGAATATTGAAACAGTTTGAGCCTTTCGGGCCCCAAAATATGACACCTATTTTCATTACCGGCGCTTTAACGGATTCCGGTTATGCCAAGAAAATTGGGGGTAACGAAGAACATTTAAAACTGTATGTTAAACAAGATGATGCCGATGGTTTTGGAGCCGTAGGTTTTGGATTGGGTGACAAATTAAGTCTGATTCAAAAAAAGCAAAGTTTCGCCGCTGTTTTTTCCGTGGACGAAAACGAATGGAACGGAACGATTTCGCTTCAGTTGCGAATACGCGATATAAAAAATGATTAAAAAAGATCCTTTTTCTGCCCTTCGGATTAAAGAATTCCGTTGGTTTTTGAGCATGCGTCTGGCGATGGTTCTGGCGTGGTCGATGCAGTTTGTTTTGGTTGAATGGGAAGTGTATTCCATTACGAAAGATCCGTGGTCGCTCGGTTTAATTGGGTTGATGGAAGTCATTCCGGCGATTTCGATGGCCTTGTTTGCCGGACACATTGTCGATCAGAACGAAAAGCGTTCGTTGTTGCTAAAATGTTTGTTCGCTTTAACTTCGTTAAGCGCTTTGATGACTTTATTGGTGAAATCGGACATTTCACATATCCTTTCCAAAGAGTACGTACTTTATGGGATTTACGCTTTGGTGTTTTTGGGTGGAATTGTACGGGCATTCATCATTCCTTCTGTATTCAGTTTATTGGGTTTGATTGTGCCGAAGAAAGAATACGCGAATGCTGCGACTTGGAGCAGTTCTACTTGGCAGATTGCAGCCGTTTTTGGTCCTGCCGTTGCTGGGTTTTCAATTGGATGGATAGGCGTTTTTTGGTCGATGGTGATTGTGGTGGTTTGTTTGCTTGTTGCCTTTTTCGGTTTGCTTCAGATTGAAAAGAAACCAATTTTAAATCCTAAAAAAGGAGAGCCGATTACCAAGAGCTTGAAAGAAGGCATCAGTTTCGTTTTTCAGAATAAAACCGTTTTGAACGCGATTTCCCTCGATATGTTTGCGGTGCTTTTTGGTGGAGCAGTAGCTTTATTACCCGTTTTTGCACAAGATATTTTAAAAGTCGGTTCGGAAGGTTTTGGGATTTTGCGTGCTGCTCCGGCAATTGGAGGTTTGATTACGATGTTGATTGCGACCTCAATTCCATTAAATCAGAATGCCGGTAAGAAGTTATTGATTGCCGTTTTCGGTTTCGGAATTTGTATCATCATTTTCGGTTTGTCTACTAATTTTTGGATTTCGGTTGTTGCCCTTTTTTTAAGTGGAGTAACCGATGGAATTTCTGTAGTAATTCGCCAAACTATTTTGCAGATATACACGCCCGATCACATGCGCGGACGGGTTTCTTCCGTAAATTCCATTTTTGTTGGCTCTTCGAATGAGTTAGGAGCTTTTGAAAGTGGCTTGACTTCCAAACTGATGGGTGTTGTACCAGCGGTTGTATTTGGCGGAGTGATGACTTTGGTTGTAGTAGGAGTGATGGGCGTTACTTCGCCTAAATTCATAAAGCTGAACATAGACAAAGAATTAGAAAGTTAATTTATTTAGAATCATTTTAAATAAATTCTTATCTTTGAGAAAAATCTAAAAGCATGCAAGAGTTACAGGAAGTCTATCATAACGATATCGGAGTCGCTTTTTTTTGGAAGAAAGACCAGCAGATTTTAACCGAAAAAGTACAACTCGTTTTTAAAGAAACCGGGTTGTATCTAACTACTCCGAATCTTTTGAAATTCGCGAAAGAGTTAGATACTACCTGTTCTAAAATCTGTTGTTCGGATTGTGAACTAAAAAATCGTTGCCAACGCTATTTGTTACGAACCCCTTTTGACGGTTTGGAATTGGCGGTATCTTCGGATGAAGCGTTGCAGTTAAAAGATTTGGTGGAAGGCACTTTATTCCAGATTCAATTGAATGCTTACATTGGCAATCTCTGCAAAAATTAAAGACTTTTCAAGACGTGTGTTACGATGCCCCAAATGAGTAATTCATTGTCTTCGGTTACTTTTATTGGCTCGTAATCGTTGTTTTCCGGAATCAGATACACACAATCTTTTTCAATCTGAATGCGCTTTACGGTAAATTCGCCATCAATAAAACAAACGGCAATTTTGTTGTGCGTGGGTTCTAAACTGCGGTCGATTACCAAAATATCACCATCGGCTATTCCGGCATTAACCATCGAATTTCCACTGGCTCTGGCGTAAAAAGTTGCTTCTTTGTGCTTTACGACTATCGCATCCAAACTGATTTTTGTGCCATCAAAATCTGCTGCGGGCGAAGGAAATCCTGCTTTGATGCCACTGCTCACAAAAGGAACTTCCGAAGAATTGCTTTCATCGGGCTGAAAAACACTTATTTTAGTATCGTTTGTTAACATTGTACGGTAATGACTTCGTTAATATTGGTCGTGTAATTTTTGGAAAGGAAATTTTGATTCATAATCCAAGTTTGCTGTAAATCCTGATTGCCCAAGCGAATTTTTCGTTGCCCGATTTTGGTGTGATACTGGTCAATCGCCTCCATCAGTTTTTGGTGCTTCGGATTTTCTTCCTCAAACAAATGAAACTGCTTCTGGTTCTTCGGAATAATTTGCGTCACAATCACGCCGGCTTTCATATACACTTGATTCGGTTCGTAAATTTTTTCCAGCATTTCCACGGCTAATTGACTGATGGTTAAGTTGGAATTGGTGGCAAACGGCAAGGTCTCCGTTCGGCTGAAATAGGTTCTCCCAACCGTTTTATGCGGATCTTTGGCCAGAAACACATTTACGGTATAACAACATGAATTTTGCTTACGCAGTTTTTCGGCACAAACCGTTCCGAAAGTGGAAACGCGTTCTTTCAAATCCTGAAGTTGTGTCAGTTTGGTTTTAAAACTTCGGGTGATGGCGATGCTTTTTTTGGTTTCGAGTGGTGCATCCATATCCAAAACGGGAATCCCTTTGAGTTCACTCAGCATACGTTTGCCTAAAACACCCATCGTTGTGCTAATCCAGGCTTCGTGTTGTGGTTGGATAAAATCGTAAGCCGTTGCAATTTTTTTAGTCTTCATTTTTTTGGAGAGCCGATAACCAATGCCCCAAACATCTTCAATTTTGCACCATTTTAGGGCTTTGATTCGTTTTTCTTCGGAATCGATTACATACGCACCAAGAGTTTTTTCCGGGAATTTCTTTGCAATCCGATTGGCAAGTTTCGCTAAGGTTTTGGTAGGAGCAACGCCGATACAAACGGGTAAACCCAACCATTTTAGAATGCGCTGTCTGATTGCTAAACCGTAGGCATGATAATCGGAAATGGAAACACCATCAAAATTGAGGAATGCTTCGTCGATGCTGTAATCTTCCACATTGGGCGTGAAATCGCGTAAGATGTTCATCACGCGCCCGCTGAGGTCTCCGTACAAAGTATAATTCGAAGAAAATACATTGATATTGTTTTTTTTAAGTTGTTCCCGAACCTGAAATTCCGGAGCGCCCATGGGTATGCCAAGAACTTTCGCTTCTTCACTGCGCGAGATGATACAACCGTCATTGTTCGATAAAACGACAATCGGTTTACCAGTTAAATGGGGCTGAAACACGCGTTCGCACGAAGCGTAAAAGTTATTGCAATCGACTAAAGCATACATGTAGTAAAGGTACGGAGAAAATGAAAAAAGGCTGCTCAAAGTTATGAACAGCCTTTACTATTTTGAGTTGTTTTCTCTTAGAATAAATCCATCAAAACGGATGGGAAAAGTCCAATTGCTACATTCAAACCGATAGCTAAAACTGCCACGATATAAAATTCGAAAGGAACTTTGGTTGCTTCTTCTGTAGCTTCTTTAGTGTACATCGCACTGATTACTTTGAAGTAGTAGTACACGGCTAACATCGAATTGATAACTCCGGCAATCACTAAAATTAACCATCCAGCTTGTAACACTTGGTTCAATAAGAAGAATTTTGCGAAGAATCCTGAGAAAATTGGAATACCAGCCATTGACAATAATGATGCTGTTAGAATTCCTGCCATCAATGCGCTTCTTTTTCCTAAACCGTTGAAGTTTTCGATATTCTCGTTGTCTTTTCCTTTACAAACATATAGAATTACCGTGAAGGCTGCGATACCGGCTAAACCGTAAGCAGCAGTGTAATAGAACAAACTTCCGGTAGCGTTTTGTAAGTTCAATAAAGCCATCAACATAAAACCGGCATGGGAAATACCCGAAAATGCCAACATTCTTTTGATATTATTTTGACGTAACGCCATAATGTTACCAACAGTCATCGAAGCAATTGAAACGATTACAATCACCAATTCATATTCGAATTTCATATTACCGTTCATCGCCATGTTTAATTTGAAGAAGGTAGCCATCGCGGTAACTTTAGCCAACGTACTCATCGTCGCAGTAGTCAAAGCTGGCGCGCCTTCGTATACATCCGGAGCCCAGAAATGGAACGGAACCGTTGCAATTTTGAACAACATTCCGACAGTAATCATCGAAACCCCGATATAGAACCAATCAACAGTAGTAGCTGAATTGGATGCTTCAAAAATCATGTCCATATCAAATGAACCTACGGCACCGTAAATCAAGGCAATCCCGAAAAGGATGATTCCGGAAGCAAATGATCCCATCAAGAAATATTTCATTCCCGACTCGTTACTTTTTACATTCAAACGGTCGCTTCCTGCCAAAACATAAAGGGAAATGGATAAGATTTCAATTCCCAAGAAGAACATCGCTAAATTTCCGAAAGAAACCATAGAAACCGCACCTACCAAAAGGAATAATTTTATGGAGATGAAATCCGAAATTTTGGAAGCTTTGTCCTCATAAAAGTTAGCACTTAACGCCACTAAAAAGATTGTCAACACTATAAACAAACTGGAAAAGGCAACGGTAAAATTGTTCACCTTAATCATGTTGTTGAAATGTGTTTCGTTGACACCAAATTCACTGATGGTTAGACCCAATGTCGCAACTAAACCTGCAAGGGTTACAGGAATAATGGCTTTTCTTGCGTTGAAAATTTCAGCTAAAAGGACAATAACACCTAAAACTGCAATTGCTATTAAAGTATTCATTCTGTAGGTCTAAATTATTTAACGTGAACTAAAATTTCCTGAATGCTCGGCGTGATGAATTCGATAATTGGTTTCGGGTATAATCCGAAGAACAATAAGAAACCGATAATCGCCACAAACACAATCGCTTCCGATGCGTTAACATCTGCAAAAACTTTCGTATTGGTTTCGCCTAACATTACATGTTGGAACATTCTTAACATGTAGAAAGCTCCTAATATGATTGTCGTTCCACCGATAACAGCGAACGCCATGTTTTCTGTAAATAAACTGTATAAAACGGTAAATTCTCCCACGAAGTTGAAAGTTCCCGGCAGAGCCACAGAAGCCAATACCAAGATCATAAACATCGAAGCGAATTTTGGAGTTTGCTGACGAATGCCGCCCATGTCGCTGATGGTTCTCGTTTCGTAGCGTCTGTAAATTATTTCCGCCGCGAAGAACAAGCCAACGATTACAAAACCGTGAGCAATCATTTGTAAAACCGCACCACGTAAACCGTCCATATTTAAAGCATAGCATCCTGCCGCGATTAAACCAACGTGTGCAAGGGAAGAATACGCTAATAATTTCTTTAAGTCTTTTTGTTTTAAAGCTACAATAGAACCGTAAACTACGCCAGCCAATGCCATTCCGATGATGGTATATTGCAATTCTTTAGCAGCATTTGGAGCCAAAGGCAATTGCCAACGTAAAATAGAGTACAATCCCATCTTCAGCATGATACCGGATAATAACATCGTTCCGATGGTTGGTGCTTTTTGGTACACGTTTGCCTGCCAAGTGTGGAATGGAATCAAAGGAATCTTAATTGCGTAAGCAGCGAAGAAAGCTAAGAAAATCCAAAATTCTTCAGTTGAGGACAAGTTCAATCCAACCAAAACATCCCATTTGAAAGTTCCGGCTTTTTTGTACAAATAGATGAACGCTGCCAACATGAACAACGATCCTGCAAACGTATAAATGAAGAATTTAATAACGGCTTTTTTGCGTTCTTCCGCGTCACCATTACCCCAAAGTAAGGCGATGAAGTAAATCGGAATTAGAGCAAGTTCCCAGAAAATGTAATACACAAAACCGTCAGAAGCTAAAAAAGTGCCAATCATCGCAAACGCCATGAATAGTACTAAAGCGTAAAAACTCTTAGCATTGTTGAAATTGTTTCCGAATCCAGAAAGTATAATTAACGGAGTCAGTGCTGTGGTTAAAAGTACCATTGCAATCGACAAACCGTCTGCTTTTAAAGCGAACAATACGTTTGGATTTTTAATCCATTGTGCCGAGAAACTGATATCGGTTCCATTGGTAAACTGATTCAAAAGTGCCAACGAAACGCCCAAAGCCGCTACACTGAAAAACAAGGCTACTTTAGAAGCAATCGCATTTCCGGAGAAATACGTGGCTAACGCTCCGATGAATAAAAGTATGAGTAATAGAGTTACGTCCATTTTTATGAGATTATCGTACAAAGAATAAATAATATACTATCGAGCAAAGTCCGAATACAAAGGCAAACAGGTAGAAACCAATGTTTCCGTTCTGTAGTTTTTTACCTTGCAGCGCCAACGAATCGGCAACGGTTCCAAAACCGAAAACGATGTTGGAAATTCCTTTTTCGATATAGTCGCGGAAGAATTTTGACAAAGCGTAAATCGGTTTCACGATAACAGCCATATACATTTCATCTAAATAAAATTTGTTGGCCAATACTTTGTGTAAACCTTGTACTTGATCGTCCGCTTCCGGAACTTGTTTTTTGCTGATGTACATGCTGTAAGCAATTCCGATTCCGATTAAAGCACCAACAGTTGCAATACCCATTAACATATAAGCGGTATTGTCTAAATGATGCGCTTCGTGACCTTGAAACAATGGCGCCAAATAATGGTTCAACCAGTTGCTTCCCGGTAAGTTAATCGCTCCACCGATGGCTGCTAAAATGGCTAAAACAATTAAAGGAACCGTAATTAAAGCCGGACTTTCGTGCAAATGATGTTTTTGTTCTTCCGTGCCTCTGAATTCTCCGAAGAACGTTAAGAACATCAATCGGAACATATAAAAAGCAGTCATAATTGAAGCAATGGAACCAATCACCCACAAGACAACGTTTCCGTGGAAAGCACTCATTAAGATTTCATCTTTCGACCAAAATCCTGCAAATGGGAAGATTCCTGAAATAGCCAAGGTTGAAATTAACATGGTGATGAACGTAATCGGCATCGCTTTACGCAAACCACCCATGTTACGCATATCCTGTTCTCCGTGCAACGCGTGGATAACCGATCCCGAACCTAAGAATAAACAAGCTTTGAAGAAAGCGTGTGTTATTACGTGGAAAACAGCTACCTGATAAGCGCCCATTCCGATGGCTAGGAACATTAAACCTAATTGCGAAACGGTTGAGTAAGCTAATACTTTTTTGATGTCGTTTTGTACTAAACCGATAGCAGCAGCAGCCAAAGCCGTAATAGCCCCAATAACTGCAATGATGGTTTTTACATCCGGAGTTAATTCGAATAAGAAGTTCAAACGGGTAATCATGAAGATACCTGCGGTAACCATCGTAGCTGCGTGGATTAAAGCTGAAACCGGAGTAGGTCCTGCCATCGCATCCGGTAACCAAGTATACAACGGAATTTGTGCTGATTTACCCGAAGCTCCGATGAACAAGCATAAAGCTGCTGTTCCAAGTAAGGCTAAATCTGTAGTGCCTTTACCTGCTAAAATCGCTTGTTTTAAGGTTACGAAATCCAATGTGTTGAACAAATAACCGATGATGAAGATTCCGATTAAGAAACCTAAATCCCCGATACGGTTCATGATGAACGCCTTTTTCGCCGCATCGTTATAATCCTGATTTTTATACCAGAATCCGATTAGCAAATACGAACACAATCCAACACCTTCCCATCCGATGAACATAATCAATAAGTTACTTCCGACTACCAATGTAATCATGAAGAACACGAAAAGGTTCAGGTACGAGAAAAATTTGTGTGCATTCTCGTCGTCGTGCATATAACTAATCGAATACATGTGAATTAGCGAACCAATTCCGGTAACGAATAGCAACCACAATAACGACAACTGATCTAATAAAATGTCAAAACCAATACTGAATTTTCCTAAAGCAATCCAATCGAACAAAGGCAATTTGACCACTTCTCCAGTAGTATTAACCTGCATGAAGAAAATTACAGTAACAATAAAGGAAATCACCACAGCCAAAGTTCCTAAAACACCAGAACCGGTTCTGCCGAATTGCTTCCCTAAAAATACATTAGATAAAAACCCAACAAACGGGGCCAACAATAAGAGTAAAACTAAACTTGTCTCCATTCGGGCTTATCCTTTTAAATTCTTTAAATTATCAATGTCTACCGATCCGTGGTTTCTGAAAATTGAAACCAAAATCGCCAGTCCAACTGCTACTTCGGCAGCTGCTACCGCCATCGAGAAGAATACGAACACTTGTCCGGACGCATCCTGATGATAGGTTGCAAATGCTACTAACATCATGTTTACCGCATTCAGCATGATTTCAATCGACATGAACATCACGATGGCATTTCTTCTCAATAAAATTCCGAAAACGCCTATGCTGAATAATAAGGCGGACAGGTACAAATAGGTTTCTACCCCAATTTCTTTTAAAATCGTTTCCATATTATTTCAGGCTTTTTTCTTTATCTTTTTTGGATATCAATACCGCTCCAATCATCGCAACCAATAATAATACGGAAGCAAATTCAAATGGTAAGATATACTCGTTCAACAATACTTCTCCAAGCACTTTAATCGACTGGAAATCTTCTCCAGAGTAGTAGTAGCTTTCCACTACAGGCTTGGTACGTAATAAACCGGCCAATAAAACTAAACCAACCAAGCAGAAAGCTATAGTGGCGGCAATTTTAGCGGCAATTGGTTTATGCGATTCGTCATCTTTGTTCAGGTTCATCAACATGATGGTGAATAACATCAAAATCATGATAGCTCCCGAATACACGATGATATGAACAATAGCTAAAAACTGAGCGTTCAGTAACAAATAATGCCCGGCGATGGAAAAGAAACACACCACCAAAGACAACGCACTATGAATTGGGTTTCTGCTGAAAATAGTCAAAAATGCAGTTCCAAGTGTGATAGCGGCTAAAACGTAAAAAATAATTTCTCCCATTCCCATATTAACTCACTTGATTTTGACGGTTTTTCATAGCCTCAGTTAAAGGCATCACCAATTTATCTTTTCCGAAGATGAAATCCTCACGTTTGCTGGCCGATGGCACCATAACTTTGGTTTCTGTTAGGTAAATCGCATCTTTCGGACACGCTTCCTCACACAAACCGCAGAAAATACAACGCAACATGTTGATTTCGTAGATTTCGGCGTATTTCTCTTCTCGGTATAATAATTTTTCGTCCGGTTTGCGCTCTGCGGCTTTCATGGTGATAGCTTCGGCAGGACAGGCAACGGCGCACATACCGCAAGCCGTACAGTTTTCACGACCTAGTTCATCGCGCTTTAACATGTGCTGTCCACGATAAACAGGACTCAACGGACGTTTTTGTTCCGGATATTTAATGGTTACTTTTCTTTTGAAAAGGTGACGAATCGTAATCATCAACCCTTTGAAAATCGCAACCAGATACAAGCTTTCCCAGAAGGTCATCTTCTTGTTGGAAACCTCTTTTTTCTTTCCTGATAATGAAATGGTATCTAATGACATTTCTTATAAAATTTTATCGGTTAGTAAAATTACTAAGGCCGTTATGATAATGTTAGCGATGGCTAACGGAATTAACATCTTCCATCCTAAGTTCATCAACTGGTCGTAACGGAAACGCGGGATAGTCCAACGAATCCACATATAGAAGAAGATGAAGAAACAGATTTTAGTAAACAAAGCAATGATTCCTAGAATGTTGGCTACGTTTACACCCCAATTTTCAACCGCCCACTGGAATCCAGGGTAGTTGTAAGCACCAAAGTATAAGATAGCAAGAATAGCGGATGAAATGAACATCGCTGCGTATTCCCCAAACAAATAGAAGCCCATTTTCATGGAAGAATATTCCGTATGGTGTCCTCCAATCAACTCGGCTTCACATTCCGCTAAATCGAATGGCGTTCTGTTAGTTTCAGCAAAAGAACACACTAAGAAGATTAGGAAACTCACCGGGTGCTTGAACACGTTCCAGGTGAACCAACCGTCATTCCAGAAACCAGATTGCTGTGCCGCGATTTCACGAACACTCAACGTTCCGGTTGCCATGATTAATGCGATGATAGCTAATCCCATAGCCACTTCATAAGAAATCATTTGGGAAGAAGCACGCATGGCACTCATTAAGGAGAACTTATTGTTAGAAGCCCAACCTCCGATCATGATTCCGTAAACGCCAACTGATAAAACCGCGAAGATGTACAACATTGCCACATCGATATCCGTCGCTTGAAGAATTACAGTTCTGCCACCGATTTCCAATTTGTCACCCCAAGGAATAACAGCACTGGTCATCAAAGCCATCGACATGGAAATTGCCGGACCTAATACGAATAAGAAGGTGTTTTGGGTACTCGGCATGAACTCTTCTTTCGCGAATAGTTTCAAACCATCGGCTAAAGGTTGTAAAATTCCTCCTTTACCAGCACGGTTAGGTCCGATACGATCTTGCAGCCAAGCAGCAATTTTACGTTCAGCCAAAGTGGAATACATCGCCATAAACATCGTTACAGCGAAAATAGCCAGGATAAAAATCCCTTTTTCTATGATAATTGCACTGTCCATTGTTTATGAAATTGAATTACCATTAGTTTTCTCAGGAACTTCCACCATACTGATGCGTTTCTGGTCCTGATCGCGTCCTTCCAAAATGTGTTTCTCGGTTTTGATTTCCACTTTTGGAGCGTGTAGCGCATAATTATTTCTATTGATAACCGAGAATTTCTCGAATTTACGAGGTCCTTCGATTACCCAATCATTCATGTCTTTTTTGTCGAAACGACAAGTATTACAGATAAATTCTTCTACTTCATGGTACTCGTCTTTACGAGCTGTTACACGTTGAATTTCGTTTCCGAACATCCATACGGTTGTTTTACCGCAACATTTGTCACAATTTCTGTGCGCGTTGTACGGTTTGTTGAACCAAACTCTCGATTTGAAACGGAAGGTTTTGTCGGTTAAAGCTCCAACTGGACAAACATCGATTACATTTCCGGAGAATTCATTGTCAATCGCTTTGGACAAACACGTTGAAATTTGCGCATGGTCACCTCTGCTAACAACACCGTGAACACGTCCGTCAGTTAACTGATCTGCAGCCAATACACAACGCTGACATAAAATGCAACGGTTCATGTGCAATTGAATGTTTGGGCCTATGTCTTCCGGTTCGAAGGTTCTTTTTTCTTCGATAAAACGCGTTTCGGATTTTCCGTGTTGGAAACTCAAGTTCTGCAAATCGCATTCTCCAGCCTGATCACATACCGGACAATCCAGCGGGTGGTTGATCAGCAAGAATTCGGTAACCGATTTTCTCGCTTCTTCCACGCGGGCTGAATTTTTACTGTTAACTTCCATCCCGTCCATCACACCGGTAACACAAGAGGCTACCAATTTCGGCATAGGGGTAGGGTTGGCATCACTACCTTTCGATACTTCTACCAAACAACAACGACATTTACCACCGCTTCCTTTTAATTTGGAATAGTAGCACATCGCCGGCGGTACGGACTCGCCTCCAATCATTCGCGCAGCCTGCAGGATGGTGGTCCCCGGTTCTACGTGTATTTCCTGACCGTCTATTGTTACTTTCATATTGCTTTTGTTTAAAGCGAAAAACTTACTTTTTCAACTTTCGACTTGGTTTATACTATGGTTTTTCCAACTAAGTGACGTACTTTTTCAAAAGGCTCATTCACAAAGTGGTCTCTGTTTTTAACTTTTTCCGGGAATCGAACGTGGTATTCAAACTCTTCTCTGAAGTGACGAATTGCCGCTGCAACCGGCCAAGAAGCCGCATCTCCTAACGGACAAATCGTGTTTCCTTCGATTTTACTCTGAATACTCCACAATAATTCGATGTCTTCCTCACGCCCGTGACCGTTTTCGATACGGTGTAAGATTTTCTCTAACCAACCGGTTCCTTCACGACAAGGTGTACACTGTCCACACGATTCATGGTGATAGAAACGGGAGAAATTCCAAGTGTTGCGAACGATACAAGTGGTGTCGTTGTATACGATGAAACCTCCGGAACCTAACATGGAACCTGTGGCAAAACCTCCGTCGGATAGTGATTCGTACGTCATCATACGGTCTTCTCCGTTGGCAGTTTTGTAAATTAAATTCGCAGGAAGAATCGGCACCGATGAGCCACCCGGCACTAATGCTTTTAATGGTCTGTCGTTTAACATTCCTCCTAAATATTCGTCAGAATTCATGAATTCGTCTACAGATAAGCCCAATTCGATTTCATAAACTCCTGGATTTTTAATATGTCCGGATGCGGAAATCAATTTGGTTCCGGTAGAACGACCAACTCCGATTTTTGCGTATTCTTCACCGGAATTCAATACGATCCAAGGCACTGCTGCAATGGATTCTACGTTGTTTACTACCGTTGGATTCGCCCATAAACCGCTAACCGCCGGGAATGGTGGTTTGATTCTTGGGTTGCCTCGTTTTCCTTCCAACGATTCAATTAAAGCTGTTTCCTCACCGCAGATGTAAGCTCCGGCACCACAATGTACGTGCAAATCTAAATCGAATCCTGATCCTAAAATGTTTTTTCCTAACCAACCTGCTGCATATGCTTCTTTGATGGCTCTTTCCAAAATTTTGAAAACCCACATGTATTCGCCACGGATGTAGATGTACGACAAATTCGCGCCTAATGCATAACTTGAAGTAATCATTCCTTCGATTAACAAGTGAGGGATGTATTCCATTAAGTAACGGTCCTTGAAAGTTCCTGGTTCGGATTCGTCGGCGTTACAAACTAAATGTCTTGGTTTTCCTGATTTTTTATCGATGAAACTCCATTTCAATCCGGTTGGGAATCCGGCACCACCACGACCACGTAAACCTGAAGTTTTTACTTCTTCGGTTACTTCATCGGGAGTCATTTGTTTCAACGCTTTTTCCACTGAAGCATAGCCTCCGTTTTGGCGGTAGACTTCATAGGTTTTGATACCCGGAACGTTTATCTTATCTAATAATATCTTTCTTCCCATGGTATTATTTATCGTGTAACGTTACTTTACCGGCTCTGCAGTCGGCGATTAACTGATCTACTTTTTCCTGGTTTAAATTCTCGTGGTAGAAATCTCCAACCTGCATCATCGGAGCATAACCGCAAGCCCCTAAGCATTCTACACCAACAACGGTGAACATGCCGTCAACAGTAGTTTCTCCTTCTTTGATGCCTAATTTGTTGCATGTGTAATCCATCAAATCTTCTACACCGCGCGTTGCACAACAAGACGTTCTGCAAAACTCGAACATGTATTTTCCGATTGGCTTTTGGTTGAACATCGTATAAAACGATACTACTTCGTAAACTTCAATCGGTTGGATTTCTAAAATTTCGGCTACTTTGTCTTGCAATTCATAGCTCAACCAGTTGTCGTGAGCATCTTGAACCTCGTGCAAAACCGGTAACAAAGCCGATTTCTTTTTATCTTCCGGATAATGACTTAATAATTCGTTGATGCGAACCATTAATTCCGGTGTAATATTGATATCCTGTTTGTAGATATATTTTTCCATAATCATTAAGCGTCTAATTCTCCGGCAATTACGTTTAAACTTGATAAGGTTGCAATGGCATCGGATAGCATTTGTCCGCGTACCATATCGTTAAATGCCTGATAATATATAAAACAAGGTCTTCTGAAATGTAATCTGTATGGTGTACGGCTTCCATCGGTAATCAAATAGAAACCAAGTTCTCCGTTTCCGCCTTCAACCGCATGGTAAACTTCCGTTAACGGAACTGGAACTTCACCCATTACAATTTTAAAGTGCCAGATTAGGGATTCCATGGTGGAATACACATCTTCTTTCGGAGGCAAATAATATTCTGGAACATCCGCATGGAAAGGTCCTTCCGGCAATTTAGCCAAGGCTTGTTTGATGATGCTCAAGCTTTCCCAAACTTCCGCATTACGAACACAAAAACGATCGTAAGTGTCGCCAGATTTTCCAACAGGAACGTTGAAATCAAAATCTTCATATGACGAATACGGTTGCATTACACGAACGTCGTAGTCGATTCCGGCAGCTCGTAAGTTAGGTCCTGTGAAGCCATAACTCATTGCTTTTTCAGCAGAAATTGGACCTACGTTGATGGTACGATCCATAAAGATTCGGTTTCGGGTCAATAAGTTTTCAAATTCCTGCCAAATAGGAGGGAATTCTTCTAGGAAAGCATCGATTTTTTTCCAGGCTTCCGGGCTCCAGTCTCTTTCGAAACCTCCGATACGTCCCATATTGGTCGTTAATCGGGCACCACAAATTTCTTCGTAAATCTCATAAATTTTTTCGCGGAACTGGAAAACATATAAGAATCCGGTTAAAGCTCCGGTATCTACTCCTAATACGGAGTTACAGATGATATGGTCTGCGATACGTGCCAATTCCATTACGATTACGCGCATATATTGTACGCGTTTTGGAACTTCTATTCCTAGCGCTTTTTCCAACGTCATCCACCAACACATATTATTAATAGGCGCCGAACAATAGTTCATGCGATCTGTTAATACGGTAATTTGGTAGAATGGTCGGTTTTCAGCGATTTTTTCAAATGCTCTGTGAATGTATCCAACGGTTCCTTCTCCGTCAACGATACGCTCTCCGTCCATTAACAGGATGTTTTGGAAAATTCCGTGGGTAGCCGGGTGTGTTGGCCCAAGATTCAAAACCGAAAGTTCACTTCCGTCTTCGTTTCGGCGCTTTTCGATTTCTTTAGCGAATCGCTTTTCCGGCGTTAATAATAGATCTGACATTTGGGTGGTTATTTCAGGTTACTATTAGCAATTTTGTTTGGTTCTTCCGAAGAAACGGTCGTCTTTGTCGGTTCTTCCGCCATCTTCCAATGGGAATTCTTTACGCATTGGGAATACAGTCATTTCGTCCATATTCAGAATACGTTTCAACTGCGGATGACCTTTAAAGTTGATGCCGTAAAAATCAAACGTTTCTCTTTCCTGCCAGTTGGCTCCTAAAAATAAAGAAGAAACTGAGTCGATTTCAGGATTGTCTCCGTTTAAGTAGCATTTGATGCGGATGCGAACATTATCTACCCAATTGTGCATGTGATATACCACGGCAAATTGACGATCTTGGTCGTAATCCGGGTAATGGATACCACAAACATCGGTTAGGAAATTGAAACGCATCGTACTATCGTCTCTTAAAAATTTCATGATTTCCAAGATGGAACCCGGTGCTACTTCGAAAGTTAAAATATCGTGAAGCTGAACGAAATCGGATACTTTTAAGCCGAAATTTTCAATCAGTTTGTTTTGTATTACTGAGGTTTCTAAAGCCATTTTACTTGATGTTATAAGAACCTAATAAGTCTTTGTATTCGTCGGAACTTCTTCTGCGAACCGATTCGCTTTTAACGATTTCCTGCAATTTCATGATACCGTCTAAGATTTGTTCCGGTCTTGGCGGACAACCTGGAACGTAAACGTCTACCGGGATGACTTTGTCAATTCCCTGAAGTACGGAATACGTATCGAAAACACCACCTGAAGAAGCACAAGCTCCCACAGCAATAACCCATTTCGGTTCTGACATTTGCTCGTATACCTGACGTAAAACCGGGGCCATTTTTTTAGCGATGGTTCCCATAACCAATAACATATCAGCCTGACGCGGAGAGAAACTCATACGTTCCGATCCGAAACGTGCTACGTCATAGTGAGAAGCCATAGTTGCCATAAATTCGATACCGCAACAAGAGGTAGCAAAAGGTAAAGGCCAAAGAGAATTAGCTCTTGCCAATCCTACTACATCGCTTAATTTGGTAGCAAAAAAACCTTCTCCGGCATATCCTTCCGGAGCGTCTACCATTGTATATTTTGAAGAATCGCTCATTGTTTTAAATTTTTATTCCCATTCTAAACCGCGCTTCTTGATAACGTAGTAAAAACCGATTACCAATAGCGTCATGAAAATGGCCATTTTAGCTAAACCTTCCCAACCCATTTCTCTGAAATTCACGGCCCATGGGTACATGAAGATAACCTCCACGTCGAAAAGCACGAAAAGGATAGCGACTAAAAAGTATTTTACGGAAAATGGAATACGCGCATTACCTACAGATTCGATACCGCACTCAAAGTTTTTGTCTTTGTTGGCAGAATGTCTTTTCGGGCCTAAGAAGCCTGAAATGATAATTGTAGTCCCTACAAACCCTGTTGCTAAAAGCAATTGCATGATGATAGGAATGTAGTCGATTTGGTTAGTTTGCATGTTAAAATCTCTTAAAAGAATTCAATTCACAAATATACATTCCTTATAATTAAACGCAAGGCAATTTTAAGTTGATTTTCGCGTAGAGAGCACTATTAAAGGTAAAACATATTTAGACTAATTCCAAATAATTAACATAATCGGTTTGTTTGTTTTTTAAAAATAAAAAACCACTCTGTAAAGAGTGGTTAAACATTCAGGTAATTGAAAATATATTATTCTTCGATAACTGCTACTTGAGCGGCAATCTTACCTTTTCTGCCTTCTTCTTCAACGTAAGAAACTTTTGTTCCTTCGCTTAAACCTTCAGCGTTTAAACCTGTTGCGTGAACGAAAATGTCGTTTCCGGTTTCGTCGTCCGTGATGAATCCATATCCTTTGGATTCAATGAAAAATTTTACTTTGCCTGTGCGCATTCTGTAATAAAAAATAATTAATAATAATCCAAAGATAGACTTTTTTTTAAACCAAACAAGTTTTTGCTAAAAAATTTACAAAAAAATGGTTTAAGTGTTGAAAAGTTTAAATCAAAGTTAATTATTTGCTAATAAAACAAAAAAAGCGACCAATTTGGCCGCTCATTCTTATGAATTTAAATTCAGTTTTATGAAAAGCTCATCGAGCTGTTTGTTGTCAATTACCGATGGAGCATCAATCATCACATCTCTTCCAGAGTTGTTTTTCGGGAAGGCAATAAAGTCACGAATGGTTTCCTGACCACCTAAAATGGCTACCAATCGGTCTAATCCGAAGGCTAAACCTCCGTGTGGTGGTGCGCCGAATTGGAAGGCATTCATTAAGAATCCAAACTGATTTTCAGCTTCTTCTTTGGTGAATCCTAACAATTCAAACATTCTGGCTTGTAGGTCTTTATCATGAATACGAATGGAGCCGCCTCCGATTTCATTTCCGTTTAAAACCATATCGTAAGCATTGGCTCTAATCTTACCAGGCTCGGTCGAAATTAGATGAATATCTTCCGGTTTTGGAGAGGTAAACGGGTGGTGCATCGCATGGAAACGGTTGCTGTCTTCGTCCCATTCCAATAGCGGGAAATCGACAACCCATAACGGTGCAAATTCGTCCGGTTTTCTTAAGCCTAAACGTGTTGATACTTCCATTCGTAGTGCGCTTAATTGTGCTCTGGTTTTATTAGCAGGTCCAGAAAGTACAAAAATAATGTCCCCTTCTTTGGCTCCGGTTGCTTCTGCCCATTTTTTTAAATCGTCTTGGTCGTAGAATTTATCGACAGATGATTTTAAACTGCCGTCAGCTTCGTATTTACAATAAACCATTCCGGATGCGCCAACTTGCGGGCGTTTTACCCAATCGATATAAGCGTCAATTTCTTTTCGAGTGTAAGATGCTCCGCCTGGAACTGCAATTCCGACCACTAATTCCGCAGAATTGAATACGCCGAAATCTTTATGTTGCGCCACAGCATTTAACTCGCCAAATTCCATACCGAAACGGATGTCCGGTTTGTCATTTCCGTAAGTTTTCATGGCATGCTCGTACGTCATTCTCGGGAATTTATCGACTTCGATGCCTTTTAATTCTTTCAATAAATGACGGGTTAGGCCTTCAAACATGTTGATGATGTCTTCCTGCTCCACAAAAGCCATTTCACAGTCGATTTGGGTGAATTCCGGTTGACGGTCAGCACGCAAATCTTCATCGCGGAAACATTTTACAATTTGGAAATATTTGTCCATTCCACCTACCATCAATAACTGTTTGAAAGTTTGTGGTGATTGTGGTAAAGCGTAAAATTGCCCCGGATTCATGCGGCTTGGCACTACGAAATCACGTGCCCCTTCCGGTGTAGACTTAATTAAATATGGAGTTTCCACTTCGCAGAATCCTTTGTCGGATAAATAGTTGCGAACTTCCTGCGTTACTTTGTGACGGAACAACAAACTGTTTTTAACCGGATTTCTTCGGATGTCTAAGTAACGGTATTTCATGCGGATGTCTTCACCACCATCGGTTTCGTCTTCGATTGTGAATGGAGGAAGCATCGCTTGGTTTAAAATGTTCAGTTCGGTAACCAAAATTTCGATGTCACCGGTTGCCATATTTGGATTTTTTGATTCACGTTCAATTACAGTTCCTTTCACCTGAATCACGAATTCACGGCCCAAAGTTTTGGCTAAGTCGAAAACGGCTTTATCGGTACGGCTTTCGTCGAAAATTAACTGGGTGATGCCATAACGGTCACGTAAATCCACCCAAATCATAAATCCTTTGTCGCGTGATTTTTGTACCCATCCGGCTAGGGTGACTTCTGTATTGTTATGTGAAAGATTTAGTTCTCCACAAGTATGACTTCTGTACATTCTTTAAAAAATTTGACGCAAATTTAAGTTTTTATTTTCGAGTTTGAAACTTAGGATTTTAAATAAAAAGAAGATTTTAAAATTGTAAGATTTTACTTTGTCATGTTAAGTTTTGTTCAATGTTACGAAATTGTTAAGCAAAAGTTTCTTTAGTGTAAAATATAATTGTAACTTCGTTAGTATAATTGTTAACCTATTAAAAAATAGCGCTATGAAAAAGAACTTAATTGCAGGATTGTTATTGTTTTCGGGAGTATTATTTGCACAAAATATAGAGCCTAAATATGAGATTGTTGGAAAAACGGTAAAGGCTACCTATTATTATGATAACGGTCAGGTAAAACAGGAAGGGTTCTACAAAGACGGCAAATTGCACGGGAAATGGGTTGCTTTCAATGAAAACGGATCTAAACAATCTATAGGAGAATATACAGACGGAATGAAAACCGGTAAATGGTTTTTTTGGAACGACGCTTCATTAGCTGAAGTAGATTACACCAAAAGCAAAATTTCAGATGTAAAAAAATGGTCTAAAGACGGGTTGGCAAATCGAAATTAATCACGGTCTGCTTTCGAGAAAAAGATTAAATCGGTTTGTAGGATTAAAAAACCACCGTTTTTAAAGAGGAATGGCTGTTACAGAGTAGTGACAGCCATTCTTGTTTTTAGGAACTTCTTCCAACGAAAAAACCGCTACATTGCTGCAGCGGTTCTCCCACAAATTAAATAATCAATCTATTACATATTGTGTTTCGGTGTAAAGCCGTCTTCACTCAATTCTTTAGCTTCGTAATCGGCTACCATTTCTTTTTCGTAATCGATTTTTTCGCCTTTAGAGAATTTAGCAATTATTTTTTCCATAATTTCATAAATCACCGGAACAACAATTAAAGTAAGGAACAATGATGAAATCAATCCGCCGATAATTACCCAAGCCAAACCGTTTTTCCACTCGGCACCAGCACCCGAAGCTAATGCAATTGGTAACATACCGAAAACCATTGCAATTGTTGTCATCAAAATCGGACGAAGACGTGCGTGATTCGCTTGGATTAAGGCTGTACGAATACTTTCGCCGGCTGCTCTACGTTGGTTCGTATAATCCACTAGCATAATCGCATTTTTACACACCAAACCAATTAACATAATAATACCCAAAATGGTAAAGATGTTTAACGAGTTATTGGTTAGTGCCAATGCTAGCAACGCACCGATAAACGAAAGAGGAACAGCAAACAATACCACAAACGGATGCGCAAAACTGTCGTACAAACCTACCATTACTAAGTAAACTAAAATAATAGCGGCCAATAAAGCAATTCCCAATGTACCAAAACCTTCGCTTTGATTTTCTTGGTCACCACCCCAAATGTAGCTTACACCGGTTGGTTTTTCTAATTTATCTAATCGGGTTTGCCATTCTTGTACAATGGTTCCCGATGGTACACCGATATTTTGACCTTGAACCGTAACTGAAGCGGTTTTATCGCGACGCTCTAATCGGCTTGGACCTGATCCTTCGGTAATAGTGGCAAACTGACTTAGTTTTATTTGTTGTCCTAAGCTATTTACAAATATCAAATTACTTACGTCGTTAATGTTTTTACGGTCAAATTCGTTGTATTTAATATTGATGTCATATTCGTATTCACCAGCTCTAAATTTACCATCAGTGTTTCCGCTGTAAGCTGTTTGCATCGTTAAACCAACCGTTTGCATCGTTAAGCCTAAAGCGGCCATTTTATCGCGGTCAACTTGAACGTTAATTTCTGGATTTCCGTCTTCAACACTCAATTTAATTTCGCTTGTACCTTGAATTTGGCGCAATTCGTTTTCGGCTAATTTCGCAAATTTCATAGCACTTGGCACATCCGGACCGGTTACAATTAATTGTAAAGTGGCATCTTCAGCCGTACCCATAATACCCACCGGAACAGTTTTTACTTTGGCACCGACTAATATTTTTTGAAGCTCACGTTTTGTTTTAGCAGCATACACATTGGCTTCATCTTGGTTTATACGATCTTTTTTATCCAATAATTTAACATCGATTTCAGCTTTATAAGCCGTTGATTGCGATGCACTAAAGCCTTCACTGGTTTGACCAACGGTCGTAAATTGCGTAGCAACTTCTTTTTTCGATTTTAAATACGCTTCGGCTTTTTGCGTCATAAAGTTGGTTTGTTCCAGCGATGCTTCTTTTGGCATTTCAATTTGTACCAAAAACTCACCACTATCAGAAGAAGCAAAGAATTCACCACCGATAAATCCCGCAGGAATTAATGCTACTGAACTCACAAAAAGAAATACTACAATAGCAAAAGTAGTTTTATAGTGATCTAAACACCAGGTTAATAATCCTGAAATCCAATTGGTAAAACGAGTTAAATAACTTTCAAATCCTAAAATTATTCTTCCGAATAAATTTTTACCTTCGATATGTTCTAATTTACCAAAACGAGATGACAACCATGGAATAATGGTAAATGAAGCCAATAATGATAACAAAGTTGAAATTACAACGGTCATACAGAATTGCGTAATAATGTCAGAAACCAATCCGGAACTCATTGCAATAGGCAAGAATACTACCACAATTACCAAAGTAATCGAAGTTACGGTCCCGCCAATTTCGGCTGTTCCGTCGTAAGCGGCACGGATTCGGCTTTTACCCATTTCCATATGTCGGTAAATATTCTCCAAAACCACAATGGCGTCATCGACAAGAATACCAACTACAAGCGAAAGTCCTAATAAACTCATCAAGTTTAAGGTATATCCTAATAAATAAATACCAATAAAAGTTGCAATTAACGATGCCGGAATAGACACCATTACGATTAACGAGTTACGGATACTGTGTAAGAAAAACAACATTACCAATGCCACTAATACTACGGCAATCAATAAATCGTGCGTAACTGAATCGGCAGCTTCCAATGTAAAAATAGTACTGTCTTTTGCTACTTCAAGTTTTAAGTCGTTGGCTTTGTATTCGGTTTCTAATTTTTGAATGGTTTCCATTACTTTTTCACTCACCGCAACCGCATTAGCATCCGATTGTTTTACGATTTGTAAAATGATGGCACTTTTTTCATCAACACGGGCAATTTTTTCGGCTAATTTTTGTCCGTCTTGTACATCGGCAATGTCTTTTAAACGAATTTGAATTCCGTTTTGCGATGATACAACCAAATTTCGCAATTCATCAACTGTTTTATATTTTCCGGCTAAACGGATTAATATTTTTTGATCACGCGTTTGAATATTTCCGGTAGGGAAATCCAAATTGGAACTTAAAATAGTTTGTTGTACTTGCGGAATTGAAAGTCCGTAACCTTGCATTTTTGTAGCGTCAAGATTTACTTGAATTTCACGTTCTTGACCACCAATAATATTCACCTGCGCAACACCTGCAACACGTGATAATACCGGTGTAATCTTTTTGTCAATTAAGTCGTAAAAAGCAGCTTCGTCCATTTTTCCTTTAGCGCCCAATGTAATAATTGGCATATCGCTAAACGAGAATTTTGTTAATGAAGGCGGATCGGCATCATCGGGTAAATCTCCTAAAATGGCATTTACTTTTCGTTGGGCATCGTTCATTGAAATATCAACATCGGCACCCGAAATTAAGGTGACAGAAACCGTTGATAAACTTTCAAATGATTTCGATTCAATTTTTTTAATGTTTTCCAATGACGCTAGGGCATCTTCAATTTTTTTAGTAACCGTATTTTCAATTTCACTTGGTGAAGCACCCGGATAAACCGTTGAAATGGTAATTACGTTGGTTTCAAATTTCGGGATTAATTCGTAGCCCAGTTGGGTGTAAGAGAACAACCCGCCTAATGTTAATATTGTAAATAATACAATGATTAAAGAAGGTCTTTTTATAGATATTTCTGCTAATTTCATATATTTTAATTTCTGTAGAAATTATATTATTTAATAACTTCTATTTTGGCACCGTCAGCTAAGTTGATTTGACCCGTTGTAACTACGACATCGCCGTCTTTTAATCCGCTGATGATTTCAACTCGGTCACCTACAATTCTTCCCGAAGTTACATTTTTCAATACAGCAGTACCGTTTTCGTTTACAAATACTTGATTGCTACTAACACTTCCTACGAAAGCGGCACGAGGTGCAATCATAATATTTTGTTTTTGTTGGTTCGAAGTAAATTCTGCAGTACCATACATACCCGCTTTTAAGTCGTTTGAAGCGTTGTTGTTGATTTCAATTTCAACTGGAAAGTTTAAAGAAGCATCTGCCATTGCAGCAATAAACGTAATTTTTCCGTTGAAAGTTTTATCTGGAAAAACACTTGATTTTACTTTAATAGGCGTACCCACTTTTAATTGTGTTACTTGATTTTCGTTTACGGTAACATTTAATTTTAATTTGGCAGTGTTAACGATTTCAAATAATTCTGTTGCCGGCATTGATGTAATTATAGAACCTACTTCGATAAATTTCTTATTGATAAAACCACTAAATGGCGCTTTAATTCGTGTATCGCCTACATTAATATTGGCTTGCGATAAATTAGCTTTTGCATTGAGCATATTTACTTTGGCTTGATCTAATTGTTGTTTGGTTACACCACCTGTTTTGTATGCGTTTTCAAATCGGTTGTAATCAACCACAGCATTTTGATATACTGCATTTGCATTTTCGGCACTTACACCTATGGCATCACCGCGCATAATGGCTAACACTTGTCCGGCACGCACATAATCCCCTTCTTTAACTAAGACATTTGTGATTTTACCACTTTTTTCGGCAGAAAAAGTCAATTGTTGAATGGGTTCAAAAGTTCCGTTGGTTTCAAAATCAAATGAAACTTCTTCGGTTTTAATTTGGGCAACTTTTACGGCAACAGCTGCGTTAGTTGCTGCTACTGTATCAATTTTTTCTTGGTTTTCTTTTTTATTGCTTGTTAATACAAAACCGATAGCAACTAATGAGGCTAAAATTATGATTGAAGTTATTATTATTTTTTTCATCTCTATATATTATTTGGTTAGTGTTTTAAGTTCTCCTTTTGATTTTACTAATTGAATTTCAGCTAGTTTGTAGCTTAATAAGGCATTTGTAAGGTTGTTTTGCGCATCGGCATACGATGTTTCAGCGTCAAGCAAATCTGTTAAAGGTGATAATCCGTTTTTGTAATTGTTCTCTGTGTTGCTTAAAACATCTTTCGCCAAGGTTACGTTCTCTTTTTGCGTGTTAACCGATAAAAGCGAGTTGTTGATTTGTGCCACAGCATTTTTATATGCCAAATCCAAAGCTAAACGAGTATCCTTTTTGTCAGCTTCCAACATGTCAATTTGGACTTGTGCTTGTTTTGTTTTGGCACGCACACTACCACCGTTAAAAATTGGAATGTTCAGGTTCAATCCGATGGCTGAATAATCTGACCAATACGCTCCGGGATACGATTGAAACCAAGGAAATTCCTCTCCAATTCCTAAATATCCGTAATTAGCGGTTAAGCTTAAACTTGGCAAACCTTCTGCGCGAATGGCTTTTTTGTTCAGTTCTAACAATTCGGATTGTTTTTCCAATAGTTTAATTTCGGTGCGTTTGTCAACAAAATTACCATCTGTTGTGAAAGCATTTGCTGTAACTTCAAAGGTGTTTTCTGGCAAGATGATGCTGTTGTTGATATCCATACCAATCAGGTATTTTAAAGCGTTTTCCTGTAATTGTAAGGAATTGATAAGTTGCAAACGCGTACTTTGGATGTTATTTACGGTTACTGTAGTTCGGTCTAAATCGATTTTTTTTGCCAATCCGTTTTTAAATAAGTCTGCGATTACATCACGTACTCGGGTGGTATTGGCTAAATTCTGATCAACTGTTTTTAATTGTGATTTGGTTTTGTATACCTCATAATAGCTGTTGGCTACTTTTTCGATTACCTGTTCGTCTGTTAAATCGGCGTTAATCTGATAAAATTCACGCGTTGATTTTGCGGCTTTTAATCCAGTAAAAACAGCCAAGTTGAACAACTGTTGGTTTAAGGAAACCGAAGCAGTTGATTGCCAAGGCTGTCCCATAGTGATGATTTGCGTTTCTCCACCAAAATCAATGGCACTTTGTTGTAAAATGGGATTGTACGTTAATCCTCCGTTGGCGTTAATTTGCGGTAAAGCACTAGCTCTAACTTCATCAATTTTTAATTCGCTGTTTTTTACTTCAAGTCGGGCTTTAACGGCTTCTGCCTTGTTTTCTAACGCATAGGTAACAGCGTCTTTCAAGCTAAGTTCCTTGACTTCTTGAGCTTTTACTGTAAAAGCAAGCGTTAACAAGGAAAGTATAAATAGGTTTCTCATTATATATTAGGATTTTGTAAATGTTTTTCAAGTTCTAAAACTCCTTTTGGAGTGGCAATGGCTCGAGTATGGTATTCAAGCGCTTTTATTTCCATTTCATGTACATCTTTTTCGTAAATGGTGTTTTCGTTGATATAGAAGATTAAGGTGTAGTAAAAGTCAACTGCGGCTTTTATGTCTAAATCTGTTCTGTACAAGCCTTCGCGGATTCCTTTTTCAATGTTATTGCGGAAATTGGAATTACAGAATTCAATACTTTTCTCCTGAATTTTCATAAAAATCATCGGATAGTGTTTTTTTAGCTGATAAACCGGAGAAGTATCATACGATTTGAACATCTCTTTGAACATCTTTTGAATTTCAAAATTCTCTTCAATCGCATTAAAGTTCTGCAAGGCCAATTCGTTAATTTTCTGATTAACTTCCTGGTGCATTCTTTCCGTGGTTTCTTCTACTAACAATTCTTTGTTACAGAAATATTTGTAAATGGTTTTTTTGGAGATACACATTTCTCCGGCAATGTCGTCCATGGTAACGCTCTTAAAACCAAGTTTTAAAAACATTTCATTGGCCTTGAGCATGATTTTCTCTTTCATATTCTTTGTAAATTCTACGCAAATGTACTATGGAAACTTTGAACACAAAAATAGTTTCCAAAGTTTTCACAATTATTTAACATTAGTGTTAAGTACTGTAAATAGAGGGATTGTGATGATTATTGATTGATCAACGTTAACATTAATTCGTAAACTCCCACCATTTTGAAAACTTTTGTTGTTTTTTTAGATGCACAACTTCTCCAATTATGGGTGTAAGCAATTGTAAATCAGTTTTCTCATTGAGTTTTGATATTCTTTCTAAAGGTTCATCCCAATCATGATTTGCCAAAGCAAACTTTGAAGAATGTACCGGGAACAATTTCGATGCTTTTAAATCTTCAGCCGCTTTCACCACTTCCTCGGGTTGCATATGGATGTATTTCCAGCTTTTGTCGTATTGACCGTTTTCAAGAATAGCAATATCAAAAGGACCAAGTTTTTTTCCGGCTTCTTCAAAATGGGTATCGTAGCCGCTGTCTCCACC
Source organism: Flavobacterium sp. (assembly GCF_032153895.1). Classification (GTDB taxonomy): domain Bacteria; phylum Bacteroidota; class Bacteroidia; order Flavobacteriales; family Flavobacteriaceae; genus Flavobacterium. The sequence goes on from NZ_JALDYN010000014.1 coordinate 33,722, forward strand.
AATATAAATGTTCATTGTAGGGGTTTTCAAAGCAAACGACAGCCAAAGTGACTGATTTCGTTTTAAACCGCGTCCCGAAAAATGTCTTGCCGGAACCGTTGTTACTGAAAAACCATCAGTCAAAGCAAAATTTTCATGCCAATCTTTTTCTATAATCTGATTTGAGCGAAATCCCCAACGTTCTAAATGTTCACCTGTTCCCAAACCACAAATCACCTGACCGATTTTAGGTTGCAAAGCTTTCATCGTTCTGTAATCCAAATGATCCCAATGGTCGTGGGTGATAAAAACAAAATCGATTTCCGGTATATCATCAGCTGTATATTGGTTACTGCCTTTGAATGATTTTGTTGTGAACGAAAATGGTGAAGCGGTTTTGCTGAAAACGGGATCCACTAAAATTTTTTTGCCATCCAATTGAATAAAATACGAGGAATGACCAAACCATACTAACAAATCTTTTTCCGAATCCAAATTGTGTAGGTCGGTTTTGGTGTTCGGGATAATGTTTGTAGGCTTATTTCTTTGTTTGTCTGAGAATATAAATTCTTTTAAAACCGAATAGTAATTAGCTCCTTCGGTTAAATCGGGTGTGAAACTTTTATTTTGAAAAGCACCGTTTTTATAGTTCTCTGAATTTTTAATTCTTTCTAAACGTAACCCTTTTGGCATTTTCCCAAAGCGCTCGCTTTCTAAAAACCAGTAGGCTATTACGCTGATTGTTGCTATAGATATGATTAGAATATACATTTTATTAAACTTTAAATTATGGGACAAATGTATAATGGAAACTTTAAGCACTTAAAAAGTTTCCTCGTTTTTTAATAAAAAATTAACGTTTGAAAAAACCACAAATTGAACTACTTTAGCGCAAAATTTGTTTTATGCATTCCATAGCGCAGTATCAAGAGTTTATATCCGAGCATTTTTCCAAAATTTCAATCGAAAGAGAGCCTAAGAATTTGTACGAGCCGATTCAGTATATTTTATCGTTAGGCGGAAAACGAATTCGCCCGGTTTTAACGTTAATGGCTGCCGAAGTTTTCAATTCGGATTATAAAAAAGCCTTGGCTGCAGCAACCGCGGTGGAAGTTTTTCACAACTTTTCCCTGATTCACGACGATATTATGGACGATGCCCCTTTGCGTCGCGGGCACGAAACTGTGCATGAAAAATGGGACATCAATACCGGAATTTTATCCGGTGATGCGATGCTGATTTTAGCCTACCAGTATTTTGAACAATACGAACCGGCGATTTTCAGGGATTTAGCAAAACTGTTCAGTAAAACGGCTTTGGAAGTGTGTGAAGGCCAGCAATGGGATGTCGATTTTGAAAACCGAGACGATGTAACCATTCCGGAATACCTGAAAATGATTGAATACAAAACGGCAGTTTTGGTTGGTGCTGCTATGAAAATTGGCGCCATCGTGGCAGAAACTTCGGAAGAGAATGCGAACCTGATTTACGATTTTGGATTGAATTTAGGCATTGCCTTCCAGTTACAGGATGATTATTTAGACGCATTCGGCGATCCGCTGACTTTTGGGAAACAAGTGGGTGGCGATATTATCGAAAACAAAAAAACGTATTTGTATTTAAAAGCAGTGGAATTTGCCGATTCCGATGTTAAAACACAACTCAAGCATCTGTTCTCCATTCAGCCGAGTAATTATACCGACAAAGTTGAAAAAGTAAAAGAAATTTTCAACCAAACCAAAGCGAGTGAAGCTACTCAGGAAGCCATCAAATCTTATACTTTTAAAGCTTTTGAGACTTTAGAAAAAATGCAGATTGAAGCTGATAAAAAAACAGTTTTGCGTACTTTCGGAGAAAACTTAATGGGCCGAAAAGTGTAATTGCATGTATGTTACTCCTCTAAATACCGATTTATTGCTTTCTGAAGCTCAGAAGGAGGAATTGTATGTAAAACTGGTAGAGCAAATTAACAAAGATTTTACGTTTGCTAACGAAAGTGTGGATTTTGAAACCGATATTTCGCCCATCAATCTGAAATTACAGCTTCACGACAAAATTTATAAGCTTATCCAATATAAATTCGCGGAATATTTAAACCTGCTTTACATCATTGATGTTTCCGAAGAACAAGTAAAGAAACTCGATGGCTCAGATTTAGCCGATTTGTCGGAACAAGTAACGTTCCTGATTTTAAAACGCGAATGGCAAAAGGTTTGGTTTAGAAATAAACTCTAACAAACGGCAGCCATGCCTGACTGTACACATTATTTGCTTCCTTATAGAGAACATTATACCGAATTCCAATAGTCACATTTTCGTTGCGATATCCGGCGCCTAAAAACAAAGCGGTATTCCAAAAATTGTCTTTGATTTCAGGGTTAAATTGCGTGTAGGTATTATTTACGCGAAGTTGTTCCAATTCTGCAGAAAGCTGTACTTCCGGAATCGGGTTGAAGAGTTCAATCAAACTCACGCCATAAATATGTGAATTGAAATAATCACGCGAACTTACATAGCTGTATTGCGCACCCAAACCTGTTGAAAAATAATCGTTTACATTGTAAATTGCACTCGGTGCGACCATGATATTAGTGTAGCCACTTCCGAAGCCCAATCCGAGTCCGCCACCAAACCGAACGTTCTTCCAAAAATCACTTTTTTGTTTGAAATTTATCGTATCCTGAGCGTAAACAGAAGAAAAGTCCGTTAAAAAAAGAAATAAACTCAGACTAAATGTTAAATAAATTGATAAGTTGATTTTGAACTTCATCATTAAGAAGAATTTATGATATAAAAGTATGAAAAACATTAGAAGATTATTATAAAGTATTGTACTTTTGCGTAAATTTTTTTAACCCAAAATCGTCATACGACAGTATTATGGATAGGTTTTCCTTTTTAAACGCAGCACACACGGCTTTTTTTGCCGATTTATACGACCAATATTTAGATAATCCGGATAGTGTAGAACCAAGTTGGAGAAGCTTTTTTCAAGGGTTTGATTTTGCCAATGAGTTTGGTAACGGTCCTCTAGATCAATTGAATGCACTTGCTAATGGCGATGCACCAATGACCGGAAATTCGGAAAAAATCCAAAAAGAATTTAACGTTTTAAAATTAATCGACGGATACCGTTCCCGCGGACATTTATTCACCAAAACCAATCCGGTTCGTGACCGTAGAACGTATTCGCCAGATTTAAAAATAGAAAATTTCGGTTTGTCTTCGGCCGATTTGAATACGGTTTTTGATGCTGCGAAAGTGGTGAACATGCCGCCTAGTACTTTGCAACAAATCATCGATCATTTAGACAAAGTGTATTGCCAGTCAATCGGGGTGGAATACATGTATATCCGTGATCCAAAAGTGATTGAGTGGATTCAGCGTCGTTTAGATGTCAACGATAACTTGCCAAGTTTCAATACAGATCAGAAGAAAAGAATTTTAGGAAAATTAAACGAAGCGGTTTCTTTCGAGAACTTCCTTCATACCAAATATGTTGGGCAGAAGCGTTTCTCTTTGGAAGGAATCGAGTCGGCTATTCCGGCATTAGATTTCTTAATTGAAGCAGCTGCTGATAAAGGCGTAGAGCAATTCGTAATGGGAATGGCGCACCGCGGTCGTTTGAACGTATTGGCGAACGTATTCGGAAAACCAACACAAGATATCTTCTCAGAATTTGACGGGAAAGATTACGACGACGATGCTTTGTTTGACGGTGACGTGAAATACCACTTAGGATTAACAGCCAATCGTACTACGCAAACAGGAAAGAACATCAACATCAATTTAGCGCCGAACCCTTCGCATTTGGAAACGGTTGGAGCGGTAATTGAAGGAATTGCAAGAGCAAAACAAGATAAATATTATGCTGAAGATGCGTCAAAAGTGTTGCCAATTGCGGTACACGGAGATGCAGCCGTAGCCGGTCAGGGTATCGTTTATGAAATCATTCAGATGGCGAAACTGGACGGATACAAAACCAACGGAACCATCCACGTTGTATTCAACAACCAGGTTGGATTTACCACGAATTACTTAGATGCACGTTCGTCAACGTATTGTACCGATGTAGCGAAAGTTACCTTGTCTCCGGTATTGCACGTAAACGCAGACGATGCGGAAGCGGTAGTACATGCGATGTTGTTCGCTTTAGAATACCGTATGGAATTCAAGCAAGACGTGTTCATCGACTTATTGGGGTATAGAAAATACGGTCATAACGAAGGAGATGAGCCGCGTTTCACCCAGCCAAAATTATACAAAGCGATTTCCAAACATAAAAACCCAAGAGACTTGTATGCAGACAAATTAAAGTCTGAAGGAACCATCGACGGAACGTATGTAAGTGGATTAGAAGCGCAATACAAAGCCAATCTTGAAGAAAACTTAGAAAATTCCCGCAAGAAAGACTTAACGGTGATTTCTCCGTTCATGCAAGACGAATGGCAAGGTTTCGAACAGGTTGAGGCTGAAGGGATGCTTCAAAAATACGAAACTAAAGTAGATAAAAAGATCATTGCCGATGTAGCCAAAACCGTAACGGAATTGCCATCGGATAAAAAATTCATCAGCAAAATAACCAAACTAATCGGAGACCGTAAAACAATGGTTGAAACCGATAAGTTGGATTGGGCAATGGGTGAAATGTTAGCCTACGGAACACTATTAACGGAAGGCTACGACGTTCGTATCTCCGGTCAGGACGTAGAGCGTGGAACTTTCTCGCACCGTCACGCGGTAGTAAAAGTAGAAGATTCGGAAGAAGAAGTAATCTTGTTAGACCACGTTCCGAACAAAAAAGGAAAATTCTCGGTATACAATTCGCACCTTTCTGAATACGGTGTTTTAGGATTTGAATACGGGTATGCCTTAGCCAATCCGAATGCCTTAACGATATGGGAAGCGCAGTTTGGAGACTTCGGAAACGGAGCGCAAATCATGATTGACCAATACATTTCCGCAGCGGAAGACAAATGGAACAACCAAAACGGTTTAGTAATGTTGTTGCCGCACGGATATGAAAACCAAGGAGCAGAGCATTCGTCAGGACGAATGGAGCGTTTCTTACAATTATGTGCGAACCACAATATGTATGTAGCAGATTGTACCACACCGGCGAACTTCTTCCACTTGTTGAGAAGACAGTTGGTAACGAAATTCCGTAAGCCATTGGTGGTATTTACACCGAAGAGTTTGTTACGTCACCCGGAAGCCGTTTCTGCGGTATCTGAATTCACCGACGGACAATTTCAGGAAGTAATCGACGACGCGAATGTAAACAAAGCCGATGTGAAAACGTTAGTATTTTGTACCGGTAAATTCTACTACGACTTAAAAGCTGAAAGAGAAGCCAACGGAAGAACCGATGTTGCTTTGGTTCGTGTGGAGCAATTGTTCCCGTTACCAGTCGAGCAGATGAAAGCGGTAATCGCACAATATCCAAACGCAGACGATTACGTTTGGGCACAGGAAGAGCCAAGAAACATGGGAGCGTACGGGTTTATGCTGATGAACTTCCACGAAGTGAAATTCAGAGTAGCATCACCTAAAGCGTACAGTGCGCCGGCAGCTGGAAGTTACGTGCGTTCTAAAAAGCGTCACGCGGCAGCCATTGCGATGGTTTTCGACAAAAACCTATTCCAATAAAAATTGTATTTTTGAACAGCAATAAATAACAACACTTATAAAATTATATAAACGATGATTTTAGAAATGAAAGTCCCTTCACCGGGAGAATCAATCAAGGAAGTAGAAATCGCTACTTGGTTAGTAAAAGACGGAGATTATGTAGAAAAAGACCAGGCGATTGCTGAGGTTGATTCCGATAAGGCGACTTTAGAGTTACCGGCAGAAATGAGCGGGGTAATTACGCTTAAAGCAGAAGAAGGAGATACGGTAGCAGTAGGCGCAGTAGTGTGTTTAATTGATACGGATGCAGCAAGACCTGACGGAGCAGCAGCACCGGCAGTTGAAGCACCAAAAGCAGATACTTCGACAAGCTCAGCAACCGTTGAAGCACCAAAAGCAGCACCGGTACAAGAAGCTACGTATGCAACAGGTTCAGCTTCACCAGCAGCTAAGAAAATTTTAGCAGAGAAAAATATTGATCCTGCAACTGTTTCAGGTACAGGAAAATCTGGAAGAATCACTACAGAAGATGCGATGAATGCTAAAGCGTCTATGGGAACGCCAACAGGCGGTTCTCGTGGTTCAGAAAGAACAAAATTATCAATGTTGCGTCGTAAAGTGGCTGAGCGTTTAGTATCGGCTAAAAACGAAACGGCAATGTTGACTACGTTCAACGAAGTAGACATGAGCGCGATTTATGCAATCCGTGACCAATATAAAGAAGAGTTTAAAGCGAAACACCAAATGGGGTTAGGCTTTATGTCATTCTTTACAAAAGCAGTTACTCGTGCATTGCAATTGTATCCGGATGTTAATTCGATGATTGACGGTCAGGAGAAAATCTCTTATGATTTCTGTGATATTTCGGTAGCAGTTTCAGGTCCTAAAGGATTAATGGTACCGGTAGTGCGCAGTGCAGAATTGTTAACGTTTAGAGGTGTTGAGGCTGAAATCAAACGTTTGGCTATCCGTGCTCGTGACGGACAAATCACTGTAGATGAAATGACAGGCGGTACGTTCACAATCTCTAACGGAGGAGTTTTCGGATCGATGTTGTCTACACCAATCATTAACCCACCACAGTCTGGTATTTTAGGAATGCACAATGTGGTAGACAGAGCTATCGTTAAAAACGGTCAAATCGTTATCGCTCCGGTAATGTTTGTAGCTTTATCATACGATCACAGAATCATCGACGGACGTGAGTCTGTAGGATTCTTGGTAGCGGTAAAAGAAGCGTTGGAAAACCCTGTAGAACTTTTAATGGACAACAACCCGAAGAAAGCTTTGGAGTTGTAGTCTGAAATAATTAGATATTAAAAATCCCGCTTAATGATAAGCGGGATTTTTTTATTTTCAACTTCAAAAACCATTACCGTTCAGCAATCTCTTTCAATTTATCCAACGCATTCGGATAGGTGTTTTTAAAGTAGTCCATATACTCATCAACGGTATCGAGTTCAACGGTAACAGTGGTGAGGCCGTTGTTTTCTTCATAAGCATAATTTTCATGTCCGCCGGCCCATTTTTCAACTTGTTCTCCGGTGGTTACTTCAATCTCACCATCCAAAAAACCGTAATGACGTATGGATATGAATTTAGCCGGTTGGTGCGCTACGATTTCCGAAACCATACCGCCTTTTTTGCCGTTTTCGTCAACGCCAACAAAATAAATTTTACTTCCATTGTCCCAACTGCCTTCGTAGGTCGAAGTAGGATTAAAGGCAGCCGTCCAGTGTTCGTAGCTGCTTTTGTCTTTCAGTCCCAACATCGTTTCGTACACTTTTTGGGCTGTTGCGTTGATTTCTTTTTTGAATTGCAGTTTTTTCATAAGTCTCGTTGCTGATTGAATCTCAAATTTACGATTTTATTTCGTAGTGATATGGACTTCAATTGGAAATCTATTTGTAAACTTTTCGAAATGAGCCCAGAACTAATGTTTATTTCATAAACAAATTATTTTGTTGCAAACAAATACTTTTTTGAATTTTGCAACAACTTTTGTTTCAAACTGATTATTTTTGGTGAATTGAAACAGTTTGTGTTGCAAATAGAATTTTTTTAAAAGATTGAAACATGAAAAAAGAAAACGATTTTAGAAAATTATTGGGTTTGTCGCAAGAAGAAGCGGCGCTATGGCTCGGTGTTAGTCGGGCGCAATGGTCGATGTTTGTTTCCGGGAAGCGCGGTTTACCCATAGCGGCGATGTTGCGTTTAAATGATGTCTTGGTGCATCTGAAGGAAAATAAAACCGTTGCCAAAGAAAGTGAAGCTATCAACAAAGCCCAACGCCTACAACTTCAGGAAAAATTGGAACGCGAGTATCGTATCATCCAAATCAAACAGTTAAAAACAGCTAAACAAATTGCTAAAGTTACGAGCATTCGCCAAGAGTGTTTCGCTGCTTTGGAAGTGGCTGCTTTTCTGGCGAAACAAAAAGAAAGTCAGGCGATTTTGGCGCAAGGTATTCAGGCAAGGGCGACAGCAACTTTAAAAATTCACAATTTGTTTGTTTTAGAAGAACTACAACTCAAAAAAGAAAGTTTCGACAAACAAAAGAAAAACCTAGAACAGAAAATCAAGGAAGCAAAAGCGTCTTAACCAACGTAGATTTTTCATTTCTTTGCAACCTCAAAATACTAGCATGAAAGAAAGTAAAAAACAGGCCGCCATCGGGTTTATCTTTATCACTATGCTGATTGATATTATCGGATGGGGCATCATCATACCGGTTATCCCGAAATTAATTGCCGAACTCATTCACGGCGACATCAGTGAAGCTTCAAAATATGGAGGTTGGCTAACATTTGCTTACGCCATCACACAATTTGTTTTTGCACCATTAATCGGAAATTTGAGTGATAAATTCGGACGTCGTCCCATTATTCTCATTTCGTTGTTAGGTTTTGCTTTCGATTATGTTTTACTGGCGATGGCACCAACCATTACTTGGCTTTTCATCGGAAGAATTATCGCCGGATTTACCGGAGCAAGTATCACAACCGCATCTGCTTACATCGCAGACATCAGTACACCGGAAAACCGAGCCAAAAACTTCGGAATGATTGGAGCTGCTTTCGGTTTAGGCTTTATCATCGGTCCGGTATTGGGTGGTTTGTTAGGACAATACGGCGCCAGAGTTCCGTTTTATGCGGCAGCTGTTTTGTGTTTGCTGAATTTCCTTTACGGTTATTTCATCCTTCCTGAATCGCTGGATAAAGGAAACCTTCGCGAGTTCGATTGGAAAAAAGCGAATCCAGTCAATGCCATTCTGAATCTGAAAAAATATCCGTCGTTAATTGGGCTGGTATTGGCTATCTTTTTATTGTACGTCGGTTCGCATGCCGTTCACAGCAATTGGAACTTCTTTACGATGTACCGATTCCATTGGGATGAAAGGATGGTTGGGATTTCTTTAGGCGTTATCGGTTTGTTGGTAGCGTTGGTGCAAGGTGGTTTAATTCGATGGGTAAATCCGAAATTGGGTAATGAGAAAAGTATTTATGTTGGTTTAGGGTTGTATACCTTCGGAATGTTTCTATTCGCCATTGCAACTCAAAGCTGGATGATGTTCGCTTTTTTAGTACCGTATTGTTTAGGCGGAATTGCCGGCCCTGCTTTACAATCCATCATCACCAGTAAAGTGCCGGTGAACGAACAGGGCGAAATTCAGGGAACCTTGACGAGTTTGATGAGTGCGTCAGCGATTGTAGGACCGCCGTTAATGACCAATACCTTTTACTTCTTCACGCACAAAGAAGCACCGTTTGAATTTGCAGGAGCGCCGTTTCTTTTAGGAGGATTTTTAATGTTGATTAGTTGTATTGTGGCGTATCGTGCGTTGCGATTAAGATAAAAAGAAAGGCGCTCAACGAGCGCCTTTCTTTTTATGGTAAAGCATTGATGACTGCTACAAGCTGGTCAGCAGTGGCTGTTTGCATTTCGTTGGAATGAAACTCCACCTGATGATTCTCCACTAAAGTCTGGTCTTGTAAAATCGAATAAATGTACTCGCCGTTGTTTTCAGATACAAAAATCAGATGGCATTGCAATCCTACCGGATATTGTCCGGCTATAGCACCTAAAGAATTTGGCTGGCTAGCAGTGGCAATAAAAATAAGACTGTTTCCATTACCGTAACCTTGAGGAACAAAGGCTGAAATGGTAGTATTAGGACCAGCCGTATTCATAAATTTATCACAATTGAACCATCCGAAATTGGTCATAATCGCATTATAGGAATCGGCGTTACCATTAGCAGAACCAATCCACCATTCGCCGCTGGTCGATTGTTCCCAAGTGATATTGCCTAAGTTGTCTAAAGTGCCGTTAAAAGGCAGCATGTTGTTATCTGTACCACCGGTAATTGCTGTTGGGACGTATAATTCATAAGCACAAGTCAGGGTTAATTGTTCTCCGTTTTGCGTTGCATTGACATAAAATTCTCCACCGGAAATCAGCAAATGTTTTTCACCGTTATGCATTCCCATCGTGGTTTTATTAGTGACTAACATGTTGCCGCGATCAAATATTTCAACAAACTCGATGTCTACAGCTCCGGTTACGGGAACACCGTTAAGTTGTAAGCAGGCTCCGTTAATGCCTAAAGTCACGCCCTGAGCAGAAGTAAAAGTTACGTAGCCGTCTTCAGCATTCATTTCGAAATTTTGTGTTTGACTCTCCAATTCGGTGTTGAAAAGATTATAAACTGCTTCAGCGTCAGGTCCGGTAACCTGAACCAGATTGTCATCCTGATCAGAACATGCTACCAATATTAGAGAAGGGATTAAGGCAAAAAGGAACTTTTTCATAATAGTATAGTTTAATAAAAAAGATGTAAAATCTGTAAAAAGGTTGCTTAAGGTTAACTATTTGAGATATAGGTAATGGTGATAATAATCAATAATTGCTTTACCTTTTAAAAGAATATCGGCACCAATGATTCCGTGTACTGGTTTGGCTTTGTATTGCTGGAGGGCTTGGTTTACATGGCTCATGTCGAAAATAATGACCTGAAAATTCTTCGTTTTCCAGCGGGATAATTGCAAAGTGTTGTCGGTGGCCATTTGCGTATACATGCCTACAGCTCCGGCCCCTGCTGCTTTGGTAGGTGAGTCTTGTGCGACTAGGTTAAAAAAATCAACGCTGTCGAAACCTACACAACTGTTGGAAGCACCTGTGTCTAAAATAAAATTGCCTTCCACACCGTTGATTTTGGCTTTAATCAAAAGGTGTTGGGTTTTAGATAATTTGAATCGGATTTTCTTATATCCTTTCTTTTTTAAGACCTCGTGCAGTTGCTCCATAACTCAAAAATACACAAAAACTGAAACTATCTTCGTAATTTCGCAGCAACAATACAAAAAGATAAATTTTGAATACCGATTTTGTTTTAACCGACACCCACACGCATTTATATTCCGAAGAATTTGCCGAAGACCGTACTGAAATGATTGAACGCGCCATCAGTAAAGGTGTAAAACGTTTTTTTATTCCGGCGATTGATGCTTCGTATACCCAAAAAATGTACGATTTGGAACAACAGTTTCCGGAGAATATTCATTTGATGATGGGCTTGCATCCGTGTTATGTAAAAGAGAATTACGAAGCCGAATTGGCCCATGTGGAAGCCGAATTGAGCAAACGAAAATTTGCGGCTATCGGAGAAATCGGGATTGATTTGTATTGGGACAAAACCACTTTAGAGATTCAGAAAATAGCCTTTCAGAAACAAATTCAGTGGGCGAAAAAGTACAAATTACCTATCAATATCCATTGTCGGGACGCTTTTGATGAAATTTTTGAAGTTTTGGAATTGGAGAAATCAGATGATTTATTCGGGATTTTTCATTGCTTCAGCGGAACTTACGAACAAGCGCTACAAGCGATCTCCTACAACATGAAGTTGGGAATCGGCGGTGTGGTTACGTTTAAGAACGGAAAGATTGATCAATTTTTGCATCAAATCGACATCAAACATCTTGTTTTGGAAACCGATGCTCCTTATTTGGCGCCCGTTCCGTATCGCGGAAAGCGCAATGAAAGCAGCTACGTTACTTTACTTGCCGAAAAATTGGCTGAAATTTACCAGCTTCCCGTTGCTGAAATTGCCCGAATCACGACTGAAAATTCTAAAGAAGTTTTCGGGATTTAATAAAGAAATTCCCTTAGATTGATAAAAAATTCGTTCTTTTGTGAATTGTAAATGAAGTAACCAAAAAATGCCTACAAAATTCGATTCGATTCGACAGTTTTATGACAGCGAGGTAAATGAAGCCATCCAAAGCATTGCCAATCATCCGATGATGAAAGCTTTGATGAGTTTCACCTTTCCCGAAGTTGAAGAAGAAGTTTGGATGGAGCAACTCAAACGCACGCATTCTATTCGTGATTTTCAGGTTAACTTTATTTATCAGTCCATTCAACGTGTTTTAGAGCGCAGTTCGGAAGGACTTTCCACATCCGGTTTTGAAAAATTAGAACCGAATACATCCTATCTTTTCATTTCCAATCACCGCGATATCATTTTAGATACTTCGTTATTGAACGTAAGTTTGTTTGATCACGGTCAAATCATGACGGCTTCAGCGATTGGAGACAATCTGGTTCAAAAAACATTTTTGCTGGCTTTATCGCGATTGAACCGAAACTTTTTAGTACGCAGAGGTTTGTCGCCAAGAGAATTGTTGCAAAGTTCGAAGCTGATGTCGGAATTCATGTATCATCTGCTTTCCAAAGAAAACCGTTCGGTATGGATAGCCCAACGCGAAGGACGTACCAAAGACGGAAACGATGCGACACACCAAGGCGTATTGAAAATGCTGGCGATGGCATCGGATGAGAAAAATGCGATGGATTTCTTCCGAAAAGTTCGCGTAGTACCGGTTTCCATTTCTTACGAATACGATCCAACCGATGCTTTAAAAATGCCGCAACTGATGGCAGAAGCCAACGATGAGGTTTATATTAAAGAACGTAACGAAGATTTTATCACCTTAATCAGTGGGATTATCGGGCAGAAGAAGCGTATTCATATTCATATCGGAGATGTTTTGGATAAGGAATACGAACAGATTAAAGCCGAAAACGACAACACGAACAAACAGATACAGGCTTTGGCTCAAGTAATTGACGATGCCATTCTGTCGACTTACAAATTGTGGCCAACCAATTTTATTGCTTACGATTTACTACACAATACAACTACTTTTACAGGAAAGTACACTGAAAAAGAAAAACAACTTTTTGAACGTCGTTTGGAAATGCGTCTGGGAAGTGAAAAGGAAACCCTTCGCGATAGTTTCTTAGCGATGTACGCCAACCCTGTAATCAATAAACTGAAATACGGCAATGTCGACTAAACCGAAAATATTGTTGGTTTACACCGGAGGTACCATTGGTATGGTAAAAGACTTCGAAACCGGTGTGCTGAAAGCCTTCAACTTTGACGAATTGTTACACAATATCCCTGAATTAAAACTTTTAGACTGTGAAATCGAAACGGTTTCTTTTAAAGAGCCGATAGATTCCTCGAACATGAATCCGGAGCGCTGGGTTGCCATGGCGGAAGCTGTGGAGAAGAATTACGATGCTTTTGACGGTTTCGTGATTTTACACGGTTCGGATACGATGTCGTATTCCGCTTCTGCGTTGAGTTTTATGTTTGAGAATTTAGGAAAACCGATTGTATTTACAGGTTCTCAACTTCCGATAGGGGATTTGCGCACAGATGCTAAAGAGAATTTAATCACGGCGATTCAAATTGCTTCTTTGCGTCAAAAAGGAAAACCGGTAATTTCCGAAGTCTGTTTGTATTTTGAATACAAATTGTACCGAGGCAACAGAACTTCTAAAATCAGCGCGGAACATTTTAACGCCTTTGCTTCCCCCAATTATCCGGAATTGGCGGAATCTGGTGTGCATCTGAAAATCAATCACGATTTACTTATTAAGAAAGTAGGTACTAAAAAAATGAAAGTCAACAAAGAGTTTGACAGTCATGTGGTTGTGCTGAAAATGTTCCCCGGAATTAATGAAAGTGTGTTAAAAGCCGTTTTGGCAATTCCAAATTTGAGAGGTGTAGTATTAGAAACGTACGGTTCCGGAAATGCCCCAACCGAAGATTGGTTTATTAGCACTCTTAAAAAAGCAATCAAGAGCGGTTTGCAAGTGGTGAATGTAACGCAATGCTCCGGTGGTAGCGTGAATATGGAAAAATATGAAACCGGTGTTCAACTGAAGAAAATCGGTGTAATTTCCGGACATGATATCACAACGGAAGCAGCCATTACCAAACTGATGTATTTATTAGGTCAGCAAGTACCAGCTGCGGTTTTCAAAACCATTTTTGAAACTTCAATTCGTGGCGAACTGTCCTAAAATTTCTTCAAAAAACATTGAATAACTCAAATAAAAATTGTTATTTCGCAGACTCAAACTAGAGAGGTGTCCGAGTGGTTGAAGGAGCAAGCCTGGAAAGTTTGTATGTGGGTAACTGCATCGAGGGTTCGAATCCCTTCCTCTCTGCAATAATTTTCTCAACCCCTATAGGTGTGGGGTTGAGAGAAGAAACAGACAAAAGTCTGTGTCAGAAATATGTCAAACTTTATGGTGCTAAAAAAGTGTATTTTTTAGTGCTATATAAAAAAATGCCAAATTCTGAGAAAAAAACTTCCCGTGTAAAGGTTAATGCGTTTATTGACTTCAAACCCGCAGAATTGCGATTAAACAAAGAATGGTTAATTGTTTATTATGCAAAGAATCCAATTACAAAGCAATTAGAAAGATTTAGAAGTAGGGTTCCATCAATGGACTCTAAGTCTGAAAGATTAAAATTTGCCAAGAGAATAGTTTTAGAAATTAACAATAAACTATCTAATGGTTGGTCACCATATTTAGAAGAGTCTGGTAAGAATTTCAAAAGTTTTAATGATGTTATAACAGAATTCAAAGTAGGACTAGATAAATTAGTTGCAGATAATGTTTTGAGAGCAGATACTAAGCGAACCTACAATTCAAATTGCAATTTATTGGAGCAATTCGTTAATCAACAATATAAAATCACTTTTGCAATCGAAATCAAAAAAGCTTTCTGTGTTCAGTATCTAGAGTGGATATATATTGATAGGAAGAGTTCTCCTAGAACTCGTAATAATCATCTAATTTTCATAAAACTATTTTGTGGTTGGTTAGTTGACAAAGGTGTTTTAGCTGAAAATCCGACTCATGGGTTACAGCCATTAAGGATTCAGGTAAAGAAAAGGGAAGTCTTTGATCCAATTACAAAAGAGAGAATAAGTGGTTATTTAAAAAGCAGAGAAGATGGATTTCCTGTGCTTTGTAAAGCAATATATTATTGTCTTTTGAGAAATTCTGAATTAAGGAAATTGCAAGTATGGATGATTGATAAATCTGCGAGCACAATTTTTATACCTAAAGAGATTTCCAAAAATAAAAAGGATCAAACAATAACAATACCTGCAAACTTCTTGCAAGATATTTTAGTACATATTGCAAATGCTCCCAATGATTGGTACGTATTTTCTAATAATAATTATTTTGCTGGGCTAAAACAAATGAGTGTTCGTAAAATTCAAAACTCTTGGGATGTTGTTAGAAAAGATCTAAGGCTAGATAAAAAGTTTCAGTTTTATTCATTTAAAGATACAGGAATTACAGATTTATTGTATAATGGAATACCTGCTTTAAAAGTTAGAGATCAGGCAAGGCATCAAGAGATTAGAACAACTGAAATTTATACTCCAAGAATAAAATCTGCAGATGAACAAATAAAAAATTCAAATATTTTGTTATGATTTTTTAATTTCTCTCGGCTGCCAATTCAAATTTTTTGGAAACTTTGGAAACAAGGAAACTTTTATCTAAAACTAATTGATTTACAGATTGTTAAGTTGTTTCCAAAATTGATTTTTATTTGGAAACCACGTTGAAAAAAGTTTCCTAATCTTGGAAACCACAACTTTTTTTGGTGGTTTTTAATGAAAAGGGCTAAATTAAGGTGAAATTTTGTTTTTAAAAGAAGCTAAAGTTTATCTTTTTTTATAATAAAATACTCATATACCACATCTAAATGTAGACAATTATTATAATTTTTGTCAAGTGGTATAATTGAATAGTATCACATATTTTTAACTAATTTTATTAATTTGCTTATTAAGAACATCTGCTTGTTTGGTTGCAATTCCATGCAGTTAAATCAGCAAAAGACATTTTATTTCGCTTAATGTTGTATACTTAAATACTTATCTAATGTTCTTGAATGTGCAATTGTTTGTTTTGCTATTGCTTAAAGAGTATTCTCATGCAATACCTGATTTTAGTAATTTTTACTTTACTATTTTTTGAATTCATAATTGTTGTTGTCTTTTTATATGTTTTTAACCTCTTCTAAAGTCTTATCAATCAGAAAAGGAATTTGACCATTTACTAGATCAGAATAAATTACAGTTTGAGCGTTAAAAGTGTCTACTGCAATACAGTAGTCTTCTGAAATTTGATAATTAGCAGAGTAATTTTTTATAAGAAATCTATGAAGTATTTCACAAAACATTCCAAGTTCTGATTTCTGAAATCCTTCTAATTGTGGAACTAACCACAGTGCGCCTATTTCATCCTTCCCGTTTCTTTCAAAGCAAAAAATTAAACTTGGATTAAGATATATAGGGAAATTATTGAGAATTAATATTTTCGAATCCTTATGAACTGTTTCAAATTTTGAAATGTCTCGGGGTCTTAAATCTTTAAAATCGAAATCTTTAAAGTTTTCTAAAATTTCAATATTTCTTCTATACATATCTTTAACTCGTAAATCCTCTGTCGTACTATATCTAAGATGTAATTCTTCAATCTTATCGTCATAGAATTCATCTTTATCATGCTTAAATGTATTATAGATTGAACTTGTACTAGTTACCCAGTAATCACCACCTCCTTCATTTTCAGTATCAACTTTATTTTTTTCCGTTCTAGTCTTCAATTTGAAAGCAAAGTTCATTTTACTCTTATCAGATTTTCTTCTAAATTCAACAAGCTCTTTTATTGTAATTTTTTGCATAACTCAAAACAATTAAATGGCAATATATTTAAAAAAGTATTTTCCTATAATACCTAATTTTGGTGATTTTTATATCATTAAATTTAGGGATATTCTGATTTTGAACATTGCTGTATTAACACAAAAAGAAAGACCAATCGAAAGATTGGTCTTAAGGAATGTTCTATATTTGTGGTATACTAAGTATATTATTATCTCTTTTTTAATACCAAAAATAGATTTTTAGAACAGATTTAAGAATGGTCAAACTTCTGCTAAAACATATGGTGCGTCTATTTAATCTCTTTAGATGTGTTCTTAATGTTAGATTTTTCCTTTCGATATGATTAGTGCCAAATCTTGTTGTTTGATGTAGGTTTTTATCAATAAGTGATTTGTAATTGATTAATTTGTCTGTCGATATTGATTTTGGAGAAGATAGGATAACATTATTTGTAACAACACTTAGAGTCTTATTCGTTCTCCGACCAACATTAAAGCTGACTACCTTTTTTGTTTCTCTTTCTAAAGCATAAACAATCCAAATGAGTTTGTCTTTTTCTTTAATAAAACTTCTTAATTCATCAATTTCATATGCTTTACCAAATTTCATTGCAGGAGGATTGCAATGTATTGCAATACTCACAATCCTTTTTAGTACAGTTGTGATGGAAATTTTCAAAACCCTTGCAATGCTCCTGATGCCCAATCCTTCTTTTGTAAGTATTGCAATATTATCGTTAGTACCATTTTTACATGCATTATAAGTATAGTTATCAATGAAATGATACTTGCAATTTTTGCAAACGTATTGCTGTTTTCTATTCTTAGTTCTACCGTTCTTAATCACTTCAAAGCTGCAACATTGCTTGCATTTAACCTTGTCACTAATTATGGTACATAAGATTGAATTATTTGCCATTAGAATCGATTTAAGACATTAACAAATAAAAAAGATGGACTTGTATTTATCCATCTTTTTGCTTTAACCTTTCGATAATTGCTGATTATTAAATTGTTAGCTCTTCGGAATAGTAGTATCACTAAATCTGATACATTACCAGTAATACTTTGCTTACCATCTTTTGTAGTATACTCAATCCAATCATCGCTATCAACAGCTTGCATGCCATCAGGGTCAATAAACCTAATTGGATTATTTAAAGCATAGACATACGGTGAAAATCTTCTACTCGTCTCCGCTTTAGGGTCAATATTCATCCATCTACCAATAGCAGGGTCATAATTCCTTGCTCCGTAATCGTACATGTTCAGCCCCAGCTCGTCCTGCCATTCTTTCCCGTTGTACTTATATTTATACGTTTCAGTAAGAAAACCATCATACGCACGAAAAAAAGGGTCGCTTTGGTATGTATAAGAACGTTTTATCTGACGAAAATAAGGGTAATTCAGGTCAAATCCTAATTGAGATAGGACAAAATAACAAATACATCATAGGAATAACAACAAACAAAAAAATCCATCCGAATTGGATGGATTACTGATTGTTGAACAAAGATAAATTTACTTTTTTCCTGAACTTTTAGACGGTTTCAACGAGGGGGTATTCCCTGGTGTACTTTTATTATCACGTTGGCGTTTGTCAGGCTGTCCTGTTGATGTCGCTGTTCTTTTCGGTCCTGGTTTTAGTCCCATAATCTTAGAGTTTAAGTTGTTATATTCCAAATATAATCAATTTTCAAATAGGAAAATACCTATTTATCAACTCCACTTCTAACAAGTTATTAACCTTGATATATTTTTCCGTAGTACCAGGCCACTTATGTCCCGATTGGTACTGAACCCGTTCCAAAGGCAATTTATTCCCCGTATTCAACCAATTACAGATAACGCTCATGCGGATAGTTTTCGGATTGAGGTCTCTGTCTGGAAATAATGGCTTTAAAGGCTCAATTACCGAATGAATGCTGTCCACTTTGATTGGCTTTCCAAGTTTGGTTAAAATCAGCTTATCGGTCTGGCATCGCAATTGGGCTTCTCTGGTTTCATCGATATATTTTGCAAATAATTTTATTTGCTTGGCTTCCAGTCCCAGCGTTCGCTTGTTGAGGTTGGTGGAAGCTTTAATCTTGATAGTTCCACCATCCAAATCAACGTCTTTCACTTCCAGTCGGGCAATTTCATTGCTGGTTAAACCTTGATAAATCAGTAAACTTAAAAGAACGTGGTTTCGGGTATCTAGGTGCTGGTAGCGGTTCTCACGGTTCATTAGCAATTGTAATTCTTCGCTGCTAAATAGTTCCTGCACCTGTATTGCCTGATTGCTGTTAACTTTAATATTCAACTGCTTGCAGGGGTGGTCGGTTCTGTGTCCGCTGAATATCAAATAATCATAATATTTTTTGATGGCGGATAGTATAGCTACCCGATATTTGGCATTCGATTGCTTTTGCCCGATTTCTTCCATGTAGCCCACAATATGCTGGTATTTATACCTTTTAGCCCTTGGGTTCATTTTCAAAAAATGATTAATCGAAAACAAATAGCTCTTTACCGTTTGTTTGCTGCAATCTTGAAGTAGAAACTGCTCTAGTGTTTGTTTTTCCATAGGTTTTTATTTTAAAAGGTTACTACTGGCATTTTGTTTTTCCTAGCGTAGAGATAGGTTGTATTGATTTCCGAATGACCTAAGAACCTGCGTATAAACTCAAATCCTGCGTTATTCTCTGACAGATGGTGTGCAATGCTATGACGTAGGCAATGGAGCGTTATGTCCTTCTTTATCAGCTCATAATTTTCTGTTTGCTCAATAATCTTTTTTAGGGATTTGCCTAAGTATTCCCCTGTCATTCGTTTGCTGTTATCGTAGATGAAAAATGCTTCTTCAATCTGAGATTTACCGACCAATTTTTGGTAGCGTTCTTCAATTACATATTTTTTCAAATGCTCAATGACCAAATTGCTCATGGGAACTTCACGCCTTTTACTTCCCTTACCGTCCCGAACAATCAGCATCTTACTGGAGAACTGAACATCCCTAACGTCCAAGGCTTCAATTTCCGACCTACGCAATCCACACCCATAAGCCACCGATAGTATTGCCCGCTGTAAATCGCTTTGGCAATGTTCATAAAGTGTTTTGATTTCTTCCACTGTTAGAACATTTCGGGGCTTTTCATTGTCACCCGAATAGCTCGGTATGTAATAGACACGTTCAATCTGCTTGCTTTCCAATAGGTTGAACATAAATATACCCAGAACATATAAATGGAATTTGATGGTTTTATCCGCCAGCGTTCCAGTTCTTCTCTGGTTGGGTCTTGTGATGAGGTACTCCAAATAGTTTACCGATTCTTTACCTGTCACTTGTTTTATTTTGGTGATTCCCGATTCTTCCAACCAGATTAAAAATTCTCTGACTGCGCTCTGGTACATTGTACTACCTTTTCCCTGCTTGTAATTCTTCACCTTCACATAGCTTTCAAATTCGTTAAGCAGGTTTTGAAATGCTGGTGTTTGTATTGTTTTTTTCTTCATGTTATCCGATTTTAAAAATTCATCATTTGAAAACTTCCCTTATGCACACTTTCCAATTTTAGGAACGCTAGCGGTGTATTAGTTGTATTTACTAGGCTTTCAGCGTTCTTTTTAGTGATTTCACAACTGCAATAACTGTTTGCTGAGGTCTTCCTTGATTGTGGCTTTAAGCCTCTCCAAACTATCCCAGTAACTCACCTTGTATTTGAATCCACGGGCTGCATTCCCTTCAACTGGGCTTATGTACTCCAGTTGTTGCAATAATTCCATGTGCTTGAATGCCGATGTTTTACTGGTATTCAAAGCTTGTCTGATTTCACGAGCGGTAAAACGGTGCGTTGTTCCGCTGGGTTGCTCTTTTACAAATGCTTTCATCTTTTCAAAGAACAGACGGGTGCTGCCGTCCAGTTCGTCCACTTTGAGAACGATGGCACTAAAGAAAATATCAACAGCCAGCTGAATGTCTTCTTTGGTAGTTATGAGCCTATTTTTATCGTCCGTTTTACGCTGGTACTGGTGCAGCAGGGTAATCTGTGAAACAAAATTTTGGAACTGGCTGTTTAACCTTCTTAACATCTTAGCGTTGCTGGGTAAAACCAGTTTATCGGCAAACGGGTTAATCACTTCATAACTCTTTAAAACCCTCATGCAGTTACGTAATAATTGCTTTGCCTGTTCTTCATTTTCTTTATTGGATAGCCCCGCAATTTTTCTGTTCTGTTGACCAATGATTCTAAGGGTTTGTTCTTCGCTTTCATCCACACCCACGATGACCGAACGGCTCATATTATCATAGTAAATCTCTGCTTTGGTGGTTGCCATTAGGCTTGCAAAATGGGCGTTCACTTCTTTTATTTTACTGCGGATGTTTCCAAAACTGTCCTTTATCACCGTTGAGCTGGATAGCACCTTTGCCGATTGCATTTCCCTAAAGGCGAGCTGCGCTTCATCGTCCAAACCATCGTAATCCTGAATTAGAATCAATTTGTTTATCAATTCTTTGCCACGATAGTGATATAGGGATTTGCTGGTTATTCGGGTCATGTTGAGTATGTCTTCCTGTGGCATACAACTGGCTATACTGTTGATGAGGTGCGTTTTGCCTTCTCCGCTGTTCCCTTGAACCAACCCATGCAGCAGATACGGCATTTTGTAACTGGAAGCCAGTAGAAACAACAGTTTTCTGTTTTCTTCTTCGCCTACGATTCCCGACTGTTCCAGTAGCTTATCA
>NZ_JALDYN010000043.1:0-12820 GCF_032153895.1 Flavobacterium sp.
AAGAAGTAATGTTTTTAACAACACCTTCTAATACTTGTCCTTTTTCTAATTGACCGATGATTTCTTTTTTCTGTACTTCAATATCGGCTTCGATAAGCGCTTTGTGAGAAACAACAACGTTTTTGAACTCATGGTTGATTTTCACAACTTTGAACTCCATAGTTTTGTTTACATATTGATCGTAATCACGGATAGGTTTCACATCGATTTGAGAACCTGGCAAGAAAGCCTCGATTCCGAAAACATCAACGATCATACCACCTTTAGTTCTGCATTTTACGAAACCATTAACGATTTCTCCAGTTTCGTTAGCAGCGATAACTCTATCCCAAGCTTTGATTGTACGTGCTTTTCTGTGTGATAATACTAACTGACCTGATTTGTCCTCACGAACGTCGATTAATACTTCAACTTTGTCTCCAACTTTTAAGTTTGGATTGTAACGGAATTCGTTTAAAGAAATAACACCTTCAGATTTAGCGTTGATGTCAACGATAGCGTCTCTTTCAGTGATTCTAACTACTACACCTTCTACTACTTCTTCAGCATCTGTAGAGATGAAAGTTTTAGCTACTAATTCTTCGAATTCTTGTAAGTTTTTTTGATCTACTGCATCAATACCTTCTTCGAAGTTGTGCCAGTTAAAATTCGCTAAAAACTCTTCTTGTGTTTTGTTAATTTCAGACATGTCTGATAAAAAATTTGTATTCTGTTTCTCTTGTGTTTCGTAATGCGGTAGAAAAAACAGAAGCGTTTTACATATAAATTGTTGATACCTAAAGGAAACACTTCTCGCCAAAAGGTGCGCAAAAGTACAAATAATTATTTAATTACCAAAGGTTTTGCGATTAGCTTTTAGCTGTAAACGATTAGTTTTTTATTCGAAGCGAATGGTTCGGGCATTATTAGAAACGCAATTCCCGCTATACGCGCTACACGGTAGCTGCTTCTATCGGGGCTATTAGAGTTATGGTATTGAATTTCAGCCAACAAAAAACCCGATGAAACATCGGGCTTGTATTTTTAGTGAGCTATATTCTCAACATCTTTAGGATTGTGCTTGTGTTTGAACATCAATCCGAAAGCAATAGCAATCACCAAAGCATAAATTGCAAAAGTGAGCCATATATTATGCCAATCCCTAACTTCCACTTGTTTCTCTAACACACCACTTTCAGGTACCGTAGCTCCACCAAGCATTGATTTAATAACCGGATTCTCAACATCTGTATTGAAAAAATTAGCTAAACTTTCAACAGTACCGAATCTGAAAGTAAAATATTTACTGATAATATACGCACTAACTTTCGCTCCTAAAACGGCACCAAAACCATTAGTCATCATCATAAACAACCCTTGAGCAGAAGAGCGGATTTTAGAATCCGTGGTGGTTTCTACAAATAATGAACCTGATATATTGAAAAAATCAAATGCCATTCCATAAACGATACAAGACAGGATGATCATCCACAATCCATCTTCAGGGTTACCAAAAGAGAACAAGCCGAAACGCAATACCCAAGCAAACATACTTATCAACATTACTTTTTTAATCCCATATCGCTTTAAGAAAAACGGAATCGCCAAAATAAATAAGGTCTCCGATATTTGCGAGATAGACATGATTATTGTTGAATACTTTACCACAAAGGAATCTGCATACATAGGAAACTTCTCAAATTCAGACAGGTAAACATCTCCGTACATATTTGTCAATTGAAGAGCTCCACCCAAAAACATTGAAAAAACAAAAAACAAAGCCATTTTGTATGTACCGAAAAGCTTAAAGGCATCTAAACCTAATTTTTTTGCCAATGAAGCGTTTTCATCAATCAATCTCTGCGGTGGACATTTAGGCAATGTAAAAGAATACAACCCGAGAAAAATAGCTGCAAAAGCAGCAATGTAAAACATATTTACAGAAGCTTTATTACCGGTAAGATTTGTAATCCACATGGCTATAATAAATCCTATAGTTCCCCATACACGAATAGGAGGAAATACTTTAACCACATCAAAATCATTATCCTTTAATATCCTGTATCCAATTGAATTAGAAAGAGAAATAGTTGGCATATAAAAAATCATTGCCCCGAATATTACCCAAAAGAAAGTATCAGGATTATCCACTTGTGGCAAATACAAAAGAACCAAACCATAAAAGACATGCAGTATTCCATAGAGTCTTTCCGCATTAATCCATTTATCAGCAATTATTCCGGTAATGGCAGGCATAAAGATTGATGACAAACCAAGTGTTAAAAACACATCTCCGAAATTATCACCGCTCCATTGTTTCGTCCCAAACCAATAGTTTGCAATAGTAATCAACCACGCTCCCCAAACAAAGAATTGCAGGAAGCTCATCAAAGTCAATCTAATTTTAATATTCATAGTTTTTGGTAAATAAAAAGCCGGTAAATCTAACACTAAAAACAAAAAATCCAAAATAAATTCCGGTTTTGTTGCGGAACTTATTCTGGATTTAAGACTCTGATAAACGAATCAGTCCTTTAAGAAGAATTTTATGTTCAAATACTTCTTTTTAGCTCGAATTTTATCAATTTGATATTTCTTATACTAGCTTCTCTTTTACAATATTCAAAACCACCTCAAACTGCTCTTCTCGACTCATGGATGAATTATCTACCACAACGGCATCCTCAGCCTGAACCAATGGGGAATCATCGCGATGGGTATCAATATAATCACGCTCTTTTACGTTTTGTAAAACATCTGCAAAGGAAACAGCTTGTCCTTTTTCCAGCAATTCATCATAACGGCGTTGGGCTCTGGTTTCCGGACTGGCCGTCATGAAGATTTTCAATTCAGCATCCGGGAAAACAACGGTTCCGATGTCGCGACCATCCATAACGATAGCTTTATTTTTACCCATTTGCTGTTGTTGTTCCACCAATTTGGCACGAACTTCCGATATTTCAGCAACTTTACTCACTAAACGAGAAACGTCTAAGGTTCTGATTTCAGCTTCTACATTGTTTCCGTTTAAATACATTTCGGCAAAACCTAAATCTGGATTGAATTGAAACTGCAATTGCACTTTAGGTAAATCCACCACTAAATTTTCTTTATCCAAATGATTTTCAGACACAAAACCGTTTTGCATCGCATACAAAGTTACAGCTCTGTACATGGCGCCGGTATCCACATAAACATAACCTAACTGTTTGGCTAACTGTTTTGCAAGTGTACTTTTTCCGGTGGATGAAAATCCGTCAATGGCTATGGTAATTTTTTTCAAAATACTATTGTAAATTAATCGTCAAACCGAACAAACTTGTATTAGCCGCAACAGTATAACGCGAATAAGAATAATCGAATTTTATTTTATTGAAGCGCAATCCGAAACCGGCAGAAATTCCGGAGAAATTACGTTGCTCTACGATGCGCAACTCTTCTCCTCTTCTGAAGTTATAACTTAATCGAACATTAAAAGCCTTTTTCGGAAACAATTCGGCTCCTAGAATTACGTGACGCAAAGCGTTGTTTACAAAACCAACTTTTTCTTCTTTTGCTGGCCCATCAATTGTTTGCTCGGTTCGGTTAGGATTACTGAAAGCGATGTTCCATTCCTGAAGATTTTCCAACGTTAAATGCCAACGCAACGGAACATTTTCCAATTCTTGTGAAATACCCGCCATTACTTCTAAAGGCAACTTTTCACGTTCTCCGGCATACGTAGTGATTTGTGTTCCGACGTTTCGAACAGCTACAGCAATATTAATATCGTTTTTCTCATCAACATATAACGCACCAATATCAGTTGCAATTCCGAAAGAATTATACGATTCTAAGGTTGAAGAAATCAATTTCAGATTAGCTCCCACATAAACGGGCGTCCAGGGAATATTATACGCATAACCCATAGAAAGCGCCATTTCACTACCGGTAAAGTCTGCGGTTTTCATGCCCATTTCGTCATAACCTTCAAAACTTCCGTAATTGACGTAATTCACTCCAACGTGAAAAGTCTGAACGTGTCTGTCCCAAGTATAAGCGTAAGCTCCGGTTCCGTAGGTTACTTCTCCAAAATAACTTCCGTAATTTAAAGACAAGTGATTGTCCATTTCAGCATTAATCGTCGCCGGATTATACAAACCTTGATTTACATCCTGATCGTAAATGGTAAGGGTTTTTCCGCCAAGAGCCGCCTGACGCGGTGAAGTTACTAAACTCAGAAACTGATAGGTATGTTTTCCTCCAATCTGACTGTATCCCAAAGTACAGGCAAATAACAACATCAGACTAGATAGTTTTTTCAGCATTTTAAACAGTTTCTTAAATAACGGTATTGCGAAGATAAAATTATATAGGGATTTCACAAAAAAGAAATTCCAACTTATTGCTAAATTGGAATTTCAGATATTAGTTCATTTTTTTGGCGTTTTTCACTTTTTGCTCAGTAATGGCGATTTCCAAAACTTCGCTCATTCTGTCAACATAATGGAATGTTAAGCCTTCTAAATATTCCGGTTTGATTTCATCAATATCGCGTTTGTTTTCATGACAAAGGATGATTTCTTTAATATTCGCTCTTTTTGCAGCTAATATCTTCTCCTTAATTCCGCCTACAGGAAGCACTTTTCCACGAAGTGTAATTTCTCCGGTCATCGCTAAACTCTTCTTCACTCGTTTTTGTGTAAAACTTGACACTAAAGAAGTCAACATTGCTACGCCGGCACTTGGCCCGTCTTTTGGCGTTGCGCCTTCCGGTACGTGAATATGAACGTTGTGATTGGCTAAAACTTCTGCATCGATTCCTAACTTATCGGAATTAGCTTTTATGTATTCCAAAGCAATGGTTACCGATTCTTTCATTACCGTTCCCAAATTTCCGGTCATCGTCATTGAACCTTTTCCTTTAGAAATTATTGATTCTATAAAAAGAATATCACCTCCAACACTAGTCCAAGCCAATCCGGTAACCACACCGGCGGTTTCGTTGTTTTCATATTTATCTCTTTCTAAACGTGGTGCGCCAAGAACTTTTATTACGTCTTCGTCGGTCACTTTTTTATTGTATTCTTCTTCTAAAGCAATTGATTTTGCAGCATTACGAACCATCGAAGCAATCTTCTTCTCTAAATTACGAACACCGGATTCACGAGTATAACCCACAACAATTTTCTCGATTTGTTTCTTCCCGATTTGTAAATCTTTGGATGTCAAACCGTGTTCTTTCAATTGTTTTGGAAGCAAATGTTGTTTGGCAATTTCGATTTTCTCTTCAATTGTATAGCCGTTTACATTGATAACTTCCATACGATCGCGAAGTGCCGGCTGAATGCTCGACAAACTGTTGGATGTTGCGATAAACATCACTTTCGATAAGTCGTAACCCATTTCAAGGAAATTATCGTAGAACTCCGAATTTTGCTCCGGATCTAAAACTTCCAACAAGGCTGACGACGGATCACCATTATGACTTGAAGACAATTTATCAATTTCATCCAACACAAATACCGGATTTGATGTTTTTGCCTTTTTGATATTCTGAATAATTCTTCCTGGTAACGCTCCGATATAGGTTTTACGATGTCCTCGGATTTCGGCTTCATCACGCAAACCTCCTAATGACATGCGAACATATTCTCTACCCAAAGCTTCTGCAACAGACTTTCCAATGGAAGTTTTACCAACGCCCGGAGGTCCGTACAAACAGATGATTGGGGATTTCATATCGTTACGCAATTTCAAAACAGCTAAATGTTCGATGATACGTTTTTTTACATCTTCCAAACCGAAATGATCGCGGTCTAAAATTTTCTGTGCGTTTTTTAAATCGAATTTATCTTTTGAATACTCGTTCCAAGGCAATTCCAAAAACAATTCCAGATAGTTACGGTGAATCGAAAAATCTGGTGATTGTGGATTCATTCGCTGCAATTTTGAAATTTCCTTATTGAAATGTTCTGCTACCTTTTCGTTCCATTTTTTAGATTTCGACTTGATGCGCATATCCTCAATTTCCTGATCGTGTGAAACGCCACCCAATTCTTCCTGAATGGTTTTCATCTGTTGCTGCAGGAAATATTCACGTTGCTGTTGATCTAAATCAAAACGCACTTTCGACTGAATATCGTTTTTAAGCTCCAGTTTCTGCTGTTCAATATTCATGAAGCGTAACGTTTCTAATGCGCGCTCTTTCAAATTATTAATGGAAAGTAAGTTCTGTTTTTCATCCACATTCAAATTCATGTTCGACGACACAAAGTTGATTAAGAACGGATTGCTTTCAATGTTACGGATAGCAAAAGTGGCTTCCGTTGGAATATTCGGACTTTCTTTGATAATCTGAATGGCCAACTCTTTTATCGATTCAACTATCGCTAAGAATTCTTTATCACGGTTTGTAGGACGTGATTCTGTAACTTCTTTTACGGTTGCTCTGAAATAAGGCTCATTCGTTGTAATACTATCGATTTCAAAACGTTTTTTCCCTTGAAGAATAACAGTTGTATTTCCATCAGGCAATTTTAAAACACGAAGAATTCGGGCTACTGTTCCTACTCTGTGGATATCTTGCTCATTTGGATCTTCTACATTTTCGTCTTTTTGAGCCACAACACCAATGATTTTATTGCCGTTGTTAGCGTCATTGATTAATTTGATGGATTTATCTCTTCCAGCAGTAATCGGAATTACAACACCAGGAAATAAAACGGTATTTCGCAATGGAAGTATCGGCAAATCGTCCGGAAGCGCTTCGTTGTACATTTCTTCCTCGTCTTCGGGAGTCAATAACGGAATTAATTCCGCATCGGTATCGATTTCCTGAAGTGACAAGTTGTCAAGCGTAAGTATTTTTTGATTTGACATAGTATTTTTTGAGACTTTTTGTCATTAAACAATAAAAAAACAGATAACCGAATAACAAACACTATTCAGCCATCTTATTGATTATCAATACAAATTTACGTTTAATTGATATTCTTTACTAGTATAAGGCAATCTTTATGCCATAAAAAAACCCGAAATTACTTTCGGGTTTTATTCTTTAAAAGAAATATTTTAGTTTAAAGTATAATCAATTAAAATACTTTCATAGGTTCCGCCACCACTATAAGTTATGGATTTAATTGGACCTACATTTTTAGCATACCAATATTCAGTATTTACAATTGATAATGACATATCCGTCGCGGTTTCTTGTAGAATATGAGCTTTTATAACATCAGTATATTCAACACCGTCAACTGTTAATGTGATTCCCTTTTCTTCTATTGTTCCAGTATAAGTCGTATTTTGAACGATAGCCGGAATTCCTACATAAGTCGTTGACTGATTATAGGTTCCTGTCCAAGTCTGCCCAACAGCTAAATCTTTCAAAATAACCATTTCATACCCGGTTTGTGTACCTGTTAAACCTCCCATATTTAGGCTTAAATCACCTACTTTAAGTTTATAAACACCACTTGCTTTATTTAACCATGTAGTAGCACTAGTAATTCCACCACTTGCCTGAGCAGAAAACTTATAATAAGTTGCACCACCAAAAGTATCCGTTCCTATCATTTTCATAGCAGGCTGCTCTACGCCATTTTGCTCCATAATCCATTTGTTATTAACAGCAGTTGGCCAATAATCGCCGGATGGTGTTCCTCCTCCACCGCCATTTCCTGGATTTAAAGCCGGATCAAGAGGTTCAATATCTCCATCACAGCCAACAAATGAAAAAGCGGCAATAAAAACCACTAAAAGACCAATCAAATTATTTTTTCTCATAATAAAGAGGTTAAGTTTTTTGAAAAAATTTTCCCAAATATACTATTATTTTTAAATCAAGATTATTTTTTTGGCACTCTAAGTAATAATATCACACCCGTAATGAAAAACACAGCTAAAAACACAATCGAATTTCGCATGCTTCCGGTAATCTGATCGATTAATCCATATAAGACCATTCCGATTACAATTCCAATTTTTTCGGCTACATCGTAAAAACTGAAAAATGATGCTGTATCATTAGTTTCGGGTAAAAATTTAGAATATGTTGAACGTGACAGCGATTGAATTCCACCCATTACTAAACCAACAAAACCAGCAGTTATGTAAAAATGAATTGGTAATGTCACGAAAAAAGCTGTGATACAAATAATTACCCAAATACAGTTGATTACAATTAGCGTCTTGATATTTCCGAATTTTTCCGAAGCTCTTGAGGTTAAAACGGCTCCTAAAACCGCTACTAATTGAATTACTAAAATACTCACAATCAATCCAGTAGTTTTTTCAGCATCGTCTTTCCAACCAATTTCCTGTTCTCCGAAATAAGTTGCTACTAACATTACGGTTTGAACCGCCATGCTGTAGACGAAGAAACTTATCAAATAGCGTTTCAGTTTTAAATCCTGTTTTAACTGATTCCAAACTTTTCGCAATTCTTTGAAACCGTTAAAAATAACTCCGGAATGTAATTTGTTGGTGTTATCATTCCCGTTTGGCAGATAGAAAAACGCATACTGACTGAATACAATCCACCAGATTCCTACTGAAATAAACGAATAACGCATGGCTTTCATTGCTTTTTCGCCTTCGGTTCCGGTAATTCCGAACAAATCCGATTTCATCACCATCGCTAAATTGATAATCAGAAGAACAACACTTCCGATATAACCCATAGAATAACCACGTGCGCTGATTCTATCTTGTTGCTCAGGATAAGCAATATCAGGCAAATAGGAATTATAAAAAACCAAACTTCCCCAAAAACCAATCAATCCGAAGAAATAACAAGCTACACT
The DNA here is from genome assembly GCF_032153895.1 of Flavobacterium sp. Classification (GTDB taxonomy): domain Bacteria; phylum Bacteroidota; class Bacteroidia; order Flavobacteriales; family Flavobacteriaceae; genus Flavobacterium. Next base: position 8,766 of record NZ_JALDYN010000043.1, read on the forward strand.
GAAATAAATATTTTCAAGCGAAAACCAATTCAGTCCGATACACGAAAAAGCGCCCAAAAAACAGAAGAAACGCATGAAATTCTTCTTATTTCCGATAAAATCTGCAATACCGGAAAGTAATGGCGAAATAAATGCGACTACTAGAAATGCCGCCGCAGTAACAAAACTGATTAAAGCGGTGTTTTTTAAAGTCATTCCGCAGAAATCAATCGCAGTAATTCCTTCATTTTTAAATAACTGAGCGTAATAAATCGGAAAAATTGCCGAAGCAATAACCAAACTGTAAACCGAATTCGCCCAATCGTAAGAAGCCCAAGCATTCAAAAGCTTTGCGCTGCCTTTTTCAAGTTGTTTCATAGTTGTATCAATAAAAAAGCCACACTTAAAAGTGTGGCTCGAATATACATAAATTTTCTTACTTGAAAGTTACCCCATATTTTGCAGCTTCTGCTTTTGCCTGCGGAATCAATTCTTTGATTTTTGAAATACGCGTCTGATCAGAAGGGTGCGTACTCATAAATTCTGGTGGTTTCTGTCCTCCTGCATTGGCAGACATTCTAACCCAGAAATCCGCAGCATTGTCCGGATTATATCCCGCGATTGCCATTAAAGTCAATCCAATCATATCTGCTTCGCTTTCGTGAGCACGGCTAAAAGGAAGCATACCACCTAATTGCGTTGTTGCACCATAAGCAGTCATAGCGATTTGCTGTGTTTCTTCGCTTTTTCCACCTGTAGCTACACCTACACCAACTGCACCTAATTGCTGTAACATACCAGCACTCATACGCTGTTGTCCGTGATTTGCTAAAGCGTGAGCAACTTCGTGCCCCATTACAGTTGCCATACCGGCATCGTCTTTACAAATCGGTAAAATTCCGGTATAGAAAACAATTTTTCCTCCTGGCATACACCAAGCGTTTACTTCTTTACTGTCTACTAGATTGTATTCCCATTTGTAATCTTTCAGATACCCTTGATATCCGTTAGCATTTAGCCATTTTTCGGCTGCCACTTTAATCTTCATACCAACGTTTTCTACACGCTGTGCATCTTTGGTGCCTTTGATAACTTTATTTTCTCCTAAAAACTGATTGTATTGTTGAAAGGAAGATGGAAAAATTTCACTGTTAGACACTAATGCCATAGTGCTTTTACCTGTAAATGGATTCTTAGCACACGATAATGCCAATGCCAACGAACCCGCTACTATAATTCCGGTTTTTAAATTCATAATGTGCGATTTTTAGTAAACAAAATTAGTAAATGTAGCTTTATCAACGTTAATAAAGTTACAAATATTATTACAGATAGTTACAAATAAAATGCCAAAACACTTTTAAGAATTATTTATCATAACCTATTTAAGGAATAGAGTAACTTGCAGTATTATTTTTATTAAAATGAAAAAACCGAAACACCAGCAAACGATTTCAATTCCGAAAGGGATTTTATATACCGCCAAAACTCTTGAAATTTTATCACCAAGAATGGCTACCCAATTTGCCATTAAACTTTTCACAACGCCATTCCGTCATAAATTACCGAAGCGTGAAATTGAAATGGATGCTAATTCCAAACAGCAACTTCTTACTATTCAAAGCATTGGCAAAGAAGTAATGGTTTATCAATATGGACCCTCGGATAAAAAAGTTTTACTGGTTCACGGCTGGTCCGGTCGCGGAACTCAGTTAGTTAAGATAGCCGATGAGTTCATCAAATTAGGCTATTCAACCATAAGTTTTGACGCTCCGGCACATGGGAAAGCTCCAGGAAAAACCAGCAATATGACTGAATTTATTGCGGCATCACTACAAATCGAAAAAGAATTTGGTCAATTTGAATTTGCCATCGGACATTCGTTAGGTGGAATGACCGTTTTAAATGCCATTAAAAGCGGATTATCCGTTAAAAAAGCCGTAATTATTGGTAGCGGCGATATTGTTGAAGATATTTTAACCGATTTTGTTTTGAAGTTAAGACTCAAGCCAAACATTGCGCAACGCATGAAAATAGACTTCGAAAACAAAATTGGGCAAACCATGAACAGTTATTCTGCGTATATAGCTGCAAAGGAAGTTTCGATTCCTGTTCTGGTGATTCATGATGAGAATGATGAGGACGTTCCGGTATCCGCGGCGCATCACATTCATCAACACTTGTCTAACGGACAAATTATGATTACCAAAGAACTAGGGCATCGAAAAATCTTGGGTGATAGCAAAGTCATCAAAAAGATTGTAGAATTCATTCAGTAAAATCATGAGAAAAATTGTTTTATTATTCATCGTAAGTTGCTTTGTTTCCTGCACTGCACAAGAGAAAAAGAAAGTTGCTGTAACATCCGCTTCAACAGAAATTCCTAAAACAGAAGCGGAATGGAAAGCCAAACTAACACCTGAACAATACGAAGTTTTAAGAGAAAAAGGCACCGAACGACCTTTCACTGGCGAATATTGGAAACATTTTGACAAAGGAATGTATGTTTGTGCTGCTTGTGAAAATCCTTTATTCACTTCGGATGCAAAATTTGACTCCGAATGTGGCTGGCCGTCTTTTGATCAAGCCATAAAAAGCTCTGTAAAGTATCATGATGACAGTAGTTTCGGCATGGAGCGCATTGAAGTAACCTGTGCCAAATGTGATGGACACTTAGGTCATGTTTTTGATGATGGTCCGAAAGATACAACAGGTAAACGCTTCTGTACGAATTCAGTATCCATTAAATTTATTCCAGCGAAAAAATGAGTTATCCGATAGAAAAATCCGAAGAACAGTGGAAAGCTGAATTAGGAGAAGAAAAATACAGAATTCTTCGCGAAAAAGGAACCGAATACCCACATACCGGAAAATACAACCTCCATTTCGAAAACGGAACCTATTGTTGTGGCGCTTGTGACGAACCTTTATTTGAAAGCAATTCAAAATTTGACGGACACTGTGGCTGGCCTTCGTTCGACGAATCAATACCCGGAAAAGTCGAATATATAAAAGACACTTCACATGGAATGTTGCGAGTAGAAATTTTATGTGCTAAATGTGGTGGCCATTTAGGGCATGTTTTTAATGACGGACCGACTCCAACCGGCGTACGATATTGTGTAAATTCCTTATCTTTAGATTTCCATAAAAAATAGCGTATGAATTTATTCAACGATTGGAATACTAATTTGACACCTTTGCTTGATAAATATCGAGGAAAAAAGCATCCATTGGAATACAATAACCTTTATCAATTGATGGTGATGGTTATTTTATCGGCACAAGACTCTGATGCCAATATCAATAAAATTGCTCCTGCCCTTTTTGAAGTTAATCCAAATTTGGAAAGTATCGCTGTCTCTAATGTAGAGGCTTTGATTCCTCACATTTCAAAAGTTAGAAATTTCGGAACGAAAGCCAGTTGGCTCATAGAAATTGCCCAAGAATTAAAAGAAGACAAGAACATACCACTAACTATGGAGGGTTTGGTAGCGTTAAAAGGTATCGGAAGAAAATCCGCCAACGTCATCATGCGTGAAATGAACGCCCCTGCAGAAGGCATAATCGCTGATTTACATGTGATTAGAGTTGCACCAAGAATTGGTTTAATCACAGAATCCAAAGACGGTAACAAAGTTGAAAAACAACTTATGCAGGTTTTACCTAAAGAAATTTGGGGTGAAATTGGAATGTCTATTTCCTTTTTAGGACGTGAAATTTGCCGTCCAACGAATCCTAAATGCGATATTTGCCCAATAAACAATTGCTGTGATTACTATAAAAACCTTAAGAATTAATCGTATAAATAAAACCACAAAATACTAAAAGTCAATCATTTACGATTGGCTTTTTTTATGGCGTGCCCCAAGGGTCGGGCTGTCCGTTCTATCTTTTTTGCTGGGCGATTTACTATACTATAACCCATCGTCTAGCAAAAAAGGATGCCACTTCCATCCCTCACGCGAGACTTTCTGCATAACAGACTATTAAGATTCAAGTCCTACTTGCTCTTAAAACTTATATAAAACAAAAAATCCCCATCAAATTAATGATGAGGATTCTCAAAAGAAAGG
>NZ_JALDYN010000044.1:0-12476 GCF_032153895.1 Flavobacterium sp.
TATAGGTTACTACTGCATTTGGTGTTCCACTGAAAGTTACTGTTCCTGTAGTACCCTCGCAAATAGTAATCGATCCTGAAATAGTAACTGCCGGTAGTGGCAATACATAAATATGGAAAGATGTCACACCATCAATGGTTGAATCGGTATTGTCTTCCATACGAATCCAAATCTCTTCGCCGTTGGTTCCAAGATAAGCGTTGTCAGGAGAAATAGCTCCCGTGTCGTTATCCGCATCAGCTTGAGTATGATGATACGTTATTGTATAACCTGTTTGATTGCTAGCTACATCATTACTCAATGCAGAAAAATCAAAAATAGCTACACCAGAACCCGACGCGTTCTCACATAAAGTGATGTCTGCTGGGGCAACTGGATTAGCGCCACACTGATTGATTATTAAATCAAAAGTTTTCAAGACATAACAAGAGTTCTCGAAATTTTTAACTTTTACCCAAACCGTAGTTAATGGTGCTAAAGTAGAGTAAATTGGTCCGATTTGATTCAACTCATCTAAAGCATCTTGTTCAGACAAATAATAAGTCGCATAATAAATACTTTGATCAACGAAATCATCATTTATAGATAAATCAAAATCTACGGGTATACCATTATTATCACATTGAATGATATCGTCTGGCTCCCCAACAATCATTTCCGGATAAAACTCAATGAGAACATCATCCGTCAAAGAACAACTAGTTCCTGTATTGGACGCTGTAACTGCATATAATCCAGGTTCTGTAACCACAATTGAAGGTCCTGTTTCTGTAGCTAAAACATTTCCATCTTGAGACCAAACAAAAGTATACTGTGCTGGATTTAAGCCTGTATCTAGAACTCTTGTATCGCCATAACAAAGTGCTGTTCCTGCCGACAAAGTCAATGAATCACCAAGATTAGCCTGACCAACATTAAATGATCCTGCTCCAATAAATACAGCTGAATCCCATGAATTATCTCGTAAATCGGATACCGCTAGTTTAATATGATACGCTCTTCCTGGAATTACTGGTGATGAAGCCTGCATTAATACCAATTGACCATCGAACACAATTGCAGAACCTGCCGCGTTGTATTGCTCAAAATATTCCGGGTTTGCACCACCACAAGATTGTCCATTATCCGGATGCACATTAGTAACTAATATTGGCGTCGAAGTACCTGGCAAAACTGCTAAATTGGTTTTGACATTGGTAACCAAATCAGTTAATATAAACACAAAGGCATCGGAATAGTTACACTCAAAACTTCCCCCGTCATATTCTTCCGAAGCAAAGATAAAATCGAAACTCATGGAATTGGTAAGCGGTACGAAGTCAAACTCTAACTTACTAGCATTGTTTGATTGATCAGTTTCAAATCCAGGCACCGCATTAACAATTGACTGTATATCTGTATCTCCTACCCATGCAGAATTCCCTCCTGAAGATGTTGGAGCAGCCGGTCCTGGCACTGCAGTCAGAGCCCCGCTTGTCAAAACAACACCTGCTGTCATTGGAAATCCAGGATTCGTATTCTGAAAAACACCAACACCATTAACAGAACCAAAGTTTGTCCCGGTAGTAATTGTATGATTACTCGTTGAAACACAAGGCGTATCCATCAAAACATCAACCAACTGCTGCGCAGTATAGGATCCGTTAACGGTTACTGCCTGAGAATATCCCCCGAAACTGGCTATCAGGAGCAATAGTAACAGAAAGTAATTCTTTTTCATATAGTATAATTTAGTTGTGTATGGGCAATCATAAAAACTTAACATCATCATAATGTTAATTTTTCCTTTAAAAATGCCAAATATACTTAATCAGCAATTATATCTTTGTTAAATTTGCAAAAAATCACAAAATCATGTTAAAAGTTACAATAAAAGAGACTCAGAATCCGACGATTATGAAATTTGAGTTTCCGGAATTCATAACCAAAAATCAAAATTTCGAGTTTAAAAATATCGATGAAACTACTTCTTCCCCATTAGCCAAGAAGTTATTTTACCTTCCTTTTGTTAAAACGGTATATATCTCAGGAAATTTTGTAGCGATTGAAAAATTTTCAATTGTAGAATGGGACGAAGTAAAAGAATTGGTTGCCGAAGAAATTGAAACCTTTGTAGATAAAGGCGGAAAAATCATCAACGTTGAAGAATCTTCCACCAAAAAAGTTCCGGTTACCGTTTATAGCGAAACGACGCCAAATCCTTCTGTGATGAAATTTGTAGCCAGCAAAATGTTGACCAAAACGATGGTGGAGTCCAAAAGCATAGATGAAACTGCAGCTTCACCTTTGGCGAAAGAATTGTTTCAATTTCCGTTCGTAAAAGAAGTTTTTATTGACGAAAATTACGTTTCCATTACCAAATATGATATTGCAGAATGGATGGAAATCACCCAAGAAATAAGGGGTTTCATCAAAAATTACATTGAAGACGGCAAAACCGTAATCGACGAAACCCAAATCGTAAAAACCACTTCCCACGAAAAGCAACAGGAAGCTTATTTTGAAAATTTAGATGCTACTTCACAGCAAATCATCAATATATTGGAAGAATATGTAAAACCGGCAGTACAATCTGACGGTGGTAATATCGCTTTCCAATCCTTTGACGAAACCGAGCGCAAAGTAAAAGTGGTTTTACAAGGTGCTTGTAGCGGTTGTCCATCCTCAACCTTTACATTGAAAAACGGTATTGAAAACATGTTGCGCGAAATGTTACACGATTCGAGCATTAAAGTAGAAGCAGTAAACGGTTAATTTATAGTTTTGTAAGCTTTGATTTTCAAAAATTACTTCCTAACTTTAGATTCTTAACTTTAAATAATCGAAATTATGGGAGTATTAAAAGTAATTGAAATCCTTTCCAGTTCTGAAACCAGTTGGGAAGAAGCTGTTCGAAAAGGCGTGGCTGAAGCATCGAAAACCTTAAAACACATCCGTTCCGTATACATTCAAGAGCAAAGCGCTGTTGTAAACGATGAAGGGAAAGTAACCGAATTCCGAGTAAACATGAAACTCACTTTTGAAATCAAATAGTTTTCAAAAACAACGTATCTTTAAGCGTCCGATTGGGACGCTTTTTTTTTTTGCACTTATGAACGAATTACACTTAGAAACCAGCCCATATTTATTACAACACGCCAGCAATCCGATTCATTGGAAAGCGTGGAATGACAACAGTCTTGAATCCGCTAAAACCGAAAATAAATTACTGATTATCAGCGTAGGATATTCGGCCTGTCATTGGTGTCATGTGATGGAACACGAAAGTTTTGAAGATGATAGTGTTGCCGAAGTAATGAACAACAGCTTCATTTCCATCAAAGTAGACCGAGAAGAACGACCGGACGTGGATGCTGTGTACATGAAAGCGGTTCAGCTGATGACCAAGCAAGGCGGTTGGCCTTTAAATGTAGTTTGTTTACCAGACGGACGACCGGTTTGGGGCGGCACCTATTTCGGAAAAGATGATTGGATGGACAGTTTACAGCAATTGCAAAATCTCTACGAAAACAATCCTGAAAAGATGGTGGACTATGCAGAAAAACTACATCAAGGCATCCAGGTTTTAAGCGTCGTGGAAAAAAATCCGTCTGACACTCCTTTGAACACTGAAGACCTCAAACCATTAATTGACAAATGGCGCAAAAGTTTTGATTGGGAATTTGGCGGTTATTCGCGAGCTCCAAAATTCATGATGCCAAACAATTACCTGTTTTTACAACGTTATGGTTTTCAAAAAAAAGACACCGAATTACTTGATTTCGTCGATTTGACCTTAACCCGAATGGCGTATGGTGGCTTGTTCGACACTGTTGATGGCGGTTTCAGCCGTTATTCTGTGGATATGAAATGGCATGTACCACATTTTGAGAAGATGTTGTACGACAATGGTCAGTTAATCACTTTATATTCGGAAGCCTACAAACGGACAAAAAATCCAATTTACAAAGAGGTTATCGAAAAAACATTCGCTTTTGTCGAACGAGAGCTGACAACTCCGGAAGGCGCGTTCTTTTCCGCATTAGATGCTGATAGTATCAACGAAATTGGCGAATTGGAAGAAGGCGCTTTTTACGTTTGGAAAAAAGAACAACTCCAACAGATTTTACAAGACGATCTCGCCTTGTTTTCCGAAGTTTTTAATATCAACGATTTTGGCTATTGGGAACACGACAATTATGTTTTGATTCAAAAGCAATCGTTAAAAAAAATCGCCTCACAATTTAACTTGAGTGAAACCGAATTGCAGCAGAAGAAAAAAAACTGGGAACAATTGCTTTTTACAGTACGAGAAAACCGCCCAAAACCAAGATTGGATGACAAATCACTAACCTCTTGGAACGCCATTATGACAAAAGGTTTTGCAGAAGCTTACAAAGCTTTAGGAAATGTAAAGTTTCTTGAGACGGCCGAAAAAAATGCACAATTCATTCTTGAAAGACAATGGTCGGAACAAGGCCATTTGTGGCATTCCTACAAAAACGGAAAAAGTACTATTGAAGGTTTTTTAGAAGATTACGCGCTGACTATTGAAGCCTTTATTTCGCTGTATCAAGCCACACTAAACGAAACGTATCTGCATCACGCCAAACAACTGACCGATTATTGTTTTGAACATTTTTACGATTCCGACAAACAGTTTTTCGCCTTCAATTCAAAAAAAAGCAAACAACTCATAGCCGAACATTTTGAAACGGAAGACAACGTTATTCCGGCTTCCAATTCGGTAATGGCGAACAATTTGTATCTGTTAAGCATTTTGTTTCACAATACGTATTACGAAAAAACGGCATTCCAGATGCTGCACAACATGATTCCGTATATGGATTATCCGTCCGCGTTTTCGAACTGGCTGAATCTGTGGCTGAATTTATCCGGTCAACAACAGGAATTGGCTGTTTGTGGTTCAGAAGCACTTGCATCGGTTCAAACTTTAAATAAGGAATATCTTCCTCATGTTTTTCTTGCCGGAAATACTTTAGAAAGCAATATTCCTTTTCTACAAAACAGGTTTGAACAAGCCAAGGAGTTGTTTTATATTTGCCGCAACAAAAGCTGCCAGATGCCTTTAACTTCTTTGAAAGAAACTATAGCAGCAATCCAATTGTAAAATTCTATGGAAATTCAAAAAATAGATAACCTGTTCGCGCATTACTTCAATTTTTTAATTGACTATTCCCCGAGAGCGGTTTCGGCCATCATCATTTTGATTGTTGGTATTTGGGGTATCAAAATCACTCGAAAAATAGTCGAGCGGATAATGATTAAAAGAGAATTGGAACCCACTTTGATCCAGTTCGCTTCAGATATTCTAATTTGGGGACTTCGTATTTTACTTTTCGTTACGGTAATTTCCCGATTAGGCATTGAAACTTCTTCTTTTGTTGCCATTTTAGGAGCCATCGGATTGGCAGTTGGTATGTCATTACAAGGTTCGCTATCCAATTTTGCCGGCGGGATGTTGATTATTCTATTCAAACCATTTAAAGTTGGTGATAATATTGAAGCTTTAGCCGAAACCGGAAAAGTGATTGAAATTCACATCTTCACCACAAAAATCCTGACTTCCAACAATCAAATTGTGTATTTACCGAACGGCATTCTTTCAAATGGAAAAATTAAAAATTACTCGCAGATGGACATTCGTCGCAGTGATTTATTGGTTCGCACCAAATACGATTCTGACATCAAAACCGTGAAAGAAAATTTAGAAGCGATTGTCGCCGGAAATCCGAAAGTACTGAAAAAGCCAGCTCCGGAAGTTACCGTTCATGAATTAGCAGAAGCTACCGTTAATTTTAGCGTAAAAATTTGGGTGAAAAATGGTGATTTTGCCAAAGTAAATTCTGAAATTTTGGCGCAAAGCAAAGAATTTGTTACGCTTTAGATTTGGTTGTCAGTACAAAATCTTTCAAATAAAAAGGTTCAAAATAAGCCACGTCTACAAAATCTTTCTTCTGAAATTTTTCAAAAGACATCCTACTCATTTCGTTTGCGGACGGATAAATGACTTCATCGTGAAAAATAACATTTTCTGAAGTCAGAACCGTTTTACATTTTGAAGCACCATCACCCACCAAATGCAGTTTTTCTTCTGAATTGGAATAGCTGTTTTCGTCAATAATTTCAGCTTTTGTTTCCTCTTTTTTCTCGTAAGATGAATTGAACGTTGCCGAAAAAACTTCCATACGACGGGCATCAATCATCGGAACAATTATTTCGCCATCTTCAACCTGAATTTTTCTAGCTAAAGCTTCCAAAGTATCGGTTGCCAATAAAGGAAGATTTAGAGCATAACTCAAACCTTTTGCCGCCGAAACTCCGATACGCAATCCGGTGTAAGAACCCGGCCCATGACTTACCGCAACGGCTTTTAAATCCTGAAATGTAATTCCGGCTTGTTGCAACGCCTGCTCGATGAACACATGTAGTTTTTCAGCATGGGAATAGCCTTCTTCCGCCACTTCAAGACAAACGATTGTTTTGCCGTCAAGCGCAACACTCACTGAACAATTTTTAGTAGCCGTTTCAAGATTTAAAATATAAGTCATAATCTTAATTTGTTGCAAAGATAGCGGATTGACGGGGAAACAAAAAATCCAGACCTTAGCCTGGATTCTTGAATACTATATCTGAAAATTATTTCTTCTCTTTTTCTTCGGCTCCTTTAGCCTTAATCGTTACTTTATCGCCTGGCATCAACTCTTTGGTTACCATAGTGTAAGGACCGACGATGACAACATCGCCTTTTTTCAGTCCGGAAAGCACTTCAATATTGGTGTCGTCCTGAATTCCGGTTTTGATGATGCGGATTTTGGCTTTATCACCTTCTTTCACAAAAACACATTCGAATTTCTTATCGGTTGAGCCTTTCACTTTCTCTTCCTGTTGTTTTTCCAACTCTTCCATTACATCTTTTTTCACGGAAGACGTATCTGATTTCATTACTACAGCACTAATCGGAACTGCTAAAATATTTTCTTTTCTTGTCGTGATAATATCTACAGTAGCCGTCATACCTGGACGGAATGGCGAGAAATTAGCTGGTTTTCCTTCCATTAAATCTTGATATGATTCTTTCAGAATACGAACTTTTACTTTGAAATTCGTTACCTGATCTGCGGTTGTAGTCGCTGTAGAGGAATTGGAGATACTCGTTACAATTCCTTTGAATTCTTTCTTCAAATAAGCATCCACTTCAATTTTAGCTTCGTCTCCAATACTGATTTTAACGATGTCGTTTTCGTTCACATCCACTTCCACTTCCATGTTATTCAGGTTTGCGACGCGTAACAATTCGGTTCCAGCCATTTGCTGAGTTCCTAAAACACGCTCTCCCAACTCTACATCCAACTTGGAAATGGTTCCGTCAGCCGGAGCATAAATTGTGGTTCTTCCTAAATTATCTTTCGCTTCGGTTACAGTTGCCGAGGCACTTTGCACGTTGTAATAAGCCGATTGTTTGCTCGCCTGAGCCACTTCGTAGGAAGAAACCACTTTGTCCCATTCGGATTTGGAAATTACTCCTTTTTCGAACAAACGCTTGTTACGGTCATAATTCGCTTTGGCTTCTTTTAACTGAGCATCTGCCTGGCTTAACCCTGCTTTGGTAGTAGATAAGGATGCAACGGTTCTGTTCACACCAGACACATAAATATCCGGATTGATTTTCACCAACAAATCACCTTTTTTAACCGTTTGTCCTTCTTTAATCGGCAAATCAATGATTTCTCCGGATACTTCGGATGATATTTTAACTTCTACTTCCGGTTGGATTTTTCCGGTAGCCGATACGGTTTCCACGATGGTTATCGCATCAATTTTAGCCGTTTCTACTTCTTTTCCTTCATCTTTCTTTCCTACAACGCCTGCTTTGCTTAAAACAAGTAAAAGCACAATCAGTCCAACGGCTCCGAATAATAAAAATTTTGTTCTCTTTGTCATGGTTATTGTTTTTTGTAAAGTGGAATTCCGAAGTAGAATTCTAATATTTTGGTTCTGAAAATATAATCGTATTTGGTTCGCAATACTTCTGATTGCGCATTCACGTACAAGGTTTGTGCCTGATTGAAATCGAAAACATTCATCAAGCCTACTTCGTAACGGTCTTTGGCGTAATTGAAAGCTTGTTCTCTAGATTCTAACGTAGCAACTGCCGCTTCGTATGATTTTAAAGCACCTTTGGTATCGGTGTAAGCGGTATAAACGGTACGTTCTAAATCCAATTCGCTTTGTTCTAAGGCAATTTTGGAACGCTCCAACGCTACTTTTGAACGCTGTACGTTGTTTCGCACGGAGAATCCATTAAAAATAGGAACATTTAATGAAAGACCAAAATTCTGCCCTTTGTTCTCACTAAATTGGTCAAAAACTGATTTTGGTTTTCCTAATACAGGAGAAAAATTAGGCTGCATTACCAACTGATTCGTTCCATCCACAAATCCGATTACCGAATTAGGGTTAGCAGCATCTTGCTCAAATCCAACGACTCTATCGGCATAAGCGGCACGCGTACTAAAACTGTAAAATCCTTGTAACGTAGGCTGATAAGCTCCACGCGCAATTTTCAAATCACTTTCGGCAATACTTACGTTATTAGCTGCCAAAAGAATTTCAGTTCTATTTTGCTTGGCTTTTTCGTATACTGTTTTAGCTTCTTCTAAAAGTACGGTGCTGTTTTCTACCGGAACTTCGGCATCGGCAATGTCAAAATCCTGAAATTCGTCCAATTGCAGCAATTGTGCTAAACTCAATTTGGAAATCAACAGCGCATTTTCCGCAGCAATTAAACGTTGGTTATCGGTTGCTACAGTCGCTTTTGCATCTAACAGATCGCCTTTCGGAACAACACCAGCATCAACCAATTCTTGAGTTCTTTCTTGTTGCTTGGTATCATAAGCCAATTGCTCCTGCTGCACTTTCAAATTTTCTTTGTTGAAAATAATCTGCAGATAAGCATTAACCACATTCAAAGACACATCTTCCTGCATCTTGGTCAGCTGATACTGCGACGAAATAATGCTCAAATTTGCTTTTCGCAACTGATTCTGATTTTGCAATCCTTTGTAAATATCAACACCAACATTTACACCTGCAGAGGTAAACTGTGTCGTCTGGTTTTCCAACAAACCGGTGGTAATGTTCTGGTTTAAACCAATATTCCAGGAATGCGATGCTTGTCCGTTTATCGAAGGGTAAAAATTACCGATAGCATCTTTTTTATTAATCTCGGTTACTTGTTTGTCTAACTCAGAATTTTTAATGGAAATATTCTTTTGTAAGGCATATTCAACGCATTCGTCGAGCGTCCATTTTTTAGCTGTTTGTGCCTGCGACTGATACGTCACAAACAACAAACCGGTTAGCAGCCATTTTGCTGCAGAGAAACTTTTCATAGGCTTTCAATTGAAAAGAGCTATACAAAGATAGTAGTTTGCGTGTAATCTCTTATTCGTAAAACAAATTAGACGCATTTCCGTACAAAAAGTTACAGCGTGAACCAATAAAAATTTTACATTTACACCGATTTACACTAACGATTTATGAAATCCTATCTAACTGTCTTTTCGGTATTTTTTGCACTTTTTACTTTAATCAGCTGTTCATCGGCTAAAAAAATTGAAGCTTTAAAACCTACACCTAGCGATAATTCCCCGATGGTTTACAAAACCACCACTTCATTTGTTGCCATGCCGGTTGAAGTCCCGATTAAAGAAGTCGAAAACCAACTGAACAAAGTTTTAACCGGATTAATTTATAACGACAGTATCATTGCCGACGACAATACCGAGATGAAAATCTGGAAACAGGCTCCTGTAAAATTAAGCGAGAAAGACGGCAAAATCGAATCGGTTTTACCCATGAAAATCTGGATTCGCGTAAAATATGGCACCGAATATCTAGGTTTAAACGACAAGAAGGATATCACGCTAAACGGAACCATCAAATTACTGAGTGACGCCAAATTATCGAATTGGAAACTGTCTACTACTTCGGTTATTCAGGATTTTGAATGGAGCGAAAGTCCGTCCATTGAGGTAAAAGGGCGCCACATTCCGATTACGTATCTTGTAAATCCTACGCTACGCATTTTTAAAGCTAAAATCGCCAAAAAAATTGACGATGCCATCAACAAATCGACTGATTTTAAGCCTCAGGTTTTAGGCGTGTTAGAAAAACTAAGTACGCCGTTTATCACAAGTGAACAATACGAAACCTGGTTCAAATTGATTCCGACAGAATTGTATGTTACCGATGCTGTTCTATCCAAAAATAAAATCACGATGGATATGGGCTTAAAATGCAGCATGCAAACCATCGTCGGGCAACAACCACTGAATACGTTCAAAAAAGAAAATATTGTTCTGAAACCGGTATCCAAAATGCCGAATAAAGTTGAAGCCACTGTTGCTGCTGTTTCAACTTACGAAAGTGCTTCCCGAATTCTGACCAAAAACTTCCAGGGGCAAACTTTTGCTTCCGGAAGTCGAAAAATAACGGTTCAAAAAGTGGATTTATGGCACAAAGACGGCAAAATGATTATTGCTTTAGACATGTTGGGAAGCGTAAACGGAACCATTTATTTGTCCGGATTCCCGAATTATAATGCTGTGACCAAGGAAATCTATTTCGATCAGATGGATTATGTTTTGAACACCAAAGGTGCGCTAACCAAAACGGCCAACTGGCTTTTAAGCGGGATGATTTTACGCAAAATTCAGGAGAGCTGTCGGTACTCCATCAAAGGAAATTTAGATGAAGGAAAGAAAAATATGGAGCCGTATCTCAACAATTATTCTCCGATGAAAGGTGTTTTTGTAAACGGAAATCTCAGTGATTTTGTCTTTGATAAAGTGGAACTAACCGACAAAGCCATCATTGCTTTCATCAAAACTTCAGGACAAATGTCTGTAAAAATTGACGGCATGGAATAAACAAAAAAGCAGTGTTGAACACTGCTTTTTTTATTTTGATTCGTTTTTCTTCTTTCCGTATTTCAATCGGTAAATGGCATAACCTATTGTAGCCACAAGGATGTAAGGAATCGCCATCAAATAGACAATCCCGTCATTTACAGCTTCGGGCAACACACCAGATTCTTCACTTTCCAAAGCAGCACGGCACATCGCACATTGCGCTTGCACATCAGAAGTCAATCCAATTAAAAAAACCGCAACAAGCAGCAACTTTATAGTGTTAATGCGCATAATACGGTGAAATCATTAAATAAACCACAACACCAGTAACAGCAACATACAACCACAACGGAAAAGTAATTTTTGCTATCTTTTTATGGCGTTCAAAATTACCCGCCAACGCTCTCACATAGGTAATCAGTACAAAAGGAATGATTACAACGGACAGCAAAATATGTGTCAGCAAAATAATAATATACAATAATCTTGATTTCCCAACAGCAATCGCTTCTTCGGCTTCTAAGACACCATTATGATCAATGTCTCCGAAAACGGTTGAATCAGATGTCATATGATATGCCACATACATTCCCAAGAAAGCCACAGAACAGCCAATCGCAATTTTCACCAAACGCTCGTGAAGTTTACGGTTTCCATTTTTGATAGCCCACACAGCAACCAACAACAATACCGCTGTTATACCATTTATAGTGGCGTAGATTGGTGGTAAAAAAGAAAGTGGTTCTACATCAAAACCAAAATCTTTCAACTTGACTTTAAACAATATTGCCACTACTAATGGAATAGCTACCGACAACACTACAATCCATTTATTGTATTTTTTTTCTACTGATTGCTCCATTATTCTTCCATTAATTTCTTAATATCTTCTTTTAACATGTCGATGCCAGGTTGTTCTAAACCGTCGTAATACAAAATCGGATTATCGAATTCGTCTTTACGACAACGGATATTTCCTTCTTTATCCACCAAGGCAAACATACCAGAATGTTCAAAACCTCCAGCTACATTTGAATTTTCACCTGCATATAAATTGAATCCAGTTTGAGCCAATTTGTAAATATAGTCTTTATCACCCGTTAAGAAATGCCAATTGTAGTGCTTCACGCCTAATTGCTCAGCGTGTTTTTTCAATTGCTCCGATGTATCGGTTTTGGGGTCGATGGTAATGGATGCAATTCCGAAATCTGGTTTTCCGTAGAACTCTTTTTGCAGTTGCAACATGTTTTGATTCATACGCGGACAAATCGTCGGGCACGTGGAAAAGAAAAATTCGACTACATATACTTTTCCCAAATAATCTTCATTGGAAATTTTCTTGTTGTTCTGGTCTGTCAGGGCAAACTTCGGAACGGGTCCAACCGTATGCATGTCTGATTTCTGAAATTTGGCTACGATTTTTGGTACTGCCCAAATCCCGAACAGCAGAATAATAAAAGATATTCCGATATACGATTTATTTTTCATATTAAATTTTTCGCTTGTTGTTTCGTTTAAGAGCCAAACGGTATTCGGCTAAAATTACTTTCACATCATCTG
>NZ_JALDYN010000060.1:0-2623 GCF_032153895.1 Flavobacterium sp.
TCGTCGTTGGTTACTAAAATCAGCGGTCTTTTTTTCATGATTGTGGGTAATTGTTTACTTTCGCTAAAATAAGCAATTTCCCGATGAGGTTGGTATAATTTTTGTTTTTAGCATTTTGTGAATAAAATGAAATCTTTAACAAAATATTAGTGGAACATTAAGGCAAAGGCTTTGTTTTTTGTGTAATTTAGTGAAAAATACTAATGAAAACTTTTTGGCAGTTTATGAAGAGAAATTATAAGGTTGTGTTGCTGGTAACCGCTTTATCGGCAATACTATGGAGTTTTATGCCTCACAAAAAGGAAGATCCGGAAAAAGACCGTCTTTTACTGGAACTTTTAACTTTTGTGCTTGAAAAAGGTCATTACGATCCGATTGCAATGGATGACAACTTTTCCAAAAACGTTTTTAAAGAGTATGTGAATGCTTTAGATCCGTCGAAGCGTTTCTTTGTACAGTCTGATATCGACGAATTCAAGAAGTATGAAACGCAGATTGACGACATGATCAAAAACAAGGATTTGAAATTCTTCGAATTGACATACAATCGTTTGATTGAGCGTGTGGCTGAATCCCGAAAAATTTACAAAGATATTTTAGACAAACCATTTGATTTTTCAAAAGACGAATCGATCAATACTGATTATGATAAGGCTCCGTTTTCTAAAAACCGTTCAGAGTTGAAGAGCCGTTGGGAAAAACAGTTGAAATTATCGGTGTTGTCTTCGGTTACGGATAAAATAAAATTAGAAGAAGACAAAAAGAAAAGCGAATCGGGTTACGAAGCGAAATCGATGGCAGATTTGGAAAAAGATTCGCGCGAAACAACCTTAAAATCGTTAAACGAATACTTTGATTTTGTGGAAGAATTAGACCGAAACGATTGGTTTTCCATTTACATCAATGCGATTGTAGAGCGTTTTGATCCGCATACCTTCTATTTTGCTCCAGAAGAAAAAGACAAGTTCGACATCAGCATGAGCGGAACTTTGGAAGGAATCGGTGCGCGTCTGCAAAAGAAAAACGACATCACTGAAATTTCTGAATTAATCCCTGGTGGACCAGCTTGGAGAGGAAAAGAACTTGAGCAAGGTGATTTGATTATGAAAGTAGCCCAAGGCGATGACGAACCTATTGATGTAGTCGGCATGCGTTTGGACGATGTGGTGAAAAAAATCAAAGGAAAAAAAGGAACGGAAGTACGTTTGACCGTTAAAAAAGTAGACGGAACTATCAAGGTAATTTCCATCATCCGTGAAGTAGTGGAGTTGGAAGAAACCTATGCCAAATCAAGTGTTGTGAAACAGGGAGATAAAACTTTCGGGGTAATTTATCTGCCAAAATTCTACATCAACTTTGAAAATAAAGACAACCGCGATGCATTCAAAGATGTGGCTAAAGAAATCGAAAGGTTGAAAGCTGCCGGCGTGGAAGGAATTGTAATGGATTTACGCGATAACGGCGGAGGTTCTTTGCAAACCGTAGTGGATATGGTTGGTTTGTTTATTGAAGACGGACCAGTAGTTCAGGTAAAATCTTCCGGTAAAAGAAAAGAGGTTTTATATGATAAAGATTCTCGCGTACAGTGGGATGGACCGCTTGTGGTAATGGTGAATAATTTTTCGGCTTCGGCATCTGAAATTTTTGCGGCAGCGATTCAGGATTACAAACGTGGTGTTGTAATCGGAAGTAAACACAGCTACGGAAAAGGAACCGTTCAGAATGTTATCGACTTAAATCAGTTCGTGAGAAGCAGTTCTTACGGTGACTTAGGTGCTTTGAAAACAACTACGCAGAAATTCTATAGAATTAATGGTGGTTCGACACAGCGTGAAGGTGTGTTGAGTGACATCGTAATGCCGGATCGTTATTCATACATTGACATGGGAGAACGCGACATTGAAAACGCGATGCCATGGGATAAGATTGACGAGGCAAGTTATAAAGTGGCTAAAAACGCTAGTTTCAGTGATGTAATTGCGAAAAGCAAAGAGCGAATGGCAGCGAATGAAACTTTCCGTTTAATTGATGAAAACGCGAAATGGATTAACCAGCGTAAAGATGTTTACGAATACAGTTTGAATTTCAACAAGTTTAAAGCGGAAGAAGACGCTGTGGAAAATGCTGCTAAAAAATTCAAAGGCATCGCAGATTATAAAAATACTTTGCAGTTTGCTTCTTTGCCGTACGAGCAGGAATTGTTTAAAAGCGATTCGCTTTTAGCACAGAAACGCGAAAGATGGCACGAAAGTCTTTCCAAAGACGTTTACGTAGAAGAAGCCTTGAATATTTTAACCGATATGAAGTCGAATACCTTAATCAGCAAAGGAACAATCAACTTAAAGGATAAAAAGAAAATCGCCGAAATCAAGAAGTAAGCGATTGACAGAATAAAAAAAGCCATTCAATTTGAATGGCTTTTTTTTATTAATCTAATTTGTTCAGTTTCAGTTGGGCTTTTTCAACATCTAATAACAATTCTTTTTGTTTGTTGTTGAGCTTTAAAAGCTTTTCTCTGCCTTTGATTTCGTCTTCCGGAGATAATTTACCTTTGCGTAATTTCTTGTCGAATTTCTCCTGTTCGTTTCTCAGGTCTTTTTTATTATCTTCCAATCGATCTTGC
>NZ_JALDYN010000045.1:0-11090 GCF_032153895.1 Flavobacterium sp.
CAGTTATCAGTTGCAGTTAAAGTTGCAGCTGCAGGTACTTCAGAAGCACAAGCTAGAGTTAGATTAGCCGGAGCAGCCGGAGCTACAGGTGGCACAGTATCATTTACGTTGATAGTTTGCGAAACAGTAGAAGCATTTCCACACGCATCGGTGAACGTCCAAGTACGTAGCACAGAGAACGAGTTCGGACAGCTTCCCGCAGTAATCATATCGTTTGATACACCAGTGATTGTTCCGCCACAGTTATCAGTTGCAGTTAAAGTTGCAGCTGCAGGTACTTCAGAAGCACAAGCTAAAGTTAGATTAGCCGGAGCAGCCGGAGCTACAGGTGGCACAGTATCGTTTACATTGATAGTTTGTGAAACAGTAGAAGCATTTCCACAGGCATCAGTGAACGTCCAAGTACGTAGCACAGAGAACGAGTTCGGACAGCTTCCTGCAGTAATTACATCGTTTGCAACTCCAGTAATTGTTCCACCACAATTGTCAGTTGCGGTTAGAGTTGCAGCTGCAGGCACTTCAGAAGAACACGCTACAGTTACATCAGCCGGAGCAACTGGAGCAACTGGAGCAACAGTATCATCAATTGTAATTAATTGAGTTAATTGTTGAGGACTTCCACATGGTGTAGTTACATTGAAAATTCTTGTAACAATTGTAGGACAAGTACCCGCTTGTGTATCAGAATAGGTAATTGTATAGGCAATACTTTGGTTAGAAGCTGTTCCACCAGCTGCTAAAAACTGAGCTAATGTTATGCTTACAGGAGTTTCACTATAAGGTAAGCCAGTAATGGAAGCTACGCTACAACCTTCAATCTGATAATCAATTGGTTCTAAAACACTTGGATTTTCAATTAAAGTAATTGTGAAGATAAAGTAGCAACCATTTGCTCCCGGAGGAATAGCATAGTAAGTTGTTGTTCCTAATGTTCCGGGAAACTGTGTTAACGGAGCTCCTACTTGAGGATATTGTGTATAGAACAAAGTTCCTGGAGGAAAAGCACCACTAATCTGACTTAGAGGAATTGAAGCGACGCCACTACAAAATGTAAAAGCTATTGTATTTGAAGTGTTCTGACAATTTTGATTGATATAGTCTTGGGCTTCAATATTAACAGTTAATGGACTTGTAATTGGCTCACCTTGACAAGTTCCTGATGTTGTATAACCCTGAATAAATGGTTTGGTATCAATTGGAATTCCTGTTACTGCACCAAC
This sequence comes from Flavobacterium sp., assembly GCF_032153895.1. Lineage (GTDB taxonomy): Bacteria > Bacteroidota > Bacteroidia > Flavobacteriales > Flavobacteriaceae > Flavobacterium. Next base: position 1,221 of record NZ_JALDYN010000045.1, read on the forward strand.
ACCATACATGTATCCGAAAATTGTTGAATTTACGGTACAATTTGGATTGGAGAGAATGCGACAGTCTTCAGTAATTTTAATTTTAAATGATAGTTCTCCAAGTAAAACTGTTGGACTTGCAGGAACTGGAAGTGTTCCAATATCCCAATTAATAGTTCCGTTTCCGGTAGGATCGAATGTTAAACTGTTTGGAGAGGGAAGCGGTGCAAAGAAAATACTTCTTGAAGCACTTCCTGGAACATAAGAGGCAGAATATGGTATTGGAATAGAAACTCTCGCATTATTAATTGGTTCAGTTCCTTCATTATATACTTTAATTGAAAATTCAACTTCCTGTCCAGGTTGCGCCGCATAAGGACCTGACCCGGCAGGTAAACCGTTAATTGTTACTACGGAAGAAACTCCTTCGGCATCAGGAATATAAGCATCGACCGCCATAGCAACAGTAAAGATTACATAGGTGTCCTGAGTTGATCCATATCTAAAAGTTGTACTGGTCTGATTGTTGGCCATTACAGTATTACCCGGATTTGGAATATTGAACATACTGACATCTAATCCGGTATTGTTTACGATGTTTGGATTTCTTGTATTGCCACCGGTTTCAATGGATGAATTGAAGAAGTTTCCTGTTGTATTTCCGGAGTGATTTAAATTCAGCCAGTTACTGTCACTTACTTTTTGAATCTGAAAATAATCTCCTGAGATACCTCGATCACCTTCTCCAGCCATTAATCCAAGTTTCATATTAACGGCACCAGTTTGAACAGTATTGAAACCGGTAACTGGCAAATCAAAGCTAGTAGTGGTGTTTCCTTGAACGTAAGCGTGTCCGTCAAAAATTGTAACATCTCGCCATTTCATTTTGGAATTTTCATACACAACAATTAGTCCCCAACCACCGTAATAACCGGTAGATCCACCATTACCTTCAACTACGGCGATATCACCAACAAAATAATTTCCTAAGCCGTGAGTTCTTACGTAGTCAGTAACTTCTGCATAGGCAGAGTACATAAATCCGTCATCATTCGTAGGAAAGTAAATGTCGTCGTTATCAGCAGTTACCTGAGTATAAGAGGCGGCTCCTGGTCCTTTAAGCGAAACAACTCTTTTATCAAAGGTTTTTGATTCTGTTACTGTAGTTGGTATTAACCCGGAAACATTAACATAAGCAAATGAAGAACTTTCATATTGACTTGTGCTTCTGGTCATTCTAGAGTCTCGTTGCAGCTGGTTTACAGTTAAAGTTACTCCACCAACTTGAGAATAAATGGTAACAGGATCAAATGAAACAGTTCTGTTATTACCAGAATTTGAAACTAATTGCCCTGTAGGGATTATCCAACTTCCACCGTTTATTCTGTAACGAATGTATTGTGAACTGTTTAAAAATTCAAACTGATAGGTATCACCATTGCCATCAAATTCGTAGCGAACATAATAACTTCCGTTAGAACCTTGACGGGTTACAGTCATATCATATTGTGTGTAAGTGATATCATCACTATGACCAACTGTTTGATTGTTGTTTACACTTTGTGTTCCCTGAACGTCGCGATCAACCGTAAAAGTTGTTGGACTTGAACTTCCGTTTGAAGCTCTACCAGTCCAGTAAAGTCCGGCATAAATGATATTAGAACAGCTTGGTTGAGCACCGTTTTCAGTTGAGAATGTTAAATTTGATGAAGATGAATTCCATGTAGAAGCATCTCCGTCAATATCAACATATCGCATGTCATTGTTACTATTAGCTGTTTCCTGTCCATAATTTACAAGCGTAAGGTTCGTGTTACCAATCATGGTAAAATCCCCTTTAATATTGTAAATCTTTTTAGTCGGACTATAAACTGAAGTACGCTGTGTAAACGGAACGCGAATCTGCGCTTCAACTGTAAAATACCCTAAAAGAGTAAAAAGTAGTACCAGTTTCCAAACAGCTTTTTCTAAAGTATTTTTGAGTATGTTATTTGAGTTTTGCATAACGTTAATCTTTAATATTAGAGAATTCTAGATTGGATTAGAAGCTGAATATATTATCAGAATTTCCGGGTCATTGTTACTGAAGAAATTTATTATATAATTTATATCGCATACAAAATTGCAGGAAACATATACATATTTTAATCCTGTATAGGTTTGGCGTAGCTGTGATAAATCAATGTTGAAATTATCAGAATTTTTCACATTGATTTTAATGATTTCAAAACCAGCGTTGTTTTGCTGATTTTGTAACATTCCGAGAGAAGCTACATCAATGTCTGCAAAATAACTGTTGGTAACAGATGTGTTTAAAACATTGTTGTTAACCAAGTAGAGTTTTGGATGTAGTTCTGTGATTAGTTTTTTAACCCTTACAAGGTCAAAATTGTTAGCGGATCGAACTGACGAGCCTTGAATTATTTGTTCGTAAGAGTAAAAATTTTGTGCAGAGACATTTCCCACGAGAAACAGAAGAAAAGCACAAATAGCTGATTTGAGTAACACTTTATTCATAAGCTGTAATTTTTAATGAAACACAGTAACTTTCTGAAAATGAATTAACAGAAAGCAGTTTTGATGGTTATTACCATCTGGATATAAAGTGTAATTGGAAAGAATAAGAAAGTTTACCAAGAACTGACAAACCTGAAGATTCAAAACTGTACAACTTTGCTGTGGTATTTAAGTCGTTCAGTTTCAATTCAATCTCGGTATCTTACATGAGCTAAATTATCTAATAAAAATCTCAAGTATGTGAAAATGACAGTTATTTTCGATGAAATTGTAATTTTTCTCTTTGAATTAACAATTATTTGACAAATATTCTCTGGTATTTGTGGTTTTTTTTGACTTACTTTATAAAACAAAATCCTTAGGTTATGAAAAATTTAGTTTTAATCCGTCATGCCAAATCGAATTGGGATATTCCGTTAAATGATATTGATCGCCCGTTGTCAAAAAGAGGTATAGGAGATGCTCATATAACCTCGCATCATATCGACAGTTATCTGCCTAAAACATTCATAGTCTGGAGCAGTCCGGCACGAAGAGCAAAAGAAACTGCTATGATTTATGCACAAAATTTGGCAATTCCGTTGGAAACCATTATTTATAAGGATGATTTGTATACATTTGATGAAAAAGGGTTAGAGCAGGCCATTAAGAATTGCGAGAACAAATACGATAGTTTAATTCTTTTCGGACATAATGGCGCCATAACCGATTTTGTTAATAAATTTGGAGACCGTTATATAGACAATGTGCCCACATCGGGTGTTGTTTCGTTAACATTTGAAGAGAACGATTGGAGCGCAATACGTAAAGGGAAAATAAAAGATGCCGTTTTCCCGAGTCATTTAAAATCATGAATACACCACAAAACCGTTATATAGATAGAGAAAAAAGCTGGTTAACCTTTAATGCAAGAGTACTTCAGGAAGCTGCCGATGAGAGCGTTCCGTTGTTAGACAGACTTCGTTTTTTAGGAATTTTTTCCAACAATCTTGATGAATTTTTTAGAGTTCGTTATGCTGCGATTCGCCGTATGAATGCCGAAGGAATTTCGGGTGAAAAGCTATTGGGCGGAATTACAGCCGAACAATTATTAAAAGAAATCACCGAAATCGTAATCGAGCAACAGTCAGAGAGTTTACGCATTTTAAGTGTGATTGAGAAACAACTTGAAAAAGAGAATGTTTTCATCATCAACGAGAATCAGATTAATAAAGAACAGCAAAATTTTCTTCACGATTATTTCATTCAGAAAGTTGGGCCTGAATTGGTTACGATTATCCTTAACGATTTGGAAGAATTCCCATTGTTGAAAGATACTTCAGGTTATTTGGCCGTTAAGCTGGTCATGAAACCGAAAGAATCCAACACGATTGTTTCAAAACTTTTACAGAAAAAAGAAGTGCGTTATGCGGTAATCGAAATTCCGAAAACCATCAACCGATTTGTGGTGCTTCCGTCCAATTCTGATAAGCAGTATATTATTCTTTTGGATGATGTAATCCGCTATAATTTAAATCAGATTTTCAACATCTTTGATTACGAAAGTATTTCGGCACACATGATAAAAATCACCCGAGACGCCGAGCTGGAATTCGACAGTGATTTGAGTAAAAGTTTGATTGAAAAAATATCCTATAGCGTTAAAGAAAGACGAATGGGAGAACCGGTTCGTTTTGTGTACGACCAATCTATCGATAAAGATACTCTGGCGTTCTTCCTAACCAAAATGCAGATTGATTCCACAGACAGTATTATTCCTGGCGGACGTTATCATAACCGTCGCGATTACATGGATTTTCCAAACATGGGACGTTATGATTTGTTGGCTAAACAACCACCAGCGTTGCCAGTTCAGGGTTTAAGTTTGGAAGGAAGTATTTTGGAGAAAATCAAGGAAAAAGATTTTATGGTTAATGCGCCATATCAGTCTTTTGCATATGTGATTAAGTTTTTACGAGAAGCAGCACTCGATCCGAAAGTAGCATCCATTAAGATTACATTATATCGTTTAGCGAAGAACTCACAAATTATCAGTTCGTTGATTAATGCTGCGAAAAACGGTAAAAAAGTTGTAGTTCAGATTGAATTACAGGCACGTTTCGACGAAGCTAGTAATATTTCTTATGCCGAAATGATGCAAACCGAAGGTATCGAACTGATTTTTGGCGTAAAAGGTTTAAAAGTACACAGCAAAATTTGTGTAATCGAACGAATTGAGGATGGCAAAGTATTCCGTTACGGCTTTATTTCTACAGGAAACTTTAATGAAGCCACTGCGAAAATTTATACCGATGTTACTTTATTGACAAGCCATCAGCAGGTTTTAAAAGACGCCGCCAAAATATTCGACTTTTTTGATGTGAATTACCGAGTTCACCGCTACAAACATTTGATTGTTTCACCGCATTACACACGTTCAAAGTTCATCAAACTGATTGACCGTGAAATCATGAACGCCAATTTAGGTCGTGAAGCTTACATTCGATTAAAAATGAACAGTTTATCCGATTACAAAATGATTGATAAATTGTACGAAGCGAGTAGAGCCGGCGTAAAAGTTCATCTGATTGTTCGTGGAATATGTTCGTTAATTCCGGGTGTTCCTGGTATGAGTGAAAACATTGAAGCCATTAGTATTGTTGATAAATTTTTAGAGCATTCCAGAGTTTACATTTTTGGAAACAACGGCGATCCGGAAGTATTTATTTCTTCTGCAGATTTCATGACCAGAAATTTAGATGCAAGGGTAGAAGTGACCTGTCCAATTTATGATGAAGATATCAAACAAGAGATGTTGGAAACTTTCGAAATCGGATGGATGGCCAATGTGAAAGCGCGATTGCATTCCGAAAAATTAGATAATAAATACCGTAAGCAGCCCGATCAGAGAATGTTCAGAGCGCAGCATGAATTATACAATTATTACCGAGACAAACTGGAAGTTGTAGCCGAAAATGTTTAATCGGTTTAGAATAGCATTATGATTACAATTAAAAAATATGCAGCAATTGACATCGGTTCCAACGCCATGCGATTGCTTATTGCCAATATCGTAGAACAACCAGGAAAAGAAACGCAATTCAATAAAAGTGCTTTGATTCGTGTTCCGATTCGTTTGGGACAAGATGCTTTTACCGTTGGGGAAATTACCGAAGAAAACATCGACAGGATGATTGACGCGATGAAAGCCTTCAAACTGCTGATGAAAGTATATAAAGTAGAACGTTATATGGCATGTGCTACTTCCGCTATGCGTGAGGCTTATAACGGAAAAGAAGTAACTGAAATCATTAAGAAAAAAGCCGATATCAAAATCGATATTATCGACGGTAAAAAAGAAGCAGCAATTATTGCGTCTTCAGATTTACATCATTTTATCAAAACTGATGCAACCTATTTATATGTAGACGTTGGAGGTGGAAGTACCGAATTTTCATTGTTCTCCGAAGGTAAAATGATTGCTTCGAAATCCTTTAAAAACGGAACCGTTCGTTTGTTGAACAATATGGTTAACGATGTTGTGTGGGTTGAAATTGAAAAATGGATTAAGACACAAACAGAACCTTACGAAAATATTACGTTAATCGGTTCGGGTGGAAACATTAATAAAATCTTCAAATTATCCGGTAAAGCTCAGGATAAACCACTTTCTTACATGTATTTGAATGCAGAATATCAAAAACTAAACGCTTTAAGTTACGAACAACGAATTGCCGAATTAGCTTTAAATACCGACCGCGCCGACGTTATCATTCCAGCTATGCGCATTTATCTTAACGCCATGAAATGGAGCGGAGCACGCAATATTTATGTTCCGAAAATTGGTCTTTCCGACGGTGTTGTGAAAGCGATGTATTACGGAAAAATATAAATATGGTTTCTGATTTTGGCTTTCCACTAGAAGAAATTGCTGTAAAAAGATTCGATAGTTTTCCGAATAGACCAACAATTGTATTTCTTCACGATTCTTTAGGTTGTATCGAATTGTGGCGTGATTTTCCTGAAAAGTTAGGTGAATTCACCCAATGTAATGTTTTGATTTACGACAGACAAGGTTATGGAAAGTCTTGTGAATTCAGCTATACTAAGCGTGACAACGAATATTTAGAACTTGAAGCCGATATCTTAAATGGATTGTTGGATTTCTGGAATCTGAAAGAAGTTATCCTATTCGGACACAGTGATGGCGGTTCGATTGCTTTATTAGCCGCAGCCAAATATCCTAACAGAATTTCCGCCGTAATTACCGAGGGCGCTCACGTTTTTGTGGAAGAAGTTACTTTGAAAGGAATTCGGGAAGCAATCCATCAATATGAAACTACAGATTTAAAGCAAAAGCTTGCAAAATACCACGGCGATAAAACGGAAGCTATGTTTTGGGCTTGGGCAGAAACCTGGACAACCGATGCTTTCAGGAGCTTGAATATGGAACATTTTTTACCGAAGATTGTTTGTCCTACATTAATAATACAAGGTGAAGCCGACGAATACGGAACTTTAGAACAAGTTAGTAAAATTGTTACTCAAACCCAAGGGAAATCCGAAAAATTAGTGATTCCTGAAATTCAGCATACACCACATAAAGAAAATCCGGAGTTGATTTTAAAGGAAGTTTCAGCGTTTATTCAGAAATTAAACATCTAAATCGAACGTTTTTCTCAGTATATCTAAGGCAGGGTTTATTGTTTTCAGCTTTTCGTATTTTTCTTGTGGCGTGAAAGCGTATTTTGTTTCAACTACTTCATTCACAGTTACTTCAATATTGATATCGTGGTTGTGAAGATGTCCGCGCAGAAAACCAAGTAACTCCAGTTTATTAGTATCAAAATCAACCTTGGAACTTTCATTAGGTAATTGTAGTTTGATTGTAAAACCATCCAAAGTAGGATCGTCCATCAACATATAAGTCGCCATGATTTTTTGACCTTTATTGCTCAGTTTTTCAGCGAATTGTGTCCAATACAATAGCATATCGGTTTCTGTAAAAGCCTCTTTCGGAAGTTCGTCCTGATGTTTTACATTGGTTTTTTGTGAGGCTTCAAGTTCTCTTTTTGCCTTTATACTGGCTAACGACAAAGCTGAAACTTTTGGAGTATCAGAATTCGGAATTGAATTTACAACTGGCCGAACAATTGGTTTCTCTATAATTTCTTCAGATATCGGAGTTTCAGAAATAGTTGGAGTTTCAACAACTGTTGGTTCTGGTTCTTTTGCAATTATTTCCGCTGGAGTAGTTTGTTCAGCTTGTGGTTTCGGATTAACAACTTCAGTTATGGAATAACCCGAATTTCGATAATAAGTAGGTGGGATTATAAATTTGTCAGCTTTTTTTTTTCTCCATCAAAAGTGATAGAGGCAAGCTGCATAAGGCAAAGTTCAACTAAAAGTCGCTGATTTTGAGAAGTTTTGTACTTCAAATCGCAATCATTGGCGATGTCAATTCCCTGTAATAAAAATTCTTGAGAAGCTTTTTGTGCCTGTTCACCGTACAAACGTTGTGCCTGTTCACCAGCTTCCAATAAAATCAAAGTGGATGGATTTTTGCAAACCATCAAATCTCTGAAATGCGAAGCCAATCCGGCAACAAAATGATGTCCGTCGAAACCTTTGGCTAAAATATCGTTGTACGCCAATAATAATTCAGGGATTTTATTCTCTAAAATTAAATCAGTTACACGGATATAGTATTCAAAATCAAGTACATTAAGATTTTCTGTGACAGCCTGACGCGTCAAATTGTTTCCGCAGTATGAAACCACACGGTCAAAAATCGACAAAGCATCACGCATGGCGCCGTCAGCTTTTTGAGCAATGATATGCAAAGCATCATCTTCAAATGCAACACCTTGTTCTTTAGCGATTTCTGCTAAATGTTCTTTAGCATCTTTAACGGTAATTCTCTTGAAATCAAATATTTGACATCTTGAAAGAATCGTTGGTAAGATTTTGTGTTTTTCGGTAGTTGCCAAAATGAAAATAGCATGACGTGGCGGTTCTTCCAAAGTTTTCAAAAAGGCATTGAAAGCCGATGTCGATAACATATGAACCTCGTCAATGATATAAACCTTGTATTTTCCGGTTTGTGGCGGAATTCGAACCTGATCAATCAAATTACGAATGTCATCTACCGAGTTGTTGGAAGCCGCATCCAATTCAAAAACATTAAACGCAAAATCTTCATACGGATCATCGTAACCTTCCTGATTGATTTTACGGGCTAAAATTCGGGCGCAAGTTGTTTTTCCAACACCTCGAGGACCAGTAAACAATAAGGCTTGAGCTAAGTGATTGTTTTCTATGGCATTCAGTAAAGTATTTGTAATAGCCTTTTGTCCGACTACGTCTTTAAACGTTTGCGGTCTGTATTTACGGGCTGATACAATGAATTGTTCCATAGAAATGTATTGGATTACAAATATAGAAGATTTGTTGGTTTGGTTATTTGATTATTTGGGGATTTGAGGAAAAGTTATTCACAAAATAAGTTAGAATTTAGAATTCAGAAGTTAGGAAGAAAGATAGAATTTCTTAACTGAAAACTGTGACTACGACTGAAACTAACCTAAAGCCCTTTCTTTCCTTTAATAGACAAACCAATTAAAAAACGGGCGGCTTCACTTTCAGAATTGGCGGCATAACCTGAAACAAAAACCCCTTTTTTTCCATCTTTAGATTTGATTCCGTAAACGGTTGCTTCGTCATCGGCACTCGAATCGCCTTCGTAGCGGTAAATGTGTACAATTTCAAAATCATGCGGATTAGCTTTGAACAACTCTTCATTTGTATTAAAATCAAAGTCAAAACCTAATCCTTTAAGTTCTTGTAAAGCGATGGAAACGCTCGCATAATTATAGGTATGTATCATGGTTAAGTTGCAAAAGATTGTGAATTATAAAGTTACTCACAATGTTTTGCTTTACCGAAAATCGATTGTTAAAGTATCACTAAAATATTTAAAAGGCATCGGTTTTTTTGTCGTAAGTTTGCACCGCAGACCGCCTTATCGCTTCAATTTATTGGGGAGGAAAGTCCGGACACCATAGAGCAGCATAGCGGGTAATGCCCGTCACTTTGAGCAATCAAGGGAGGACAAGTGCAACAGAAAGTATGTACAGGTAAGGCTGTAGTGAAACCAGGTAAACTCTATGCGGTGAAATGCCATGTATATCAGCAGTTAAGGGCGGCTCGTTCGTTGCTGAGGGGTAGGCAGATGGAACCTGTGAGCAATTGCAGGTCTAGATAAATGATAAGGACTGACTTCGGTTAGTACAGAATCCGGCTTACAGGTCTGCTTTTTTTAATTGAAAGATTTTTAATTTTGCTAACTGCTAACTGCTAACTGCTAACTGCTAACTGCTAACTGCTAACTGCTAA
>NZ_JALDYN010000046.1:0-11034 GCF_032153895.1 Flavobacterium sp.
CGTCAGTATGCCGAATGTGGTGTAGATTTCGTATCCTCCGGAGCCTTAACCCATTCCATCTACAACATGGATTTGAGTCTGAAAGCAATTTAATTAGTGTTCAGTTTTCAGTAAGCAGTTTTCAGAATTGTGTACTAAGAACTGTTGCTACTGCCTACTAAATACTGACCACTGAATACTCAAAAGAATGTCTAAAGAAATAGAAGAACAAATAGAAAAGATTCCCGTCCTGAACAAACTGATGGCTTTTTGTAAAACCATAAAAGTGCCCGGTTTGGAAGGTGTTTCTTTATACGAAATTTTAGAACTTTATGGTATCGGAATTGCCAAAGGTGCGTTTTCGTATCGTGCCGGAGCAATTGCCTTCAGTTTCTTTATGGCCTTGTTTCCCTTTGCGCTGTTCATTCTGAATTTGATTCCGTACATTCCGCTTGCAGGCTTTCAGGAAGACTTTTTACAATTCGTTTCCGATAGCGTACCGCCGAATACCTTTGGTGCTGTCGAAACCATTTTGAGTGATATTATGAACAACTCCTACAAGAGTTTGTTATCCTTTGGTTTTCTGATGTCTATCTTCTTAATGGCCAACGGATTGAACGCAATTCTAGGCGGCTTTGAATCCTCCTATCACGTAACGATTAAACGAGGATACTTCCGTCAGTACGCTGTATCTATCGGATTGTCCTTAATCTTTTCGTTTCTTTTGATTGTTACCATTTCGTCCATTATCGTTTCGGAGGTTTTTATTCAGAAACTATCCAATACCTTCCGTTTGGATGATGTGCTAATCATCGAATACGCTCGTTATGCATTCATCTTTGTGATGCTTTTTGTATCGACCTCATTTCTTTTTAAATACGGAACCAGAGAGACGAAACAAATTCCTTTTATCAACGCCGGAGCCATGTTGACGGTAGTTCTGGTCATTGTAACTTCGTATGTATTTGGTATTTACGTAACAAAATTTGCACGATATAATGAGTTATACGGATCAATTGGTACACTTCTTGTATTAATGTTTTACATCTGGATCAATTGTATGATATTGCTTTTAGGTTTCGAGTTAAATGCAATTATCAACAAACACAAAAGAAAAAATTTATATATTTAACAAAACAAAAACGACAATTATGAAAAAACAGTTCTTAACAGTTTTATTAGTGGCTTTCATCGGATTATTTTCAGCTAACGCACAAACCGAAGTAGGTGGTGTGAAATTGGCTCAGAAAGTAACTATGGAAGATCAGAGTTTAGTGCTTAACGGAGCAGGAGTTCGTGAAAAATTCTTCATGGACATGTATGTAGGAGCGTTATACTTGCCAAAAAAGAATGCTAATGCAGCCGATATTATGGGCGGAAATGACGCAGCAGCTATCAAATTAACTATTGTTTCCGGGATGATTACCAGCGACAAAATGATTAACGCTGTAAACGAAGGATTTGAAAATGCAACTGGTGGAAATACAGCACCAATCAAAGCTAAAATTGCACAGTTCAAAGCGTTCTTCAAAGAAGAAATTAAAAAAGGAGATGTTTTCGATTTAGTATACGTACCAAACAAAGGTGTAGTAGTATCTAAAAACGGAAAAGAAAAAGGTGTTATCGAAGGCGCTGAATTCAAAAAAGCTATGTTCGGAATCTGGTTATCCAACAAACCAGCAGACAAAGGTTTAAAAGCAGCAATGTTAGGAAAATAATCCTTGTTCAAAATAAAGTAAGAAACACTTCCACTGCGAAGTGTTTTTTGTTTTATGACGCTTATATTTGTAACTCAAAAGTAATTCATGCCACACTTTATAGAAGTCGTTTTACCGTTGCCGCTGCAAAAAACCTTTACCTATTTGGTTTCTGAAGCGGAGTATGGGTACATTCAAAAGGGAATGCGAGTAGCGGTTCCGTTTGGAAAGAACAAAATCTATACAGGTTTGGTGGTTGATTTGCATCAGAATCCGCCGCAATTGTATCAGGCGAAAGAAATCCATCAGATTCTAGACGAACTTCCGGTAGTAAATGAAGTTCAGCTTGACCACTGGAACTGGATGGCGATTTACTATATGTGTTCCATTGGTGAAGTATTCAAAAGTGCCTTACCCAGCGGATTTTTGCTGGAGAGTGAAACCATTATTTCGGCACCCAAAGAAGTTCAGCTTGATGAAAAAGAATTGTCCGACAGTGAATACCTGATTTATCAAGCGTTGCAGCAACAATCTTCTTTAAAAGTAGAAGACATTATGGCAATTTTAGGGAAGAAGAACGTCTTTCCGATACTGAATGCTATGTTGGCTAAAAATGCTTTGGTTTTACAGGAAGAAGTAGCCGAAAAATACAAACCAAAATTAACTCGCTACATTCGTTTGCAGGAGGAGTTCCACAATCAGGAACAGCTTTCAGAACTGATGGAGATTTTATCACGAGCTCAAAAACAGCGCGAGTTGGTGATGCATTATTTCCAATTGCAGGCGAAAGAGAAAAAGGCAATTTCCGTTAAGAAACTATTGGAAGCTTCCGGAAGCACTTCAGCCGTTGTAAAATCATTAGTAGATAAAGAAATCTTCGAAGAATATTATCTAACCGAAGACCGCGTTGCTTTTGATAAAGAAGAAGATGCGGGTTTTCAGTTGAGTAATCCGCAGCAAAAAGCTTTTGAAGAAATCAACACCTCGTTTGAAACCAATGCTGTAACCTTATTGCACGGCGTAACGGCATCCGGCAAGACTGAAATTTACATCAAACTCATTGAAGAATATATCCAAAGCGGGAAACAGGTTTTGTACTTACTGCCTGAAATCGCTTTAACGACTCAATTAGTTACTCGCCTGACTGCTTATTTTGGCAATCAGGTGGCGGTTTTTCACTCTAAATATTCTAATAACGAACGTGTTGAGGTTTGGAATCAGGTTTTACAGCATTCCGAAAAGGCTAAAATTGTAATCGGAGCGCGTTCGGCTTTATTTTTACCATTCAATGATTTAGGATTGGTCGTTATTGATGAAGAACACGAACAAACCTTTAAACAATTTGATCCTGCACCACGTTACCATGCCCGAGATGCGGCAATTGTGTTAGCGTCGTTACATAAAGCAAAAGTGTTGTTAGGTTCGGCAACGCCAAGTTTGGAAACCTATTTTAATGTAAAAGCTAATAAATATGGTTTGGTGGAATTGTTCGAACGTTTCGGCAATGTCGTTTTACCCGATATTTATTTAGTCGATTTAAAAGACAAATACAAGCGGAAGCAAATGAACGGTCATTTCTCAGACGATTTAATGGAAGCCATAACCGATTCGCTTTCCAAAGGTGAACAAGTGATTTTGTTTCAGAATCGTCGCGGCTATTCGCCGTTTGTGGAATGTATGACGTGCGGTCACGTTCCGCAATGTCCGAATTGTGATGTGAGTTTGACGTATTATAAATTCAAAAACCAATTGCGGTGCCATTACTGTGGTCATTCCATTGCAAATCCGACGCATTGTCATTCGTGTCAATCGGTTGATTTATCTACAAAAGGTTTCGGTACCGAACAGATAGAGATTGAATTACAAGCACTTTTTCCAAACAAAGTCATCGGGAGAATGGACCAAGACACCACTCGCGGAAAATACGGTTATGAAAAAATAATTGATGCTTTTAAAAATCAGGAGATTGATATTTTAGTCGGAACTCAAATGTTAGCTAAAGGATTGCATTTCGACAATGTAACTTTAGTCGGAATTATGAACGCGGATAATATGCTCAACCAACCGGATTTCCGTTCCCACGAACGTGCCTATCAGATGATGATGCAGGTGTCGGGTAGGGCAGGTCGTTCAGAAAAAAGAGGAAAAGTGATGATTCAGACGTATAATCCGTATCATAATGTAATTCAGCAAGTTGTGAGTAATGATTATATCGGAATGTTTAATGAACAGTTGTATGACCGCCACAATTTTAAATATCCGCCGTATTACCGTCTGATAAAAGTAACACTGAAACATCGCGATTTCGATAAATTAAAAGAAGGTTCACTTTGGATGTATAACGTGTTGGTGCAACAGCTTCAATTACCGGTATTAGGTCCGGAAGAACCTGCTATCAGCCGAATCCGCAACGAATATATCCGAACCATTCTGATAAAGATTCCAACGCAAAACCATTTGGGGAATACAAAAAAAACTATCCAGCGAATACTGAATAGTTTTGAAGCGGTGGCACAATACCGAGCTATAAAAATTTCGGTAAATGTGGATAATTATTAAGGATTAAGCGTTTTCTATCGCTTTAACCAAGTCTTCTTTTTTGTTACGGCTCAACGGAATTTTATGCGGCCCGATTTCAGCAAACTTACTGTTGAACTTTTCGATTTTATCAATATTCACGATAAACGATTTGTGTACGCGGATGAATTTCTCTTTCGGTAACTCGTTTTCAAAAGACTTCATCGTGGAAAGTACCAGGTGACTGTCTTCTTCGGTAATTACTTTTACATAATCGCCATAAGCTTCAATCCACTTAATTCTTGAAATGTAAATTTTAAGCTTCTTCAGATTACTTTTGATGAAGATGTGCGGACTTTCTTCTTCGCCACCATTTTCCTTGCTCAAAGAAATCATACTGATGGCTTTCTTCACGGCCTGATTGAAACGTTCTCGGGTAATTGGCTTGTGAAGGTAATCGGTAGCGGCATAATCGAAGGCTTTTACAGCATATTCCGCTTTCGAAGTAATAAAAATCACCTGAGGTTTAGATTTTAAACCATCTAAAAGATCAAAACCGTTTATCACGGGCATTTCGATGTCAAGAAACACTAAATCAACTTTTTTGTTGGTTATGCAGTTCTTGGCCTCTACAGCATTAGAAAATTCGCCTACAAGCTCCAGATTTGGGTTGTCATTTACCAATTTGGTAATGGTCAATCGTTGGATGCTACTGTCATCAACTACTATACAATTTATTTTCATAAGCCTTTGGTGAGGTTAATTATGAACTAAAATATTAAAATTGTTTTAAAAACAAAAGAATTTCTATTAAAATATTGCATTTCGTCTAAAATATTGAAAACAGTATTGTCTGTTAAATATAAATCACTATTTTTGCACCCAATTTTATAACAAATAAATATTTTTATTATGAATCATTATGAAACTGTTTTCATCTTGAATCCCGTTTTATCTGAGCAGCAGGTAAAGGAAACAGTAAGCAAATTCGAAGATTTTCTTACTTCTAAAGGAGCAAAGATGGTATCAAAAGAGGATTGGGGCTTGAAAAAAATGGCTTACGAAATCCAACACAAGAAATCTGGTTTTTACCATTTGTTCCAATTCGAAGCACCTGCGGATATCTTAATCGGTTTTGAAACTGAATTCCGTCGTGACGAAAGAGTTATGCGTTTCTTAACTGTAAGTTTAGATAAACATGCAGTAGCTTGGGCTGAAAGAAGAAGAGAAAAATTAAAATCTAAAAAAGCTTAATTATCATGTCAACTATTGAGCAATCTGCAAAAGGAAAAAAAGACGGAGATATCAGATATCTAACGCCTTTAAACATAGAAACTAACAAAACTAAAAAGTATTGTCGTTTCAAAAAATCAGGAATCAAATACATCGATTATAAAGATGCTGATTTCTTATTGAAATTCGTTAACGAGCAAGGTAAAATCTTACCTCGTCGTTTAACAGGAACTTCATTAAAATACCAAAGAAAAGTGTCTGTAGCTGTTAAAAGAGCTCGTCACTTAGCTTTAATGCCTTACGTGGCTGATTTATTAAAATAATTAATTAACAGTTGTTGGTTTCCGAAAGGAACCTAACTTCTAAAATACAAGGACAACAACATGGAACTTATTTTAAAACAAGACGTTCAAAATTTAGGATTTAAAGACGATGTAGTAACGGTAAAACCAGGATACGGTCGTAATTTCTTAATCCCTCAAGGATTTGCTATTTTGGCTACTCCTTCTGCTAAAAAAGTATTAGCTGAGAACTTGAAACAAAAAGCGCACAAAGAAGCTAAAATCGTTGCTGATGCAAAAGCAATTGGTGAGGCTATCAAAGCTTTGGAAATCAAAATTACAGCTAAAGCAGGTGGTGAGAAATTATTCGGATCAGTTACTAATGCTGACATCGCTGAGGTTTTAGAGAAAAACGGTCAGTCAATCGACAAAAAATTCATCACTTCAGGTATCGTTAAGCGTACTGGTAAATATACTGCTTCAGTTCGTTTACACCGTGATGTAATCGTTGAATTACCATACGAAATTATCGCTGAACAAGCTTAATTCGTTAAAACCATACAAAGAATCCCGATGCAAATCGGGATTTTTTTTTATATTACAATAGGTTTCGTCACTTAGATGAAATCTAAAGTTTGAAAAGCATGAAATATACACGATTAACAAAAGAACAGTTAGAAGAATTGCATCCGGAATTTATCAAT
This sequence comes from Flavobacterium sp., assembly GCF_032153895.1. GTDB lineage: Bacteria > Bacteroidota > Bacteroidia > Flavobacteriales > Flavobacteriaceae > Flavobacterium. The sequence continues at coordinate 6,412 of NZ_JALDYN010000046.1, forward strand.
TTTTTGGCGTCACAGTCTATTGATAAAGCCGAATGGGATATTATTAAAGTAAAACAACCCGAAGTTGCCGAGCAGGAATTGGATGTTTTCTCCGATTTGATTTGGGAAGGCGTTTTAGGGAATGCCAAATATCTGGAACATTATTCTAAAAATTATATTTTCCTTTTTCATTGTACAGAAGTACACATGATGACGATTATCATTCGTGCGTTGGTAACCGATGTTGATTTACTTCAGAAAGAAGGATTACAATGGTTAAGCGACAATCTTTTTACTGATAATGTAGAAGTACAACGCGGTCAAAAAGTTTTTGCAGACGACCGAAATAAAGAGATTTTCGAATTAATCCGACAAGGAGCTATTTTAACCGACGGTGAGTTGTTTGAGCAAATGAACGGCATTTTAGAGCGTTAAGATTTTCCTTTAAAAGTTTTGAAAAATTGGCTAAATTAGTTGCAGGAAACTAAACTAGCCAATTTTCTTTTTTATGGATGTTTTACAACAGTTAAAAAATCTTCGAGACGAACTGAATCAGCATAATTATAACTACTATGTTCTTGATAATCCGACGATTTCTGATTACGAATTCGACGTGAAACTTAAAGAATTGCAAGAACTCGAAGAAAAACATCCGGAACATTTCGATGAGAATTCGCCAACACAACGCGTAGGCGGAGCCATTACCAAGAATTTTGAAACCGTTCAGCACGAATATCGCATGTATTCCCTGGACAATTCCTATTCCAAAGAAGATTTATTGGATTGGGAAACTCGTGCCCAAAAAATATTAGGTGATGTTCCGTTGCAATATACTTGTGAATTGAAGTACGACGGGGCCTCTATCAGTATTTCCTATGAAAATGGTAAATTGAAAAGAGCCGTAACCCGAGGCGATGGTTTTCAAGGTGACGATGTGACCAACAACATTAAAACTATCAAAGCCGTTCCGATTCAATTAAAAGGCGATTTTCCGGCTAAGTTTGACATTCGTGGAGAAATTATTCTACCGTTAGCAGGTTTTGAGAAGATGAATCAGGAGTTGATTGAAATCGGTGAAACACCATACGCTAATCCTCGAAATACAGCTTCCGGAAGTCTGAAATTACAAGATAGTTCGGAAGTAGCAAAACGTCCTTTAGATTGTTTATTATATTCTATTATCGGAACCAATCTGCCGTTTCAAGCACAATTCGAAGGTTTGGAAAAAGCCCGTCAATGGGGATTTAAAGTACCAAAGCAATCACATTTGGCCCAAAATATTGATGAAGTTTTAGAGTTCATAAATCACTGGGACAAACACCGTCACGACTTGCCTTATGAAACGGATGGTGTGGTAATTAAAATCAACAATTTGCACCAACAAGAAGAGTTGGGATATACAGCAAAATCGCCACGTTGGGCTATTGCCTATAAATTTAAAGCGGAACAAGTTTCCACCAAACTGAATTCAATTTCGTATCAGGTTGGACGAACCGGAGCGATTACGCCAGTTGCTAATTTAGAACCGGTGCAACTTGCCGGAACGGTTGTAAAAAGAGCTTCCTTACATAATGCAGATCAGATTGAAAAATTAGATATTCGAATCGGAGACGAAGTTTTTGTAGAAAAAGGAGGCGAGATTATTCCTAAAATTGTTGGGGTTGATTTAAGTAAACGACCTGATTCTTCCGAAGTTACTAAATACATTCATTTGTGCCCCGAATGTGAGTCGGAATTGGTTCGGAAAGAAGGCGAAGCACAACATTATTGCCCGAATTACTACGGTTGTCCACCACAAATTATCGGTAGAATCCAACATTATATCACTCGAAAAGCCATGGATATTGAAGGGCTTGGTGGCGAAACAGTTGCTTTACTTTTCAATAACGGCTTGGTGACCAATTATGCCGATTTGTATGAGTTGAAGAAAGAACAAATCGTTCCGTTGGAGCGAATGGCGGAGAAATCGGCTGAAAATCTGATTAATGGGATTGAGAAATCCAAAGAAATTCCATTCGACAGAGTTTTATATGCATTGGGAATTCGTTATGTTGGAGAAACGGTGGCCAAGAAATTAGCGAAACATTATAAAACCATTGATGCTTTGGCTTCGGCTTCACTTTCAGAGTTGGTTCTTGTTGATGAGATCGGTGAAAAAATTGCTCAAAGTGTCATTGAGTTTTTTGAGAATGATCAGAATATCCTAATTGTTGAACGATTGAAAAGCTTCGGTGTGCAATTAGCTTTAGGCGAAACCGCTGACACAACAGTTTCGGATTTGCTTAACGGAAAAATATTTGTGGTTTCCGGTGTATTTTCAAAATTTTCAAGAGACGATTTGAAGAAGGCCATAGAAGATAACGGCGGAAAAGTAGGAAGTTCAATATCCGCCAAAACGAATTTTGTGGTCGCCGGGGAAAATATGGGACCAGCGAAATTAGAGAAAGCCAATCAGTTAGGCGTTTCAATTATATCTGAAGACGATTTTATAGCAATGATACATGGGTAAAGTTTCACCGGCATTGGCGTTGTATCTGCTTTCATCACTCATTTATGTGCTGTCAGTGGCTTTACATTGGGATGAACTGATTACGTTCTTATTCAAACCGATGATGATGCCGGCGATTTTGTTTTACTATTTTCAGGAAAATAAAGGCAATGTAAACTTTTTTGCCATATTGGTTTTAGTGCTTTTTTTTGCCGGAGATATGCTCATTCTGATTGAGGTAGACAGTCTACTTGCTCCTTTGATGCTTATTAATTTGTCGGCCTATCTGATAATCGGTTTTTTTCTGGTTCGAGATTTATTGTTGGTGAAAAATCCACAAATCTCGGCTTATATGATTGCGATTATCTGTTTGGTGATTTGCTTTTTATTGAGCTTGTTGTATGTTGCTTTAAAATTGATTTTTGACAAATCGGACGCTAATTACGAACTCTTAACTGTTTACGGAATTGTTTTGTTTTTATTGAGTTTAGGTACCGTTTTTCTCCATCTGATTAAAGGTGATACTTCTGCTTTTTACTTAGCAATTACGATGTTATGTCTGGTTTTGTGTGATTTATTTTATGTGCTGTATAATTATTACATGAAGCTTCCCGTTTTTATAAACATTAATGTTTTTTTACAATCGATATCTTTTTATTTCATTGTAAAATATTTTTTAAGCCGAACCGAATCTAATTTAATATCCGAATTTTGAAGAATACCAAGCCATCAATAATACTATATTTTGCAGCCTGTTTTGTGTTTGTTGTTTCCGTTTTGTTAGGAAATAACGATTTGATGTTATTGTCTAAGCCGATTATTGCTCCATCGATTTTGTTTTTTTATTTACAGGAAAATAGATTGAAAATTAATTGGAGGTTTGTAATTGTTCTAATCCTATTTTTTGTAGGAGATATGATGGTTTTGTTGGAGTTTGAAGAGAAATCACATATCATTCCGTTATTGTTTCTGATTGGTTATTGTTTTTTTCTGAAGGATATTTTAGATGACTTATTGCAACTCAGAATTAAATTTGTGAATAAGAAGAATTTGTTGGTTCTGTTAATTTGTTTATTCTTTCTCATTTACTTATTGGTAACCATTTTAGATTTGATGATTGATTCACAACAACAAAATCTGATGTTATTTGTATTGTATGGAATTGTTTTGGTTCTTATCGGTATTGTTTCTTCATTCTGTTATGTGATAAAGCAAATCCGTTTTACGTTTTTTATGCTCTTAACGAGTTTGTGTTTTGTGATTTCAGATGTTTTTTATATCTTAAAGTCTCATTTTGAGGAAGTTGAAATTTTTGGATTACTCAATAATTTGCCACAAGCGTTATCGTATTATTTTTTAGCCAAGTATTATCTTTTAAGACCTTTACAGTATAGGAAATAATGGAAAAAACAGAGAAGAATAAATTAATACTAGCGCTTCAGATTCTATATTTTATAGTTTGTGTGATAGTTGTTTTCGGTGAATTTCAGGAAGACAAAGATATTCTTTCTGTTAGCAGGCCATTTATACTTCCTGTATTGGCCATTATTTATTTTTTGTCATCAGAAAAAAGAAATTATCTGTATTTGCTTGCTTTGTTTTTCGGATGGTTGGCTAATATTTTCTTTATCAGTGTTGACGAATCGGGGATTCTGCGTGGCGGAATAAGTTATTTAATCTTCTGGGTTTTAATAACCTATATCGTATTAGTGAATACAAGATTTCCGGTTTCCAAATTGTTTATCATTGCTATTATTCCGTTTTTGTTTATTTACTGTTATGTGCTTCAACTCATCTATGTAAATATTTACGGAAGTGTTTATCTGTATTTTTCCAACGCTGTTTTTATGATTTTCCTGGGCGGATACAGTTTATCGGCTTATATAATGCATTCCAGCAGAATTAATACACATCTTTTAATTGCCGCATTACTTTTTACGATGATACAGTTCATCATCTCGATAGATTTGTATTATATGTCGATGAATATATTCCGACCAATGGCTTTTGTGATGTTCACCGCCGGTCAGTTTGTATTGTATAAAATGATGTTGTTATTCGATGAAAAAAGGCTCCGTTTAAACGACAATACTTCTTCCTGAAGTTGAAGCTTTTTTCATTTTATCGAAGTAAAAATCTATTCTGCCTAAGTTGAT
>NZ_JALDYN010000015.1:0-49935 GCF_032153895.1 Flavobacterium sp.
TCGCACGACAGTAAAAAACTGGTTTTCCGTTCTTCAAGACCAAAAACGGAAGCTGCCATTAAAGATTATAAAGAGTTGCTGGCCGAAAATTTAGTCGCTCCAACTGAAATGGAAATCTACACCTGCAACATCGATGGTTCCGATTTAAAGCAGATTACCCATTTAGGAAAAGCCAATTGGGCGCCTTATTTCCATCCTTCTGATAAAAAAATTATATTTTCTTCGAATCATCATGCCACAAGAGGTTATGATTTTCAGTTGTACATGATTAATACTGATGGAACGGGTTTGAAACAAATTACCTACGAAAGCGAATTCAACGCCTTTCCAATGTTTTCACCTGATGGTAAAAAATTGGTATTTTCGAGCAACCGTCAACAGGGAAAAGCTCGTGAAACCAACGTTTTCATTGCCGATTGGGTTGATTCGGATGAAACGGAAACCATCAATCCGTCAAATTTGAAAAAGCATATTTCGTATTTGGCATCGGATGAATTGAAAGGAAGATTAACCGGCTCCAAAGAAGAAAAACTCGCGGCTCAATACATTGAAAAAGAGTTCAAAAAATTAGGTTTGAAGCCCTATAATGGTAAATCGTTTCAACAGCCATTTACATATTCCGTTAGATTAAATCCTCACGATACCATTTCCAAAGGAAAACCGAATAATGGCAGCAACGTAATCGCCTATTTAGATAACAAAGCCAAACGAACTATAGTAATTGGCGCGCATTACGATCATTTGGGATTGAACGAACACCATCATTCTACCAAAATGAATTCGGAAGGAGAAATTCACAACGGAGCTGACGATAATGCTTCAGGAGTTGCTGGTGTTTTAGAGTTAGCCAGAATATATTCGCAAAACAAAAACAAAGAAAACTTCAACGTTATTTTTGCTTTATTTTCGGGCGAAGAAGACGGTTTAATCGGTTCAAAACACATGGCTTCCACAATAAAAAAAATGTATCCGAATGTAGAAGCGATGCTTAACATGGACATGATTGGACGAATAGACGATAAAAAAGCAATGGTCGTAGGCGGAACCGGAACTTCTCCAAAATTCCCTGAAATCATTGAGAAAAACAAACCTGCAGGATTTAACATTACTCAGGAAACTGGCGGTGTTGGCCCATCCGATCATACTTCTTTTTATCTGAAAGATATTCCAGTGTTGTTCTTCTTTACCGGAACGCATCAGGATTACCACAAACCAAGTGACGATGAAGAAAAAATCAATTATACCGGAGTAACTTCTATTGTTGATTACATCTTCAGAACAGTTAATTCTATCGGAAATTTAGACAAAATCGAATTCACCAAAACCAAAATTACCGCCGAAAAAGTAGTACCAAAATACAAAGTTACATTAGGTATCATGCCGGATTATACAGATCACGGCGATGGTTTACACGTAGATGGCGTTACCGAAAACCGTCCTGCCCAAAAAGCCGGAATTCAGGCTGGAGACGTAATCACCAAAATTGGAGATTGTTCCATAAAAGAAGTATACAGTTACATGGAATGCCTTGGGAAAATTAATTCCGGAGACGAAAAAGAAGTCACTTTTTTAAGAGACGGAAAAGCCCAAACAGTTAAGGTAATCTTTTAATTTACCGTATATTTGTTCTTCTTAAAAACACCTGTTATGCAACATATTATTGACCGTTTCATCAGCTACGTAACTGTTGACACGGAATCTGATCCAAACTCAAAAACAACGCCAAGTACAGCTAAACAATGGGATTTAGCTAATAAATTAGTAGACGAATTAAAAGCCATTGGTTTACAAGATGTTACCATTGACGACAAATCATACATACAAGCGACTTTACCGAGCAATCTAGACTATGAAGTTCCGACGATTGGTTTTGTGGCGCATTTTGATACTACTCCAGATTTTACAGGAGCGAATGTAAAACCGCAAATTGTTCCGAATTATGATGGTGGCGATATCATTTTAAACAAAGAACAGAACATTGTTTTATCGCCTTCGTATTTTGAAGATTTATTGTTGTACAAAGGACAAACCTTAATTACAACCGACGGAACCACATTATTAGGTGCCGATGACAAAGCCGGAGTTACAGAAATTGTAACTGCAATGGAATATTTAATCAATAATCCGCAGATTAAACACGGAACGTTAAAAGTTGGTTTCACACCTGACGAAGAAATCGGTCGGGGAGCAGACTTTTTCGATGTAGAAAAATTCGGTTGCGAATGGGCTTACACTATGGACGGAAGCCAAATCGGTGAATTAGAATACGAAAACTTCAACGCTGCCGGTGTAAAATTGAAGTTCAAAGGGAAAAGCGTGCATCCGGGTTATGCAAAAGGAAAAATGATTAATTCTATGCTTTTGGCTACGAAATACATTTCCAAACTTCCGAAAGATGAAGTTCCGGAAAGAACCAAAGGCTACGAAGGTTTCTTCCACGTAGTACATTTAGACGGAAGTATTGAAGAAACGAACGTTCAGCTAATTATCCGTGACCACGACCGTAAAAAATTCGAAAAACGTAAAAAGAAAGCGGTTAAAATTGCTGAGAAATTCAACAAAAAATACGCAAAACAGTTTGGTGCAGACATCGTTGAGATCGAAGTAACCGACCAATACTACAACATGCGCGAAAAAGTTGAACCGGTAAAACACATTGTTGATTTAGCCGAACAAGCCATGAAAGATTTAGGCATCAAACCATTAATTAAACCAATTCGCGGTGGAACTGACGGTTCGCGTTTATCGTTTATGGGATTACCTTGTCCTAATATTTTCGCAGGCGGTCATAACTTCCATGGAAAGTACGAATATGTTCCGGTGGAAAGCATGCAAAAAGCTATCGATGTTATCATCCGCATCGCTGAATTGACTGCTGAGAAATACAAAAATTAATTTCCTTTTAATCCGATTATCATATGGGAATGAGTGAAAAAAATCCGTGGAACAAAACCAACCAATGGGACGAAGAATTGGCCGTTTTAAAATCCATAATCGATAAAACCGAACTGGAAGAAATGACCAAATGGGGCGGCCCGGTTTACACCATCAATAAAAAAAATGTGATTGGCATTGGCGGTTTTAAATCGTATGTTGGCGTTTGGTTTTTCAACGGAGTTTTTCTCAAAGATGAAAAAAAAGTTTTGGTAAATGCCAACGAAGGTGTAACCAAAGCATTGCGTCAATGGCGCTTCGAGTCGAAGGAAGAAATTCTGAAAAACGAAAAATTCATCTTACATTATATCAACGAAGCGATTGCCAATGAAAAAGCCGGTTTAGCCATCAAACCCGAAAAGAAAGAACAAATCGTTTCCGAAGTATGGAATGCCGAACTCAAAGCCGACAAAGCTCTAAAAACAGCTTTCGAAGCTTTCACACCTTACAAACAACGTGAATTCTTAGAACATATTGAATCGGCGAAACAGGAAAAAACAAAGCTTTCTCGTATCGAAAAAATCAAACCTTTGGTTCTAGAAGGAAAAGGATTAAACGACAAATACCGTTAACAAAAAAGCCTCCAATTACGGAGGCTTTTCTTTTATATTGTACTGAAAATTATTTTGCAGCGTTTGCTTTCTGGCTCAATTCTAAAGAAATGGCAGAACGCTCCATTTTGATTTTTCCTGCCATTGTTTCCACAACTACTGAATCTTCGTATAATTCAGCAACTTTTCCGTGAATTCCTGATTTTGTGATGATTTTGTCACCCACTTTTAAAGCGGCTTCAAATTCTTTTTCTTTTTTTGCACGTTGTTGTTGCGGTCTGATCATTAAGAAATAAACCACGGCAAACATCAATAAAAGTGGCAAAAACGAACTCATTTGTCCCATATCCATAATAACTCTATTTTAGTGAGCAGCCGGTGCGGAACCTCCTGCTTTTGGTGTAACATTTGCTTTAATTGTAATTTTTTCAGAACCTTCAGCCGTATTGGTTGTTAAAGTAACCGTTTTTTGCTGTTGCCCTGGTTTTCCTGATGAATTGAAAGTAACTTTCATATCCGCAGAAGCTCCCGGTTTGATTGGTTCTTTTGGCCATTCCGGAACCGTACATCCGCAGCTTCCTTGTGCGTTCATGATGATTAAATCGGCTTCTCCTTCATTGGAAATTGTGAAAGTCGTTTCTACTTTATCACCTTCATTAATCGTTCCGAAATCGTGTTCCGCTTCGTTGAATTTGATTTTTGGCAATTTACCTGAAACAGCACTTTCCATTTCAGCTTTGGCAACATTCTCCGGATTAATTTTCTCCGAAGCATTTTCGTTTTTACAAGAAGTTGAAAGGACTAAAGCTGCCACAGCCAACATTCCGAAAGTTTTTTTCATCATACTTTAATTAATTACATTAAACCTCTGCCGGTTTTAACCATTTTATTGTCGCGTTGGAATTCCTTTACCAAGTTGTCTAAAATTCCGTTGATAAAAATACTACTTTTTGGAGTAGAATATTCTTTCGCCAATTCTAAATATTCGTTAATTGTTACTTTTACCGGAATCGATGGGAATTTCAAAAACTCACAAATCGCCATTTTTAAAATAATCGTATCCAATTCTGCGATACGTTCTGAATCCCAATTTGGTGTTTTATCCATGAATTCTTTAGCTAAAACTTCATCGTTTAAAACTGTTTTTCGGAACAAATGACTTACGTATTCGCGGTCATCGGCGTCTTTGTACAATTTCGGAACATAGAAAGAAGTTTCATCTTCGGTTTTAATTTGCTTTAACTGCTTTGCAATCATTGTATTCACCAACGGAATATCATCAATCCAAGTCAATTTATGATCTTCTAAGTATTCGTATAATTTGTCGTTTGGCGCAATGATTTCAGTAAACAAATCGACTACAAATTGCTTGTCTGCATCGAAATCAGCTTTTCCGTTGCTCATGTATTGCTCATACAATTTGCTTGATTTCACCTCTTCTAAAAGTAGCAAAATGTAATCGTCGTTGTTTTTCCAGTTGGTGATTTTACGGTCTTCTAAAGCGATGGATAACGAATTGCTTTCGTCTAGCAAGCGTAAAACTTTGTTGTCGATAAATTTTCGGTTGGGATTGCGTTCTTCTTTGGTCGCAAGATGTTTTTTGCTGGATTTTTCGATAAAATCTTCTTCCGCTTTACGGATTTCAACTAGAGCCGAAACCATAATCAGGTACAAATCCTGAACATTGTCGATACTTTGCAGCAGAAATTTTTCTTCTTTCTCCAGATTATCGGAATGATTTTGGTACATCGCATAAATCGATTGCATCACTTTTACACGGATATGTCTTCTGTTTAACATCTTGGTAAGAACTTTAAAAATTAACGGAGCGGAAGATTTTCTCCCGCTCCGCAAAATTAAGAAATATTTTGACAGTAAATTATTTTCCTGCGTTTTCTTTTTTTCTAGCATCGATACGCTCTTGCGCCATTCTCATAGCCGCTTGATGCGTCGTGATGTTGTTTTCTTTAGCATAGTTGAAAATATCCAACGTCGTGTTGTAGATATTTTGTGTTCTGCGCATTGCTTCGTCTTTTCCGTAACCAGCAATTTCACCGTAAACATTGATGATTCCACCTGCGTTGATTAAGAAATCCGGCGCATATAAAATACCTCTTTCCTGTAATCTTGCTCCGTGAATTTGCTCTACAGCTAATTGGTTGTTAGCAGCACCCGCAATAACTTTCGCTTGAATTTTCTCGATAGTGTCGTCGTTGATAGTTGCTCCTAAAGCACAAGGCGCGTAAATATCAACATCAGCACCGTATAAATCACCACCTGAGAAAACTTTAGCACCGTATTTAGCACCAACTTCCTGTAAACGCGCTTCGTTGATATCGGCAATCTGAACGATAGCACCTTCCTTAGAAATCAATTCTACCAAAGTTTCACCTACGTGACCGATACCTTGAACTAATACTTTTTTACCTTCTAAATTGTCTGAACCAAACTGATATTTTGCAGCAGCTTTCATTCCCATGTAAACTCCGTAAGCAGTTACAGGTGAAGGGTTTCCAGAACCTCCGATTGACTCAGAAATACCGGTTACGCTGTTCGTATACTTTTTGATTAAATCCATGTCAGCAGTAGTTGTACCAACATCTTCTGCAGTGATATATTTTCCGCTTAATGAATCTACAAACTGACCGAATTTAGCAATCATTTCCGGTGTTTTATCCACTTTAGAATCTCCGATGATAACTGCTTTTCCTCCTCCAAGATTCAATCCTGAAATTGCTGATTTAAAAGTCATCCCGCGAGACAAGCGTAAAACGTCATTTAACGCTTCCCATTCGTTCGTGTATTTCCACATACGAGTACCACCTAAAGCAGGTCCTAAAACTGTGTTATGAACACCAATAATTGCTTTTAATCCAGTATCTTTGTCGTGACAAAATACGATTTGCTCATGATTATCAAAGGAAACCTGACCGAAAACCGGGTCGATTTTGTGAAGCTCATTAGCGTTTGTAACTTCTGTTATCATGTTGTATATTATTTTATTGAGTTGAATTATATTCAAAAACCGATTGCAAAATTACAATTTTATTCAGAATATTTCAGTGTTAAGCCGAAAAATTAATTTATTTTTAATATTTGTTTTCAGAATAAAAAGTCGTTTTTACAATACAAAAAACATGTTTTTAACATAATTTCATTAGAATTATTAAAATTCACCCCAAACAATGAAAGAACTTCAATATTTAAACAAATATTTCATCAAATATAAATATCGATTTCTGCTCGGTATTATCATTACAATTGTAGCACAATTCTTCACCTTATATACACCTAAATTGGTTGGAGAATCTTTTAAGATTTTAGAACATAAAGGATTATCTCCTGAAGCACTCACCAAAAATCTTTTATTAATTCTAGCTACAACTTTAATTGCCGGATTTTTGACTTTTTTAATGCGTCAGACTTTAATTGTAATGTCTCGTCACATTGAATTCGATTTAAAAAACGAAATCTTCCAGCAATACGAACGTTTAACCCAGAATTTCTACAAACAAAACCGAACCGGCGACTTAATGAACCGCATCAGCGAAGATGTTGGAAAAGTGCGCCAATATGTTGGTCCGGCAGTAATGTATTCGATAAATACCTTGATTCGATTTGCAGTGGTTACGGTTCAGATGTATATCGTATCGCCAAAACTAACTTTATACTCACTTTTACCATTACCAATTTTAGCGTACAGTATTTTCAAAATCAGTTCCGAAATCAATAAACGAAGTACCGCGTACCAACAAAATCTTTCCAAACTTTCGACTTTCACTCAGGAAATGTTTTCCGGTATTCGGGTGATTAAAGCTTATGCTTTAGAAGGTCAGAAACAAAACGATTTCACAGATTTATCCAAAGAAAGTAAGACCAAAAACCTTGATTTGGCAAAAGTTCAGTCGCTATTTGGTCCTTTTATGATTTTACTGATTGGTTTGAGCAATCTCGTTGTGATTTATGTGGGCGGAATGATGTACATCAACGGTTCGATTCCTGATATTGGTGTAATTGCTGAATTTATCCTTTACATCAATATGCTTACTTGGCCAGTCGCTTCACTTGGTTGGGTTTCGTCTATGGTTCAGGAAGCGGAAGCTTCACAAAAAAGAATCAACGAGTTTTTAAAAGTGGAACCTGAAATTCAGAATACCGTGGAAACAAAATCTGAAATTCACGGAGAAATTGCCTTCCAAAACGTTTCCTTTACGTATGAAGACACTGGAATTGAAGCACTTAAAAACGTTTCCTTAACTTTGAAAAAAGGAGAGACTTTGGCTATTTTAGGAAAAACCGGTTCTGGAAAATCTACTATTTTGTCTTTAATCAGTCGTTTGTATGACATTGAAAAAGGAAGTATTACGATTGATAACACTAGTATTAAAGATTTGAATTTATATGATGTCCGTAACCAAATTGGATTTGTTCCACAGGACGCCTTTTTGTTTTCGGATTCAATTAAAAACAACATCAAGTTCGGAAAAGAAAATGCTACCGACGAAGAAGTTATTGATGCCGCCAAAAAAGCCGTTGTCCATAAAAACATCGCCAAGTTTAAAAATCAGTACGATACCGTTTTAGGTGAACGTGGAATTACGCTTTCCGGCGGACAAAAACAGCGTGTTTCGATTGCCAGAGCTTTAATCAAAAATGCACCAATTTTACTACTAGACGACTGTTTATCAGCCGTTGATACGGAAACGGAAGAAGCGATTTTAAACAATCTTTCCGAATTCTGCAAAGACAAAACTACCATTATTGTAAGTCACCGAGTTTCTTCTGCCAAAAACGCCGATCAGATTATAATTTTGGAAGATGGAAAAATAATTCAGCAAGGTTCTCACTATCAGCTTGTAAATCAGGAAGGTTATTACAAAGAGCTGTATTATAAACAACTTTCCGAAAAAGAAATACTTTAAAATATTTGTATTTACAGTTTTTTTTCAGATTTTTGAGTTCACCTAACACAATTAAATTTTGAAAGAAGGACTATGAGAGAACATGAAATGTTAGAAAAGGAAGAGATCTTTTCTAAAGTTTTAAGAGCAGGACGAAGAACATACTTCTTCGATGTGAGAGCAACAAAAGCGGAAGATTACTACATCACGATTACTGAAAGTAAAAAATTCACGGAAGAAGACGGATCGTTCCACTTCAAAAAACACAAAATTTATTTGTACAAAGAAGATTTCGCTGCTTTTCAGGAAATTTTAACCGAAATGACAGATTTCGTTCTAAACCAAAAAGGTGAAGAAGTAATTTCTGAAAGACACCAGAAAGATTTCAAAAGAGAATTTTCTGAAAAATTAGAAGAAGTTAAAGCTGGCGGAAGCTACACTGATATTGATTTCGACGATATTTAATCGAATACTATAAAAAAAGCCCAAATTCAACTTTGGGCTTTTTTATTTCTATGCTATTGATTAACCGATTCGTAAACCGTTTTCGACTGCAAAATCCGGAGCCAATAAAACAATATCGTTATCCGCTCCAACTGAACCCATAACCAAACATTCGCTCATAAACTTTCCGATTTGTTTTTTAGGAAAATTGACAACAGCAATTATCTGACGATTAAGCAATTCCTCTTTTTGATAACGCTTTGTAATTTGTGCCGATGATTTTCTAATCCCAATTTCAGCACCAAAATCTATTGTTAATTGATAAGCTGGTTTTCTCGCCTCGGGAAAATCATTCACTTCGATGATAGTTCCAACACGCATTTCGACCTTTTCAAATTCTTCCCAGGTAAGCATACTTTCTGTTTTTCACTAAAGTACAAATTCAGTCAGAAAATTCATTTTTGTTTAGTAATTTTAACGGATAATTAAATGATTATGGCCAGAACTCCATCCAACATGCTTCCTTTGGGAACAATTGCTCCAGATTTTTTACTGAAAGACACCAATTCAGGATACACATATTCCTTTTCAGACTTGAAAGGTAAAAAAGGTACTTTGGTAATGTTCATCTGCAATCATTGTCCATTTGTGCATCATGTAATTGAAGAAGTAGTTCGTATCGCCAACGATTACCGCGTTCAAGGCATGGGAATTATCGCGATTTCCAGTAATGATGTAGCAAAATATCCGCAAGATTCTCCGGAACTTATGCAGGATTTTGCACTGAAGAACAACATCGAATTCCCTTATTTATACGATAAAAGTCAGGAAGTTGCCAAAGCTTATGACGCTGCCTGTACTCCAGATTTTTATCTTTTTGATGTTTTCGACAAATTGGTTTATCGCGGTCAGTTAGACGACAGTCGCCCTGGAAACGGAATCCCATTAAGCGGAAGTGACTTACGAAATGCCATTGACGGCGTAATCTACAACCGAAGCATCAATCCGGAACAGAAACCCAGTATTGGTTGTAATATTAAATGGAAGTTAAATTCTTGACCAGAACTTTTTCTTTCCTTACATTTGAAACTATAATTTTCAATGACTTGAATTATAATAACACATACCAAACAAAATTAGCTTGCATTTCGTGCAGGCTTTCTGTGTTATTCTCACACAATAAGGCCTTCATCAATTAGGCCTCCGTCTAACTCTACATACATTTCTCAGGCGGAGGATTTCTTTTTTACAACTCTGAAATTATTTTCATAACAAAGCGGCTTCACTTCGAGGTTCGCTGCCTTACATTTTATAATTATGTCATCAAGAAAGTTTTTTGACCATCTTGTGGCGCGCCAGATAATCTGGTTTATTGCTATAACATTTTTAATAGGTGTTACAGTTGCCGCATTGTTTCATAAGGAGTATTCAGTACATTTAATTGCTCCACTTTTCATTATTTTAATTGTGTGTCTGGACAGTTTTCAGTCAAAGCACACTTTACTTAAAAATTTCCCTCTAATAGGGAGATTTCGTTATTTTTTTGAGTCTATTCGACCAGAATTTCGGCAGTATTTTTTCGAAGGTGAATTAGACGGAAAACCTTTCAACAGAAGACAACGTCCCATCGTTTATCAAAGAGCCAAAAACGAAAAACAGACCATTTCATTTGGTATGCAGGATGACCCTAATCGAATAGGTTACGAATGGGCTGCTCATTCTATTTATCCTAAAAAAGCAAATGAACAACTCTTTAGAATTACTGTCGGAAATGAACAATGCAAACAGCCTTATAACGCAAGCATTTTCAATATTAGCGCCATGAGTTACGGAGCGCTTAGCAAGACAGCGGTTACTTCTCTGAACAAAGGCGCTCAGCTAGGTAATTTTGCACATAACACCGGAGAAGGCGGCATTAGCGACTATCATTTACAAGGCGGTGATTTAATCTGGCAAATTGGTACCGGATATTTTGGCTGTAGAGATGATGAAGGTAATTTTTCCGATGAACTTTTTACAGAAAGAGCCAATTATACTCAAGTAAAAATGATTGAAGTAAAACTCTCTCAAGGTGCAAAACCAGGACACGGAGGCTTATTACCCGCCGAAAAAAACACTGTTGAAATTGCCAAAATTAGAAGTATAAAACCGAATACAACTGTACATTCTCCTTCGGCACATACCGCTTTTAGTGATGCGGAAGGCTTAATGCTTTTCTTGGCCAAACTTCGAAAATTATCTAACGGCAAGCCAATCGGTTTTAAAATCTGTATCGGACGAAAAGATGAATTTATCGAAATTGTAGAAGCGATGTTCACCACAGGAATCTATCCGGATTTCATTACCATTGACGGTGCAGAAGGCGGAACTGGCGCGGCTCCCCTGGAATTTATCGACCATATGGGAATGGCACTTACCGATGCAATTGTATTTGTAAACCGAACCTTGACACAATTTGGTATTCGGGAGCATGTTAAAATTATGGCATCCGGGAAAATCATTTCGGCATTTGATATCTCAAAATCTTTAGCATTAGGAGCAGATGCTTGTTACAGTGCACGCGGAATGATGTTTGCCTTAGGTTGCATTCAGGCGCTTCAATGCGATAGTGGAAAATGTCCTGTTGGCATTGCAACCCAAAATAAATCGCTTTACAAAGGATTAGAGGTATCCGACAAAAGTGTTCGTGTAGCCAATTTCCATAAAAACACATTAAAAGCTTTAGCAGAATTTATTGGCGCTTGCGGTTTTATTAATCCTAAAGATGTAACTCCGGACATATTTTCCCGAAAAACCTCTGAAAATTCAAGCTTAACTTTTGCTGAAATCTATTATTCAAATTTAACGAGAAGACAAAATCCAGAACCTATTAATTTTAATTAAATACTTATGAAACCAATTCCAACATTTTCAAAAAATGAATATCATTTGCTGAAAGAATTAACCAAGAAAAACATTAACACCGCTAATTCTAAAGACTTAATGCTTTTAAACGAAGAACTGGATCGCGGAATTATTGTAAAAGAATTTGACCAATTCGAAAACTTTATTCGGTTAAATTCGACAGTAACCGTTGAAGATCTTACTGCGAAAAGGAAAGTTTCTTTTCAAATTGTTCTTCCGTCGATGGCAAATGTAAAAGAGAACAAAATTTCTGTTTTGGCACCGCTCAGTATTGCCATCATCGGATTTAGAGAAAACGATCAGATTGACTGGGAATTACCTGCCGGGATAAAAACCTTTAAAGTAATTGCAGTTGAAAATGAACTTGAAAATTAATAATTGAAAGAACACCTCATTAAAATGGCGGTGTTTTTTTATTTGCTCTTTTCAAGAACAATATCAATCGGACGGTTTTGCTTTTTACCGAACTGAACCGCTTTTTCACTCTGTGAAGCACACAAAACATACATATTGAACGCATACAACTGCACCATTTGTGTTTTGTACTTCTTGTTTAAATCTTCCACTTTTAAACGGAAATTATCGGCTGGAAAAGTATTGGCAATAGAAAGTAGATAATTGTCTTTCGCGTACGGAAAAAACCATCTCGCTTTCGGATTTTCTGCTGTTAATTTATTGCCTTTTTCATCAATCTGATAATTCAGAGAAAACTGCATTGGTTTGTTGCTGTTGTTCCAACTGTACAGATTGTTTATGTTGATTAAATCGTTTCCTAAACTATCTACAATCGTAATTTTCAGATTTTTGATGTTTTCTTTTTTTCCGTCTTCGTGAACATCCAAAACCAAATAGGACATAAAATCATAACCACAATGCATCGTCGTGATTTGCGATTTCACCGAAACAGTAAACAACAGTAAAACGAAAAGTAAACGCATAATTTGAAAAAATAATGGTGTAAAAATACGATTTAAAAGAAAAGCTCCCAAAAACGAGAGCTTTCAATAGTTATAAACTTGCTGTTACATATTCTAGAACCGCAGCTGTTTCTTCGTCTGAGATGTGAGCTTTTTTCTGCATTCGGATTACAATCGGCTTCCATTCTTCTTTTGAAAAGCTGTTGGTTTCAAACAATTTATGACATTTTCCACAATTGTTCTCGTATACTTTTTTTCCGAAAAGTTGGTTTTCGTTTAAAACTGCAGCGGTAGAAGCTTCAGATTTTGCTTCCATACGGGTAGCCTGTATCACTTCTTCTTTTACAATTTCTGTAACAACATCACCATCGTTTGAGGTTTGAGCTGCCTTTTTAGCTCCACAAGAATATACAATCATTGCTACTGCAGCAATTCCGAATAAATTCAATTTCATAGTTTCATTGGTTTAGGACGTAAATCTAATAAAAAAAGCTCTCCAAAAAAGAGAGCTTTAAAATTTTATGATTTGAGCAAATTATTTCACATCCATCAATTCCACATCGAAAACCAACGTGGCATCCGGCGGAATTACACCTCCTGCTCCACGAGAACCGTAACCCAAGTACGATGGAATCACAAAACGTGCCTTATCACCAACTTTCAATAACGCAATACCTTCGTCCCAACCTTCAATTACCTGACCTCTTCCCAATGAGAATTCGATTGGTTGTTTTCTTTTGTATGAGGAATCGAAAACCATTCCGTTGTCTAAAGCACCTTGGTAGTGAACGGAAACTGTTTTACCTTTTTCCGCTTGTTTACCGTTTCCTTTCTGGATGATTTGGTAACGCAAACCGCTATCTGTTTTTTGAAAACCGGCTGCTAATTTTTCTAATGCTTCTTCCGCTAAACGTTTTTGTTCTGCTAATCTTTTTTCTCTTGAACCTTCGAAAGTTCTGAAAGCTTCTACTGCGTTCCATTTTTCAGCTTCTGTCCCTACTCTAACGATTTCTATTGAATCGATTGAATCACCTTGAGCGATTGCATCCACAACATCTTGACCTTCTACTACATTTCCGAAAACTGTGTGTTTTCCATCTAACCAAGAAGTTTCAACATGCGTGATGAAAAACTGAGAACCGTTTGTTCCAGGACCAGCATTCGCCATAGACAATACACCAGGACCGCTGTGTCTCAATTCTGGATGAAACTCATCATCAAACTGATAACCAGGACCACCAACTCCGCTTCCAAGAGGACAACCTCCTTGAACCATAAAATCAGGAATTACTCTGTGGAATTTTAATCCGTCGTAGTATGGTTTTCCTTGTGGTTTAACATCGTTTTCTAATTTCCCTTCAGCTAAACCAACAAAGTTTCCAACTGTTCCAGGAGTTTTATCGTAAGTTAAGTTCACCAAAATCACTCCTTTCGAAGTATTGAATTTTGCGTAAATTCCGTCTTGCATCTTTTTGTGTTTTAAATTTTCGAAGGACAAAATTACGAATATTAAATCTAAAATCTTTCATAAATAATTGATTGACCAGAATAACAAGACAATAAAACTCATTAAATTTGTTAGGCAATTAAAACATGCGATGGAACCAACTATCATCACTTACAAACCGGAATACAAACAAAATTTTATCGATTTAAATACAGCCTGGCTGGAAGAGTATTTTTTTGTGGAACAACATGACAAAGACGTTTTTGAAAACATCGAAAAAGTAGTTTTAGAACCCGGTGGCGAAATTTTCTTCTGCTTAATTAATGGTGAAGTTGCCGGAACCGTTGCCATGCAAAAAGTAAACGACGACGTAATTGAAATGGCAAAATTAGCCGTAGACAAGCATTTTCAAGGTAAAAAACTCGGTAACTTATTGGTTGATGCTTGTATCGATTTCGCCAAATCCAACCATTACAAAACTTTAATGCTGGTTTCGAGCACCAAGCTTGATGTTGCTTTGAATTTGTACCGAAAATATGGCTTTATCAAAGTTCCGATGGATGAAACCGATTACCATCGTGCAGATATTCAAATGGAATTGTATCTTTAAATAAAAAATCATGGAAATCCCGGAAGATTATATCGACATTAACCGCAATACCTGGAATCAGAAAACCGAGGTACATTTCTCTTCGGAATTTTACGATATGGAAAGTTTCCTGAACGGACGCTCGTCATTAAACGACATTGAGCTTTCGGTTTTAGGAGATGTTTCCGGTAAAAAAGTTTTACATCTGCAGTGCCATTTCGGTCAGGATACCATTTCGTTGGCAAAACTTGGCGCACAATCTACCGGAGTTGATTTATCCAACAGAGCTATTGAAAAAGCAAAAGAATTGGCCGATCAAATGAATGCCGATGCACAATTTATCTGCTGCGATTTGTACGATTTACCGAATCATCTCAACGAACAATTCGATATTATTTTCACCAGTTACGGAACCATTGGCTGGCTTCCCGATTTGGACAAATGGGCAAAAATCATCCATACTTTTTTAAAACCCGGAGGGAAATTTGTTTTTGCAGAATTTCACCCGATTGTTTGGATGTTTGATTATGATTTCAAGAAAATCGACTACAATTATTTTAATGTAGAATCAATTATAGAAACCGAAGAAGGAACGTATGCTGATAAAAACGCGGCTATTTCAAATAAAACCGTAAGTTGGAATCATCCGCTTTCGGAAGTTTTTTCGGCTTTAATAAAAAACAATCTGGAAATCACTTCGTTTCAAGAATTTGATTACTCACCTTATAATTGTTTCAACCACATCGAAGAATTTGAACCGAACCGATTCAGAATAAAACATTTGGAAAACAAAATACCTATGGTATATTCCCTAACCGCAATCAAAAAATAACAATCATACATGGAAAGTTTATTCACGCCTGACGGCAACCAAAACATTATCGACAGAATTAATAAATTAGAACCAACATCGCTTTCACAATGGGGAAAAATGACAGTTGACCAAATGATGTCACACTGTATTGCCCCACTTGATGTAGTTTTTGGCGATCTTCAATTAAAAATCAATCCTGTTATGGCTTTCTTCGGAAGAACTTTTATCCGAAAAAAAGTATTGAGCGCACCAAGATTCAAAAAAGACAGCCCGACAGCACCGGCATTTATCAGAACCGGACATTATGATTTCGATGCTACCAAAGCCGAATTGATTCAGAAAGTTCAGCGATTTAAAGAAGGACCACAAGTTATCAGAACCAATACGCATCCTTTTTTTGGACCTATGACCAATGCAGAATGGGACAGTATTCAGTGGAAACATTTGGATCATCATTTGAGACAATTTGGAGTTTAATCTGGTTTACAGTCGCAGTATTCAGTTGGCAGTTCTTGTGTGAGTTTGTATCTTTGCGACTCAATTACTCAAAAAATGCGCATCGACATCATTACCGTTTTACCGGATTTAATCCGAAGTCCGTTTGAAGCTTCTATTCTAAAACGAGCCATCGCTAAAGGTTTGGTGGAAGTTCATATGCACAACCTTCGTGATTACAGCACCAACAAACACAAAAATGTGGATGACTACCAATTTGGTGGCGGCGCTGGTATGGTAATGAGTATCGAACCGATTGACGCTTGTATTTCCAAACTGAAAAGTGAACGCGACTACGACGAAGTGATTTACATGACACCGGACGGCGCTACTTTGAATCAGAAGATGGCGAATTCAATGTCGTTACTAAAAAATATCATCATTCTTTGTGGCCATTATAAAGGTGTGGATCAGCGAGTTCGTGATCATTTTATTACTAAAGAAATTTCTATTGGTGATTACGTTCTATCTGGAGGAGAATTGGGTGCAGCTGTTTTATGTGATGCTATCATCCGATTGATTCCGGGTGTTTTGAGTAATGAAACTTCGGCCTTAACCGATAGTTTTCAGGACAATTTGCTTTCACCTCCAATATATACTCGCCCAGCAGAATACAACGGTTGGAAAGTTCCTGATATTCTTTTAAGCGGCAACACACCTGAGATTGAAAAATGGCGTGAAAACATGGCTTTTGAACACACTAAAAACCGTAGACCGGATTTGTTAGATGATTAAACTTCTAGCAAAAATTTGCAATTTCAAATAAAAATCGTAATTTCGCAGCCACAATTGGACTAACCTCTGACGATATCCGTGTATGTTACTCTGATTCAAACGTTTAATTATAACAATCATGTCAAATTTATTAAAATTTGTTCAAGACGAATTCGTAGCGAAAAAAGATTTTCCTGAATTCAACGCTGGTGATACAATCACTGTTTACTACGAAATTAAAGAGGGTGAAAAAACTCGTACTCAGTTCTTCAAAGGAGTTGTTATCCAAAAAAGAGGTTCTGGTGTAACTGAAACTTTCACTATCCGTAAAATGTCTGGTGCTGTTGGTGTAGAGCGTATCTTCCCAGTAAACATGCCAGCTTTACAAAAAATTGAAGTTAACCAAAGAGGTAAAGTTCGTAGAGCTCGTATCTTCTACTTCAGAGAACTTACTGGTAAAAAAGCAAAAATCAAAGAAAGAAGAAGATAATTCACTTTCTGAAGTTTATAAAATCAGCCTCGATAACCTCGGGGCTTTTTTTATGCAATAAATTCACCTCTAAATTATCATTTTGACAAATTAAAACTTCCAAAATAGCAATCTGATAATTCTTCATTTCAGCAACGATTTACGCACAACTTTTTGGGCTGATTTTCTTATATTTGCTACGCTTTTTTAAGCATCTTTCAATAAATACTTTTAAAAACACAGCTATAGCATTTAAAATTCATCCAAAATGGCACAAAATTCAAAAATCCATTACACTTTGACTGATGAGGCTCCAATGTTGGCCACACATTCATTTTTACCCATTGTACAAGCTTTCACGGCTCCTGCAAACATCGATATCGAATTGAGAGACATCTCTTTAGCAGGTCGTATTTTGGCAAACTTCCCTGAATTTTTAAAAGACGAACAACGTATTGGTGACGCATTAACGGAACTTGGTCAATTGGCTACAACTCCAGAGGCGAACATCATCAAATTACCAAATATTTCCGCATCGGTTATCCAGTTAAAAGAAGCGATTGCAGAATTACAAGCTCACGGTTTTGCCGTTCCAAATTTCCCTGAAGAGCCGCAAAATGACGAAGAAAAAAACATCAAAACCAAATACGGTAAAGTATTAGGTTCTGCGGTAAACCCCGTGTTACGAGAAGGAAATTCAGACCGTCGCGCTCCAAAAGCCGTTAAAAACTACGCTAAAGAAAACCCTCACCGAATGGGAACTTGGGCTTCAGACAGCAAAACCAATGTTGCGCACATGAATTCAGGCGATTTCTACGGAACTGAAAATTCAACTACAGTTGCATCTGATTCTAAATTCAGAATTGTTTTCACAGGAACTGATGGTGCAACTAAAGTTTTAAAAGATTTCTCTGGTTTGAAAGCTGGTGAAGTTATCGATAGTTCAGTGATGAACTTAAATGCTTTAAAATCATTTGTAGCTACTGCAATTGCTGAAGCAAAAGAGAAAAACGTTTTATTATCAGCGCACTTAAAAGCTACGATGATGAAAGTTTCCGACCCGATTATTTTCGGTGCGATTGTTGAAACTTTCTTCAAGGATGTTTTCACTAAATATGCCGATTTATTCAAATCGTTAGATATCAACGCCAACAACGGTTTACAGGATTTATTCGAGAAATTAGCCGGAAACGCACAGGAAGCAGAAGTTAAAACTGCAATTGACAGCGCTTTAGCTAACGGACCACGTGTGGCCATGGTGAATTCTGACAAAGGAATCACTAATTTCCACGTTCCATCAGATGTAATTGTGGATGCTTCTATGGCGGCATTAGCTCGTAGCGGCGGTAAAATGTGGAACAAAGAAGGAAAAGAAGAAGACACCATCTGCATTATTCCAGATCGTTCGTATGCTGGTTTCTACCAAGCAGTTATTGACGATATGCGTAAAAATGGTGCTTTAGATCCAAAAACTATGGGTTCAGTACCAAACGTTGGATTAATGGCGCAAAAAGCAGAAGAATACGGTTCACATGATAAAACTTTCCAAATGACCGCTGCCGGAAAAGTAACGGTAGAAGACGAAAACGGAAACGTATTATTATCGCAAAATGTTGAATCTGGTGACATCTTCAGAATGTGTCAAACCAAAGACGCTCCTATTCAGGATTGGGTTAAATTAGCTGTAAACAGAGCTCGTTTATCGGATACTCCGGCAATTTTCTGGTTGGATAAAGACAGAGCACACGATAGAGAAATCATCAAAAAAGTAGAGAAGTATTTAAAAGATTTCGATACAACCGGTTTAGATATTCGCATCATGGATGTTAAAGACGCGATGACGGAAACCTTAAAAAGAATCCGTGAAGGAAAAGACACTATTTCTGTTTCAGGAAACGTATTACGTGATTATTTAACCGATTTATTCCCGATTTTAGAATTAGGAACTTCGGCTAAAATGTTATCCATCGTTCCGTTGATGAACGGTGGTGGATTGTTCGAGACCGGTGCTGGTGGATCAGCTCCAAAACACGTTGAACAATTTACAGAAGAAGGTTACTTACGTTGGGATTCTCTTGGTGAATTCTTAGCCTTACAAGCTTCTTTAGAGCATTTGTCACAAACACAGAACAATCCTAAAGCACAGGTTTTAGCTGACACTTTAGACGAAGCGAATGCCAAATTCTTAGCTACGGATAAATCTCCGGCTCGTAAAGTTGGTGAGATTGATAACAGAGGTTCGCACTTCTATTTGGCTTTATATTGGGCTCAGGCTTTGGCCAACCAAACTAAGGATACTGAATTGCAGGCTAAATTTGCTCCAATCGCAGCAGAATTAACTGCAAACGAAGCTAAAATCAATGCGGAATTAATTGGTGCACAAGGAAAACCTCAGGATATTGGCGGATATTACCAGCCATCTGAAAACGCTACCACAAAAGCAATGCGTCCTAGTGATACATTAAATACAACATTAGCAAAATTAGCGTAAGCTAACAGCTGATTATACTTCTAAGGCGGTTCATTTGAATCGCCTTTTTTTATTTCATTAAACCTCAACAGATTAACCAAATCTTAACAATTATTCTCTTTCAAAATCACGAAATTTGTAAGACAACCAACAACTTACAATTATGCTTTCGCTGTTAAAGAAATATCTTCCGATTTATTTTATATTCTTGTTTGCGGATGCATTTTCACAGGAGAAATTCACTATCAGCGGAACTATCAGAGATTTAAAAACCAACGAAAGACTAATCGGTGTAAATGTTCAAACGAAAGAATCAAAAGCCAACACGATTACCAATGAATATGGTTTTTTCTCACTAACGCTTCCCAAAGGAAATTATACGCTTTTAATTTCATCCGTCGGTTTTCAGACAACGGAAGAAACGATTGATCTTTCCGGCAATCTGACAAAAAATTTCTCACTAAGCGAGATTAGTAAAGAACTCGACGAAATCGTTATCGTCAACAAACAAAAAGCCAACATCCGAAAACCGGAAATGAGCGTCAATAAATTATCCATCGCTACTATTAAACAAATGCCGGTGGTTTTAGGCGAAGTCGACATCATCAAATCGCTCTTATTTTTACCTGGAGTTACCAATGCCGGTGAAGGGCAATCGGGTTTTAATGTTCGCGGTGGTGGTGCCGATCAGAATCTTATTTTATTGGATGAAGCCACAATTTACAATTCGTCACACGTTTTTGGGATGTTTTCGGTGTTCAATCCAGATGCGATTAAGGATTTAAAATTGTACAAAGGTGGAATTCCTTCTCGTTACGGCGGACGCGTTTCTTCGGTTTTGGATATTTATCAGAAAGACGGTAACAGCAACAAATTCAGTCTGAACGGCGGTATCGGATTAATTTCCAGCAGAATTTTAGCCGAAGGTCCAATTGTAAAGGAAAAAGGGTCTTTTCTTTTCGGTGGACGCGCTTCGTATGCCCATCTTTTTCTAAAACTGACTGACAATGATAATTCCGCTTATTTTTACGATTTGAACACGAAACTGAACTACAAATTCGACGATAAAAACAGTTTATATCTTTCCGGATACTTTGGACGAGACGTTTTCACTTTAAGCGAAGTTTTTACCAATACCTACGGAAATGCAACCATCAACACCCGTTGGAATCATTTATTTTCCGATAAATTGTTCTCTAATTTGTCTTTTATTTACAGCGATTACTATTACGGCTTGATTTTAGATTTCGTCGGATTCAACTGGAAATCGGGCATCCGAAATGTCAATTTAAAATACGATTTCAAGCATTATCTATCTGAAAATATCAAATTGACCTACGGAGCAAACGCCAACTATTATACTTTCAATCCGGGAACGATTGAACCTTTAGATGATGAATCGTCCATCAATTACAGACAACTGGACAAAAAATATGCTTTAGAACCCGCTTTCTATATTGATGCGGAACAAAAAATCAGCGAAAAAATAAATATTTCCTACGGATTACGCTACAGTTTGTTTTACCGATTGGGTGAATCAACCATCAATTATTACGAAAACAATCTGCCGGTCACTTACGATGAAGAACTTCAGATTTATGAAAAAGGCGAACCGATTTCTACCGAATATTTTAAAAAGTATGAAACTATTGCTTACTTCGACAATTTAGAACCGCGTTTTGCCATAGCTTATGAAATTAACGCAAAAGAATCGGTAAAAGCGAGCTATCATCGGATGTCGCAATACCTGCATCTGATTTCCAACACGGCTTCTCCTACTCCGTTAGACGTTTGGACGCCGAGTGACAATTACATCAAACCACAACTTTCCGACCAAATCGCTGTGGGTTACTTCCGAAATTTCAAAGATGATAATTACACGCTCGAAGTAGAAACCTATTACAAAACGGTAAAAAACCGCATGGATTACATTGATGGAGCCGATTTGATTGCCAACGAAGCCATTGAACAAGTTATCCTGAACGGAAAAATGCGATCTTACGGCTTAGAAGTTTTGTTCCGAAAAAACACAGGCAAACTCAACGGTTGGATTGCTTATACGTTATCCAAATCGCAACAGAAAACTCCCGGAAGAACAACAACCGAAGTAGGAATCAACAACAGTGACTGGTACAATTCCGCTTATGATAAAACGCATAATTTAGCCGTAACCGGAAATTACAAATGGAACAAAAAATGGACATTCGGAGCCAATTTTACACTTCAAACAGGGCAACCTGTTACGTTTCCCAACGGAAAATATGTATATCAAGGGATAACCGTACCTAGTTACAATTCCAGAAATGGTGACCGATTACCATACTATCACCATTTGGATGTTTCGGCAACTTTAACTCCAAAATCAGCGGAAAACAAACGTTGGAAAGGCGAATGGGTTTTCGGTATTTACAATTTGTACAGCCGAAAAAATGCGGCTTCTATTGGCTTCCGCCAGAACTATGAAACAGGTGCCAACGAAGCGATTCGACTGTCAATTTTCGGTATTGTTCCATCGGTTACGTATAACTTTAAATTTTAAAGATGAAAACACTACAGTATATGTTTTTGATTGTTTCAACACTTTTCATCACCAGTTGTGAAGATGTTGTTGATGTCGATTTAAACGATGAAAATCCGAGATTGGTTATTGACGCCGCCATCAAATGGCAAAAGGGAACTGCAGGCGAAACCCAAACCATCAGATTGAGTATGACCAACAATTATTTTACCAATGATGTTGTTCAGGCAACTGGTGCGATTGTTCAGATTACTAACAGTTCAAGCACCATTTTTCCGTTTATTGAAGTTGGAAACACAGGCGAATATATTTGTACCAATTTCGTTCCGGTAATCAATGAAAATTATACTCTGGAAGTTACTTACGATGGCGAAACCTATTCGGCAACTAATACCCTTTTAGCAACTCCGGAAATTATGTATGTGGAACAGGAAACCGTTACTGATGTGGACGGCAGCGATAAAATTCAGCTGAAATGGTTTTTTCAGGACAATGGTGCCGAAGATAATTTCTATCTGTTAACCGTAAAAAACCCGAACAAAGTCATTCCGGAATATGGAACTTTGAGTGATGAATTTTTTCAGGGAAATCCGATGTTTGGCTTTTATTCGAGTGGAGAAACTGAATCCGGAACTACCGTTTTACTTCAGGTTCAAGGTGTAAACGAACCGTATTACAACTACATGAACAAACTGATTACCATCGCCACAACCAATGGTGGAAATCCGTTTGCCACACCTCCGGTTACCTTACGAAGTAATATTGTCAATCAGACTACTTTTGAAAAGTATCCACTTGGCTATTTCAGTTTGGGGGAAATTGATTTGCGGAATTATCCGGTGCAATAATAATGTCTAAAAAATGTCCTATAAAAAAACAGTCTGCTCAAATTGAACAGACTGTTTTCATTTCAAACCTTATAACGTATATCTAAAGTTCGCGATTGATATAAACCCAACCGGTTACTGTTGAATTATCTCCTTTCACAATACTGTAGAAATAAGTTCCGTCAGGTAATTTATCTCCTTTTTTAGAAGTTCCGGTCCATTGCTTCTGATAACCTTCTCCATACGAATACACTTCGGTTCCGTATCGGTTGAAAATCGTCAACTGCTTAACGTTTAATCCGGTAAGATCAAATTCGTCGTTCTGTCCATCGCCATTAGGAGAAATTCCTTTTGGAATGAATCCGCATGAAACGTCAACGGTTACTACTTCACTGTATGAACCGGCTAGATTACATCCGTTAACATATTCATCAATAGCGTAAGTAACTGTATAAATACCATTTGCACTGGAACTGATATCCAAAGCACCTGTTAAAGTATTCAATGATAAACCAGACGGTGTTACACTAAATGTTCCTCCGGTTGTAAATCCGTCAGCAGTTGTAATGGTTGAGGAATCACCAACGCAATACATTTCTTTATCATAAGCAAATACTACCTCAGAAGCAACTGCATCATTAACGATTACTTCAATAGCAACTCTTGGCCCGATACAACCGTTAACATCTACTGCACTTACATAATAGATTGTAGTTCCTGGAAGTGAAGTATCAGGAATTGGTGCTGTTGTAGAACCAGTCCCACCGAATTCTTGTGTATACCATAACAAAGTATGATTTGCAGGCGGAGTTGCTGTTAAAGCGTTTGCTACAACATTTAAACAATATTCCACTTGAGATTCAACAGTTGGAACTTCAGTAATTCCTTGATAGGTTATTGTAACTGTAGATTCGCAATAACGGGTTTTCCAATGATAAAGATATTCTCCAGCAATATTGAACCCAGAAACTGTAGCTGATGTAACAGTCGGAGTATCTATAGTTGTTGGTGCAGGATTTGCTGCGTCTGCTACCCATTCTCCAATACCTTCGGCTTCAACTAAAGTTGATGTGCTACTACAATCTAATGTAATAGATGCATTTTTAACTCTAGTATCAGCTTTGAAATTTGCGGCATCGATAACGTGACCAATTGCATTTCCTTCTACACGGAAAATAAATCGTGTTGTTGTCTGACCTGAAGGTACCGAATAGCTGCCTTGAACCAATTCCCAAACCAAACTATTGGCATGGTCTGATGCAATTTCTGCAAATGGTCCTGAAGGTGGTCCAGCAAATAACTTAACCGTTGTTCCGGTTCCGGTTGTCTGTCTGGTTGCGCTGGCGAAACTAAAATCCATCACGGTGATTTCGGATGTATCAAAATCTTTATACAATCCTTTAATGTTTGGATCAGCCGGATTCCAATCTGCAGCATCATCTTGAATTAATTGGACACATTGACCACCAGAATATGGAGTAACATTCATCGAATTGTTCGCTTCTTGAAAAAACATTGTTCCTCTGTTTGTATTTACTCTCCATCCTGGAGTTACTTTAGCATCAATAATAGCTGTAACACCTGTCACAACTTGCATCGAAAGTTTCTCAAAGTCGTAATTGAAGGCATCCATGCCACAAATATCAGATGGTGTGCTCACACAAATATCAAAACGTTTATCGTTTGGTGTAGTTCCATCCAACTTAACTCTGATTTTATAAGTGTTTCCTACTACCAATTCAGAAGAATAAGCTGCAATTAAGGAATTATTTTCACTACAAGCCTTTTCGATTAAAGTACCATCTGTCTGCACTTCATAAAGTGATAATATGATTTTTGGCCAAGGTCCTTGGAAGCTACTACCATAATAACTCCCCGGATTGAAATTACTCAATTCAACAGTATGCACTTTTGATGTTGCTACAAACTCATACCAAATATCTCCTCCGTTCACTCCGTCACAAGATGTTGCGTCACTTGAAGCGGTTGCCCCAATAAAAGATGCCATAGTTCCCTGTTCATCACAATTACCATCAGTATTAACCTGAAGTGCAATTGCCGTAGAAGCTTCATCATTTCTAACATAGGCTTTGGGTCCTGACCAATAACTTTTATTGGTATCACTACAAATTGCTCTCACAAAAAATTCGTTAGTTGCTCCCATTGGATAGAAGAAATCAGAGGCTTGAGGCGTGTATGATGGTGTATTGACAATAACTCCTGATTGCGCAATCGTTCCATTAGCGAATGGTTGAACAAAAACTTCCCATTGCGTTTCAGAACCTCCAGGTGTCCAAGAGAGAACTCCAGCATTACTTACTGTCAAATTCGTTGGCTGAGGACAGGTAATTGTTCCACAACTTGGAATGCCGGTATAAATATTGTTATGTACCGTACCCAAACCAAGCGGACTCGTCCAAACAACATTATTAGACTGGTCTCTAATAACAGCTTGCGCTTGTGAATATTGAGCA
The DNA here is from genome assembly GCF_032153895.1 of Flavobacterium sp. GTDB lineage: Bacteria > Bacteroidota > Bacteroidia > Flavobacteriales > Flavobacteriaceae > Flavobacterium. The sequence goes on from NZ_JALDYN010000015.1 coordinate 25,469, forward strand.
CCACTTCCTAAACCATCCCAGTATAAATTAAACTCTACACCAGAACACAAAAATACCTGATAATCAATAACCAATGGTTGATTAGGTGCTACAATTGGGAAGGTAAGAGTTTGCAATACGATTCCGTTTTGTACTACATTGATGCCTCCTGCCACATGTCCTGTATTACCATTACTTAATGAAACAGTATACTGACATAAATTGGAAGAATCACATCGAGTTAAAATTTCAATTGGCCCTACCCAAACACTTTGATCTGTTCCACTACAAATAGCTCTCACATATACATCATATTTTGTTGAAGGATCAAGCCCAGTAATTGTATAAGGATGAGTTGTAGCTGTATGTAAATACTCAGGAAGCGTGTTCCCCGTTGGAGCTGGTGAACCAAAAGGCTGAACCGATAATTCCCAAGAAGATTCCGAACCTGTTGCTTCCCAATCTACTACAGCTGTGTCATCTGTTACAGTTCCAGTTGTTACATTAATTACTGATGGACATGCTGGAATATCTTCAACAATTACGTTATCAATAAAAGTTAATTGTCCTCTATAACCCCAAGGGTTAGAAGGAAAACCAGGAGTATGAAAACCAATATTAATATCGGTTTGCGATGTGATATTGGTTAAATCAATTACCTTTTCACGAACTTCCATATTATTAATTGTTTCGCTTTTAAACTCAACATAAAGCGAACCTGTTTGTGTAACAGTTGCATTGGCTGACATTGTTATCACAGCTCCATTTTTAGCAATTACAGTGGTTCCGAATGCAAATGGATAACCTTGCATATACACGACATCACCTACATTAATACGATTAAGTTCAGTCGAAGTTACAGTAATTGTATTAGATCCCGCTACAACACCAGTACCATTAGTTGTTGTAGTATAACTGTTTTCATATAAAAGCGTCGATAACTGATTCACAACGGCGCCATTTGTAGAAAGAAACACCTTCAAATCTTCTTTGAAATCACTATGATATACTTTGTACGAAAAGCGTAAACGCTGACCTGCATGAGCCTTTAGTGTAGGCGTTACCAACCAATCGTTGTTTGCACCATTAGATCCGGTGAATAATGCCGCCATTTGATCACCTTCAATAGGTTGAACGGTGGAATTTAAATTCCAATCGTTAGCATCATTATTCAGGTTGAAAATTTTCCAGCAAGCTTCTGATGTTGAATTTGAATCAAACGTCTCAAAAAATGGTGTATCTAAAGCAATACAACTTGTTCTGAAAGCAAACGGACCAACCCATTCGCTACTATCAGACGAGTTACAGATAGCACGTACATAATATTCGTATCCGGTATTCGGATTTAAACTTTGAGCATTATAAACTGGGTTTGTATTCACAACTTCTCCCGTTCCCGGAGTTGGAATTCCTTCTCCTGCTTCTTGAACAACAACTTCCCATTGAGTTTCCAAATATCCTGCTGACCATCCTAAATTAGCGGTAGTTGTCGTGATTCCTGAAACTGTTAAATCTGAAGGGTTTGGACACAATACCATATCTTCTACTACAAAATCATCTACTACAACGATTCCGGTATCTGCTGGGTTTGGCATATCCGCAGGAAGTCTGAAAGCAAAATAAGTTACTCCAGTTCCGGTAAATACTGCAAAATCCTCCATAAAACCAGGATTATCAAAATCGTGTGCCGGAATCAAAGTTGTATAGCTGCTAAAATCCGGGGTTGAAGACATCAAAACTTCAAAGTTTCCTCTTGGCATTGGAAAAAATGGAGTTGTCGTTACTCTGTATTTAAAGCGAACTCTTTTTAGACCCACAGCGTTAACGGGAGCACTAATCAACCAATCGTTGTATGTTACAAATGGTATAAATGGACTTTGTGCCTGTGGGCGGATAGTTGCCTCAGTTCCATTAATAGTCCATTGCGCAGCATCATTATCCACATTATTGGTTGACCAACAGAATTTTTTAGTTGCCGTATCTGTATCGTTAAAACTTTCAACATAAGGAACCGGTTGTGCGATACACAGAGTGTTGAAATTGGTAGGTCCTGCCCAAATACTTGTTCCTGTAGATCCTGAACAAACTGCTCTTACATAAAATTCGTAACGGGTTGATGGACTTAAATTTGTAATCGTATATGGATTTGTAGTTACAATATTCACTACGGCTCCCGGAACATAAGGTGCAGATGGCTCGCCAGTTCCCAAAGGTTGTGCTATGACTTCCCACTGACCGTTATTGAACCCGTTCGTCCAAGAAACTTCTGCTGTTGTTGTTGTAATCGAACTAGCATTTATAACAGGATACGTAGGCTCTGAACAGTTCGGTAAGTTTTCAATATAAACATCATCGATATAAATCCATGTTCCTGTTTGTGTTGCTCCCGATGGCACTATCCAGGCGATATTAACATCTCCCGTTACGTTTGGCAAAGGCACAATCATTTCAATTGCTTGATACGCTGTAGTATACGAAGCTAACGGAACTACAGTAGTTGTAAAATTCTGAGCACCAACACCAGTGGTTGACATTTTTACTTCAAATGAACCAGGTCCAGCATTTGGATTACTTGCAGAACCCCAGTTACCGTAAATTGTATATTTGAATTTCAATCTTTTCTGATCCACTCCGTCAAAGTGAAATTGAGGCGAAACTAAAATATCATTCGTGTTTGTTCCTGCATTTGAAGTACGCAACTTTGCAACAGGCTCACTGGATGAATTGTTTCCGAAATGGAAAAAATCTGCATCATTGTTCAAATTAATCTGTGACCAACAGTCATTCATTCCGGAACTTTCAAATCCTGTGTAATAAGGCAATACCTGAATATTACAAGGTGTTCTGAAATTTAACGGAGCTGTCCATTCTCCCGGTGTTCCTCCACAAACTGAACGCACAAACAAATTATAGTTCGTAGCGGCTGTCAATGGCATACTTGGGTTGTTCGTATTGGTTGCTGTCGGTGTTACAACATCGGTTCCATTTGGAACTCCCTGAGAAGCTTCTTTTACAATATATTCCCAATTGCTAACTAAATTTTGTGGATTTGCCCAAGAAAAAGTAGCACTGGTCTGTGTTAAATCGTTATAAGATAATCCCGAAGGCATTGGACAAGAAGGCTGTGATAAAGTAAATGTAAAACAAATACTTGCAGCCGAACTTTGCTGATACGGTGATGAAATTATAAAGTAATAAGTTTGACCTCCTTGCATCAACATATTTTGAATCTGACCGGAAGTTACTCCAGATGGCTGTCCTGTAATAATTGATCCTAAGCAATTAGCTGTTCCAACTGTACAACTATCGAAAATAAAAACACTCGACAAAGCATTGAAACATCCCGCCGACGAATTCACATTTACAGCCATACTAATATTAACCAAACCAGTCGTAGCTGGTGTATACGTTAAAAAGGCATGATCTCCAAGCAGCCAGTTTTGTGATGACCCAGAAGGTTGACAACTCAATCCTTGAGAATTCAGAGGTGTATAACTTTGGGTATCATGATAGAGGTTCAAATTGGTACTTAAAACATATGGTGATGTCGAAACATTTTGCGGAATAACAATTGGTGTAGCACATGACAATCCTAATGTTGCAGTCGTAATCTGGAAAGGTCCTGCCCAACCACTGGATGTTGTTGCATCACAAACTGTTTTGATATAAACATCATAGGTAGTCCCATCTTCTAATGGGTTGCCATTTGTTAATGTTGTTGTGTCATAAGTAAGTCCCGGAACAGCAGTTCCCGTAGCTCCAATTCCGCTTCCTTGCTCAACAATTTGAATTTCAAAATTATTAGCTGTCGGATGATTCCAGTTAATCAAGGCACTATTTGCAGATGTGGCAGATGTAATTCCGGTAACTTCAGAACAGGTTTCGATTACTCTAATATTATCTACAAACCAAATATCACCGCTGGTTCCTGATGGATTAGCAGCATCCTGATTTGTTATTGCCACAAAAGCCAAATAAACCGGTATTCCCTGAGGTAACGTAAGCGGTACTATTTTTTCCTGATAAGTGGTCGCCGGCACATTCAATTGTGCTTCGGTCCATGAAGCTACAACGGTTGTAAAACTACTGATATCCGGTTGCGAAGCTGTAGAAAGTCGCAATTGAAAAACAGTTCCTTTATTGGTAAAACTTCCCTGTTTCGTCCAAAATCGAATTTCAGGATTATTAGTTGTTAAAAATTGAGGAGAGATTAAATAGTACTCAGCAGTAGTCCCTACAGTACTATTCAACGCTGGATTGACTTTAGCTCCTGGTGTTCCTAAATACCCTTCTGCAGGTGTAGAAGCAACCCAGTTGTTACTAACGGTCTGATTGCTGTTAATTCCCCATGTGGCCGGAATTCCTCCACTAAAATCTTCTAAATTCAATTGAGCCGATGCATCAGTTGAATATAACCCAAGTAAAAAAGCCAACAAGACCATTTGTAATGATTTTTCTCTCAATCGCTTAAGAAAAAATCTGGAATTGAACAGCCAATTGGAGTTGTGTAATTCGGTTTGCATTTTTTTAGTTTTACTGAGTTAAAAACAGCTTTAAAAAAATGTAGGACATTATAAAAATGCCCTACATGATAAAAAGCAAAAATTAATTTTTAATAATTTTCAATACTTGAGTGCTTTCTTCTGTAAACACTTTAACCAGATACGTTGACGCTGATAAATCATTAAAGTCAACCTGAACCGTATTATCATTAGTATTTTGCACTTTTACAAGTTGTCCTAATAAATTGTAGAATTCAACTTTTGTAATCGGATCTTTTGCTGAAACGGTTAAATAGTCAGTAACCGGATTCGGATAGTATTTTAAGCCCTCGATTTCAAAATCGTTTGACCCTAAACATGGTCCGTTTGCCTGAATGGCTAATCTTGGTCCTTCACAACCAGCAACAGTTTGTGATACATAATAAGTATTGCTCACTACAGCAGTTGTTGATGTTGGTAAAACAGTTCCCAAAGTTGCTGCATCATACCAAGTATAGGTCGCTCCCGTTTCTCCAGTCACTGAGAAATCTGCAATTGTCCCGGTTGAACAAGCGTCTTGTGTCGCTGCTCCGGTTGGCGCAACAGTATTAACTACAGTCGCTGTAACTGGTACTCTAGTCGATTCACATGTTTCATCATACGTTAAATTATGGAAACAGTTTGTTGTATTAGCAGTTGTATTAACCGCATCAACCAACGATGAAATGTTTCCTGTCAATTTAAGGGCTCCGCCTGTTGGATATGATATTGTTGCAGTACTATTTCCTAATGAATTGGTCGTTGCAGCTAAACCGTTAGAAGCTACCAATCTGTAACCAACTCCAACAGGAATTGTATAATCTAAAGTTACCACTTGCGGTGTAGAACCTACAGTCCCTGTCACTAATGTTGGAATAAAAGTAACTGGACTCGTTCCTGTAACAATGTTTCCATTAGCATCGTACAAACTCACTGTAATTGGAGCTAAAGCGGCAGTGTTTTTCGGATAAACAGTTACTGTTCTCAATTTAATATTATTGGTTACATCAAACGCAATTCCTTTAAACAAAGCTGTAGAAAGTGCTGATCCTGTATAAGTACCAGTATTTACAGCATTTGAGGTTTCCGAACCAGAAGCCACATAATACGTAGTTGTTGAAGAAACACTTGGGCTATATGCAGTACCTGTTGCTACTAAATTACCTCCAGAAGCCGCATCATACCAATTAAGAATTGTGCTTCCTGAAGCTGTTAAGTTAACCGTTCCACTAGTACAAATTGAACCGTTAGTTACTACAACACTTGAAGTTGTCACCGTAACTGTTACAGGAGTTGAAGTTCCTGTAGCCGAAGAACATGTTACATTACACCTGTACATCGTATCTGCATAAAGTGTAGCAATGTAAGTAGCTTCATCAGCACCTGAAACATCTGTCCAGTTAGCACCTCCATTAACCGAAGTTTGCCATTGATAAGTTACACCAGCACCCGTAGTTGCAGTTTCTAAACTCAATGTCACTGACTGACCTGAACAAACTGAAGCTGATGTAGAAATCGTTGCTCCCGGAGCCGGAGTTCCTGTACAACCAGGACCATCAGCATATGCAAAATTGCCTAAAAACCCTCCAGTTTGAGGCGTAGCTAAATTCAATACCGGCACACTATATGTTGTACCATCAAAGTTGGTTGCCGATGCAGGAGTAGCTACTAAATCATATACTCCATTTTCAGTTGCTGAATGAACAATCATACTTGATGAAGTGATTGGAGCAGATCCGATTCTTACATTATATCCTGTAAAATTACCTGCTGTACCTACTCTTGAAACATTCCAACGATCTGCACTTAAATTAGAAGCATTTGCTGCATTTACTGTACCTGAATTAGTGTCAAAAGCTTCAGCCATTAACTCAACTCCTCCTGTAGAGGCAATATATACAGGCATATACTTACCATTTTTACCAACTGGAAATAATCTGTATTGTGTAAGTGTACCACCCGTCTTGTTAGCGTGTGCACAAGGACCATCAATGTGTGTTGTGTTACTTCCGTTAGGCGCACTAAAACTACCAGGCGTAAATGGAGTTCCTGTTACATCCTCAAGGCCACAATAAATAGGATAAGCCGCTGAAGTATGAAGAATACCATTCGTTAATGTAACTGAACTCCAAACTCTGAAATTCGGAACCTGTAATGTTACACCGGCCGGATTTGTATTATTAATCGTTAAACTTTGTAATGCATAACCTGTTTTTGGTCCGTTCGTTAATGACCATTGATTCGTTTCCCATACACCAGGACCTGAAATTGTTTGTGGTAAGGTAGTTGGTACAACCGTATCATCAATCATGTTAGCCAATTGCAAACTCGTTCCTGCAGACGGAAAGTAAATCGCTCCGTTATTGGTAATATTTCCACCAACATAAACTACTGAATTCGCAAAAGTTTTTTTGAATACACTACCAGCTGTTACGGTAAATGCATTCTGAACGTTCATGTTGTAATTGTTATTGATATTGTTACTACCAACATTCATAAATCTTGATGCTCCGTTTGGTGCATCTACAGTTAAATTCCCTAATGATAATAAACCTCCGCCCGCTTGAAACTGACAGTTAAATCCAGTCGTTATAGTATTTGCATTTTGAGTTGACACTCCATCTCCTATCTGCAATGTATGATTTAAGCCTGCTGCATAATGATTTGCAGAAGCGTAAATGAACGCTCCACTCGAAAGTGTATTAAACGGAGAGAAATTCATAACCAATGGAGATGGCGCTCCAGTTTGAATTGGTTCTGATAATGTTAAACTTGTTCCTGAAATATCTGTTACAAAAGTACCAGGAGCAATTCCGGCACCACTCACAGACATACCTGCAACAATACTTGGGTTTGCCACTGTTAAAACTGTACTATAAGAACCCTCTGAAATGGCATTAAAAGTCATCGTTTCTTGTGTAGTGATAGGTGATGTACCTAAACCTGTAACAGGTGAAGACAACGTGATTTTAGCTAAAGCGTTTGATGTTATATTACTATTAAAAACCAAACCAGTAATTGTTGAACCTGCTTGAATTCCGGTTCCCGAAACACCTTGTCCTAAGGCAAGATTTGCATTACTTGCATTCGCTTCAAGAACTACTGTCGACCCTCCATTCTTCATTGACGAAAAATTCAAAGGTGTACCTGCAGGAATTGCAGCAGTAACCGGAGCAGACAATGTTAAAGTAATTGGCGGTGGAAACCCAGCCATTCCAACAGTAATATTTGTGATTGTCGTCCCGGTAGGAATATTAGCATGACCTGAAACTTCCTGACCAATTTCAAAAAGGTTGTAGGTTCCTGTGATGTTAACAGTACTTCCTGTAGCGGCACCATTTACAGTAAATGTACCAGCTGCACCAGCAGTGTTTAAATTATAATTTCCAATAGTTGAACCAGTAATAGGAGTTGTTTCGTTTACCAACGGGTCAACAATGGTAATCTTTCCACCTGTCAAATTCAGATTAGAAGTTTCTATTTTACAAGAAGCTCCTCCAAACGCTACTGAAGTTGCAGCATCACCATTATTGTTACTGTCAATAATAATGTCACCACCCGACTGATTGAAAATACTTTCTCCTTTATGAGCAACAAAACCATTTACTTTTAAGTTTCCGGAGGTCATTGTATGAGTTCCGTAATTGTAAAATGCTGCTTTGTTATTGACACAACCAACAGTCATTGTTGTTGATCCTCCATTATTTGTCAATGTTCCGCCTTTAGCAATAATTACGCTTGATGCATTAGCTGTAGTTGTAACTGTAACGTTATGTCCGTTAGCAATAGAAACTACATCTGTACAAGTTGGTACAACTCCTCCTACCCAAGTAGATGTTACATTCCAATCCCCTGACGCTGCCGATGTAATAGCTGTAGCCATATTCAAAACCGAAGCATCATTTGCTCCAATATAAACCGGTGCCGCTGTTAAACTCGCAAACGGAATTTCTTTTCTGAATACGAAAGGAGTAGCTGTTCCATCTTGGTGTGTTCCTGCTAAAGCTGCAGACGCATTCATCAGTCTTGAAGAACCATCAATAACCTGAAAACCTCCGTTAGCATATACCCCAACTCTATTGGTTGAAGTTGTTGCATTAGGTGCGAACACTAAAGCGGGTCCAGCTGGAACAGCATTCCCGTCTGGAGTTGAGACTGCCCAATTTCCATTGTATCTGTTGTTGATTGTGTAACTTCCGTCAGCAATCGAAAGACTTCCTGTTGTTGTAGCAGCATCAGTATAGGTAACCGCTACTTCACCCGGTGTAGCCGGAGCTGCATCTGGTAATAAATAGAAAGATCTATCCAAACCTGTGTTGCTGATAAAAGGATACCAAAAAGCTTTACCGTTATTATCTGTTCCTGGGTACTCTGTTCCCGGTTGAATCTCTTTCGTATTTACAGTTGAAGTCCATTTTGAAACCATTCCGCCAGTAAAACCATTACCTGATGGGATAACAATATTTAACCCAAGCATTGCGCTGAAGTTTCCAAGTACTAATTTGTTACCACTAGTAACATTCACTCTACCTTTTGACAAATTCAAAACCGATTTAACTCTTACTCCGTTTGCATTCCAGATAACATTCGAAGCAGCAGTAGCAGTATTATTAACCTCCAACTGATTTAAAGTACCTGAAACATTGGCAAAAGCATTAACTCCAGGTGTTGAACCTCCAAAGAAACCTGCTGGATCAACTGTTACTGTCTGAACCAAAGAACCGTTAAGATTCAATCTTCCCTGATAAGCTGTTGCAGCCCCAAGACTACTGTCAAATCTGGCAGCAGGGCCAACGTCTAAATTGTGTTTTAACTTTAAATGTTTCCCATTTGTTCCATCGTGGTTATTAAATCTAGCGCCACTTGCCGCCAAGTTTAAATCATTATTAATACTAAATTCATCAATAACATTACTAATTGCATATTGTACTAGTGTATTCACACCTGCCAAAATCAAATCCTGACAACCTGAATATCTTGCATCCAACATTACCACCTCATTATCGTTATCCAAAACAACAACATCTGCTGGAGTTGGAACTTTCCCGCCATCCCAAGTTGTTTCCTGCGACCAAAGTCCTGAATGAGCACAGGTAATTTCTTCTGAAACTCTTGAAGTAAGTGAAATATTGTCAATAGCTGCCGGTGGAAGTGTTCCAGCCGAAGTATTGTTTGTCCATGTAAAAATCAATCGGAAAATTGTTCCTGCAAAACTGCCAGGAATAAATGCTGTTGTTTTGGTAACCGCAACCTGTGGATTTGAATTAAACGAAACCATAGTTGCTCCAGACCAAACCCCTCCATAAGTAAAAGCACTTACAATCTGTGAATTTGCTCCTTCAACAACTTGCGAAACTGGTGCAGCCCAAACTTGCCATCCACCACCTGAACTTGGTGCTGATTTCACATCAAAAGTTAGTGTAATTGCATTTTGACCTACTGGAACAGTAACATCTTTGTAAAAATATACCGTTCTAGCACCAGAATTACCACCATATGAATTTGAAGTTCCGTTATCATTACTGATATAAGCAGCATTACCGGATATTGCAGATGAAGTTGCTGTAAAATTCAAAGTTTGTGCTACAGCAAGTGCCGTTCCGTTAATGGATGCTTTAGATAATCCTAAAGTTGTTCCATTGATACTGGCAACATAAGTATTCACATCAATAAAACCCGCAACTGGAGCAATTGCCATACCAACCACAATGTTAGGATTAGCAGCCGATAAAGTAACAGAATATGTATTTGCTGCAATAGAAGCATTTGTTAGTTGAGTAGTCCCAACACTAATACCTCCAGCATATTTTCCAAATCCTAAAGTAATGCCAGAAGCAGAACCTGTAGCATTTTGTGAAAGTGTAAGCGTTGTTCCGACAATACTCTGTACAAAGGTATTAACCGGAATATTTGCGCCATACACTAATTGCCCCACAACAATACTTGCATTTGGAGCAGTCAAAGTAACGGTTGCTGAGGAAACAGTAGTATTACCAACGGAAGTCGTTCCGGAAGCTGCGCTACCAACAGTCCATTTAACTGGGCCTGTTCCTTGATTGGCAACTGTCCATCCGTTTGCTTCAAATGTGCTTCCTGAGTTAAATCCTCCATCCGTAGCCGGATTGATGATTGTAGTCTGAGAGAACACAGCATTTGAAAAACAAAAAAACAATAATGCCAAAAACTTATTGTGGAATTGTCCATCTTCTTTTGAGGCGACAAAGCGATTAATCACTTTGCTCTGTTGTAATTTTTTAATCATAATTCATACTTTTTGTTGATGTGTCAATAAAGTAAATGTATAAAAACAGATACTTAATATATTAACACAATTCTTTAAGAATTCCTTAATTTCAAAAATAGAAAAATGTTAAAAAACCCTTAAAAATCAAGGGATTCGAGAGTAAAAATCAAAAAAGAGAACATTCAAAAAAGAGTAACGTAATTGTGAATAATTTCATGATTTTTTAATAAAAAAAACACATTGTTAAAAAATCACACGATAATTTCAGAAGATAAAAATGGTCATAAAAAAATAGTACAGAATTATTAAAGTTGAATAATTCTGTACTATTTATAGGTAAAATAAGTAATTAAAAAACTACGTTTTATTATAGTCTTTAAGCATTTTTTCTCCCTGAAGGTTTTTTATTGACGCTTCTAATTTTAGAATTGTTACTTTTCTTTTTCGAGAAGACAATAGTAGAAAAGCAGTAAGAACAATCAATATTACAGCTACAATTAGGGTTTTATACAATATGCCGGGAACTTCGTTTTTATACTTTTCAGCAAATTCAACCTTAATCGCTTCAAGTGAATTACCCGCCGATTTACGTTCCCTCACTTTAACTTCATTTTGGATATCCAAATACTTCTGATGGTACTTTCTGTATTCATCCCATTTATTGATGGCTAGATAATTTTCAGACAAACCGCGGTAAATTTCCTGGTTTAAAATCAAATCATCAACCTCTTTTGAAGTAGTAAGTGCTTCATGCAACAGCGAAATCGCCTGATTGTAATCGCCTTCCATTGTGTAAACCTGTGCCAAACCTTTTTCTGCAAATCCCAACAAACTGGCTGCTTTAATATTTTTGGCATATTGCAATGATTCCTCAAAACTTTGTTTAGCCAACTTCGTATCTGACATCAGTAAATAACAGTTCCCTTTATTATATTTTGCAATACTTATTACATTGGAGTTTCCTACAACATCTTTAGATTTCATGATTTCCTGTACACCTCGGTCGAAAAATTCAATGGCTATCCCACAATTCAGTTTCTCTTTATAAATAAACCCCCTTACCACATAATTAACCGCCAGACTCACATGAACGGAATCAGGTTTATCATACTCAAGACATAATTTTTCAGCCTTATCTAAATTCTCTATCGCTTTGTCGAAAATTTTAAGCTGATGATACTGAATACCCGTTTTGGTTGTTACGGATATCTTTAGTCTCTTATCTTTGGTTTGAGGAAGCAATTCATTAGCCTTAATTACATACTCAAGTGATTTTTGATAATCTCTTTTAGCAGAATAACCGTCAGAAATTAACTTATACGCTCTAATTTTAACATCGACATCATTAGTCGCCTTTAGTATTTCATTCCCGGTTTTAATTGTCTTATCCGGATTTTTATACATTTCTGAAGTAGAAACCTTAATTATACTGTCAATGCTTTTTGAATCCTGAGCTTGAATTTGTAGCCCTGAAAACACCAGCAGCAATACTAACCAAAAATTAATCGTTTGCTTCATCATCACTGGCGGTATTAAGGTTAGTATTTTCATTCGTTAGTAACTCAATAAAAGTCACTGGAGCAATTCCGGTAATGGACTTAAAAACGGTAGCAAAACTACTATGAGAAGAAAAACCGGAAACATCTGCCAAATAACTGATTTTGTAATTCAAATAATTTGAATCAGTTTTTAACTTTTCAACTATATAACTGATTCTCAATCTGTTAATATAAGTATTAAAGTTTACTTCATAATGAGTATTAATAATCTCCGATAAATACTTCGTATTGGTATCAAACTGACCGGCCAAAACTGAAAGTGACATCTCTTTACTGAGAAAACGGGAAGAACTCTCAAATTTTTTGAGTTTCGTTAATAAAAGTTGTTCGGTCTCTTCTGGAATTGTAGATTTCTTTTTAACAGTCTTCTTTTCAGTTGAACTTTCAGTTTGACGCGTTCTCGTTAATAGATTGTTTCTGGTGATTTCTAGATAATTGATAACTTCTTCAAGACGTCGCTGCCTGCCCACAACACGAAACCAATAAACGGCAGACAACACAGCACCAATTAAAAATATAGCCAAAAGCAAGTACATATAACGCAGATAATCTGCCCTTTTACCTTTGTAATTTTCTTCATATGATTTAGAAATAAGGTTATGTGCAGTATTAACTGATTCCTGCTCTTTTGCGTCTACTTCGGTATTTATTTTTAAAAATTCAGCATTGTAAAACTTATAATTCGACTGATCGTTTAAAGCAATATAATTGGCAATGAGCTGACGTCGAATTTTTCTTGACAAATAATCATTATCGATTAATTTAGTTGTTTTCATAGCCTCCAAAATCTCGGCTACAGCAATTTTATGTTCTTTTTTTTGAAAATTCACATTGGCTAATCCTAACAAAACCAAAGCCTTTCCGTAATCATTTTTATTACCTTCTTTGGCAATACGATTCAAAACAGATTCAAAACAAACAATAGATTCCTCCAGCTTGTCTTTACTATACAAAGCCTTTCCTTTTGAAATCATGATTCTCATCCAGATATCCGAATGTTTATCTGAAATATCGTCAATGATGGTTTTATTTTTTTCAATCAGCTGAATTGCCGCATCAAATTTTTGCTTGTCCAATAACATCCCTACTTCTTCAAGAAACAAAAGGGATTTACCTATTTTAAGTTCATTGGAATCCGATACAGATTGCAATCTGTTTTGGGCTTCATCAAAATAGAATCGAGCCTGATTGTCAAGATATAATGTCCGTAATATTTCCGATTTCCCAACCGCAGCTTTTATAAGGAGAAAAGGATCATCCTCGGTTTCTTCATCAACTTTAAAAAGATAATTAAGTGCATTGCTGTAATCTCCTTTTACTGTATAAATCTCAGCAATTAAGAGATTAACCTTATTTTTTTCTGTATCAGATATGTTTAAAGAGAGTAAATGTAAGGCTACTTTAAGCCCTTCATCCGGATTCGTATAAGCCAAACTTTCAGATTCGGAAAACAAAACCTGCTCTCCCATAACTGTCTGAGCATCTGTTCGGAATGACATCAGGATGGTTGAAAAAAATAATACGAAATAAAGATTAAATTTTATGTAAGGGTATTTCATTAAATTTTAGTGCGCAAATACGCAAATTTTAATTAGCATTCTTTTTCCCAAAAAAAGAACCTCAAAACAGCTACTAAAAATAGGGATATAATATCAAAATTACTGCATTTTTAAATTCTATTTTTTGTTTTTTTTATACTTTTTAATATAATAACTATTTTTCTATAAATTATTACAAAAACACAGCCTTTTCAAGTATATCTTCATTCTCTCACTGCTACTTACATTTAATCGGAACAACATACTTTGCTAAACCAGTTAATATTCTGTATTCGGAAATCAAAGTCACAATTCCTATCTTTGGAAGATTAACATCATTAAAATGTCATCACACCACATCGTACGCGACGATCAGGAACCCGCTTTAATCATTGCCAATGGAGCCGAGTGCAGCACCGAATTACTTGGTCAATTGCTAGAATGGTCACCTTTGGTAATTGTTCTTGATTCTGCTATTGAGCGCGTATTAGATTTAGGAATAAAAGTCGATGTACTTTTAGGCGATTTCGACCGTGGTTTTGATGCCGAACATTACCGTGAAAAACAATATCCCATAGAAATCGTCCACACTCCAGATCAAGACAAAACCGATTTGGAAAAAGCCTTCGATTATTTAATCGAAAAAGGTCATAAAGCGGTAAACGTTATTTGGGCAACAGGAAAAAGAGCCGATCACACTATCACTAACATTACCAATATTGTACGTTATCGTGACCAACTGAAAATTGTGATTTTAGACGATCATTCAAAGATTTTTTTACTGCCTAAACATTTTCAGAAATGGTATACAAAAGATAGCATTATTTCCTTAATTCCTATCGGAAGTGTAAACGGAATACATTCTGAAAATCTGTATTATCCCTTACACGATTACAGCTTGAATCTAGGCTATAGAACCGGAAGCAGCAACCATGTTTCTGAAGACGGAATTGTAGTTATAAATCATCAAGAAGGCGATTTGCTTTTGATTGAATCACTTGATTAATCTGAGTATTTTGTAGCTGGTTATCTTTTCGAAATTTTGCCATTCCCTATTTTTTTAGTATATTATCGTTTGATAAAATATTTGCCATGAAAAAATTATTAGAATACCTGAATTTGGAGCGCGAACTGGACGATTTTGACATCATTCATGAAAAAGTAGCAAAAGATATCAGTTTTAAAGGAACCAACCTCTGGATTTTAGTTTTTGCGATTTTCGTAGCTTCCATCGGATTGAACATGAACTCAACTGCTGTGATTATCGGCGCCATGTTAATTTCACCTTTAATGGGACCGATTAACGGAATGGGCTACAGTGTTGCCACTTACGATTTTCCATTATTCAAAACCGCTTTAAAAAACTTCGGATTTGCCGTCGTGGCCAGTTTGATTGCTTCGACTTTATATTTTACAATCAGTCCGGTTTCAGCTGCACATTCTGAATTATTAGCCAGAACCAGCCCAACAATTTATGATGTATTAATTGCCTTTTTTGGCGGATTGGCAGGAATTGTCGCCATCAGCAGCAAACAAAAAGGAAACGTAATTCCTGGTGTTGCCATTGCGACTGCTTTGATGCCACCTTTATGTACAGCCGGTTACGGTTTGGCTACCGCTAATTTGACGTACTTTTTTGGAGCTTTCTACTTATTTACCATCAATACCGTTTTTATTGCTTTGTCTTCAACTTTGGTTTGTCAATTGCTGAAATTCCCAATTCGGGCTTCAATTGATGATAAGCGAAAACGAAGCGTCAACCAACTTTTATCGTTTATTATTCTGATTACTGTTATTCCGAGTATTTATTTCGGTTACGGATTGGTGATGAACGAAAAATTCACGGAAAAATCAAAGAAATTCATTGAAAGCATCAGTGTTTTTGAAGGTAATTATCTTTTGAAAAGCAATATCGATGCCTCAAAAAAGATAGTCACTTTAGGTTTTGCCGGAAATCTCCTCGACGATAATTACAAATCTAAAATTTATAAGCGAGCACACGCCTTTGGCATCGACAGCACAGGCATTGTCTTCCAAAAAGCACTTACTTTTACTAAAGAATCCGAATTGAACAAATCGAACAATCTTCAGGCACAAGTTAATCAATTGCAATCAGTTATATCGGAACAAAACAGAAAAAAAGACAGTTTGAATTTAGTCGGAAATCAACTCCTTAAAGAAGTCAACACGTTGTATCCGGAACTAAAAGGATGTGCGTTTGCGGTAACTAAAAGTTATTCGGTGAAAGATTCGGTACAAAATGTGGCTTTGGTGTCATTTAACAGTTCAAGAAATTTCAATGCTGAAGAAGAACAACGCATTAAAAAATGGCTTGCATCACGACTAAACATTGATAACATCAAGTTAATTATCGAAACTGACAAGTAAAATAATTTATCTTTGTAAACCGATAAAAAAGGAGCTCCAGCATGAAATTTCAAGTCGTTTCCGATTACCAACCCATGGGCGATCAGCCACAGGCCATTGAAAAATTAGCCAACGGCATCATTAATGGAGAGAAATACCAAACTCTACTTGGTGTAACCGGCTCTGGAAAGACATTTTCTGTTGCGAATGTCATTCAAGAAGTACAACGTCCAACTCTGGTTTTAGCGCACAACAAAACGCTGGCAGCTCAGTTGTATTCGGAATTCAAACAGTTTTTCCCGAACAATTCGGTACAATATTTCGTTTCGTATTACGACTATTATCAGCCGGAAGCGTTTATTCCCGTTACAGGAACCTATATCGAAAAAGATTTGTCCATTAACGACGAATTAGAGAAATTGCGTTTAAGCACCACTTCTGCCCTGCTTTCAGGACGTCGCGATGTTTTGGTAGTTGCTTCTGTTTCGTGTTTGTACGGTATCGGAAACCCTGTGGAATTTCAAAAAAACGTAATTTCCATTGAACGCGACCAAACCATTTCCCGTACCAAATTATTGCATCGTTTAGTGCAGAGTTTGTATTCGAGAACCGAAGGTGAATTCACTCCGGGAACGTTTAGAATTAAAGGTGATACGGTAGAAATTTTCCCGAGTTATGCTGACGAACCTTTCCGCGTGCATTTCTTCGGTGATGACATTGAAGAAATTGAAGCTTTTGATGCCAAAACTGCTCAAGTCATAGAAAAATATTCAAAACTGAATATCTATCCAGCGAATATGTTTGTGACTTCTCCAGATGTGTTGCAAAATGCAATTTGGGAAATTCAGCAGGATTTGGTAAAACAAGTTGATTATTTTAAAGAAATCGGTAAACATTTAGAAGCCAAACGATTGGAAGAAAGAACCAATTTCGATTTGGAAATGATTCGCGAATTAGGCTATTGCTCCGGGATTGAAAATTATTCCAGATATTTAGACGGACGACAGCCCGGTACTCGCCCATTCTGCCTGTTAGATTATTTCCCTGATGATTTTTTAATGGTAGTCGATGAAAGTCACGTAACCATTTCACAGGTGCACGCCATGTACGGAGGTGACCGTTCTCGTAAGGAAAACTTGGTCGAATATGGTTTCAGATTACCGGCCGCAATGGACAATCGCCCGTTGAAGTTTGAGGAATTTGAAGCGCTTCAAAATCAGGTTTTGTTTGTTTCGGCTACACCGGCGGATTATGAATTGCAAAAATCGGAAGGAATTTATGTGGAACAAGTAATTCGTCCTACAGGATTATTGGATCCGATTATTGAAATCCGCCCGAGCGAAAATCAAATTGATGATTTAATCGAAGAAATTCAATTGCGCTGTGAAGCAGATGAACGTGTTTTGGTGACTACTTTAACCAAGCGTATGGCGGAAGAACTGACCAAATATTTAACGAAAGTTTCGATTCGTTGTCGTTATATTCATTCGGATGTGGATACTTTGGAACGTGTGGAAATCATGCAGGATTTGCGAAAAGGAATCTTCGATGTTTTAATCGGTGTTAACCTTTTACGTGAAGGATTAGATTTGCCTGAAGTTTCTTTGGTTGCCATTCTAGATGCTGATAAAGAAGGTTTCTTGCGTAGTCATCGTTCACTAACACAAACGGTTGGTCGAGCTGCCCGTAACGTAAACGGAAAAGCCATCATGTACGCCGATAAAATAACGGCCTCGATGCAAAAAACGATTGACGAAACTTCTTATCGTCGGGAAAAACAAATTAGTTACAATAAGGCAAACAATTTGGTTCCGAAGGCATTGAACAAAAGTTTAGGAAATGTTTTGGCTGGCAATTCTGTTTCCACGCAATATTTTGAAGATAAAGCTTATAAAGCGAATGAACCGGAAAGTTTATATCTGTCCAAACCGGAAATCGAAAAGAAAATCCGTGAACTTCGCAAATCGATGGAAAAAGCCGCTAAGGATTTGGATTTTATGCAGGCTGCGAAGTTGAGGGATGAGATAAAAGTGTTGCAGGAAAAAATTTAATATTACAACATTACACTTTGTAATTGTTATATTAATCTTGTAATTACTTTTTTTCGTAAAAGAATCAAATAGCTTGTTATTTTTGCTAAAACCCTAAACTATAAATAATGAAACAAGTTTTTAGATTTTTTGCAGTTATCCTAGCCTTATCAACATTTTTTGCTTCTTGTTCTTCTGATGAAAGTAATCCAAATCAAGTATTAGATGCTTCAATTACCGCTACAGTTGACGGTCAATCTTGGAGTTCAATGCCTGGTGGTGCAACCTCAGTTTTAAGTGGCTTTGGAATGTTTGGCGAAAATCAGACCATTTTCAACATTACAGGATTTAAAATGGATATGACCACTCTAAACATGATGATTCCTGCAAGTGATCTTAATGAAGGAACTTTCAATTACGATGAAAACTCCACAGCTAACCTATCCTTTTCAAACGAAGTAAATTCATTCTCAAGTTCAGAACCTGGCGGAAGTTTTTCACTTACTATTACAAGTTTAAACCTTGACACTGGCACCATTTCTGGAACATTTTCCGGAACACTTATAGACTTTGAAGGAAACAGTATTTCAGTTACAAACGGAGAAATAAATAATGTTCAAATTATGACAACAAATTATTATTCGAATGGAACTATGAGTTTATCAAGAAATGGAGGTGCTTCTTTTACTATGGACAGTAATGCTGATGATTCGAAATTAATCACAATTATGGAGAATAGTGAAACTAATCAGGTTATGGTAAACGGAAACAATGGTACATTAACTTCTGATGCTGGATTATACGTTATTGCTTTTCCAAAAAATGTAACTCCGGGTACTTACAACCTTGCAACTGATACAGGATTTACTGCAGGATTAGGCAATAGTGACAGCGAACCAGAATATAACTTAACTAGTGGCTCCATAACAATTACCTCTCATAGTGGCAACACTGTTTCAGGAACTTTTAGTTACACCGTAAACAATGGTGTACAAACCGTAAACATTACAAATGGTAGTTTCAGTATTACACATAACTAAATTTAGAAACACATAAACAAACCGAAAGGAGTTGCCAGGCAGCTCCTTTTTTTATGATATTTTAAAAATACAACCACCTAACAATCAGTTGTTTAAATACTATTTTGTACCTTTAACCCACTCATTTCTACCTAGTTTTTCACTCAAGTATCCATTTAAAAAAAAGGGTTTATGAAAACTAGTTTTACTCTTTCAATCGGCCTCTTACTTTGTTCGATTGTTGCCGTTCAGGCACAACTAAAACCCCAAACCGCACAGGAAAAAGTAGTCATCGATGAATATCATGGTGTCAAACTTGAAGATCCGTATCGTTATCTCGAAAATCTTGATGATCCTAAAGTTGTCGAATGGATGAAATCCAACGCCAATTATGCCCGGGCAAAAATCAATGAAGTGCCGGAACGTCAAAAACTTATTGACAAACTCAATGAACTTGACAAACGCCGTGAAAGTGTTATTTTCAATTTACAAATCACCGAAAACGACAATTATTTCTATTTAAAAAGAAAAGCCACCGAAGAAAACGGGAAATTGTACCACAGACTAGGATATAAAGGTGCTGAAAAATTACTTTTCGATCCGGATACTTATAAAAAATCGGATGGTTTAAATTATAGCATCAGTTCGATTACTCCGAATGAAAAAGGTGATAAAGTAGCATTTGAAATTGCACCAAGCGGATCCGAAAGTGCCGAATTACTCATAATTGACAGCAATGGAAAACTGTATCCTGAAGTATATGACCGCTGCTGGTTCAGTTCGCCTTCCTGGATGCCGGATGGTAATTCGTTTACCTATGGGCGCTTAAATTCTGCGGATGTTACCGATGTGAATCGTTTATTAAACTCAAAAGTTTTTTTCCACAGACTTGGGGATGATCCCAAAAAGGATGTAGAATTCTTATCCAATAAGACCAATCCGGAATTAGCAATAGGAGCAGAAGAATTTCCGTTAAATTATTATCATAAAAATTCGAATAAAAACTATGCACTGGTTGTTACCGTAGACAAACGCCTTAAGCTGTACACAACCGATTTCACTAACAATTTTAATCCCACAAAATGGAACACTTTAATTAGTAAAGAAGACGAAGTCACAAATTTTAATATCGATAAAGACTTTCTTTATTATCAGACTTTTAAAAACGCACCTAATTACAAAATCATAAAAGTTCCAATTGCAAATCCAAATCTTGACAATGCTGTTACAGTTGTAGAGGAACCTAAAAATGGAAATATTACAAGCTTTACCATTACAAAGGATGGTTTGTATTATTCTGTTACTGAAAATGGTGTAGAGGCAAAAGTATTCTTTCTGGAAAAAGGAAAATCACTGCCTACCGAATTAAAACTACCTTTCCCTGCAGGTACTGCAGATTTAGCAACCGTTAATGAAAACAGATCAGATATTTGGGTAGTGCTTTCAGGGTGGACCTCCCCTACCAAACGTTTTTTATACAATCCTAAAACGAACGATTTCACTTTTCAACCCCTTACAAAACAAATCGAATATCCAGAATTTAAAGACATGGTTTCCAAAGAAGTAATGGTAAAATCACACGATGGCACTATGGTTCCGGTTTCAATCATCTACAACAAAAAAACCAAACTTAACGGTGATAATCCGGTACTTATGATGGGTTACGGCGCATATGGTATGTCTTTAAGTCCCAGATTTAGTCCCGGATTTATATTGTCGTATTGTGCCTATGATGGTATTTTTGTAGTACCTCATGTTAGAGGTGGCGGTGAATTAGGAGATACTTGGCACAAAGCAGGTCAAAAAACAACCAAACCAAATACCTGGAAAGATTTTATCGCTTCCGCAGAATATTTAATCAAGGAAAAATATACTTCGTCGAAACGAATTGCCATTGCCGGTGGTAGTGCCGGTGGTATTTTGATTGGACGCGCCATGACTGAACGTCCGGATTTGTTTGCAGCCGCGATTCCTGAAGTGGGATGTTTAAATATGGTTAGAGCCGAAAATTCGCCAAACGGTCCAGGCAACACACCTGAATTCGGAACTGTAAAAAATGAAACGGAATTTAAAGCCCTTTTGGAAATGGATGCTTTTCATCACATCAAAAAAGGAACCGCATATCCTGCCACGTTAATCACTGCAGGAATGAACGATCCAAGAGTAATTGCCTGGGAGCCTTCAAAATTTGCCGCCAGATTGCAAAATGCCAATTCCTCCGATAAACCGATTTTATTCCTCACCGATTTTGAAGCCGGTCACGGCATGGGAGACAGTAAAACTAAAGCTTTTGAAAGTATTGGCGATTTGATGACTTTTGCTTATCAACATACTGGTCATCCTAAATTTCAGTCGTCGAAAAAAATGAAGTTTTAATTATAATATACTTTTAAGGAATAAAAAGACGGAAATCATTCCGTCTTTTATATTTATAGCAATTAATTATGTTGTTCCATAAAAGCAAACAACAAAACCTCAGGATCAATCATCTTGGTTGGTGATTGTGTCATTGCTTTTAACGTCTTTTTAATTCCCATTGGGTTGAGTCCCATATTGATACCGATTTCATTGATGGCTTTGATTTCCCGGTCATGCAAAACACCGTCGCAGTGCATCAATAAAGCCAATCGGTAAAACTGCATGATGCGGTTATGTTCGTCTTTAATTACTTTCACAGCATCGCGTTTAGCAAACAATTCTAAAAAAACTTGTTTTGAAATGCCTAATTCCTGAGCTACTATCCAAAGAAAATCGTATTCACGGTCATGCAATTCACCATCTACAACAGCAAAGGCAATCATCTCGGAAATTAAACTGATCTTTTCTTCGTAAGTGTCCATAATCGTATTTTTTGCTAAAATAAGACAAATTTCTGTTTGCTTTACGCCTATCTTTGTAGCAGATATACAAAATTATGAACAATAACGATATATTAAAAAAATTACGCGTTGCGCTTCAGCTTCGAGATGAACAAATTGTTGAAATTCTTGAATTGGTCGATTTCCGAATTTCAAAAGGAGAACTGGGTAACTTTTTCCGCAACGAAGACCATCCGAAATATATGGATTGCGGCGATCAGGTTTTGCGCAATTTCCTAAACGGATTAGTAATTCACCTACGCGGAACCAAAGAAAACCCAAAAAATCCAACTGAGGTTCTGAAAAAGAACAAAGCCGAAGCTTTAAAAAACGATAAAGAAAAAGCCAAAACTGCTACTGACAAACCAAAATCAGCTTTCAAAAAACCTATTGGTAAAGGAAAACCCGCTCCCAAAAAAGAACCTATTGTTCAAAGCGTTAAGTTTAAAAACGGAAAGAATAAAAAATCGTAATCTTCTGTGTTGAAGAAATTTGATACAATCACTTATTTATCTGAAGGAAATAATCTTCAAAAACAGTGCTTTGACATTTTAACTCATTACAAAGTTTTTGAGCATTTAAAAAATTACAACCCGATTCTGGTTGGAACCATTCCAATTGATATTGCTACTAAAGACAGCGATTTGGATATTGCTTGTTATTGGACCGATAAAGCCAATTTCATCTCATCTGTAAAAAAAGGCTTTTCAAAGCACATCGATTTTAAAATTACTGAGACAATTATAAATGATGTTGAAACTGTAATTGCTAACTTTCTTATTGATGCTTTTGAAGTGGAAATCTTCGGGCAAAACATTCCGGTTCAGCAACAAAACGGCTATCGGCACATGATTATCGAAGCGGAAATTCTGGAAAAAGAATCGGAAAGTTTTAAAAAAGAAATCATTCGACTAAAAGAAAACGGTATCAAAACCGAACCTGCTTTTGCACAACTTCTGCAACTCGAAGGTAATCCGTACGAAGCGTTACTCAACTACAAACCATAAAAAAATCCCGAGTCTAAACTCGGGATTTCTATATTTCAAAATATACTTTCTGAATTAAGATAAAGCAGCTTTTACTTGGTCAGCAGCTTCCTGGAACTGAACCGCAGATAAAATCGGCATACCAGAATTATCAATTAACTCTTTAGCGATTTCAGCGTTAGTTCCTTGTAAACGAACGATGATTGGCACTTTAATAGCGTCACCCATATTTTTATAAGCATCTACAACTCCTTGCGCAACACGGTCACAACGAACGATTCCACCAAAGATGTTGATTAAGATAGCTTTTACGTTTGGATCTTTTAAAATGATACGGAAAGCCGTTTCAACACGTTTTGCATCTGCTGTACCACCTACGTCTAAGAAGTTAGCCGGCTCGTAACCTGCATACTTAATTAAATCCATAGTTGCCATTGCCAAACCAGCTCCGTTTACCATACACCCTACAGTTCCATCTAAGTCTACGTAGTTTAGTCCTGCTTCTTTCGCTTCAACTTCGATTGGACGCTCTTCAGTGATATCTCTCATCTCAGCTAAATCAGCGTGACGATATAAAGCGTTGTCATCTAAAGTTACTTTAGCGTCAACAGCCATAATTTTATTATCAGACGTTTTTAATACCGGGTTGATTTCAAACATCGATGAATCAGAACCGATATAAGCTTTGTACAAAGCATCAACGAATTTCACCATATCTTTGAAAGCATCACCAGATAATCCTAAGTTGAAAGCGATTCTTCTAGCTTGGAAACCTTGTAAACCTACAGCTGGGTCAATTTCTTCTGTGAAGATTTTCTCCGGAGTGTGTTCTGCTACTTCCTCGATATCCATTCCACCTTCCGTAGAATACATGATCATGTTACGACCTGCTCCACGATTCAATAAAACAGACATATAGAACTCTTTCGTTTCACTTTCTCCTGGATAGTAAACATCCTCAGCCACTAAAACTTTGTGAACTCTTTTACCAGTTGGAGGCGTTTGCGGTGTAATCAAATCCATGCCGATGATTTGTCCTGCAATTTCCTGAACCTGATCTAAGTTTTTAGCCAATTTCACACCACCACCTTTTCCACGACCACCTGCGTGAATCTGTGCTTTGATTACATGCCAACCTGTACCGGTTTCTGCAGTTAATTGTTTTGCCTTAGCAACAGCTTCTTCAGCATTGTTGGCTACATAACCACGTTGAACGCGTACACCATAGCTAGCTAATATTTGTTTTCCCTGATATTCGTGTAAATTCATAATAGATGTGTTTTGCTTTAAATAAAGTGCCACAAAAATAACAAAGTATATTGAATGTGCCTAATGTTTTTTATTGAAATCACAGAAACAATTTCATA
>NZ_JALDYN010000047.1:0-9499 GCF_032153895.1 Flavobacterium sp.
ACTCGACTTCACCAACACAACAATGTTGGACGGTGGTGAACGCGAACGGTGATGCTGATGCTTGGAACATGGATTATGCGACCAACCCATTTGAGGGGAATCAATCTGCGATGATGCTTACAGATTTCAATGCGGGCGCCAACGATGATTGGTTGATTTCTCCAGTATTGAACTTAAGTGCTACACCGGGACCAAAGCGTTTGAAATTCCACTACCGAGTGCAATCGGCTGGTGAGCCAAATGACTTCAGAGTGGTGTTATCAACTACAGGACCAAATACAGCGAACTTTACAGAGACGTTAATTCCTTTGGCATCGTACAACAATATTACGTATGTGGAAAGAATTGTCAATTTAGTAGGTCCTGGGAACGTACCTTATACAGGGAACGTAAACATTGCATGGCATGTACCATCAGGAGGATTAGACGGATGGCGTTTGTATATCGACAATGTAATTATTGAAGATATGCCGGCTTGTCCGAATCCTACGAACCCTATAGTGGTAAGTACTACAGATACCACAGCTACTTTGCAATGGACACCAGGATATTTGGAAACAGCATGGGAGATTGTAGTACAAGCACCGGGATCGGGAGTTCCAACAGGAGCCAGTACTATTATTCCAGCAGGAACAAACCCATTTACAGTGGGATTGGTTACTCCACTAACACCGGGAACACAATATGAATATTATGTGAGAGCGTACTGTAATGCTACGGATCAGAGCCAATGGGTTGGACCGATTACATTCAGCACGAAGATATGTCCTCCGGCGAATCAGTGTAACTACACATTCCGATTGACGGATACATTCGGAGACGGATGGAACGGAAACACGATGAGTGTAAGGCAGAACGGAATTGTGGTGGCGACTTTAGGGCCAACCTTTACCGCAGGAGCAGGACCAATCAATATTACGGTACCATTGTGTGACGGAATTGCATTTGAATTGTTCTGGAACTCAGGAGGAAGTTTTGCCAATGAGGTTGGGGTGTCAATTATAGATCCATTTACGGAAGTATTGTATACAAAACCACCAGGAACAGGAACGCAAAACTCATTACTATATACAGGAATGGGAGATTGTACGCCTCCAACATGTCCTAAGCCAACCAATTTAGCAATGGTTTCGTCAACAACTAGTAGCATTACTGTAGGTTGGACCGAAAACGGACCTGCAACACAATGGGAAATATTTGTGTTGCCAGCAGGGTCACCAGCTCCAGGGGCGACTGATGTTGGGGTAACGGTAACAACAAATCCTACCACGATTACACAAACGGTTACTGGAACTGCGTTGACTTCAGGAACTTTATACGTATTCTATATTCGTGCACTGTGTGGTGTTGGTGATGTAAGTAATTTTTCTGGGCCTATATCGATTTATACTATTCCAGAAAATGATGAATGCGCTAATGCGATAGTAGTGCCTGTTAATGATACCCATTTGTGTACTTTGGTTACTCCAGGTTCGGTTACAGGAGCTACGGCTTCTTTGCCAGCTAGTGGATGTGTTGGAACCAGTGATGATGACGTATGGTTTGAATTCACAGCGACAGCTACAACACATAGTATCAAATTATTGAATGTTACCGGAACAACTACAAACATGGTTCATGCACTATATCAAGGTGCATGTGGAAGTTTAACTCAGGTATATTGCAGTGATGCAGATAACAGTATTGCAAACAATCTAGTTGTTGGACAAGTTTATAAAATTCGTGTTTATACGAATGTTGCAGTATCGCATACGGTTACTTTCAACCTTTGTGTGGCAACAATTTTACCTCCGATTGCAACTAGCGTAACACAACACACAGTTCAACAACTTGTGCAAGATGTGTTAATCGGATCACCTTGTGCTTCTGTAAGCAATATTACCTGGTCTACAGGAAGTAATTTTGGTAGTACGAACGGGATTGGCTATTTCCAACAAAACGGTTCAGGATTCCCATTTGCGGATGGTGTGGTATTGACTACCGGTAGTGCAATGGCTACTCCAGGACCGAATGATACTACTTTGTCTGCAGGAACAGCAGCTTGGACAGGAGATACGCAATTGTTTAATTATATTCAAGGGTTAGGAATCGATCCAGGGTTAACATCCTATCGTAACGCATCCATTTTAGAGTTTGATTTTATTCCGATTGCAGATCAGATGAGTTTTGATTTCCTATTTGCTTCAGAAGAATATGGAACTTTCCAGTGTAGTTTCTCGGATGCATTTGCTTTCTTCTTAACAGATGTAGCCGCAGGAACAACTACTAACTTGGCGTTGGTTCCGGGAACTACAACACCGATTTCCGTTGTAACGATTAGAGATAATCAACACAATACCTCATGTGCCTCTGCGAACCCAACTTATTTTGGTGCTTATAATGGCGGCGCAAACGTAGAAGGAGCTCCGATTGATTTTAACGGACAGACTACGGTAATGACAGCGCAATCAACGGTTGTTCCAAACAATTTGTATCACATTAAATTGGTGATTGCAGACCGAAACGATAATCTTTACGATTCAGCTGTATTCATTAAAGGAGGAAGTTTCTCAATTGGTAATTTAGATTTAGGTGACGATTTGTTGGTATCGGCAGGGACAGCACTTTGTGATCAGGAAAGTTATACTTTGAATACAGGTTTGTCACCTACAGGATATATCATCGAATGGTATAAAGACGGTGTTTTAATTCCAGGCGCAGACCAACCAAGTTTAGTGGTTACTGAAAGTGGTACCTACACTGTTTCAGCACAATTAACAGGTGGTTCTTGTTCTCAAAACGGAAGTGTGGTTATTGAAGTGTACAGTCAAATTGTACCGGGAACTCCTAATACATTAGAAGTATGTAGTACAGATAATTTCGGTCAGTTCGATTTGACTGCAAACAACGGTTTAATTCTTAACGGTTTAAGTCCAACGGCTTATACGGTTACCCATTATCTTACTCAGACAGATGCGGAAAATGAATTGAATCCGATTGATACAGTTTCAGGGTTGTTTACCAACACGATTCCAACACAACAAACTATTTATACTGCGATTAAGGATAATACAACGGGATGTCGTAAAATTGTCAGTTTCGATGTTAAAGTGAATCTGATTCCAGCGTTTACTTTGACTCCGAATGCCACAATTTGTGAAACCAATAGCATTACATTAAGTGTAACGCCTGGTAATTTTAATTTGACTGATGCGACTTTCGCTTGGACCTTTGATGGAACTCCATTACCAGATACAACAGCATCTATTAATGCGACCTTACAAGGGACTTATGCGGTTGTAGTTACTTTGACAGGATGTACGAATACTGCTTCTACTGTGATTACAGTGGTACCTTATCCGGTTGTTCCTGAACTTAGTGATGTTACTGCATGTGACAGTTATGTTCTTGAGCCGCTGAGTATTGGAAATTATTATACTGGTGCTAATGGAACGGGAGTTATGCTGACAGCTGGTGCGGAAATAACCACTTCACAAACACTATACATTTTTGCTGAAAACGGTACGGCACCTAATACCTGTTCGGATGAAAGTAGTTTTGATATCATGATTGTTCCAACTCCAGAATTTGGTATTCAGGGAGGATGTCAATCCGGAAGCTATGTTTTAGAAGTTATTGCAATTGGAGACTATGATTTCGATGACGCTACATTCACCTGGACAAACAGCTCTGGATTGGTAATTGGTACAGGATTAACCGTTTCTGTATCACAACCAGGAACGTATTCGTGTACAGCTGTTGCAACAGCTTCTGGTTCGTGCTCGGAATTGGTTAATTTTACCGCAGATTCAACAAGTTGTAACATTCAAAATGGTATTTCACCAAACGGGGATGGCTTGAATGAAGCCTTTGATTTATCTTCGCTTAATGTGAGAAAGTTAACCATTGCAAACCGTTATGGACGCGAAGTGTATACTCATGGTAATGGTTATACGAATCAATGGCACGGACAGTCGAAGAATGGAAGTGAGTTACCAGACGGAACTTATTTCTATGTTATCGAGTCTGGTGACGGAATTACCAGAACCGGATGGATTTACATCAACCGATAAGTAGTAATACAATCATCTTAAATAAAAAAGCCGTTCAAATTTTGAACGGCTTTTTTATTATATAATTTTCTACTTAAGCGAACAAAGCTTTTAGTTCGGTAGCATCCGATGGTTTCATCTTACCGGCTAAAATCAGACTCAATTGTTTACGACGTAATGCAGCATCAAAACGACTTTTTTCTTCGTCGGTTTGTGGGACTACTGGTGGTACAGGAACAGGATTT
Source organism: Flavobacterium sp. (assembly GCF_032153895.1). GTDB lineage: Bacteria > Bacteroidota > Bacteroidia > Flavobacteriales > Flavobacteriaceae > Flavobacterium. The sequence goes on from NZ_JALDYN010000047.1 coordinate 4,277, forward strand.
CCGGTTTCATCCACCGCAACAAACGTATAAATCGCGGTTCCGGCACTGTTTTTAATGCCTGATTCACGGTCTTCGGTCCAAACATCAATTACAATTTCCATAGAACTAGTAAACGTTCTTGAAACTTTCGATTCGATTGTTACAACGGCTCCCAGAGGAATCGCACGATTAAAAGCCACATGGTTTACGGAAGCGGTAACACAGATTCTGCGGGAATGTCTACGCGCTGTAATACTGGCTGCACGGTCAACACGTGCCAATAATTCGCCACCAAACAAATTGTTCAAAGGATTAGTTTCACCGGGTAAAACCAAGTCGGTTAAAGTAGTAAGGGAATCGGATGGAAATTTCTCTTGCATTGTGATTGTTTTTTGCAAAGTTAGCAAATATGGAATAAAAAAATCCTCAAATATTGAGGATTTCGTAATTTATAGTTCTTTAATCAGTAACCAGGCTTCTTTGTTGTGGCTTTGCTGAATTTCTTTCATTTTCAACTGAGCTTCCGCATAACTGGAAAAACTGCCGTACAAAACCGGATACAAACCAAACTGATTTTTCTCCAAACGAATCGGTTCAAACCCCTTGCTCTTTAAATCTTCAAAAATGCGTTCGGCATTGCTTTCGTTGCGAAACGAACCGGCAACAATATGGTACGGTTTTTTATTGTTTTCTTTTAGGTTTAAAGTAACAGCAGGCAATGGATTTTCAATAAAAAAAGTAGCTTCCTGAATGGTGTGCTGTACTTTTTCCTGAACCGCTTTTTCAGCCAAAAGCGATTGCTGTGCGATTTGCTGCTCGTTATAATAATTGAATCCGAAAGCTCCTGCGCCTAAAAACAAAGTAATTGCGGCGGCATATTTCAAGAAGGAGTAGTTTTTCTTTCTTTCCGGAGTGAATACAATTGGAGCTTTTTCTTCCAATTCTTCCACTTTTGCTTTGTATACTTCTCGTTGAATTGCGGGTGAAATTACGGAAGACAAACCAAAAGCATCTGCTAAATAGTTAACTGAAGCTACCGGTTCAAAAACCCAGTTCCATTCTGAATTCACAGAAATTGATCCCACATCTTGTAAGTGTAATGATTCTTTGCGTTGCAATTTTTCAACCCAAGCAGCTACTTCGTTTTGTAATTGAGTTACAGCAACTTCGTAAGCAATACTAGTTTGCAAAGCGATATGATTAGCCAGTAATCCGTCGTTGTTTTTTAGGTGTGGATTAAAGGATACCACTTTTTTAGGTGGATTAAACGTATGCGAGTTCTCGTTCAGCTGAGCCGATTGGATTTCCGTTAGAAATGCACCAAAACCAGGAACAGTAACACACTGATACCGATATAAAAGCGCCGCGATGTGATTTTCAATCTTCATATTTACAAATTTAATTATTCAAGACAGCAGAACAAAAATTATCAACAATTTTTATTAACAATTTTAAAGTTGAGCTAAGTTTTTGTGTGTGAGTAATTTGTGTTGTGTGAATAATATTTTGTAGGTTTTTATTTAATTTTTTAAAAAATAGTATTTTCTTTGATGTTTTATACGCCATGACAACAACTGAACTATTTTACACTTTAGCCTTATTACAAGTTGAAGGTGTCGGGGATATTTCCGCAAAAAAACTCATAACCCAATTGGGCTCGGCTGAAAATGTTTTTAAAACCAGCCGGAAGGAACTTAAATCAATGTATCGGTTTAAGGACAAATTGATTGAACGCCTGTCGGATGAAAGTGTTTTTGAGAAAGCTGAAAAGGAACTTGCTTTTATTCAATCCCAAAATATTGAAGCAATTTTTTTTAAGGAACCCAATTATCCGGGGCGATTAAAACATTGTTCTGACGGACCAACACTTCTTTTTCAAAAAGGAGCAACCAACTTACAGCAACATCGCACGCTTTCTATAGTCGGAACACGCAACATAACGAATTACGGCATAGATTTCACCCGAAATTTAATCGAAACGTTGCAACCTTTGAACCCCGTTATTGTTAGCGGTTTTGCTTATGGAGTCGATATTGTGGCGCATCAAGCAGCCATGGATTGTAATTTACAGACTGTTGGCGTTTTGGCTCATGGACTCAATCAGATTTATCCCAAATCCCATAAAAAATATTGTTCCAAAATGGAAGCCAACGGAGGTTTTCTGACGGAATTCTGGAGTACTTCCAATCCGGAACGTGAAAATTTTGTCAAGCGTAATCGCATTGTAGCCGGAATTTCCGAAGCGACAATAGTAATTGAAAGTGCTGAAAAAGGAGGCTCGTTAATCACCGCTAATTTAGCGAATGATTATAACCGAGAAGTATTTGCAGTGCCCGGAAGAACTTCGGATAAATACAGTCAGGGCTGTAATTTGTTGATTAAGACGCAAAGAGCGCATTTGCTTTCTTCAGCCGAAGATTTGATTTATCATCTGAATTGGAATATTAATGAGTCTGAAGTGAAATCGGTACAAAAACAATTGTTTGTCGAACTGGAACCCGAAGAGCAAAAGGTTTACGATTTTTTGGTGCAACGCGGAAAAGAAGTATTGGATTTAATTGCCATAGAATGCCAATTGCCGGTGCATAAAATATCGACCTTATTATTGCAGATGGAACTAAAAGGTGTCATCCGTCCCTTACCTGGAAAACAGTTTGAGGCAATTTAAAAAAAATCCGGAAAACCATTCGATTATCCGGATTCAGTATTGCGTTAGCTATTTTTAGTAGCCTAATTTTTCACGAACTTTAGTTAGAACGCCATTGGCAACATTTTGCGCTTTTTCAGCACCGATTTTCAGCAAACGGTCCAATTCGTCCAAGTTGTTGATGTAGTAATCGTAACGTTCTCTTTCGGTTTTGAATTTTTCGACAATAATTTCAAACAAAGCTTGCTTCGCATGACCGTAGCCGTAATTGCCACCTAAATAATTAGCGCGCATCGCTTCGGTTTGTTCAGGCGTAGCTAATAATTTGTACAAAGCAAAAGCATTACACGTATCCGGATTTTTTGGATCTTCCAAAGGTGTACTATCTGTTACGATAGCCATTACCTGTTTGCGCAGCGCTTTATCATCTAAAAAGATATTGATGAAATTGTTACGCGATTTACTCATTTTTTCGCCATCGGTACCCGGAATAATCATAATGTTTTCCTCGATTTTAGCTTCCGGTAATACAAAAGTTTCTCCCATTTGGTGGTTGAAACGGGACGCTACATCACGAGTAATTTCGATGTGTTGCAATTGGTCTTTTCCAACCGGAACAAAATTTGCATCGTACAATAAAATATCCGCAGCCATTAACATCGGGTAGGTGAATAGTCCAGCATTGACATCTTCCAAACGATCGGCTTTGTCTTTAAAAGAGTGTGCTAAAGTCAAACGTTGAAACGGAAAGAAACAGCTCAAATACCAAGACAGTTCCGCCGTTTGTGGTACATCGCTCTGACGGTAAAAAGTAACTTTTTCGACATCCAATCCGCAGGCAAGCCAAGTGGCAGCAACACTATAGGTGTTCTCACGTAACGTTTTCCCATCTTTAATCTGGGTTACCGAATGCAAATCGGCAATAAAAAGAAACGATTCGTTTTGCGGGTTTTTCGACATTTCTATCGCCGGTAAAATCGCCCCCAAAAGATTTCCTAAGTGTGGTGTTCCAGTACTCTGAACTCCTGTTAAGATTTTAGTCATGAAAAAATAATTTTCGCAAAGGTAGTTCTTTTATGAAAATCTTACAGCCGAATTGTTATTTTTGGAACTATGAAATTTTTGAAGATTATTTTCTGGACGCTTTGGCGAATCTGGTTTTATGTTTTGGTGACAGTTCCGATTATCGTACTGTTCCCGATTTTGTTTTTGAGTATTCTTTCAGAGAAAACCTATCCGCAGTTTTTTGTGTTGGCACGTTTTTGGGCGCGAATCATTCTATATGGTATGGGTTTTCATTACGAATTGGAGAAGGATTACGAGTTGGAAAAACACAAAAGTTATATGTTGGTCGCGAATCACACTTCGATGATGGATGTCATGCTGATGCTTTTAATTGTGAAAGACAATCCGTTTGTGTTTGTTGGGAAAAAAGAGTTGGTGAAGATTCCAATCTTCGGTTTTTTCTATAAACGTACCAGTATTATGGTAGATCGAAACAGTTCTAAAAGTCGTTTTGAAGTATTTGAACGTGCACAAAAACGAATCAACCAAGGATTAAGCATTTGTATTTTTCCCGAAGGCGGCGTTCCGGAAGACGAAACTATTTTATTGGACGACTTTAAAGACGGTGCATTCCGAATTGCGATTGAACATCAATTACCGATTGTGCCGATGACTTTCGGTGATGTGAAAGAGCGTTTTTCATTTACCTTTTTTAGCGGAAGTCCCGGAAAAATGCGCATTAAAATTCATCCGCCTGTAGAAACCCAAGGTTTAACCTTAGACCATAAAAGTGAGGTGAAAGCCAAAGTTCGTACTGTGATTTTAAATCAGTTGGAAGTTTTCGAAAGCAGTAAATAGTAAAAATAAAAAAGACACTCTTAACCCAAAAAGAGTGCCTTTTTACGTTTCTAACCACCACGAAAGAAACTGACTTAACTAAAAAATTTAACTAACTATATTTTAAAACCGATAACTGATTCCGGTGAAAACGCCCATATAGTATGGTTTGAAATCCCCGGAATTGTTACGGAACGTATTGATTTGGTATTTAAACATCGGCTCCATATTGGCTTCCAATGATTTGTTGAATTTGTAGCAAAATCCTAAACCGATGTTGCTGCTCAAGTGAATGTCGTTCAGGTTGCTTGCTTCACCAATTTTCATTTCCTGACGATCAGACACAATCGAAACTTCATTTTGTGTTAAAAACAAAGTACTGATTCCGCCAATCACTTCAATTCCGAATTTTTTATTCAGTAATTTGTAGGATAGCTCGGTTGGTACTTCAATGTAACCCATTCGCTGACTCAAGGCTCCGCTGCTTTTTTGTGTAACTATATTGCCTTCGCTTAAGGCTAATTTTCTACTGTCTTTGTCTTCAACCTGTATCATGCCTGCCGTTTCGTTTCGGCGAACATTTTGTAAGGTCTGCATGTTTTTGGATTCGTAATACAAAATATCATTGGTGTTGTATTCCAAGTTTACGGAATTGATTCCCGTACGAACGGATAGCTTATCTGTTACTGCATAGCTGACTCCCATGCCGTAGCTGAAAGTGGTTTTGTAATTTCTGCTGTTGTTGTCAAATTGAC
>NZ_JALDYN010000003.1:0-159912 GCF_032153895.1 Flavobacterium sp.
AAAAATCGAATTCGTCCGGATCAAAACTGATGGAGTCGGTAACCGTAGAATCCACCACAGTATTGAGTTTTAAAAACGAACGCGCTTTTCCCGAAATGTAAATCGGAACGGATTGTCCAATGGTGTCTAAATCGGTAATCAAAGCGCGACGCAGCATCAGGTTTTTGATGTACTTCTGATTTTTAACCGCATACGATTTCTGATTGCCTTCCCCATCAAACTGCCACATGAATTTCTTCGGTTTCGGAACGATGGAAGCCAAATACAAACATTCGCTTAAGCTTAGTTCACTTGGGCTTTTCTGAAAATAAAATTGGGAAGCTTCGCCTATTCCGTAAACATTCGGGCCCCATTCAATCACGTTGAAATAGACTTCTAACATGCGTGATTTGGAAGCAATTCGGTTGTTTTCTAAAATATACACCAGAAGGATTTCTTCCAGTTTTCTAGACAAGGTTTTTTCACGGGTTAAGAAGACGTTTTTCACCAACTGCATGCTTATCGTACTCGCGCCTCGGGCAAATTTCTTGGTTCGGATGTTCTTCACAATCGATTGCTTAAACGCTTCGTTAATGAAACCGCGATGATGAAAAAACGAAGGATCTTCATTGGTCAAAACCGCTTTTTCCAGAAACGGCGAAATCTGATCCAAAGGCGTAAAATTCGGGTTGGCTGCTCCGACTAAAATTGGACGTTGTTCTACGCCGTTTTCTATAGCGCGATAAGTAAATTCACCGTTCAGTTTGGCTAAATTGGCCGCGCCGTATTTGAGGATTCGTAAATTTTCTTTGTTGAGTTTGCTGTCGAAAACCAGTTTATTGGGTTTGTTTTTGTTGTATTCAAAATCGAGTTGATAATCGAACGTTCCTTCGGCTTCCATACCTTCAAAATTGGTAAAAAGTCCTTTCGGCAATGAAGTAATGAAATCCTGTGCTTTCATTTTAGGAAGGGCAACTTTCAGCTTGTAAATCGTGTCTTCTTCCGTATTGTATTCCGCAAAAGGTTTGACTTTGATGTGGTTCAATTGCGCCGATGAAGTACTGTCTACAGAAATAAAATCACTACCTAACAAAAAGCGATAATTAAAACGAGCATTTTCAATCACCACATCTTTTCGGGCAACTTTCGGATGGTTAAGCGTGAAATTCTGAATCGAAGTAAAGCCGTCAATATGCAGTTCGCCACTTTCCATTTCGAGTTTGTCCAATTTGACTTGAATATTGTCAAAACTCGATTTCAAACCGAAACGTTCGTCAATATAAGGCACCTGAATTTTGGTCGTGTCGTTGCTGGAAAATTTCAAATCGGCTTTTTTATCGCGAGGATCGGCAAAACCGCTAATCTTCCAATTTTGGGTTAAAGCGGCTGTTTTTACGATAATGTCGGATTGCAACTTTTTGTCTTCCAATTGTAAATTGTTCAGCTGGAAAACTACTTTTCGGCCCATATCGTCGGTGCGTAAAGCTAAATTCTTAAGTTGCATTTCCGATGGAACCAAGTTTAAAACTTTGCTTAAGATACGGTAAGCCAGTTTGGCGTAATTGCGTTTTTCAGCAGATTTTTCCTGATTGTCGCGTTTTAGAAAGGCATCAAAATTCCGTCCGTTTTTATTTTTAACCAGTTGAATGAAACCGTTGTTCATTTCCAGGTTGTTCAACTGTAAATCGCCGGTTAAGAGTTCTAAAAAACTGTAACTGGTTTTAATGTTTTGAACGGCCAGTAAAGTGTCGGCGTTTTGAGGAACTAAAAGAATATTGTGCAATTCCACTTCCGAAAGTCCGTTGAAATTCGCTTTTTTAACCGAAAAATGACAATTGTAATCCGTTTGGAATTTGGTTTCGGCTTTCGCGATGACTTGTTGCAATAACGCATCGCGGAAATAATACAATCCACCCAAAATCAGAACCATTATAGCGGCAAAGATTTTCAGAAACAGGAAGAAATTTTGCTTTTTAGTTCGCATCGTGAAGTTGTGTTATTGTGGCAACGAAGCTACTAAATTTTCTACGTTTAATTTCTGTTCAGCATATTTATGTTGCAGTTCGGAACCTTCGCCCATGCGGTTGTAGTATTCAAATGCTTTGGAAGCAAAGAATTTTTTGTGGTAATCGGAACATTCGGGAATTCGCGGGAAAATCGTGTGAAACAGCATTTCGTAATACGCTTGCCATTCGCGTTCGTTTTTGTCCAAGACTTCTTTCTCTTTGGATTTCTGAATGACGTGGACCATTTCGTGCGCCATCAAATTCAAAATCAAATCTAGTGGAAATTCAAAAGCATTTTCCGGCAAACGAATGATTTGTGGTTCACCGAAAGTGCCTTCCGTAGTCATTAAAATAAAATCGGGTTTGGCGGCTTCTCGGTATTCGAAACCCTTAAAATTAGGTTGTTCCAAGCCGTATTCCTTCAAAATAAATTCCGCAGCCTGAGCCGTTTCGCCCAGTTCGTGAAAGTTATTGATGATTTGCAGAATTTCGACTTGGGATTTCATGAATCAGTAGATTATTCAACCGTTTTTACGTTAACTCCCAACGCCAGAACATTCGGTAAATAAGGAATTTTAAATTTTTGACCGACAGTAATTTTGTACGTTCCTTTGGCTAATTTCAGATTTTCTTTCATCGGAACCACCAAATCGCACATGTCACCTGTACAATCGGATAATTGTTTTCCGGAAGCGTCTTTAATCTGCAATTCGAACGGAATTTGTTCTTCTTTTCCATCCGGTGCTGTCATTTTGATTTCCAACGGAACAGTAGCATATTGATAATCATAAATGTGGCTGAATTGCAAGTCGATATTGTACATTTTAGAATCGTCTTCAATAACAAATTCAAAGGTTTTTACATCATCGGATTGCCAGCGGCTGTTTTCGAAATCACGATCTAATTTGTTGTACACCGAATTTTTGTCGCAGGCAACAAATACAATAACGACTGCAAAAAGAGAAAAAAGTTTCGTTTTCATAAGAAAGGTTTTTAAAATTTAACCGAAAAGTTGCTCTACCACATCTTCAATTTTGGCAACCATTTTGACTTCTATTAACGTGTTTTTAAGTGAAATCTTGTTGTATTTGGAAACGAAAATGGTCGAAAACCCTAATTTTTCCGCTTCCTGTATGCGTTGCTCCACGCGATTCACCGGACGAATTTCGCCCGATAAACCCACTTCACCGGCAAAGCAAACATTTTTACCCACCGGAATATCTTCGTTGGAAGATAAAATCGCGCCCACAACGGCCAAATCGATTGCAGGATCGTCCACAGAAATTCCTCCGGTTACGTTTAAAAAGACGTCTTTAGCGCCCAATCGGAAACCGGCTCGTTTTTCTAAAACGGCTAAAATCATGTTTAAACGTTTAGCGTTGTAACCCGTAGTGCTGCGTTGTGGTGTTCCGTAAACAGCGGTGGAAACCAAAGCCTGAATTTCAATCATTAACGGACGCATGCCTTCTAAAGTTGTGGCAATCGCAGTTCCGGATAATTCTTCGTCTTTGTGGGAAATTAAAATTTCGGATGGATTGGCCACTTCGCGTAAGCCTGAACCTTGCATCTCGTAAATCCCTAATTCTGCTGTGGAACCGAAACGGTTTTTGAGTGAACGCAAAATTCTGTAAATATGGTTTCTGTCGCCTTCAAACTGTAAAACGGTATCGACCATGTGCTCCAGAATTTTCGGACCGGCGATGTTACCGTCTTTGGTAATGTGACCGATTAAAATCACCGGAACATTGGTTTCTTTGGCGAATTTTATCAGTTCAGCAGTACATTCCCGAATTTGGGAAATGCTTCCGGCTGATGATTCGATATAATCCGTGTGCAAGGTTTGAATCGAGTCGATAATAACAATCTCCGGTTCAATTTCTTGAATCTGACGGAAGATGTTCTGAGTTTTAGTTTCGGTTAAAATGTAGCAGTTGTCGGTATTCGAAGTGATACGTTCGGCGCGCATTTTAATCTGTTTCTGACTTTCTTCTCCCGAAACATAAAGCGTCTTATACGGTAATTTCAGCGAAATCTGCAGCAATAAGGTGCTTTTTCCGATACCTGGTTCACCGCCCAAAAGCGTTAGCGAACCCGGAACCAAGCCGCCGCCCAAAACCCGGTTGAGCTCCCCATCAGAGGTGTTCATACGGATTTCTTCGGTAGCATCAATTTCATTTATTTTCAGAGGTTTGGCTGCTTTTTTAACCGATGAAGTTTCCGGTTTCCAAGCTGCTTTTTCCTCCTTTTGGATTACTTCTTCAACAATAGTGTTCCATTCTTTGCAGGCCGTGCATTGCCCTTGCCATTTGGCAAATTGGGTGCCGCAGCTCTGACAAAAAAAGGAAGTTTTTAATTTGGCCATTTTACTGTTTTGGTTCTTCGGCTGGTACTTCTGCAGGAGTTTCAACCGGAGTTTCAACCGGAACTTCTTCTACAACTTCTTCTTCCTGATTTTTGTTTTTCTTTTTGTTTTTACCTTTCAATTGCCCTTTGATGGCATCGGCACGTTCTAACATCATGTCTTTGGTTAAATCGCGGATTTCACTTTGTCCGAAGGCTGACATGAAAGCTTTTTGCGCTTTTGCCGGCTCGCCAGTATTGTCATAGAACATAGCTTTGTGATAATCGGGTAACATGGTTTTAGGGTAATTCTTTTTCGCTAAGTCCGAAAGTGGCATGAAATCTTCGTAGTTTTTGTTTTTCATGATCGCAGCTTCAATGGCTTTGAAATCACTCAAACGGATTTTCGGCATGAAACCTAATTTCTTTTCGATAGCCGTGTATTTGTCTACTAAATATTGGGTGTGACCTTTGTCCATTTTGCCCAATTTCTCCTGAAATTCGTTCATGGAAATCGGTTGGTATCCTTCAAAAATCCCGAAAATTGCATTGTTAATCGCGTTCGGAACTAAAGAATAATGTGATGTGTTTTTGAAATCATCGAAGCCTGTTTTTACAAAATCCGATTTTACCGTTTTCAGGTTTTCTTCCATCACTTTGATGCGCTCGCGGTCTTTTTTCAAATCGCCGTCAGCCGTCGCCAAGTAGAAATAAATTGGTTTTTGCATGATTTTTAAACGCTCCGGAATACGGGTTTCCATTTCAGCTGCCAAATCTGGGCTCAAACACAAATAAGCATTGAAAACCGGATTGTCTTTGTATAGATATGCGTTTAAGAAACCTGCAGTGACATCATGACCAACAATCAAACGATAAGGCGCTACACGGAAGCTTTTTTCAATGTACGGAATCAATTCAATCCCTAAAAATTCGAAAAATTTAGCTCCGCTTTCTGTAGGAATTCCGTTTTCGTCGAACTGAGAATCGTATTCGCGCTCGTTACCTTTGTTTTGGTTGATGCCGACGATAATCACTTCGGGTAAATCATCCCAATAAGCACCGTATTTCATGGTTCCCAAAACCGGATCCAATAAATAATCGCTGTCCAATACAACGAAAAGAGGATATTTTTTGTCTTTGTTGGCTTCGTAATTAGGAGGCAATACAATGGTTACGTCACGCGGACCACCTAACTTTTGGGATTCGAACGGTTGATCGATGCGCTGTGCAAACACGGAACTTGCCATAAAGGCCAACAATAGCAATACTTTAGATTTCATAATTTACTTCGTTAAGCTGTTGAAAATAGAACAGCAATATAGCAAATTATTTTTTCCGTTGCAGAATTGGTAAAAGTAAAAAGGAAAGACCACCCAAAAGTACGACTAGTGCAGTTTGAGATGTCCATAAAATCCATCCGAAGGCGGTTCCAGCAGTTTCCGGAATGTTGTACAATAACAAGATTTGGGCAATCATCAACGGAAAAGCACCAAAGCCACCGTTAGTAAAAGTTACGGCTAAACTTCCTACCACAAAAGCAGTTACAATGGTTCCAAAGCCGATATCGCCAGTTTCCGGTAAAGCAAAAATGGCAGAATAGAAAGTTAAAACATAGGAAATCCAAATGACAGCAGTAAATATCAAAAACGGAACGCGGTTCGGCATTTTGAAAGTACTGAGTAAGCCTTCCACTAATCCCGCAACTTTTTCTTTGATGAAAAGAATAGGTTTCCATTTCGAGTAAATAAAAAGCAAAACGGCTACAATAAAACCAATGCCGCCAACTATGGCAAGCGTAATCAGTTTTTGTACCGGAATTTTGGTCGCCACAAAAGTGTACAATTGATCGAATTGCAGGAACAAGGCTGTTAAAATAAATCCGATGAGGATGAAAAGGTCAATAAAACGTTCGGCGATGATGGTTCCGAAAGCTTTATCAAACGGAATGTCTTTGTATTTTTTCAACACCAAAGCGCGTGAAATTTCTCCCGAACGCGGCACCGTGTAATTCATCAGATAGCCGATGTTTACCGCCGAAAAATTAGTTTTGAAATCCGACAGATAGCCCATGTGTTCCAAACTGTATTTCCATCGGTAACCTCTGGCTGCTAAACTGACAATGGAGAAAAGCGAAGAAATGATAATATAACTATAATCGGCATTGCGAAAATACCCTTTCATTTCCTCTAGCTGTTCTGGCGTGAAACGGTTGTAGGTGTAAAAAACCAAAAAGACTCCCAATAAAAGTGGGAGTCCGATGCTTAGTATTTTTTTTAACTTCTCGTTCAAACTATTTGAGTGAGTTGTCTTCTTCGTTCGGGAAAATGATAGAAGGCTTGAAGGCTTTGGCCTCTTCGCACGTTAAAGTTCCGTAGGCAATGATGATGATGATGTCGCCTTTGTGTACTTTTCGGGCAGCCGGTCCGTTCAGGGTGATTTCGCCGCTGTTTCTTGGTCCGGTGATGGCATAAGTTTCTAATCGTTCACCATTGTTTAGGTTTACGATGGATACTTTTTCCCCTTCATAAATATTGGAAGCTTCCATTAAAGCCTCGTCAATAGTGATACTTCCGATGTAGTTTAAATCGGCTCCAGTCACCTTTACGCGGTGAATCTTGGATTTAACAACTTGAATTAACATGTTGCAAAGTTATATTAATTTAATGAAATATTGTCAATTAATCTTACGTTGTCAATGAAAACCGCAATAAAACCGCGATATTTTTTGGTTTTGCTTTTTCTTTTGCAAGGTAGTAAAGTGGCTTCGTCGGCGATTTCGAAATATTCCAATTGGAAATTCGGGTGTTTTTCGAATTCTTTAGTCACAAAAGCAATGACTTCATTTGCCGATTGGTTTTCAAATTTCTTTTTGGCGTTTTTTAAGGTTTTGAAGATTAGCGCCGCTTCGTTTCTGGCTTCGGTTGAAAGTCTTTCATTGCGGGAACTCATCGCCAAGCCATTGTTTTCACGATGAATCGGGCAACCTTGAATTTTCACCGGAAGTTGGTGTTTTTCCACCATCTTTTTGACAATCTGTAATTGCTGAAAGTCTTTTTCCCCGAAATAGGAATTGGTGGGCTGAACAATTTCAAATAATTTTTTCACAATAGTACCAACGCCATCAAAATGGCCTGGTCGGTGCGCGCCTTCCATTTGAAACTCCAAACCATCATATTCAAAAGCAACCGATTTGGTGTTACCTTCATAAATATCTTCAACGGTTGGAGCATAAACGATGATATCTTTTGATAGCGTTTTAATGTTTTCGACATCGCGCTCCAAAGTTCTTGGGTATTTTTTTAAATCTTCCGGATTGTTGAATTGCGTCGGGTTGACAAAAATACTTACTACCGTTATCGAATTGTTTTTCATCGATTCTTTCATCAGCGAAAGATGGCCTTGGTGCAAAGCACCCATGGTAGGGACAAAACCGATTTTGGTTTTTGCCGTTCGTAAGTTGTCTAAATGTGCCTTTAAATCAGACTTTTTAGAGAAGATATTCATTTTCTTCTGATTAAAATTGGATAGCAAAATTACTATTTTGTTAAACAACTGCATAAAATTTTGTAATTTTGCAGAGTTTTTTGTGCCTTTTAATAAAATAAAATTACAAATGGAAGATAAGAGGATATTGTATGTATCATCTGAAGTAGTGCCGTATCTGGCTGAAAATGAGGTTTCTTTAATGTCGTATGACGTACCCAAAATGATCAACGATCAGGGTGGTCAGATTCGAATTTTTATGCCGCGCTACGGGAATATTAACGAACGCAGACATCAATTGCACGAGGTAATCCGTTTGTCGGGAATGAATTTGGTGGTAAATGATATGGATATGCCTTTGATTATTAAGGTGGCTTCCATCCCAAAAGAACGCATTCAGGTTTATTTTATTGATAACGACGAATATTTCAAACGCAAAGCGACTTTTACAGACGAAGAAGGTGTTTTGTATCCGGACAACGACGAAAGAGCTATTTTCTTTGCGAAAGGCGTTGTGGAAACGGTTAAAAAATTAAACTGGGTGCCGGATATTATTCACGTTCACGGCTGGATGGCAGCGATGTTACCGATTTATATGAAACATTTCTACAAAGACGAAGCGCTTTTCGCGGATACGAAAATTGTAACTTCGGTTTACAGTCAGTCTTTTGATGGAAATTTAGATGCTGCGATGATGAATAAAGTGATGTTTGACAATGTGCCGCAAGCTTCTGTTCAGGATTTGTCGGAACCGAATTTTGAGAACATCATGAAAGCTTCCATTATGCACTCAGATGGGGTGATTGTTGCGTCTGAAGAAGTGTCGCCAAGTTTAACAAAATTTATAGAAAGTTCGGGGAAACCTTTTCTACCTTTCGCACCGAAAGAAGAGTTTGCTGCGGCGTATACAGCATTCTATAAAAATCAGGTTTTATAATTTAATTGAATGATGAGTAAACAATTTATATTGAAGGGTTTGTTGGCTATTGCTGTAACCCTTTCGTTGTTTTCATGTGATAAAGACTTTAATACAATAGGGTCGGAGATTGTTGGAGATGAAAATTTAGCAATCCAAAAAAGAGAGTTCTACGATTTGCAGACCGGTTATGATGTGACAAATGCAGTGCAATCAAGCAACTTGCCTTTAAATTCTCTTGGGGTTTATAAAAATCCTGCTTTCGGTACAGCTAAATCAAGTTTTGTAAGTCAGGCTGAATTAAGTTCTTTATCACCAACCACAGGTATAAATCCGCAAATAGACTCAGTGTGGGTTTATGTGCCTTATTTTAGTACACAAGACGGCATGGAAGATGATAATGTATACAGAAAATATACTTTAGATTCTATTTATGGGGATGAAATTAAGTTTAAACTTAAAATCTATGAAAACGGATATAAGTTAGGGGATTTTGATCCAAATGCCTCTGATGGGATTTTGAAACATTACTCTGACGAAAGAATCACAAAAATTGAGCCATATAAGAAAGGAACAAATGCATTAGGTGATGTTGTTGTTAATGGAGATCCATTAAATATGACAAGCACGTCATCTCCGGAATATGATCAGTTTTATTTTAGCAATAAAGAGCATATATTGTTTAGAACTAATCAGAATGGTGATTTTTTAGATGATACTGGGAATGTGATACCAGATTCAGATCCTATAACAAACAGGGTTGTGGATCAGCGTTTTTTACCTGGTATGTGGATAAACCTTAATAAAGAGTATTTTAGAAAAAGAATTCTTAACGCTCCTGTAGATAAACTGGCAAATCAAACTGCTTTTAAAGATTATTTCAGAGGATTGTTTTTTGAACCAGAGGCAAACGGTAGTGGAGAAGGAGCAATGGCGATGTTAGATTTCACAAAAGGATATATTCAGATTGAGTATAGTTATGGTGTTGAAGTTGACTCTGATAATAATCCTGATACTCCACCAGTAGTTGAAACTGAAAGGAGTGCACTGCGTCTTAATTTAAAAGGGAATACAGTAAATCTTTTTGATAACGATTATGATTTTAATATTTCAAATCGATTGTATGTAGTTGGAGGAGGAAAAGGTGCTACGGGTACTGGAAACGGATCAACTGCATTCATCGATGTTTTTGGTAATTTAGATGCTGATTCAAATGGAGTTCCGGATAATCTGGATTATATTAGAGCTCAAGGATGGTTAATAAATGAGGCAAATTTGACATTTTATGTGGATGATGAAATTATTGATGATTCAGAGGCGACTAATGCAAGTTTAACCTCTAAACAAAAAGCTCCATTCCGACTTTATTTGTATGATTCCAAAAATAGTAAGCCAGTTGTGGATTATTCAGCCGATCCAACAGTGAGCCCGCTTGGTTCAAAGTATAATAAGTACATTTATGGTGGAATATTGCAAAAAAAGGATGGTAAAGGACATCAGTATAAATTCAGAATCACAGAATATTTGAGAAGCTGTATCAGGAATACCGATTCTACAAATTTTAGATTAAGATTAGGTGTTTCTCAGAATATTCATAATGTTAATAATGCATATTTGAAGAACCCGGTTGGTAGTCCTCAAGTTAAATTATTGCCAGTTTCATCCGTTATTTATCCGCTAGGGACGATTTTACACAGTCCGACAAGTGAGAATACTGAAAAAAGACTTAAATTAGAGATTTATTATACAAAACCTGAATAATATATGTGTGGAATTGTTGGATATCTAGGTCACAGAGAAGCCTATCCTGTGATTATTAAGGGGTTGAAAAGACTGGAATATCGTGGATACGACAGTGCTGGAGTGGTTTTGTGTGACAACGAATCTTTTAAATTGGCCAAAACCAAAGGGAAAGTGTCCGATTTAGAGGCACGTGCCGAAAAAGAAATCTCCTTAAACGGAACCATGGGCATGGGACACACTCGTTGGGCAACGCACGGAGTGCCAAACGATGTGAATTCGCATCCGCATTTTTCCAATTCGGGAGATTTGGTAATTATCCACAACGGAATTATTGAAAATTACGAGCCTTTGAAAAAGGAATTAATGGCTCGTGGCTATATATTTAAATCAGACACCGATACAGAAGTGTTGGTAAACCTGATAGAAGACATTCAGAAAAAAGACGATTTAAAACTGGGCAAAGCAGTTCAAGTAGCTTTAAATCAAGTGGTTGGTGCTTATGCTATTGCTGTGATGGACAAGAAAAAACCGAACGAAATGGTGGTGGCTCGTTTAGGAAGCCCACTAGCTATCGGAATCGGTGAAGATGAATTTTTCGTGGCATCCGATGCTTCGCCTTTTATTGAATACACCAACAACGCGATTTATTTAGAAGATGAAGAAATGGCGATTGTGCGTTTGGACAAACCAATGAAAGTGCGTCGTATTAAAGACGACAGTTTGGTAAATCCCTACATTCAACAGCTTCAGATGAACTTGGAGCAGATTGAAAAAGGTGGTTACGATCATTTCATGCTGAAAGAAATCTACGAGCAACCAAGCGTAATTAAAGATACGTACCGAGGTCGTTTACTGGCTAACAAAGGAATTATCCAAATGGCTGGTGTGGAAGACAATATTGAAAAATTCACGAATGCGAACCGTATTTTAATTGTAGCCTGCGGAACTTCTTGGCATGCCGGTTTGGTAGCCGAGTATATTTTTGAAGAATTTGCCCGCATTCCGGTTGAAGTAGAATACGCTTCGGAATTTCGATACAGAAACCCAATCATTTATGAAAATGATGTAGTGATTGCCATTTCCCAATCCGGAGAAACAGCAGATACTTTAGCGGCAATCAAGTTGGCGAAAGAAAAAGGAGCTTTTGTATTCGGAGTTTGTAATGTGGTTGGGTCGTCAATTTCTCGTGAAACGCATGCAGGAGCATACACACACGCCGGACCGGAAATTGGAGTGGCGTCAACCAAAGCCTTCACCACTCAAATTACGATCTTGACGTTGATTTCGCTTCGTTTGGCTAAAGCGAAAGGAACGATGAGTAATTCGGATTACCAGCGTTATTTGTTGGAATTGGAATTGATTCCGGAAAAAGTGGAAGAAGCTTTACAAACTAATGAAGTAGCAAAAGCAATTGCTTCAAAATATAAAGATGCGCCGAACTGTCTGTATTTAGGACGTGGTTACAACTTCCCTGTAGCTTTGGAAGGAGCATTGAAATTAAAAGAGATATCATACATCCATGCAGAAGGGTACCCGGCAGCAGAAATGAAACACGGACCTATCGCCTTAATCGATGAGCAAATGCCGGTTGTGGTCATTGCTCCGAAACAAAATCATTACGACAAAGTAGTGAGTAACATTCAGGAGATTAAAGCCCGTAGCGGAAAAATCATCGCTGTGGTTACTAAAGGCGATGTTCAGGTGAAAGATTTAGCCGATCATATTATTGAAATTCCAGATACAGCAGAGGCTTTAACACCTTTGTTGGCAACGATTCCATTGCAGTTGTTGTCGTATCATATCGCAGTAATGCGTGAATGTAATGTCGATCAGCCCCGAAACCTTGCCAAATCGGTTACGGTTGAATAAAATGTAAAGCGGATTCTCACATCCGCTTTTTTATTGCAAAAAATTCAAAAATTAAGTTGGATTATTAGCATTTAAAAAACTATCTTTGCGCTCTGAAAAAAGAGGTTTTTTCATAAAACGTAAATAGCTGTTTAATAAATACATAAGCAATGTCTAAAGTTACAGGTAAAGTTGCACAAATTATCGGACCTGTTGTTGATGTGGTTTTCAACACACAAAACGCCGAGCTTCCAAAAATCTATGATTCATTGGAAATTACTAAAAATGATGGTTCAAAATTAGTACTTGAAGTACAGTCTCACATTGGTGAAGATACTGTTCGTACGATCTCGATGGACTCTACAGACGGTTTGTCTAGAGGACAGGAAGTAGTAGGTTTGGGTACACCAATCCAAATGCCGATTGGTAAAGATATTTACGGACGTCTTTTCAACGTAATCGGTGATGCTATTGACGGTCTTGGAGATTTACCAAAAGACGGTGAGAACGGATTGCCAATCCACAGACCGGCTCCAAAATTCGAAGATTTATCAACTTCAACAGAAGTTTTATTTACAGGAATCAAAGTAATCGATTTGATCGAGCCTTACGCAAAAGGAGGTAAAATTGGATTGTTCGGTGGTGCCGGTGTAGGTAAAACGGTATTGATTCAGGAGTTGATCAACAATATTGCAAAAGGTCACGGTGGTCTTTCTGTATTCGCAGGAGTAGGAGAAAGAACACGTGAAGGGAATGACTTACTTCGTGAGATGTTAGAGTCAGGAATTATCAAATACGGTGACGATTTCATGCACTCTATGGAAAATGGAGGATGGGATTTATCCAAAGTTGACAAACCGGGAATGAGAGAGTCTAAAGCTACTTTCGTATTCGGTCAGATGAATGAGCCACCTGGTGCTCGTGCTCGTGTTGCTTTATCAGGTCTTTCTATCGCTGAGTATTTCCGTGATGGAGCTGGTGAAGGTCAAGGTAAAGACGTACTTTTCTTCGTAGACAACATCTTCCGTTTTACACAGGCGGGTTCTGAGGTATCTGCGTTATTAGGACGTATGCCATCTGCGGTAGGTTACCAACCAACATTAGCAACAGAGATGGGTGTGATGCAAGAGCGTATTACATCAACTAAAAAAGGTTCCATTACTTCAGTACAGGCGGTTTACGTACCTGCGGATGACTTAACGGATCCGGCGCCAGCTACAACGTTCGCGCACTTAGATGCTACTACGGTATTGTCTCGTAAAATTGCTGAGTTAGGTATTTATCCGGCGGTAGATCCACTAGATTCTACTTCTCGTATCTTAACTCCGGAAATCTTAGGTAAAGAGCACTATGCTACTGCACAAAGAGTAAAAGAGATTCTACAGAAATACAAACAATTGCAGGATATCATCGCGATCTTAGGTATGGAAGAATTGTCCGAAGAAGATAAATTGTCTGTATCAAGAGCACGTCGTGTACAACGTTTCTTGTCTCAGCCGTTCCACGTAGCAGAGCAGTTTACAGGTATTCCTGGAGTATTGGTTGATATCAAAGATACTATCAAAGGATTTAACATGATTATCGATGGTGAGTTAGACCACTTACCTGAGGCAGCGTTCAACTTGAAAGGTACCATCGAAGATGTTATCGAAGCTGGACAGAAAATGTTAGCAGAAGCATAATCAATTAACAATTGATAATTAGCAATTGACAATTCCTGTAATTATCAATTAACAATTATCCATTATCAATTAAAAAAGATGATTGTAGAAATTGTATCACCAGAAGCCACGTTATTCAAAGGAGAAGTTACTTCGGTAGCGGTTCCGGGAATAAATGGGGAGTTCCAGATGTTGAACAATCACGCGCCTATTGTTTCTTTATTAGGAACTGGAAACGTGAAAATCGTAGGAACTAATATTAAGATTGCTAAAGAATTTGTGGAGAAATTCAACAAAGTAAACGAGCAAACGTATTGGTTGCCTATCACTTCGGGAACAATCGAAATGAATGACAATAAAATTATTGTTTTAGCGGACTAAGACAATTTTAATACAGAAAAGCCCAGCAATTTGCTGGGCTTTTTTATTTTTGAACTATGAAATCTAACTCAAACGAAAATTTAATTGTTGTAAGTGAAGGAAAGCGCCCTTTTTGGCAAACAGTAATTGCGGCTTTTCTGTATACGTTGTGTATTGGTTATTTATTGTATTTCTGCTATCTGTTGTTTAGCAGGGATTTCAATTATGAAAATTTGAAAATAACATTAGGGTATTTTAAAGATGGGGTTTTTATATTGACACTAGCTTTAAGTTTTTCAATTGTTAGGACGCTTTATATAGATTTTGAAAGAGAAAAATTAATGACAGAATACTCAGTAGGTTTAATTCGACATAAACGATATTCCGAAATTCCTCTCCTTGAATATGTTTCCGTATTCAAAAATACTGCCACAGAAAATTACGAAGTAAATCTTTGGTATAAAGGAAATAAGCATTTTAACGTTTGTACTTTTGAAGATTTTCAGCCAGCTTTCGACTTTGGCTTGCATTTTTCCAATCGTTTAAACCTCGATTTGTTAGACGCTACAGAAAAAGGTAATTCCAAATGGATTGAGAAGTAAAAACCATTATATTTCATAAAAAAAGCCCTCAACTGAGGGCTTTTTACTTTATCTAAGATTCAATTATCGAATCACAATCTTCTGAGTAGCTTGTTTCGCACCGTTTTTCACCGTTACTAAATACACACCCGATTGCGCGCTTTGCAGTTGAATCGGTTCTTCAAAAAATGCTGCTTTCGCATAGTTCTTTTGATAAATCTTTCTTCCACTGATGTCAAACACAACTATTTCCGTTTCGTTGGAAGCATCCGGTGTAAAACGAACGTTAAAAGTACCGTTGTTCGGATTCGGATAAATCACAAAATTAGAAAGGTTGTTGTTTGTTGTTCCTAAAGCCGCAACTGTACAGATGTTTAAACTCCAACTGTTGAGTGAACCACCATCCTGATTGAAGGCATCTGCAATTCGTAAAGTCCAAGTTCCATTAGATACTTCTCCGTTTAATGCCGCTAAGGCTTGTGTTGGAAGTACCGTTCCGGAAATTCCAGGGTTAGTGCCACACACTACCGCTGAACCCGAATCATCAAAAGTGGCTACAATATTTTCAATAGCGTCACTAACACAAGGATTAACATATAACTGAACCTGTGTTCCGGCCGGACTGATTAAGGTTGCCGTTAAGTCGTTAATCCACGTATGGGAAACATTCATGGTAACGTTTACATCACCAATTATTCCACCTGATGCAACAGGGATTGTTAGTGTCGAATTGATAGTTGGTGTTCCTGTAGCCGAAATAGTAAGAGGAACGTTTGTTGAAGCAAAAGGGATACAATTGATTACTCCTGTTGTAAATCTGTATGAACTTGTAAAAGTGCCAATACAAGCCACATTGAATGGTTGTACTCTCCAGAAATAGTTGGTGCCTTCCGTTAAACCGGAAACTGTATAGCTAGTTGTATTGGTTGTGCCAGTACTAATGATATTTGTAAAACCACTGTCTGTAGCTACTTCTACGTTATAGCCGCTAGCGTTGCTGTTAGCAGCCCAAGTTAAGTTTAACGATACATTTTGTCCTACAGCATTGTTTGCCGGAGTAGATAAATTCGTAGTGCCGAAGTTCGAGTTTAGCAAATCCAAATAGAAGTTAACATTTTTAGTTACTGCTCCTGAAGTTGCCGTAACTGCTAAAGTATAGAATCCTGGAGTTGCTCCGGTGGTATTGTTGACCGTCATGGTAACAGTTCCATTGCTGTTCATTGTTGTAGGGCTGAAGACTACTGTGGTACCAGCAGGATTTCCGGCAACTGCAAAAGAAGTTGTACCCGAAAAACCACCTAAAGCTTTGTAATCTATTGTATATGAAATAGTGGCTCCTGTACAAATTGATTTGTTTTGCTGTCCAGCCACACCGTTAAACTCTGCAGTAAAAGTCGAAGCTGCTGCGGAAATAGTAAAATTGGTGTTGGACACATCGTAGAAAATATTGTCATATCCTCTTACCATAATTCTATTCTGATTTCCTGGAATATTCGGAATGGTAACAGTTTCACTTCCGTCGTTTGGAACTTTACTTGCTAATAATGTTGTAAATGTTGTTCCTCCATTAGTTGAAAGATAAATGTCAACATAAGCTGCATTTACACCATTAGCTGTTGTTCCGGCAACTGCCCAAGTTACATTTTGATTGGTTCCACCTTGCCAGGTTACGTTGGTGTTAGGAGCATTAACAACGAATGGGCCTGCTGTTCCGTTAACTGTTACACGCATTAAATCTGTTGCCGTTTGACCTCCGCCGGCTCTGTTGTCACGTACTGTTAAAGAGAAATTTAAATTTCGTCCTACTGACGGACAAACCTCCCAGGTATTAGCGGTATTTCCGGCTAAAACTGTAGTCAAGTTTGGCATGTATCGGCTTGGTGAAGTTGTCCCTCTTACCGAACGAAACATTGGTCCTGCAGCACGGGTGGCAACAGGTGCAGCGTTTGAATTAGGGTTTTCAGGATCGTTTTGTTCCCAAGTATAAGTAATGGCATCCCCATCTGGATCTGTCCCGCTACCAGTTAAGATAAATGCAGTTGATCTTGGAATTACATAATCTCTTCCTGCGTCAGCAGTTGGTGGATTGTTGGCGAAATTTGTAATCTGTGCACAAGTGGAGCTTACACCTGTTTTTACGTTAGCCATAATGTCACGGATGTTCACATAACCGAAAAAGTCATCACTGTTTGCTTGTACGTTTGCAGCGCATATTCCGGCATATCCCATAATAGAAGATCCGGAACCAGTTTCTACTTCGGTTAGACCACTTCCAGAGCGACAACTGTTGTTACTTTGAGTGTGGTAACCACCAAATTGGTGTCCCATTTCGTGAGCCACGTAATCAATATCGAAGGCATCTCCGGTAGGGTTGGCTCTCCCAGTAAATCCGGTTCCTTTATGAAAACCACTGGATGGAGTAGTGTTTGTGCTACAAATACATCCGATACATCCGGCATTTCCACCTCCGGAAGTATTGAAATTGTGACCAATATCGTAATTGTTAAAACCAATATTAGCGTCGATAGTAATTCCTGTTTGCGTGTTGTATTCCCCATTCCAAGGATCACTTCCAGCTGCTCCATAATAGATGATTAAATCGTTGTTAGCGACAAAAATCATAGTAATTGCCAAATCTTTTTCATAAACACCGTTAACACGGGTCATGGTAATAGCCATTTGGGCTTGAATGTTAGCTTTTCTCTGAGCTGGAGTTCCTGTTCCGGCGAATAAGTTACCATATTCAACAGTACAGGATTGTGCCAAACGATAGGTTCTTAGCTTTTTGTCGTCTGTATGTAAAGCCATTTCTGCAGAAGATGCATTTCTGTCCGTTTCAAGAGAAGGTAGGTGTACACCATGATCCGTTAAACATGAAAAGTCATTGCTTTCTTTTTGTAATGATTCTTTACTATACACAATATAAGTTAATCGGTCTTCCGTATACGGATCAATAAAGGCAGTGCTTTTTGCTCCAGAAAGTGTCATACTGTGTAATCCGAATTGAGTTACCGAAAAACGAGCAACTGCCGTTGGGTCTTCAATTCCCTGAGCGGCATACGATTTAATCATCGGAAATTTAGCCGCTAAAGGCGCTTCCATAATGGGAGTTTCCATTACGCGATAATGTTCTAGAACACCTTCCGCATTGGGTAATTCAATAATTAAGTTTGAAATTCCTTGAAATTCACCTCTAACTGGTGCTCCAATCAATTGATTTTTAAAAGTTTCAAGGTCAAGTGTAAATAAGTGATAGTCCCTTGGGAAAGAACTCCGGTTCACTTTTTTCAGATTGGCAGCATTGTTTTCGTTTGTCAGGTTCCATAGTTTTTGCGATTGGGCAAAACCAATAGTTACTGAAAATAAAACCAATACTGCAAGAGTTAGTTTTCTTTTCATTTTTTAGTTGGGTTACTTGTTAATGGATGCTAAAAATAATTAAAATATTGAAATAAAGACAATTAATTGAAAAAATTATTGAATTTTTGTTAATATTGTGCAGCTTTGTATGTGAATAATTACAAATAAAAAGATGTGTATCTTTGGCGTATGAAACCGTTTCCAAAAGCTTTAACCGATAAGTTGCATCAACGCGAACAAAGTCATTCGTTGCGAAAACTTTCGGAATCCAATTCGCTGATTGATTTTTCTTCCAACGATTATTTAGGTTTTGCACGCTCTTCGGAATTGTTCGATAAAACCCATCAATTTTTGGTTGACAATAATCTGAAAAACAACGGAGCAACTGGTTCAAGATTGTTGTCAGGAAACCACAAATTGCATTCAGAAGCAGAAAAGTTTATCACTACATTTCACCAATCGGAAACGGCTTTGATTTTCAATTCCGGTTATGATGCCAATGTTGGCTTTTTTAGCAGTGTTCCCCAACGCAACGATGTGATTTTATACGATGAGTTGATTCATGCTTCCATACGTGACGGTATTCAATTGTCGAATGCTAAATCGTACAAGTTTCCACACAATGATTTGGAGGAATTAGAGCAACTGATTCAAAAATTTCAAACTCCAGAAACAGAAATTTACGTAGTCACTGAAAGCGTTTTTTCCATGGATGGAGATTCGCCCAATTTAGAAGCGCTAACCCATATAACCGAAAAATACCAGGCCTATTTGGTTGTTGACGAAGCCCATGCTTTGGGAATTTTTGGAGAAAAAGGCGAAGGTTTGGTGCAAAGTCTTGGGCTTCAGGACAAGGTTTTTGCCCGCATCATGACGTTTGGCAAAGGCTTGGGTTGTCACGGAGCAGCGATTTTAGGAAGTGAAGATTTGAAATCGTATCTCGTCAATTTTGCCCGAAGCTTTATTTATACTACAGGACTTTCCCCGCATTCTGTTGCGACTATTTTGGTAGCCTATCAACTACTTTCTTCGGGTAAAGTAAACGGATTGAAACACAATATTACTTTTTTCAATCAGCAAAAAAATCTTTTGGGACTGAAGCCGATGTTTGTGTACAGCAAATCCGCTATTCATTCGGCTATTATTCCGGGCAATGAAAAGGTTAAAACGATTGCAGCACAACTTCAGAAACAAGGATTCGATGTCAAACCGATTTTGTCACCAACCGTTCCGCAAGGGCAGGAACGCCTTCGTTTTTGTTTACACAGTTATAATTCAGAGGAAGAAATTTCCGCTGTTATGACTTGTCTTTCCTCACTTCTATAAAAAAGTTTTAAAATTTTTGTAACGTTTTGTATTTTCGGTTACTTACGAGTCGTAAACCAAATAAAACAATACGATATGAAAACGTCAACCAATAAAAAATCGACACCGGTAAATTCCTTGTTAATCTTTTTGGCTTCTTTCGGGATTGGCTTCGCTTTAATCAATGAGTTTGTTTTCGACAGACCTAAACGAGCGTTGTTAGCCATCATGATTTGTTTGTTAGTTGTTGGAATTGCTTCAAAAAAGAGACAACAAGCAGAAAAATAGCAAATAAGTTTCAATCATCAATTAGACAATCAATCAAAACTCATCAATCTTATACCATTCAAAAATGAAAAAATTACTTCAATCCTCATTCTTGTTTTTAGCCACACTTACGGGTGGAATTGTAAATGCACAAACGACAGCCAACAGCTCATTGCTTTGGGAAATTTCAGGCAATGGTCTGCAGAAATCGTCATATTTGTTCGGAACGGTTCATATGATGTGTGAATCCGATTTCAAAATGGCCGATAAAACCAAAACGGCTTTCGCCAAATCCGATAAGCTAGCTTTGGAAATCGATATGGACGATCCGGTAGAATTAATGATTATGCAACAGGCTGCCATGAGCAAAGAACCGTTAAGCAAAACATTAAGTTCAGAAGATTATCAGAAATTGGATGCGTTTTTATTGAAAAAAATGGGTCAAAATGCAAAGGCTTATGAAAGTTATTCGCTGACAACCATCATGAGTATGGTCATGTTCAAATCGTTGGGTTGTCCACCAAAAATGTACGAGCTGGAGTTTATGCAAATGGCGATGGCTAAAAAAATCGAAACAGTAGGTTTGGAAAAAATCAAAGCTCAGTTGGAATTTTTAGGAAATGCCTATTCCGATAAAGAGATTATTTCGCAATTAGAACATTACGATTCCGTTTATTTTAAGGATTTGATGGCAATTTACAATTCAGAAGACATTCAAAAAATTCACAATATGTCTACGGATCCGAAATTTATGAACGAAGAAGATAGAAAATGGATGCTCGACATCCGTAACAACAATTGGGCTAAAAAAATGCCGGAATTAATGAAAGACCAAAGTGTGTTTTTTGCCGTGGGTGCTGCACATTTAGGCGGCGAACAAGGTGTTGTACAGTTGTTGAAAAATGCCGGATATACCGTAAAACCGATTGTAAAGTAATCGGCACACCTTTGGAGTCTAAAGAAAAAGAATTTTTACAGCGACTGGAAGCGCACAAAGGGATACTCTACAAAGTGTCGAAGATGTACATGGATAACCGTGACGATCAGGACGACTTGTTTCAGGAGATTATTTGTCAGCTCTGGAAAGCCTACGACACTTTCAAAGGGGAGAGTCAGTTTTCTACCTGGATGTACCGGGTGGCGATTAATACTTCTATTGTCTTTCTTAGAAAAGAAAAGCGAAAAACCGATAAGTATCAAATTGTGTCCGAAAACATTCGCGAAGAAGAAAGTGATTCAGATGTTAAGGAAAGCCAGATTGAACACTTCTATAAAGCGGTGCAAAAACTAGACAAGATTGACAAAGCGATTATTTTTTACCAACTCGAAGGCTTCTCCCATAAAGAAATCGGTGAAAACTTAGGAATTTCCGAAGGGAACGCCAGAGTAAAACTCAACCGCGCCAAAGAAAAATTGAAAGAAATTATAAAACAACAAGGTTATGGACTTTAACGATATACAATCCGCCTGGAATAACGATCAGAATAACGAGGTCAAACTTCCGGATAATTTAAACAAAATTCAGTCGGCCAATACACCGCTGGATAAGATTCGGAAAAACTTGCGAAATGAATTTTTTTACCAGTTTATTTCCATTGCATTCATAGGCTTTGTTCCGTTTATGCAAGGATTTCCACAAACGGCAGTAACGCCCTTTTACTTACTGTTTGCTATTTTTGTGGCGGTAAGTATTTATTATTTGGCGAAGCTGTTCTTGTTCTACAAAAGACTGAACAAAACCACTTTAAATACGAAAGACAGTTTGTATGAAACGTATTTTGATATCCGTCTGAATATGGAATTATACAAAACCTTCGGATTTGCCCTTACGCCCTTTGTAATTTTGTTTTCGATTGGTTTTGTGTTTTACAGAATTCCGGAAGCGACTGCAATTTTAACGGGTAATGCAAGCAATACGGTTATTTTTGCTTTGCTGTTTGTAGTAATCTCATCGATATTATTCATGGGATTGGCACTCGAATGGTGGGTACATTACTTCTACGGGAAATATGCCAAAGAAATCCGAAAAGTAATCGATGAATTAAAAGAATAGTAAAAAGAAGCCTGTCGTTCGCGATGGGTTTTTTATTTTTGTGGAAAATAAACGCATGAAACTTTTTATCACCGGAATAGGAACCGATGTCGGTAAAACCATCGCCTCCGCCATCATTACCGAAGCCTTAGAAGCCGATTACTGGAAACCCGTACAAGCTGGCGATTTGGACTATTCCGATTCCCATAAAATTAAAAAGTACCTTTCGAACTCGAAAACCACGATTTTTGAAAATGCTTTCGCATTAAATACGCCAGCAAGTCCTCATTTGGCAGCCGAATTGGATGGAATTGCCATCGATTTAAAAAAAATAAAAGAGCCGAAAACTAAAAACCATTTGGTGGTGGAAGGTGCCGGTGGTGTTTTTGTTCCGCTCAACGAAAAAGAGTGTGTAATCGATTTAATCCAACCTGATTACAAAGTGATAGTAGTTTCAAGGCATTATTTGGGTAGTATCAATCATACTTTGTTGACGGTTGAAGCACTTCAAAGTCGTAAATTGACTATTGCCGGAATTATTTTCAACGGCGATGAAAATTCGTCTTCAGAAAATATCATCCTATCAAAAACCGGTTTAAAAATGTTGGGAAGAATTGAAAACGAACCTTATTTCGATACCAATGTCATTCGTTATTACGCCGATAAATTCAAAAAAACACTTCTTGAGTTAGACAACTCATAATTTATAACTCAAAATTTAAAATGAATCTTTCCGAAAGAGATATACAACACAACTGGCATCCGTACACTCAACACAAAACGGCCGCTCCGCACATCGCCATTACCAAAGGAGAAGGGGCTTTGCTTTGGGATGAAAATGGAAAAGAATACATCGACGCTATTGCTTCCTGGTGGGTGAATCCGTACGGGCATTCCAATAAAGTTATTGCCGATGCGATTTACAAACAGCTCACCACGTTAGAACACGTTTTATTTGGTGGTTTTACGCACGAACCTGCTGTTTTGGTAGCAGAACGTTTGATAAAACTGTTGCCGTCCAATCAAAAAAAACTATTTTATTCCGATAACGGTTCGACCGCGGTGGAAATCGCCGTAAAAGTGGCTTTGCAGTATTTTTACAACAAAGGCGAAAAACGAACCAAGATTATTGCGTTTGAAAATGCTTTTCACGGTGATACGTTTGCAGCGATGGCAGCAAGCGGCATTTCTTTTTTTACGGAAGCTTTTAAAGGTTCTTTGCTGGAAGTAGTTCGCATTCCGGTGCCTACAAAAGGAAATGAAGAAGCAAGTTTCAAAGCCTTGGAAAATCTTCTAAAAACTAACGAATTTGCAGGTTTCATCTTCGAACCATTGGTACAAGGTGCCGCCGGAATGGTGATGTACGAAGCTTCCGAATTGGACAAATTACTACTGCTTTGTAAACAACATAACGTTTTTACCATAGCCGACGAAGTCATGACCGGTTTCGGTAAAACAGGGAAAAATTTCGCTTGCGATTATCTGACGCAGCAACCTGATATGATGTGTTTGTCGAAAGCCTTAACCGGAGGAACCATCCCGATGGCGATTACGACTTTTACTCAGGAACTATTCGATGGTTTTTACGATGATGACGTCAATAAAGCGTTATTTCACGGACATACATTTACCGCCAACCCAACAGGATGTGCGGCAGCATTGGCAAGCATGCAGTTGTTGGAATCTGATGCAATGCAGAGCAACATCCGTAGAATTCATCAAAATCATTTGCGTTTTGAAGCGAAATTGAAAGAGCATCCTCGGGTTGTAACGACACGGGTTTTAGGTGTAATTTTAGCGTTGGAAATCAAACAGGAAGGTAACCACGACTATTACGGAAATTTTCGCAACAAATTGTACAATTTCTTCATTGGAAAAGGGATTATTCTACGCCCAGTCGGAAACATTGTTTATGTGTTGCCGCCTTATGTGATTTCAGATGCGCAATTGGAAAAAATCTACCAAACTATAGAAGAAGCATTGCAAGAATGCTAACTTTGTAAAAAAATAAACCATTGAAACCGATTGCCATTACCGCCTTAGCGTCTTTTTCTCCTTTAGGAAACCAACCAGATGCTATTTGGGCTGAGTATCTGAAACCAACCACACAAATTATCAACCGAATTATTGGCGGAAAGACGGTGCCCGTTGCTGCAATTTCGGATGTTTTGCGAGCGGAAGTTTTAGTTTTAAGACAATCGGATCATAAATACAAATTCCTGGACAACTCCGTTTTATACGCGATGTTGGCTTCTAGAGCTGCGATTCGTCAGGCTGGTTGGAATCAAAACGATGTATTCGGTATCAATATCGGTTCTTCTCGCGGAGCAACAGAGCTTTTTGAGAATTACCACGAAGAATTTATAACAACAGGTAAAACGGCTACTTTAGCTTCTCCCACGACCACAATGGGGAATATTTCCTCTTGGGTCGCACACGATTTGAAGGCTTCAGGACCGGAGATTTCACATTCGATAACGTGTTCGACGGCGCTTCATGCCTTGCTGAATGGCGTAGCATGGCTGCGTTCGGGGATGGTAGATAAGTTTTTGGTGGGGGGCAGTGAAGCGTCATTAACACCTTTTACTATTGCACAAATGCAGGCTTTGAAGATTTATTCGAAAGAAGAAGGGGAATATCCTTGTCGCGCTTTCGATTTGAATAAAGAAAAAAACACGATGGTGTTGGGTGAAGGAGCCGGTGTCTTATGCATGCAAACCGAATCTTCCGAAAAAGCGCTAGCTTACATTGAGGGTGTTGGTTACGCAACCGATATTTTGGAACACGGTATTTCGATTTCTACGGAAGCGGAATGTTTTCAAAAATCGATGACAATGGCGATGGGCAAGTTTTCTACTGAAGATATTGATGGGATTGTGATGCACGCGCCTGGAACCATCAAAGGCGATTTATCGGAATACAAGGCGATTCAAAAACTTTTTGGCGATAAACTGCCGTTACTAACAACCAACAAATGGAAGCTTGGCCATACGTTTGGCGCTTCCGGAATTTTGAGTGTGGAGCTAGCTGTGATGATGCTGCAACACCAGCAATTTGTTGGAGTTCCTTTTGTGGAAACTTCCAATAATGATGTGCCACTTCGCAAAATTTTAGTAAATGCGGTTGGGTTTGGTGGTAATGCTGTAACAGTCTTGGTTTCCGTATAGTTTTTTGTGTCTTTTTTTCTGAAAAATAAAATGGACACAGATTTGGTGTCTTTTTTGAAAATATATTTTTTGAACACAAAAAACGTGTCCAAAAAAAAATTACATTATTTAGACACAAGTGTTACTGGTTTTGCGAAGCTTCTAAATCAGTAAGTTTTTCAAAAATCAGATTGCTTTCCCAGCCCTTACGGAGTAAAAAATCGCAAAATTTCTTTTTCTTCTTCTGACTGTTTTTTTCGGTAATACTGTTCCAGTGTTTTTCGGCTAATTCGTGAAAATTTGAATAATAAGTCTCGCTAGGAATTTCTTTTAAAGCCGTGTCGATGTTGTATTTGGAGATGTTTCGGAATTTGAGTTCGTTCACAATTCTGATTTTGCCCCATTTTTTGATGTTGTGTTTGCCTCTAGCGAAACTTTGGGCAAAGCGCTCTTCGTTCAAAAAGTTATTTTCGATGAGATGTACTACAATATTGTCAATAACTTGGGGGATCATCTTCATTTCTTTAAGTTTTTCAACTACCTCATAATGACAACGTTCCTGATAACTGCAATAGTATTCCAGTTTTTTTGTGGCCTCTTCTACTGTGTAGATTTTCAATGAGTTAGTGTTCATAACTTAACATTAATTTAATCGCCGATGATTGAAAAATTGTTAAAAAGTTGTACCTTTGTCGCCCGTTTTTTTCTGAAGTGGTAGAAAACGGGGTATAAATATAAGAAATTTCACAAAAAACACCCAAATTCGTATGAAATTTAAATTACTTATTTTATCATTATTATTCTCAGTTGTTGGCTGGGGACAGGCAACTGATTTGTTTATTTCTGAATATGTTGAAGGTTCAGGGAATGAAAAGTATATTGAGATTTATAACGGAACAGGGGTTTCGGTTAATCTTTCTGATTATAGATTAAGATTGTATGCAAATGGAGCTGGAGCACCTACTAATGATGTTTTGTTAGCTGGAACTTTAGCTGATGGTCAAGTTATTGTTTATAAGAATTCAGGATCTACCCTTTTTGCAGGGATTAACAATGCGGCAGTGAATTTTAATGGTGATGATGCACTTGCATTATTTAAAATATCAACAAATGCTAATGTTGATATTTTTGGAAGAATTGGGAATGACCCTGGAACAGCATGGACTGGGACTGGATATTCAACCTTAGATAGGACATTAAGGAGAAAAACCAATGTATGTGGAGGGATAACAGTGAATCCTTCAGGTACTGGCGCAGGTGCTTTTGTAACACTTACGACAGAATGGGATGTTTTTAGTATTGATACTGTTTCAGATCTTGGAATCCATTCTGCGACTTGTGGAAGTGTAACGCCACCAAACATTGTTTTAAATTCATCCAATCCAGCTGTAGGAAATTCAAACATTACACAAGCCACAACAAATAATGTTATTTATGCTTTTAATTTATCGATTACTCTGGCTGATGCAACATTAAATAATGTAGTTTTCAACACATCGGGTTCCTATGCAGCATCCAATATCACTAACTTTAAATTGTGGTATTCTGCGGATGCAACGTTTAATAGCGGGACAGATACAACATTAGATAATGAAACAGCCACATTAGGGCCAGGGTCGCATACTTTTACAGGTTTTACCAGAACAATTAATAACGGAACTACGGGTTATTTTTTCATCACAACAGATATTCCTTGCGCCGCTACGGTTGGGAATGACTTAACTGTGAGTGCAATTGCCACGGCTGATTTAACTTTTGTTTCAGGGAATAAATCAGGAACAGCTTTTGCTAGTGGAACTCATACATTTGTTGGAGCAACGCCAAATAATGTTACGGGGGCAGCTACTGCTACCTGTCAGAACGGTGAAACTACCGTAAACTGGACAACACCAACGGGATGTAGTGATAATGTGCTGGTTTTTGTAAGTACGACACCTTTCACAGCTGCAGTGCCTACAGGAAACGGAGGTGCTTATACCGCGAATACGGTTTTTGGTTCAGGAACTGCGTTTGATGGTGGATTTACCGTATATAAAGGAACCGGAACTAGTGTTACAGTTACAGGTTTAACAAACGGAACAACATATTATTACAAAATATTTACCCGCAATGGCTTAATATGGTCTAATGGAGTAACGGTTAACTGTACACCAACAATGGTATATTGTGCCTCTGGTGCGACAAATAGTATTGATTCCGAAATAGAGAATGTAACATTGGTTGGAGAAACCACAACAATCTCAAACAATACTGCTAATGTTTGTACAACGGGCGTGAATAATTACACAGCCATGAGTGCCGATTTAGAGGTTGGCGGTTCGTATACTTTATCTGTAGAATTTGGAGATTGTAACGGAGGACCTCAATACGATGGGGCTGGTGGTGTTTGGATTGACTGGAATAACGACGGTGATTTTAATGATGCCAACGAAACTATCGGAACAGCTGCTGTTGCAGTATCCGGTGGGAATGTTATTCAGGATTTTACAGTGAGTGTGCCGGCTGGACAACCATTAGGTTTATATAGAATGAGAATTGTTCAGGAAGAAGGAGGAAGCTCAGGTTCAATTTCGCCGTGTGGGACTTTTACCTATGGTTCAACTGAAGATTATACTGTTGAAGTGGTGGTTTCTTGTACACCCACAACTTCCGTATCTTCAATTGCGCCAACTTCAGGACCGGTGGGAACTGTTGTAACGATTAATGGTAGTGGATTTACAACTGCTACTTCCGTTAGTTTTGGGGCGTATTCTGCTGCTTTTACCTTGGTTTCGAATTCAGTTATTGAGGCTACTGTTCCTGCTAATGCTACAACAGGGAACATAACAATTCTGGATGCAGGTGGATGCGATTTGTCGTATTCTTCTTTTACAGTTATTACAGATGATAATTCCTCATGTGAAGGAACAGCCGTGACAACAGATTTGATTATATATGACATACACGATGAATATACAGGTTCTGGTGGATTCATTACAATTTATAATGGTACAGGAGCTACAGTTGATTTAACTAACTATAGTGTTTGGAGAGCCGGAACTTATGGAGGCGCTTACAGTGATTATGCTAATTTGACGGGAACAATTGCTTCTGGAGCTTTAGGGATATTAAAAGTTTCTCCTGCTAGTTGCGGACCTGCATCTACAAATGGAACTATTGATAACGGTTTTAACGAAGATGATGGGATTCAATTAAGAAATGCAGCAGGAACAGTTGTAATTGACGATGTTCACACCTATGTTACTGACAAAGGATATTATATGGTTAGAAACGCAGGAGCATTGAGTGCTAGAACTACTTATGTTGCTGCAGATTGGAGTATAACTCCTTTAGGTCCTGGTGTTTGTGAACCAAGTGCAGGATTGGTTTTACCGCCTAGTAATGGAGATAGCCCTTCTGTTACCCTTAACCCTGTAGATGTAAATATTGGATGTCCTTCTAATTCGGCTACGTTAACCGTGTCGGGTACTGAGGGTGTTGCTGGTGGTCTAACCTTAGTATATCAATGGTATGTAAATGTGCCAGGAAATGCAGGATGGACAGCAGTATCTAATGGAGGTGTTTATAGTGGAGCTACTTCTACTGCTTTGAATATTTCATCGACAAGCGGATTGAATAACCATCAATATTATTGTCAAATCAGAGAAAATACAGCTACTTGTTTTACAGCTACTGAAGCGGCGATTATTAAAGACGGAGCTACAGTTTGGAATGGAACAGTTTGGTCTAACGGAGTTCCGGATGCAACCAAAACAGCAACCATTAATGGAAATTATGACACTGCAACGCACGGAGATTTCTCATGTTGTAGTTTGGTAGTAAACCCAACGTTCAGATTAGATATTCGTGCGAATGATTATGTAGAGATTCAGTATAATTTAACGGTAAACGGTACATTGCACGTATGGGATGACGGTTCTTTGGTTCAGGTTGACGATTCAGGGGTAAACACCGGAAACATTTCCTACGAAAGAATTACCACAGGTAATAACTTGGATTACGTATATTGGTCATCACCAGTTAATGGCGCAACTACACCAGCTACAGGTTTGATTTACCGTTGGGATCCGGTTTTTGCCAATCCTAATACGGGTTGGGGCTTCTGGATTTTAGCCAGAAATACAGCTATGGCACCAGGTGTTGGCTATATCATGCGTAATATTTTCAACAGAACGTTTACGGGAGTGCCTCGTAACGGAGTGGTTCAGCCAACCATCGCAAGAGCAAATTACACAGGAACAGATTTTATCGGTACCAATGGCGTTACCATTACCAATAAAGATGACAACTGGAATTTAGTTGGAAATCCGTATCCGTCTGCAATTAATGTGTTAGATTTCTTGAATTTGAACGCCAATATTGAAGGGTCTGTTCGCGTTTGGACACATGGAACATCACCTGCGACTTCAATTGGTGATCCGGTTTATAATAACTATGTTTTCAACTATACTGTTGATGATTATATCGTGTATAACGGAACCGGAACAGTTAGTGGTCCATTAGGATTTAACGGATTTATCGCAGCGGGTCAGAGTTTTATGGTAAACATGAACGATGGTATAGCTGCATCTGAAACGGTTACATTCAACAACTCGTTACGTAACATTTCGCACAATAACGAGCAGTTTTACAGACAGACTGCAAATGCATCAAAAAGTACTCAAGGAACAATTGAACACCACAGAATTTGGTTGGATTTGGCCAATACTAATAACAATTCAACAAGAACTTTGGTAGGTTATGTATCCAATGCAACTTATGAAAAAGACAGATTGTATGATGCGGTGACCAACGCTCTAGGTAACGGAATGGCGATTTTCTCCACGATCAACAACGAAAGAATGTCGATTCAGGGTAGAGCATTACCGTTTGACAATCAAGACCGTGTTCCGGTAGGGATTAAAGTGCCGGCTGCCGGTACGTACTCGATCGGATTAAGCGCTTTAGACGGATTGTTTGCGGAAGGGCAGGCTATTTATCTTGAAGATTTACAGTTGAACATCATCCACGATTTGAAAGCGAACCCGTACTTCTTCACCCTGGAGACAGCAGGTTTTGTAAACAATCGTTTTGTATTGCGTTACACGAACCAAACACTGGACAATGAAGAAATTGAAAATAGTGTGGCTGCCGTAAACATTTATGCCAACGAAGGAATCAATGTTGTTTCTACTAAAGAGATGATTCAATCCGTTGCGGTTTATGATGTTTTAGGTCGTTTGGTGGCAGAAAAGAAAAATGTAGCAGCAACAAGTACAGTTCTTACTTCTGTTGCCATTTCTAAATCGGCTTATATTGTAAAAGTGATTTTAGAGAATGGTGTTGAAGTAACGAAAAAGATACTTTACTAAGAAATATCAGAATAATTTTAAAAAAGCGTCAGGATGAGTTTCTGACGCTTTTTTATTTTTATTTTTTTAACACAAATCATTGTGAAATTGTTAGAAATAAAATAATATTGCAGGAACTAACTAAAACTAAAAATGAAAAAAATCCTGCTGATTGCCTTAGTGCAATTAACAGCGGTTTCTCTATGTGCTCAGGAGAAATCGTTTTGGACAGCCACCCAACTGTCTCCAAATCAAAAAAAGGAGAAACTGCTACTAAAAGAATTCCCAAAAGCATTCAAAACCTTTGCTTTAAATTCTAAGTCTTTACAAGAGTATGTATTAAAAAACGCATCTCGTAATAGCCAAGCAACCACCACACTAAGCATTCCTAATGAAACGGGAAATCTGGAAATTTTCAAAATAACGGAAGCTTCCGTGATGGAGCCTGAATTGCAAGCGCAATTTCCAAATATTCGTTCGTATTCTGGCGTAAGTGTTGCGAATCCGACTACGACAATCCGTTTTAGTATGTCGGATGAAAAAGGGTTTAGCGCAATCATTAGAACTGCCGATAAGGGAACAACGATTATTGACCCACTTGTACAAGATAATTCTCAATACATTGTTTTTAACCGAAAGGATGCTACGCGCGAATTGCCATTTTTGTGTTCAACAGAAGAAGCTGAAATTACCGAGCAAGTACTTCAAAGAGGCATTTTAAACAATGCGGACGATTCTCAGTTGCGTCGTTCCCGTTTGGCAATGTCATGTACGGGAGAATATACAGCATTTCACGGCGGAACTGTTGCAGGAGCCATGGCTGCCATCAATGCGACAGTCACTCGTGTTAATGGGGTTTTTGAAAATGATTTTAATGTCCGTTTAATCCTTATCGGAACCAATGTCAATGTGGTGTATACCAATGCAGGAACAGACCCTTATTCGGATGCTGCTGCCGGCTCAGGTGGCGCCTGGAATGCCGAATTGCAAAACACCTTAACCTCAGTTATCGGAGAAGCCAATTATGATGTCGGACACCTTTTCGGTGCATCGGGTGGTGGTGGGAATGCGGGCTGTATTGGCTGCGTTTGCGTTAACGGACAAAAAGGAAGTGGTTATACCTCGCCGGCTGACGGAATTCCTCAAGGCGATTTTTTCGATATCGATTATGTGGCGCATGAATTGGGACATCAGTTTGGAGCCAACCACACCTTTACCCATTCCACACAAGTTGCTGTAGCGCAATTAGAACCCGGAAGCGGAAGTACCATTATGGGCTATGCCGGAATTACCGGAGCAACCGATGTACAGGCACATAGTGATGCTTATTTTCATGCAATAAGTATTCAGCAGGTTACCAACAATATTAAAGGAAAAGCCTGTCCAACCTTGATTGCTACAGGAAATGCGGTGCCTACTGCCAACGCGGGAGCCGATAAAACCTTCCCCATCGGAACAGCTTTTAAACTAACCGGAATCGGTACAGATGCAGACGGATTGGCTTCGTTAACCTATTGCTGGGAACAGATGGATATTGGTGATGCTACTACGACTTATCCAAACACTACTAAAACGGCAGGGCCAAACTTTCGCTCGTTTACACCTTCTTCAAGCCCGATGCGTCGTTTTCCTAATTTAACGGATCACGTTGCTAATGGTGTAGGAGGGAACATGTGGGAAATTGTACCTGGCGTTGACCGAACACTGAATTTTAGATTTACGGTACGCGACAATCGTGCCGGAGGTGCTTGTAATGAAAGTGATAACATGACCGTGTTTTTTGACAATGCTTATGGGCCATTTTCGGTAACGTCTCAGGCTACTTCTGGAATTAGCTGGGCTATC
Source organism: Flavobacterium sp. (assembly GCF_032153895.1). Lineage (GTDB taxonomy): Bacteria > Bacteroidota > Bacteroidia > Flavobacteriales > Flavobacteriaceae > Flavobacterium. The sequence goes on from NZ_JALDYN010000003.1 coordinate 32,203, forward strand.
GGAAGTACACAAACGATTAACTGGTTGGTAAACAATACAACAGCATTGACAGGTTCTGCGAACGTTAATATTTTGCTTTCTGTAGATGGTGGCTTGACCTTCCCCATCACTTTGTTGTCAAATACACCAAATGATGGCTCGCAAAGTATTACGGTTCCTGATTTGCTTTCAACCAATTGCCGTTTGCTAATTGAACCAACGGGTAATGATTATTATGCGATTAACACCATGCCTTTTGCTATTGGCTATTCAATTACGACTACTTGCAACAATTACACTTATAATACGGCTTTTGCGATTCCGGATAACAATGCTGCTTATACCGTGAGAGCAATTAATGTGCCGACTACAGCAGCGATTTCCGATGTGAATTTGCGAGTGAACTTAAATCACACTTACGTTTCTGACTTACAAGTTGCTTTGCTGGATCCATCGGCTTCCAATCAAATAGATGTTTTTAATCGTAGTTGTGGTGCTAATGACAACATGAACGTCCTTTTTGATGATCAGGGAATAGCCATGGTATGTGCTTCTCCAATTAATGGAACGTATTTGCCGGCTCAGGCATTATCGGTCTATAATGGAATGAATCCGCAGGGGAACTGGCTGATTGGTATTCGCGATTTAGGAGTAGCCGATACAGGTACTGTTAATTCCTATACTTTAACCATCTGCTCACAAAGTTTTACAGAACTACCGGTGGTTTGCGGAGCATTATCTTCAACTTGGAATGGGTCATCATGGTCTAACGGTGTACCGAGCAAGAATACTGCGGCGGTCATTAACGGAAATTATTCGACGTTGAGTAACGGGAATTTGACATGTTGTAGTTTGACAATCAACAATGCTGCAACCGTATTGGTTGGTAATAATTCAAATATTACCATTGTAAATGATTTGACCGTGAATGTAGGCGGGACATTAGATGTTGCCAATACAGGATCTTTGGTTATGGTAAACAATGCCGGTACGGTTATCAATAACGGAACTACCTTGATTCGTAAAATATCGGCTTCATCCGATCGCTACGATTATACTTTTTGGTCATCGCCAGTGGCAAATAGTACTATTGGTAGTGCTTTGTCGGCTTGGCAGCAAAGTAATGTATTCCGTTTGAACGCGGCTAATTTCAGAGATGACAACAACGATTCGCATGACGACAATGGTGATGCCTGGATATTCACGCCACAAGCCCATACAATGCAATCAGGGCTTGGTTATGCGGCCATGATAAATTCATCCGGTGTTTTTCCACGTCAGGAGAATGTAGTTTTTAATGGAAGCGTAAACAATGGGATTGTCAACATTCCGGTAACGTTAAGTTTAGACAATACAAAAAATAATGATGATTTTAATTTAATCGGGAATCCGTATCCATCGGCAATTTTTGCAGACGATTTTATTGTGGCTAATGTCGGAATTATATCGGGAACTCTTTATTTTTGGACGCATGTTGGTAATATAAGCGGTTCATCATACAGCGCAAATGATTTTGCGTATTATAATTTGTCGGGAGGTACTGCTACTTCTGCTACAGGAACCGGAAATACTTCTCAACCAACAAGATATATTGCATCCGGCCAGGGGTTTGAAGTTGACGCTTCGGCAAATGGTAATGTGGTGTTCAATAATGCCATGCGAAGTGCATCCTATGCTAATACAAATTTTTACAGAACCTCGAGTACTGTATCAGAGTCTAAGAACAGATTGTGGTTGAATATGACAGATGGAGGGCAGGCGTTTAGTCAGCAGTTGGTTGGTTTCTTCCCAGAAGCGACTCAAGGTGTAGATTATGGCTATGACGGAGAATATACAAGAACCAATACTTCGGCAGCTTTTTATTCAATGATAGATGCCGGACAATTCAAAATTCAAGGAAGAGGAGCTTTTGACGAAAATGATGTGGTTCCTTTGGGATACCGCTCAGAGCTTAATACGAACTATACAATAGCCATAGCAGCTTTGGAAGGCGTTTTTGAATATCAATCCGTTTATCTGGAAGATTTAACTTTGAATGTAGTTCACGATTTAAAGCAATCCGATTACAACTTTTCAACTCAGACCGGAACATTCAACAGTCGTTTCTTGCTTCGTTTTACCAATCAAACCTTAAGCAATCCGGATATTGAGGATAATGCAAACACGGTGCAGGTTTACACCAACAACGGAATCCAGGTTACGTCTGCTGAAAATGGGATTCAATCGGTTTCCGTTTATGACTTATTAGGTCGTTTAGTGATTGAAAAAAATAATGTAGCAGCCACAAGTGTGGTTGTTAGTAATATTGCAATTTCGAAATCAACTTATATTGTGAGAGTTGTATTAGAGAATGGCGCTGAAGTAAGTAAAAAAGTAATTTACTAGTAAAAAAAATTTAAAGTTAAAGCCTCGAGTTTTCGAGGCTTTTCTTTTTGCTAAATATTCTTATGCGTCTGTACAATCGCCTGTTCGTTTTTGTAATCAATCCACGATTGGCCTTTCCAGCGGCGCATCAAACCGTCGAAATGGCGCATTACGAAAACATTGTAAGCTGCTTTGGATAAATTACCGATTCGTCTCGGAAAAGCCCGTAAACTCATTGAAAAACCGGGAGTGAGATACTTCATATAGTGCCAATAGCCTTCCGGCATGTACAACATTTCCCCGTGATTTAAATTACAGATGAAACCTTTGGCGTGTTGCAAGGCCGGCCATTTTTCAAAATCGGGGTTGTCGAAATCGATGTCTTCTCTGGAAATTAAAGCATGCGGTACTTTGTATAAATATTTCGTCTGATTTGGAGCAAACAAAACACATTGTTTTTTTCCGTGGAAGTGAAAATGCAGAATATTCGAATAATCGATGTCATAATGCATGAACACTTTCGAATTCTCACCGCCAAAGAAAAGCATCGGTAACTGTTTAACCAATCGCAAACCAATATCAGGCCATTTGAAATCGTGTTTCAATTGCGGCACCTGATTCATCAAGTTGTATAGAAAGATACGGTAATTGGTGGGTTTGGATTGTAACAAGTCGATGTAATCGCTCATCTTCATTTCGGCATGGGCTTCGTTGAAACCATCTTTGTGCGAAACCGGTCGGTCGTCATACAGCGGAACCGTTTTCTCGCCGGCAATTTCTTTAATGTAGTTTAATTTCCACTTGTCGTAAGCTGGCCAGTCTTTCGTTAATTCTTCGATAACTACCGGACGTTGCTTTTTTACGTAGTGGTTGTAAAAATCCGCTTTGGAAATGGTTTTTACGCGTTCGATTTCGGTCAATTGTAACTTCATGAATGGCGATTAAAATTGATTACAAAAAAAATGCTCTCAGAAAGATGACTGAGAGCAAAGTTATGAAAGCTTAACGTTATCGTAAATATAATTTATCCTACAGAAATGTTAAAATTAACAGCATTCTTTTCCTTTGGCTTGTGCTTCCAGGTTTCTTTCGATGCTGTGGCCTGGACGCGACCATTTTGGTTTTTCGCCCAATGCCTCAAATTGAGAATCTGATGCTTCCACGGTTTCCGGCTGCATTTTCTTAATGAATGGTTTCTGAGGATTTAAGCCTAACATTTCAAACATTTTCATGTCTTCGTTTACATCCGGATTCGGAGTTGTTAGTAATTTGTCTCCGGCGAAAATCGAATTCGCTCCGGCAAAGAAACACATTGCTTGTCCTTCTCTTGACATTTGCGTTCTTCCAGCAGACAAACGTACTTGCGTTTCCGGCATTACGATTCTGGTTGTGGCTACCATACGAATCATTTCCCAGATTTCAACTGGTTTTTCGTCTTCCATTGGCGTTCCTTCTACCGCAACCAAAGCATTAATCGGCACTGATTCCGGTTGTGGATTCAAAGTCGATAAAGCTACCAACATGCCTGCGCGGTCTTCGATGCTTTCACCCATTCCGATGATTCCGCCGCTACAAACGGTAACATTCGTTTTGCGTACGTTTTCGATGGTTTGCAAACGGTCTTCAAAACCTCTTGTGGAAATCACTTCTTTATAATATTCTTCGGAAGTGTCTAAATTGTGGTTGTAAGCGTACAATCCGGCTTCGGCTAAACGGGCAGCTTGGTTCTCGGTTAGCATTCCTAAGGTACAACAAACTTCCATGTCTAATTTGTTGATGGTGCGAACCATTTCTAAAACCTGATCAAATTCTGGTCCATCTTTTACGTTTCTCCAGGCAGCACCCATACAAACGCGGGAAGAACCGCTGGATTTTGCACGCAAAGCTTGAGCTTTTACCTGAGAAACTGACATCAAATCATTGCCTTCTACGCCGGTATGATAACGGGCAGCCTGAGGGCAATATCCGCAATCTTCCGGGCAACCGCCAGTTTTAATTGATAATAAAGTGGAAACCTGAACCACATTCGGGTCGTGGTTTACTCTATGGATAGATGCTGCTTCGAAAAGCAAATCCATTAAAGGTTTGTTGTATATCGCGATGATTTCTTCCTTGGTCCAGTTGTGTCTTGTTGGTATACTCATGCTTCATTAGTTTGTTCGGTTCAAAAATAGGGAATTAGTAATGAAGTAAAAAATTTAAGTTGTGAAGTGTTGTAAACAAAAAAACCTCTCATTGCTGAGAGGTTTTGTACCGCGGGTGGGAATCGAACCCACACACCTAAGTACACGAGTTTGAGTCGTGCGCGTCTACCAATTCCGCCACCGCGGCATACAGTATCTTGTGAATTGTGGGTACAAATGTAACTAAAAATTCGAGATATAATCAAAAAATAAAAGAAAAAATTGCTTTCAGAGTTGAATTTAATTTCTAAATTTGCACCGCGTTAAGCAACACAACACTCAACTAACTACACCCGAGGCATTTACATATATGAAGCTTTAGAAGATTTTTAAAGCCGAACTGTATGGAGCGCAGCGGAATAATAACAACGAATTAAGATGTCGTACATGGAACCGGAAGCAAAAATTTTTGCATGTTCACAAAGTACCTATCTTGCTGAGAAGATTGCAAAGCACTACGGTGTGGAGCTGGGCAAGGTAACGTTCTCAAAATATAGTGACGGGGAGTTTCAACCGTCTTTTGAAGAGTCAATCCGTGGATTGCGCGTTTTTTTAGTGTGTTCGACTTTTCCAAGTGCCGATAATTTAATGGAACTTCTGTTAATGATCGACGCTGCGAAAAGAGCTTCAGCCAGACACATTACCGCGGTAATTCCTTATTTCGGATGGGCACGTCAGGACAGAAAAGACAAACCGAGAGTTCCGATAGGAGCCAAATTGGTAGCCAAACTATTGGAATCCGCAGGAGCAACCCGAATCATGACGATGGATTTACACGCCGATCAGATTCAGGGGTTCTTCGAAAAACCGGTAGACCATTTGTTTGCTTCAACGATTTTCTTGCCGTATGTAAGAAGTCTGAATTTGGAAAACCTAACGATTGCATCACCGGATATGGGCGGTTCGAAAAGAGCCTATGCATATTCGAAGTTTTTAGAATCCGATGTAGTAATCTGTTACAAGCAGCGTAAAGCAGCAAATGTAATCGATACGATGGAGTTGATCGGAGACGTACGCGGACGTAATGTGATTTTGGTAGACGATATGATCGACACCGGAGGAACCTTGGCTAAAGCGGCTGATATGATGATGGAGCGAGGCGCTTTGAGTGTACGTGCGATTTGTACTCACGCGATTTTATCGGGCGGGGCTTATGAAAAAATTGAGAATTCTCAAATTCAGGAATTAATTGTAACTGATTCGATTCCGTTGAAAAAAGAGACATCTAAAATAAAAGTTGTATCTTGCGCGCCATTATTTGCAGAAGTAATGCACATGGTACAAAACAACAACTCGATTAGCGGGAAGTTTTTAATGTAGAATTTTATTAATTATTTAAATATTTCACTATGAAATCAATTACGATCAAAGGATCTGAAAGAGAAAGCGTGGGCAAATCGGCAACGAAAGCGGCACGTAATGCTGGAATGGTTCCTTGCGTGTTATACGGAGGAGATCAACCAGTACACTTTATTGCAGAAGAGAAAAGCTTTAAAGGTTTAGTTTACACTCCAAACGTACACACTGTTGCAGTTGAATTGGCAGGTGGAAAAAACTACGAGGCTATCCTTCAGGATATCCAGTTTGACCCAGTTTCAGACAAAATTTTACACATCGACTTCTACCAGTTAGATCCTAAAAAGGAAATCACTATGGAAGTTCCTGTAAAAGTTATCGGTAACTCTAAAGGAGTTATGGCTGGTGGTGTTTTACGTTTAAACCAACGTAAATTAAAAGTAAGAGCTTTACCAGCAAACTTACCTGACTTCGTAGAAGCAGACATCACTGAGTTAGAAATGGGTAACAAATTGTACATCACAAAAATCCCTACTAACAACTTCAAATTGTTACAACCGGACAATACAGTTATCTGTCAGGTGAAGATTTCTCGTGCGGCGATGAAAGCTGCTCAGGAAGCTGCAAAAGCAGAAAAAGGAGCAAAAGGAAAGAAAAAATAATTTTCAATCCCATCCATATCAAAGAGTCCCGGTTTTTATCGGGACTTTTTTTATTCTTATTTTAAGCGATTGGTTTAGGATTTATCAGTGATGGCAATTCCCGCTGTTCGTTAAATCTTTTTGGAGACTTCGAGAGCCTCAGCCTCCAAAAAGGATACCACTACCATCGGGGCTATTTAGCCATCGGTTTTTACTTTTTGTAAACATTTTCAAAGTTCCAAATTAGTGAATTTTCAAATTATTGTATTTTTGCGCTATGAAATGGCTTTCAAGCATCTTCAAAAAAGAAAATTCCCAACAAAACAGTAACGACGTGAGTAAAAAATTCTTAATAGTAGGTCTAGGTAATATCGGTGAGGAATATGTGAACACGCGTCACAACATCGGCTTTAAAATCTTAGATCATCTGGCGAAAAAGGAAGGCCTTAATTTTGAAACTGCAAAACTAGGTTCGGTTGCGGAATACAAAGTGAAAGGGCGTACTCTAATCCTTCTTAAACCCAATACTTACATGAATTTGAGCGGTAAGGCGGTTCAATACTGGATGGAAAAGGAAAAAATCGCCAAAGAAAACGTTTTAGTTATCACCGATGATTTGAACTTACCTTTCGGAACTCTTCGTATTAAACCTAAAGGCAGCGATGGCGGTCACAATGGCTTAAAAAACATTCAGCTGGTTCTAAATTCAGCCGATTATCCGCGTTTCCGTTTTGGTATTAGCGACGATTTCAAAAAAGGCAGACAAGTCGACTACGTATTAGGGGATTGGGATGAAGAGGAAAAAACAAAGCTTCCGGAACGCATGGATGTAGCAATTTCGGCAATTAATTCTCTCGCTTTGGCTGGGCTAGGAAATACTATGAGTGAATTTAATGGTAAATAATGGTCTGTTTTTTGCTATATTTATTAAAACTTAGTTTATGAGATATTTTTTTATTTTGCCCTTAACTGTTCTTTTCAGTTATTGCAAGTGTACTCAGCCTTCTGCTAATCTAAAAAAAGAAGGAACTAATACAACTGAATTGGTGGTTTCTCAATTGGTTTCTTCTTGTCCTGATGATGGTAAATGTACTTTACGTATTGAAAACAATAAAGAGTTAGTTCTAAAAACAGATGGTATCGGAAAATTACGTTATGAACTAATAGATAATTTTAATACCTCTGTCGTGGTTTTTGAATATAAAAGAGATGTTCCCGAAGGAGTACAGGATGGGTCTTATAGGGAAATGGTTATTTTTGAAATCAACAATACATCCACCGCTCTTAAATTAACTAATAGTGAATTAAAAACAACAAAAATGTTGTTTGGAAGATTTTGTTATTGTAAGGGCTATACCGGTCTTTATTTTGTAAAAGAAGGTACTTTTGATTTGGTTAAGAGTAACGATGTGTTAGATTTTAATTTGCAGTTTACAATTACTGAAGTCCCGCAAATAATTAATAGTATTCAAACTAAAAATAGATAAATAAAAACGCCCCATTTGGGGCGTTTAAAATTTTAAAAGAATTATGTTATTTAATAACGATTTTCTTTACTTCTTTTCTGTCTCCATCTTGAACAGTAACCATATACACACCAGATTCAACACTATTCAATTGAATGTTCTGATTGAAAACACCTGTGTTTTGGTACGACTTGTCGAATACTAAACGACCTCTGATGTCATGAATACCAATTTTAACATCGTTTCCACTCTTAGAATCAAATTGAACTGTAAAGTTTCCGTTGTTCGGGTTAGGATAGATACTGAAGTTTTCTAATCCAAAGTTTTCGGTGTTTAAGGTAATTGTTTGTGTACAAACTTCTACAAACCATGAGTTTATGCTTCCTGTGTCACCATTATATCCATCTCTAGTTAATAATGTCCAAACACCGTTCGCAACTTTACCATTTAAAACGCTAAGTGGTGTTGAAGGAGCAAAAGTACCAGTCATATTTGCTACACATGAAAAAGCTGGAGATCCATCAGCAAGAGTGATATTGAAGTTGTCGTTTCCTGCACAAGCTCTATTCCAAACCATAACTTGAGTAGCATCCGGATGATTTATTGCAATTTGTAGGTCTTGAGGATAGGTGTGTGCTACATTTAATCCTATTCTAGCCTGAGAAATAGTTCCTGTATTAGGAACATTGATTGTGTTAGTTACAACAGCTCCATACACGTTTGCTCCTGTTCCGTCAGGTACAGAAAGAGGCGTGCTGTTTGTATAGGTGTTACAAGTTGTAGAAACAGTATACCCTATTGAAAAACTAGAAGTTATAGCGTAATAAACATTGCCTACCGCTTGTACCATAATTCTACAAAAAGGAGCGGCAGTTGAAGGCATAGTTACCATCTGGTTTCCATCATTAGGTGTGTTGGCTAGCAACATGTTGAAAGTTACGCCATTATCAGTTGATAATAAGATGTTTACGTTTGCAGTATTGATCCCGTTTGCAGTAGTTCCTGCAACATTCCACATGATATTTTGGGAGCTGTTAGTATTCCATGAAGCACCTGCTGCTGGAGCAGTTACCGCAAAAGGACCCGCTGCTGCAACAGTAGTAACTGTCATATTTGCTCTGGCTGTCTGTCCTCCTGTTGGAGTTTGATTGTCTCTTACTGTTAATGCGAAATTAAGTGTTCTGCCTACATTCGGAGTTACTTCCCAAGTCGGAGTTAAATTTCCGCTTAAAACATCTGCAAATCTAGGAAAATAACGACTTGGAGATGAAGTAGGGCTGAAAGATCGGTATACTGGACCAGTAGTTTGTGCGGCTGTAGGAAAATTAGTCCCTGCTACTGCATTTGTTTGTTCCCAACAGTAAGTTAAAGCAGCGCCCGCATTAGCATCAGTTGCACTACCAGTTAAAACAAAGGCAGTACCTCTTGGGATAGTGTAATTTGATAATGGTGAAATAACAGGAGCGTTATTACCATTGGCCGCTTGAGGAGCACAGTTTCCTGTTCCTATCATGTGTGCATTCATGCTTGCGATACTTACTGCGTGAAAGTATGAGTCTGAATTTGACTGAACATTTTCTTCACAAATTCCTGCATAAGCCATAATTGTTGAACCACTTCCTGGCTCAACAGCATTTGCTGAACTTACATTTCCAGCGTCGCAATTTCCTGTTGTATCGTCATTTGAACTAAAAGTGTGAGGGCCTCCAAATTGGTGTCCGATTTCGTGAGCAACATAGTCAATATCGTAAGGGTCTCCAACAGGTGAAGGTGAGCCTGTAATTCCTCGAGCTTTTTGTCCGGTAACACAAACTACTCCAAGACCAGCTAGTCCGCCACCGCCAGTACTTACTGTGTGTCCGATATCATAATTTGCATTTCCAATGGCACCATTAATAACAGTTTGACTCTGATTAATTAAAGTACCAGCGTTATCATTATCAAAACTATCGGTGTTTACAAAGATGACTGTGTTGTTGTTTGCTACTAAATTCATGCGCAACGACATGTCTCTTTCGTAAATTCCATTAACACGTGTCATAGTCACGTTCATAGCAGCTAATACTGTTGCAATTTTCTCTGCATCGTTCGCCTCTGTCTGGGGTGATGCATTAACATGAAAAGTTGCGTACTCAACAGTACAAGCCATTGCAAGGCGGTATTGTCTAAAAACCCCATCTGTTGCTCTGGCATGTGTTTCTGTGTGTTTGTCAGTGGTTTCACTTTCAGAAGCGTCTAGATGACAAGAAAAACCTGAAGGTTTGTTTAAATCTTTTCTACTATATATGATATAGTTGTTTAAGTCTTTTGTGTAAGTGTCTATATAGTAGGTTCCTGCTTCTCCTGAAGTCATCATAACATGAAGTCCGAAACTTGTAACACTAAAACGAATGGTTGCTGATTTATCGTCAAGACCTTTTCCAACATAAGATTTAATGTCTGGGTATTGGTCTGCTAACCCTTTTTCCATTACAGGAGCTTCATAGATTGCGTAATTTGATAGTTTTCCGGTGTAGTCAGGAAACATTACATTAACACTTGAAACTTCACCTGATAAATCTAAAGGAGCATTAACCAACTGATTTTTTAACTGATTGAAGTTAAGGTGAAAAAGCTCAAATTGGTTGGGCTGTGTGGCTCTTTCGAATTTTTCAAGCGTACCAACTCGCTCTTTTGTTGTTTTTGTCCAAAGACTGGACTGACTATAACCTGCCACGGTCAGGAAGGTCATAGACAAAGTGAGTAAAATTTTTTTCATTTTTTTAGTTTGATAAGTTATCGCGCTAAAGTAATGTTTATTATTAAATAATTAACAAATTAATTATTTTTTATTAAAAAAAAGCGTCTAGAACTCTAGACGCTTTAAAATTAAAGTTAGAAAATAGTTATTCAATAACTATTTTCTTTACTTCTTTATGTTCTCCATCTTGGACAGTTACTATGTAAATTCCAGATTGAACATTGTTTAATTGAACATTCTGATTGATGGCTCCGGTATTTTGATAGGAATTTTCAAAAACTAAACGACCTCTCATGTCGTGAACACCAATCTTTATTTCATTTCCTGAAACCGAGTTGAACTGAACATTAAAGTTTCCATTATTTGGATTTGGATAGATGGTAAAATTCTCTAAACCAAAATCTTCAGAGCTTAAAGTATAGGATAGTGTACATACCTCAAGTTGCCAGTTGCCTAATGATCCCGTGTCTCCAGCCCAAAAATCTGCAGCTAATAATGCCCATGTTCCGTTTGAAGCTTTTCCGTTGTATTGTGATAATGCTGCGGCTGGGGAATAGGTTCCAGTAACGCTACCACCCGGAACGCATACTATAGCGGGAGCACCATCGTTAAACAAAATATTGAAACCTGTTGAAGGGTTGTTGCAATTTCTATTCCATAGTGCTGCTTGAGTTCCGTCCGGATGACTTAAAACTACAACCATATCCCAAGTATAAGTGTGAGTTGCTGCAACTGTGACATTAACGTCGCTAATTTCACCGGCTACAGGAACGTTTAGCGTTTTGTTTACAACTGCACCTGGGGTGTTGTTTGCAACACCGTCCGGTACCGGTAATACTGTGTTGTTTGAATATGTTGCACAGTTAGCAGTTACTGTATATCCAATAGCGATACTTTGAGTGTTAACATTAAAGAAAATGTTCCCGCTTGCTTTTACCATAACACGAGCTTTTTGGGCAGTTACGTTAGGTACAGTGATTGATTGTGAACCATCATTTGCCGTTCCTGCTACTAAGACAGTTGGGAAAGTTAATCCACCATCAGTTGACAATAAAATGTCTACAGTGCTTCCTCCAGTACTTGTGTTTGTGTTGTTTACATTCCATGTGATAGTCTGCGATGAGCCTGGAGTCCATGATTGTAATGGAGTGTTTTGAGAAGTTACAGTTAGAGGGCCTCTTGTAGCATCAACTGTTACAACCATATCGTCAAAATTGGTTTGTCCTCCGCCAACAATATTGTCTCTAGCTGTTAAACGGAAGTTTAGTGTTCTTGCAACAGAACTTAAAGCTTCTACTACAATTCCTCCAGGACCTATTGAAGTTACTTGACCATTTAAGATTGCACTCATTGTTGGGAATACTCTTGTAGGGGATGGGGTTGGATCAAAAGATCTCCAGTTAGGACCATCAATTTTAGTTGGAGAGGCAACACTTTGGGCACCAGTATCGCTAAAGGCACTGTCTATCTGCTCCCAGCAGTAAACTAGTGGGTTGCCTCCTGAGTCGGTTGCAGATCCAGTTAACATAAAAGGAGTGCTCATCGGAATTGTGTAATTCGCCCCAGCGTTAACAACTGGAGTGCCATGGGTTATAGCTGTATCTGTCTGGCATGTTTTAGTAGTCATATTCGACTGAACTTGTGCGATACTCACCGCATGAAAATAATCATCTGAGTTCATCTGAACGTTGTAACTGGTAATACCTGCATATCCCATAATAGTTGATCCGGATCCAGGTTCTACATTTACATTATATGGCTCAAGACCGTGTGAAAATGTATGATTAGCTCCAAATTGATGTCCCATTTCGTGTGCTACATAATCGATATCAAAAGTATCTCCAGCGGGAACACCATCAGCTGGTGAAGTTTTTCCTGCTCCTTTGTTCGTGTCTGTAGTTGAGGCAGTATCATTAACGCAAACACATCCAATACAACCTGCACTTCCACCGCCACCAGTTGAACCAAACATGTGACCAATGTCATACGCGGCATTGTTAGTTGCTAACGGAGTTCCAGTTCCAGTTAAATTAGCGCTTAATGTGTTTTGTAATTGAACGTTCCAATTTGCTATAGTGGTATAAGGATCCGTTGCTGGGGTGTAATAAATAACATTGGTAGTCTGAGCTACAATATTCATGTGGATTGCAAAGTCTTTCTCAAAAACTCCATTTACACGAGTCATTGTGGCATTGAATGCAGCTAAGACTAAGCCTGATTGCGCAGCACTTGTAGCGCCAAAATAATTGGCATACTCTCCGTTACACGACAAAGCTAAACGAAATGTTTTTAATTGCGGAACACTAGAGCGCTCATTAGAATTTAATTTATCGGCCAAATCTGATGCAACTGCATGATCTTCTGTCGAACAAGTGAATGGAAGATGTCCTTTGTTCCTGTTTGAGTTGAAAACTGCATAAGTTTTCCCGTCTGCAGAGTAGGGCTCCATAAACTCATTTCTTTTTCCAGCACGAAAAACCATTGTTTGGATTCCTCTAGGGTCAATGCTTAATCGAACTTGTGCATATTTGTCGTCAATTCCTACTCCGGCATATGAACGAATTTCTGGATATTGTGCTTGTAATTCTGCATCGAAGTTAGAATGTTCGGTCATTCTGAATCGTTCCATCTTTCCTTCTGTGTTGGGTAAGGAAATGATAACTTCTCCTTTGTTTTGAGCTGAAGATAGCGTCTGCTTTAAAGAAGCAAGGTTTAAATCATACAGCTTAAATTCAGAAGGAAAACTTTCTCTTTGCGCATTTTTAGAAACTTCTCTGATTTCTCCTTCAGAAGCTTTCCAAAGATTGCCCGTTTGTGAATATCCTGTGGATATTACAAAAGAAGCTGCTAAGGTTAAAAGTATTGATTTTTTCATTTTTAGCATTGTTTGTTATGTTAGATTAACAAATTTACGGTTTCTTTTTTGAAAATTTGCGGAATTAACAAAATAACATTGATGTGTTAATTTTTTAAAGATGGCCTATTTTATTAAACTATAACTATCTTTGCCCAAACAAAATCGAATTGAAAATTTTTTCTTCCATATATGATTTTCAAACCCAAGGGAAAACCGTTTTAACCCTTGGAACCTTCGACGGGGTACATCTCGGACACCAATCGATTTTGAAGAAACTTGAAAAGGCAAGCGATGAATTGAATTGCGAAAGTTTAGTACTTACTTTTTTCCCTCATCCTAGAATGGTTTTACAACAAGATGGCGATATCAAATTGTTGAACACCATTGATGAGAAAGCTGAATTATTACGAAAATTTGGAGTGGATAATTTAATTGTTCATCCCTTCGATAACCGTTTTTCACAACTTTCTGCGGAAGAATTTGTTTCCGAAATTCTAGTGAAGCAGTTCAATATTGCCAAAATTATCATCGGATACGACCATCGTTTTGGGAAAAATCGTTCGGCCACCATTGACGATTTGATTGTTTTCGGAGAAAAATACGGTTTTGAAGTAGAACAGATATCGGCTAAAGAAATTGATGAAGTTTCCGTGAGTTCGACCAAAATTCGCGTAGCGTTAGACAACGGCGATATCACGACTGCCAATTCCTATTTGGGTTACAAGTATTCTTTTTCAGGCAAAGTGGTACAAGGAAAACAACTTGGACGAACCATCGGTTTTCCAACGGCCAATATTCAAATCGCGGAAGATTATAAACTAATTCCCAAAATTGGTGTTTATGTTGTGAAAGCAACGTATCAAGGTAGAACTATTGGCGGCATGATGAATATCGGTTTCAAACCAACGGTAGATGGAATTGCCAAGACGATCGAAGTTCATCTTTTCGATTTTAAGGAAGATTTATACGGTACAGATTTAAAAATAGAAGTACTCCATCGCCTTCGTGATGAGCAGAAATTTAGTTCTGTCGACCATTTAAAAGAACAATTGTTTCAGGACAAAAAGCTATCTTTGGAATACTTTGCCAAATAGCACGAATGAAAAACTTCCTGTTCAAACCGATTGATAACGCGCCGTTAATTCTTTTTCGGATTTTCTTCGGCTTCCTTTTTGCCTGTGAAACTTTCGGAGCGATTTTAACGGGTTGGGTGAAAGATAATTTTTTACTGCCGGATTTTACCTTTTCTCATATCGGAATGGAATGGTTGCAACCGCTGCCGGGTTATGGTATGTATTTTTACTTTGCTGCCATGGGCGTTTTGTCACTTTTGGTGATGATTGGGTATCGGTATCGCTTCTCTTTGGGAATGCTGACCTTACTTTGGGCCGGAGCTTATTTCATGCAGAAAACATCCTATAACAATCATTACTATTTGTTGTTGTTGGTTGCCATAATGCTGTTGTTTCTTCCTGCTGACCGTTTTGTTTCGGTTGATGTGATGCGAAATCCATCAAAAAGGAGTTTGACGATGCCGGCCTGGTGTTCGTGGGTGATGATTTTACAAGTTGCCATTGTTTATTTGTTTGCGACAATTGCCAAATTTTACCCAGATTGGCTGGATGGTACTTTCACCCGAAATCTTTTCACGGGAATTAACGTCAACAAACCTGTTAATTATGTTTTTGCACAAAAATGGTTTCATATCTTCATTGCGTATACCGGAATACTTTTCGACGGGTTGATTATTCCGGCTTTGCTTTGGAAACGAACCCGAACCATTGCTCTAATTGCCTCTTTGGTGTTTCATCTATTCAATTCGATAACGCTTAAAATAGGCATCTTCCCCTATTTCGCCTTGAGTTATGCGGTGTTTTTTTATGAGCCTGAGACCATCAGAAGCATCTTTTTCAGAAACCGAAAACCGTTGTTAACCGAATCTGATTTAACTTTTCCCAACTTCGATTACAAAAAGGCTTTACTGTGGTTTTTCGTGCCATATTTCGTGCTACAAATTACTCTTCCGATGCGTCATTGGTTCATTCCGGGCGATGTGCTTTGGACCGAAGAAGGCCATCGCTTGAGTTGGCGAATGATGTTGCGTAACCGCGATGGTTATGTCAGTTTTAAAGTGGTTGATAAAAAAACAGGCCAATCCGAATTGTATCAGCATCATAAATTCTTAACCCGAAAACAAGAAAATGGGATGGCTTCCAAACCGGACATGATTTGGCAAATGGCGCAGCGCATTAAAAACGACTACAAAGCTAAAGGGAAAGATGTGGCTGTTTATGCCGATTGTATGGTTTCTATCAACCATAAACCATTTCAAAGATTAATCAATCCTAAAACCGATTTGGCTTCTGTAGAATGGAACTATTTCGGTCATGATGACTGGGTTATTTTGTATGAATAAATCCTATTTAACTAATAATTAAGTATTTATAAATTCTGATTTGATAAATATTTTTTACATTTGTTAAATGGTTGTCAAATTTCTAACAAATAATTTATTTGTTTAGAAAGTTGATAATCAAATAAAGTTTAACCTGGTAAAAATGTAATGTTATGTTCAAATCAAGAGAATTTCGAAACGGAGTCATTATTTTTGTTGGGATTGGCCTTTACTTCCTGGCAATGGAATTATTAGGAGTATCAGACAATTTCTATTTAAGGATACTCAACATTTTTATTGTGCTTTACGGAACCAACCGAACCATTAAAGCGAATATTTACGACGGACAAAACGACTATCTTTTCAATTTGACTTCTGGAGCAATGACCGCTTTTGTGGGGGTGATTTTAAGTGTGATTGCACTGAATATCTACATTCACCTACGCGGTGGTGCGGAATACATCAAAACACTTTCTGAAGCCTTTTTGTTTGGTGGAAGTCCTTCCGTGTACCAATATTGCGCCGGATTGTTGTTTGAAGGATTAGCATCGTCTGCTATCGGTTCGTTTACACTGATGCAGTACTGGAAAGGGAAAACCGTTCGTGATGGGCATTTAACCCATTAATGGTTGTATTTTTTAAGTTCGAATTCGGTACCGTCAAAAACGCCGTAGGTAAAATAACCAATCCAGTCACCAAGATTGAAATATCTGGAATTGTCTTTCAATAAGATTTCCAGCGGTAAGTGTCTGTGGCCAAAAATGAAGAAATCATAGTGTTTGGTTTCTAGTTTACGTTGAGCATATTTCACCAACCATTCATTCTCTTCACCAAGGAATTTTACATCTTCCTTGCCCGAAATCAATTTATTCTTAACCGAAAGATATTGTGCCAATCGAACCCCAATATCCGGATGCAACCATCTAAACAACCATTTGGAAAACGGATTGGTAAACACTTTTTTCATTCGTTTGTAGCCTTTGTCACCAGGACCTAAACCATCGCCATGACCGATTAAAAACGTTTTGTCATTAAAAGTATATTCTTTAACAGTGTGAAATACCGGAATGTTCAGCTCTTTCTCGAAATAATCATACATCCATAAATCGTGATTACCCACAAAGAAATAAATCTGAACACCACTATCGCGCAATTCGGCTAATTTCCCCAAAACACGGATAAAACCTTTCGGAACTACAGTCTTGTATTCGAACCAGAAATCGAACAAATCTCCCAATAAAAAAAGCACTTCCGCATCGTGACGTATTTCTTCCAGCCAAGCCACAAATTTCTGTTCTCTCGGAAAACTTTTTTCAGGAGTTGGGGCTCCAAAATGCTGGTCAGAAGCGAAATATATTTTTTTGTTAGGTGATATCTCCATAAAACTTATTGATTATCCGATTGATACCATTCTGCAAAAGACGTTTCGGTTTCCTGCAATTTCAAGGAATGCAATTGGATGGATTTTGGAAGTCTACTTTTAATTTTATCGGCAAAATCAATCACCATGTTCTCGCTGGTGGGTTGGTAATCTACTAAAATTACGTGATGACCACGGTCTTTTAATTCGGCAGCTAATTCAATATGGGGTGTATTTTTGTTGAAAACGGTTGCATGATCGAAAACATCAACAATTTCTTCCTTCACTATTTTTTTTAAATCACCAAAATCGATGACCATTCCAAATTTGACGTTATTTTGGTCTTTAATGGGTGTCCCGATTACAGTAACCGATAATTTGTAGCTGTGCCCGTGAACGTTTTTGCATTTGCCGTCGTAGCCATAAAGGGCGTGACCGGTTTCGAAAGTGAATTGTTTGGTGATGCGGATGTTGCTCATCGAAGTTGAATTATGGTACAAATTTAGCAAATAAAATTGAGTCGCAACATTTTGTATCTTTGACCATATTTTTAAGGCATGGACGATTTCCAATTGAACCCTTTATACGAGCAAGTCATCAACGATTTGTCACAACAACAATACAGTATTGCAGACCATTTTTTCGCTGCGGACGAAGTTGCCTTTTTACGCAAGCGATTATTGCAATTGTACGAAGAAGATCAGTTTAAAAAATCTGCGATTGGTAATCTTTCGAATGAACATGTTCGTGCCGCAGTTCGAGGTGATTTTATTTTATGGTTGGATGAGAATCAGTCAGAAGGTGCTGAAAAACTCTATTTTGACCGCATCAACGACTTTGTTTACTATCTGAACCGAACGTGTTATTTAGGAATTCAGGATAAAGAGTTTCATTATGCAGTATATCCGGAAGGTACTTTCTACAAGCGTCATTTGGATACTTTTCAGAATGATACGCGTCGAAAACTATCCATGGTTTGTTATCTGAATGATGAAAATTGGGAAGCTGATTTTGGCGGCGAATTAACTATCTATTTAAAAAAGGGCAATGAAGAAGAAGCTGTCAATATTATTCCCAAAAGCGGAAGAATGGTCATTTTTGAAAGCCAATTATTAGAACACGAAGTAAAACCTGTAAAACAACCAAGACTGAGTATCACCGGTTGGTTGAAAACCCGATAAAAAAAGCAGTTCAACCGAACTGCTTTTTTGTTATTTCTTTTTGAATTGATTCAGTGCGTTTACCGTAAAGTCAGACAATACCAAACGGCCTGAAATAGCGGCTCTTTCGTAAAGTAATTTATCCCAGTTTTCCGTTCCTTCCCATAATACTTTTTTCATTTCTGATAAAGCTTCCGGGTTGTAAGAGGCTAGTTTTGTTGTAAAATTTTCCAATTCCGAATCTAAATCGGAGACGGTTTCTAAAACTTTAGCGTATAAGCCTTTTTCCTGAGCCCAATTAGCACTTTTCCATTCGTGAGCGGCTAAAGTCATTTCAGCCAAAGCGGCTTTTCCAATTTTACGGCTTACTGCGGGTTCAATCACAAAAGGACCAATTCCTATGGCTAATTCTGATAATTTGATTGCGCTTTCGGTTGTAGCCAAAGCATAATCGCAGGCTGCTGCTAAACCAACTCCGCCGCCAACTGCTTTACCGTGAATGCGTCCAATAATCAGTTTGGAACAAGTACGCATCGCATTGATGACATTGGCAAATCCGGAGAAGAATTTTTGGCCTTCCTCTAAATTGGAAACGGCTAACAATTCATCAAACGAAGCGCCGGCACAAAAAGCCCCATCACCTTCGCTTTTTAAAAGAATGATGTTGATGTCATCATTTGAACTCAATCGGTTTATTTCGTCGGTAAGCCTTTGCAATTGCTCACTCGGAAACGAATTACTGGCCGGATGTCCGAAACTTACCGTTGCAATTTTGTTTTCTATGGTTGTTTTTAAAGTACCTGATTTAGACATATTATCGCTTTAATGAAAAATGACTTTTAAATTCTTTGGTGATATCACCTTCAGTATATTCTACTTTGAACCAGTAATCGGTTGAAGGTAATGGGTTTCCGTTGAATGTTCCGTCCCAACCTTTTCCGTAGGATGAAGTTTCTTTTACCAGTTTGCCGTATCGGTCGTAAATGTAGATTTTGGCATTATAATGGGTTGGTAAATTCTCAATTTTCCAGGTGTCATTATACCCGTCTCCGTTTGGTGTGAAGAAATTAGGATAAGAAACTGTAAAAAATTCTTCCGAAGGGGTAATGCCACAATGTGCCAAATCACGAACCTGAACGATATAGCTTCCGTTTTCAAGACCTATAAAAGTAGGTTCCGATTGCCAGTTGATGCCATCTATACTGTATTCGTAAGTGCCATAACCACCAGTTGTAATCACTTGAATGTTCGCTAAACCACTATGAAAAAGAGGGGTTGTTATGATAACCGTTGCAGAAACAGGCTCGGAAGATAGGGTAACGTTTATAGTATCTGTTTCGGTACAGCCTGTAATTGAATTGGTAACCAAAACGGAATAGGCTCCAGCCTGCGTTACATTAAATTGCGCTGACTCATTGCCACTTCCGTCTACATCCGGATTAACAGGTGTCCAGCTATAGGAATAACTCCCCGCAACTGTTGGAGTAGCATCAATGATTTGCGAGCCGATTGCTGTTACAGGATTAACACATAGTTGAAAATCATTACCAAGATCAAATTCCGGAATAGGGTTTACGATTAATTGCAAATGCAGACCCAAACCTTCACAATCATTGCTCGTATTGCTATCCACACGAACATAAACAAATTGGTTGTTTGCAGTAGTATTTCGGTATGGCTGCGTTAATGGAATAGCATTTTGTTCCGCTAAGGCATCTGCTTCGGTTTCATAATAGGTAACTGAAAGTGTTGGCTGTTGCGCAGTCAAAAACTGGTTTTTAATACTTTGAGTGGCGTTGTTCAAATCAAAATATCCAAAACCATCATTTTCAGGATCACTTGTGTCAATGAAGTTGTCGCAAACTTCAAGAGTTGTCATAAAACTTGCCGGAATCTGTGTTGTAGAAACCACAAGATTCAGAGTAACAATTCGACTCGAACAACCTAGTCCATTTGTTGCTTTTACCCAAAGCGTTCTGTTGGTTGAATTATAAGCGGTTAAATTGGTTATAGGGTTAGTATTTGTAGTTGCATTAGCCGATGATTCGTAAAATGAATACGATAGCGTTGCATCGTTTGAAATTAATGTATAAGCTTCAGTAAGATTAAAGGCTGTAATAGCATCTACATCATCATCACATTGCTTTAATGTAACTGATGCCGGAACAGAAGGCAAAGGATTCACCACCAAATCAAATGAAGTGATACTATAACAATGTGTTACATTATTTTCAAGACGAACATAAATGGTTGCATTTCCGGATTGAACGCCTGTAATTCCGTTAGTATCGTTTTCTGCATCAGCTTCTAACAAATGGTAGGTTACAGTTATTCCGGTTTGACCGTTTAGTACTTCGTTGGTTTTAGTATTCAGATTGAAGTAAACTTGACCGTTAGTGTCGTCTCCATCAGCATTGTTGTCACATTCGATATAATCATTTATTAGCGTAATCAAAGGCGGAGTATTTACTATTACATCTACCGTTGCGGAAACATTATCACATACATCACTATTAGAAATCGTGTAGGTGTACAGACCGGTATTATCAACTGCGGGATCAAAAACACCTGTTCCCGAAGTTAACACCGGTGACCAGGTTCCACCTGTTTCGGCATTGGGTCCTAAAAGGGAAAACAAATCAATAGGAGTATCATTTTTACAGATTTCTTTTTGAGCGTTTGCGCCGGCATTTGGTGCCTGCTCAATGGTTACATTTACCTTTACACTGAACGAAGCTGCGGAAGCATTACAATCTTTAGTAAAGGTGTAGATGTATTCGCCAGGGGTATTTATGTTTGGGTCAAAAATATCATCAACGAGTGGAGCGCCACCTGAAGGCACAGTCCAGCTTCCACCGGTTCCCGGATTTCCTATAATTGCGTCGAAAAGATTCTGTGTTCTATCTGAACAAACGCTTAAATTGGTGTCCTGCGGAGCGCTTCCAAAGCCAGAATAGTAACCGGCAAAACCTGAGGCATTTCCTAAATAACCAAAGACACCCACGGCTAAAGGCCCTGTTGAATTAACTTGTGCATTTCCTGATACATTTGGAACTCTATAGGTTACCCATTCTGAATTACCTTGTACTGCTTGAGATGTGTTTGCGTTTATGGTGGTGCCATTCACAGTTAACGTAGCAGAAGCATATGTGAGAACCATTAAATCTGCGTTGTAAGTTGTGTTGCCAATTTCGTTTACAAAGGGAATTGAAACTGAATTTTGGAAGAAACAACTTAAAGGAGGGATAAAATTTAGGCCACAAGTTGCTGTGTCTGAACCGCCTCCAATTAGTTGATAGGCAAATATCGGTTTAGTGGTCTCTACATAAATGTTTTGATTATTTATGCCTTGATAATAAGCATTAGGGACTAAATAGAAATCTCCTGCATTCAATGTTGTTGCAGGAGTTGTGCTACCGTTTATATAAACTTCTGTATTGTCTTGGTCGGCTATAATTAAAGGTCTTTCCATTTCAGATAGTCCATTACCTTGAATGAAAATATATTCTTTTCCAATTTGAGTAGAAGGAACAATTTGGTCTAAACTGAAATCGGCTCTATTCATTTCTGTTCCACCTAAAGCATTACCAGTGTTTACAGCTACAGGTTTTGTTGAGGTAAGTTGCGCACCAATAAATCCCGTTAAATTAACTACAAGATTGCTATACCCTGAGAAAATAATTGATTGCCCTTCATTTAAAATAAAAGTTTGGCTGTCATCAGTTATTTGACCACTGGATGATTCAAAAATAACAGAAGATTCGTAATCGGATAACGTAATTTCTGTGTTGTCTTCTGTAGCCATGACACTTGCAATAAAATTCTTTCTGGGATCACCAACTTCATTCACCATATGCCCTAAACGGAATGAGGTTCCAGTTCCGGTAATACCTTTCGAGATAATTGTTTCAGAGTGGTTTTGTGCTCGCATTCGGAAACTAACATAGAAATCTTTAGTTGAACTTAAGATTAATCCTTTGTCACTTTTTACGATGTTAACCTCAACTCTGTTTAAAAACATCCTTGAAGGTTGACCATATCCAATGTTTACAACCGCTGGATTCACTTGTGAAATTGTAAAAGGAGAGCCCGCTACCGGAGATCCATCGCCGTAGGTAATTGTAACTTGGATTGGATTCACCTCAGGCGTTGATAAATAAACATAGTGATCTTCTATCTGTGATGGGTCTCTAGAATGGATTGGTGGTATCCAATGCTTACTGCTTAATTGTGCTGCAATGAAATTGGAAAAAAGTAAAAGGAATATATGTAAAAATCTCATGTGTAATCAAATAATCCTCACAAAAATAGACTAAAAAGACGGGTTCTGATATTTTTTTTCTACAATTAACTTTTTTACTTATTTTTGCTCCCAATCGGGGATGTAGCTCAGTTGGCTAGAGTGCTTGACTGGCAGTCAAGAGGTCGTGGGTTCGAGCCCCATCTTCTCCACAAAGTCGAAGAATTATTCTTCGACTTTTTTATTACTTTTTTCTTTTTGAATTTCAATTTCAGATTATAGTTTAATGTTACATTTTATTAGTAGCATTTTCTTGATTTTTATCAAATTCACACAACTGAATCTTCCTTTTTTGATGCCCTTTTGTTTTGCAAAACGAGCCATTAATCCGATTATTCTCTCATAACTTCATTAAAATTAACAAAAAGTTATTTTTAGGTAAAAACCTTGTAAAGCGTTGGTTTTTAATGATTTTCCAAAGATTGGGTAATATTAAAATTCCACAATTTCAAAAATGCTTATTTAGGATTAGTATCATCAAAAATTCATATTTGTTTATCGAAAACTATTTTTTAATATCCAAATTAGATTACAATGAATGAGAATTTACTAATGACATTTAAGTTGTTGGTCGGCTTATCAAAATCTCTGGTTAGGACTTCATTAGCAATGTTGTTTTTTCTGTTAGGGACTTTAGCTGTTAATGCGCAGCTAGGGCCTGAAAATTTTGAAGCTGGTATTCCCGCTACTTGGGGACAAAACAACAGTATGTCTGGACTATCAACGTGGACAACTAGTACTGATGGGTATTTAAGTA
Organism: Flavobacterium sp.; assembly: GCF_032153895.1. Taxonomy (GTDB): domain Bacteria; phylum Bacteroidota; class Bacteroidia; order Flavobacteriales; family Flavobacteriaceae; genus Flavobacterium. The sequence continues at coordinate 55,701 of NZ_JALDYN010000003.1, forward strand.
ATGGAGCGGCGTATTTGAATCCTACTGTAGACAATGTAGGACAAGGGAATACAGCGAATTACTACTTGATTACACCTTTAGTTACGGTGCCTACTAACGGACAGTTACGATTTTACACCAAACAAGGCGATGTGGTTAACCACGGAACTCAGTTTGAAGTACGTCTTTCGACAGCAAGTCAGCCTGATTTGAGCAGTTTTAATATTGTTTTACAAACCTATACCGAAGCAACGCTAACAACAACGGCAGGCTACGAAGAAAAAGTAATTGATCTTCCGGATGGTATTGCAGGAACTCAAATTTATTTGGCTTTCGTATTGGTTAATAATCAAACTTTGGCTATACCAACGGTAGACAGTTGGTTTATTGATAATGTACATCTTCAAACGGAAGTACCGTGTGATCCGGTTTTGGCGGCTGATGTAGCCATTTCTAACCTTACGCCGGTTTCAGCAACCCTGAACTGGACGCATCCTACGGCTACTCAATTTGAGATACAAGTATTGCCTTCGCCTCAAGCGCCGGGACCAGTCGGTACTTTAACGGACAACTCTTTTGATGTTTCATCGCTGAATCCTGGAACACAATACAATGTTTACATTAAAACACATTGTGCTTCTTCGACGAGTATTTGGGCAGGACCATTTCCGCTGAATACACCACGTTTAGGAACTTTATGTTCTTTTCCGATTGTAATCCCTGATAACGGGGGGACATACACTTTAGCTGATAATTTATCAGCTTTTCAATTTCCTTCAGGACCAACATATACCACTCTTGGCTCGAACTGTTTTGCATCGAATGTAACTCAGAATCAGCTTAACGGTTCTAAAGTGTTTTTTAGTTATACCCCTACAGATGATGGCTTAATTTCTGTAAGCAATGTGACTTCATCAGCAGGTTTCAATCATAATACAGCTGTGATGATTTATGACAGTTGTACTGATGTGGGTGTAAACTGTTTGGCTGCTGCCAGAGCAACTGCGGTAAATGTACCCGCTGCAATTAATAATTATTTTGTGCAGGCAGGTAATGAATATATCATTGTATTGTCGAGTCAGCAGGCAGCTTCGGCAAGTATAGCTTTTACGTTTACCCTTAATTCTTCGAATTGTCCTGCACCAGCAGTTTTTACGTATAAAGATTTACAACAGACAAGTGTTAAGTTTTCATGGGACAACACAGGAAGTTTGATGTCTGCTTGGGAGTATGCAGTACAACCTGCGGGAATGGGTGCGCCTACTGGAGCTGGAACGCCAACTACTAATAATATTGATAATCTTATCGATACCGGTTTATCAGCAAACACGGCTTACGAATTGTATGTACGTTCTGTATGTGGAGGAATTCCTGGTGCTTGGAGTGCGCCATATAAGTTCAAAACGCAATGTGTTGTTTTTGATACTCCTTATGAACAATTGTTTACAGGGACGACTAACGCTTCGCCAGCAGCTTGTTGGAGTAATATAAATGCGAATAACGACAACTTCACTTGGGGTTATTTATCGAATGGAGCAACAGTATTCTTGTCTGATGCTCAAAAAAACTGGAACGATTATTTAGTATCGCCTCAAATTAACATTACAGGCGCAGCTAAAAGATTGCGTTTTAAATACCGTGTGTTGTCCAATAACATGAAATTTGAAGTTTTGGCTTCAAACACAGGTATTGGAGTAAGTAATTTCACTACGGTTCTTATTCCGGATACTCAATATTCTTCTACAGGAAGTAATTATGTGGAATTAATCGTGAATTTACCAAGTGGTTTGACAGGACCTGTTAACTTTGCATGGTATGTAAAACCGAATCCTAATGAAACAACTAACCGAATTTATATCGATGATGTTTATGTAGAAAACATTCCGGCATGTCCGGATCCTACGACATTAACCGTTGTAGATGTGACAACAAATACAGCCGATTTTTCTTGGATTGCTGGATATTCGGAAACCCAATGGGAAATCATCGTTCAGGAAGAGAATTTAGCTTCCCCGCTTCCAACACAAAGCGGAACGTTAATTACAACAAACCCTTATACAGCTACGAATTTGGATCACTCTACACGTTATGAAGTTTTCATTCGTGCGAATTGTGATGAATTTGGTACAAGTCAATGGATTGGGTCAGTTCCTTTCCAAACGGATTGTGATGTTGTTACGGAACTTCCATTTATTGAAACCTTTAACGACACAGATCCTGAAACAGTGAAATTCTGTTGGACAGTAAATAATGCTAATAATGATAACAGGCAGTTTACCATCGGAACTACCAATGCTTCTATTTCTGCTCCGTTACTGAACGCTCCGACAGGTTATGACGATTGGTTAATCTCACCTCCTGTCATGATTTCAGGATATGCGAAACTTACTTTTGATTATTCAAGTCAGACGGTAATGAGTACAGCGGCTCGTTTTGGAGTAGAAGTACTTATCTCGACAACCGATACAAATCCATCTAGTTTTTCGGTATTGATTCCGCATTTTGAAGTGACCAATACGACGGTTTTACAAGAGTCAGTGTACTTCCCGGCTACCGGACCAGTATATATTGCATTCCGTGTTCCGCCGCAATTGACATTGCCTCCGGCTGTAACGGTATTGAATATTGATAATGTAAAAATTGAAGATGCACCGGCTTGTCCACAACCGTTAAATCTTGCCATCAATAATGTTACTCTGAACAGTGTTGATGTAACTTGGGCAGCAGGAAACCAGGAAACACAGTGGCAGGTGAGTGTGCAGCCAGCAGGTTCAGGTAATCCAAACCTTTATGCACAAACGGTAAATACCAATTCCTATCAGGTGACAAATCTTGTTCCCGGAACGGATTATGAAGTGTTTGTAAGAGCTTTGTGTGGAGACTCCAACAGTGAGTGGATCGGACCAAAATACTTTTCAACGCTTTGTTATACCTATACGGCTCCGTTTACCGAAACGTTCAACACCAACTCGCCATCAGAGCCATGTTGGAAAATTGTGAACGGTTTAACACCGGAAACCTGGAATATGGACAGCGGAATTTATCCTTATGAAGGAAATCAGGCTGCTGCCATGTTTACAGGAACTGACGGTAACAACGATGACTGGTTAATTTCTCCTAAAATTACAATTGGAGCCAACCAGCGTTTGCGTTATTATTACAGAGTTTATGAAGCAGGATACATCGAAGATTTAGAAGTTGCTTTGTCTACTACAGGAACTAATCCTGCTGATTTTACTACGATTTTGTATGATTCTGATGCAGATCCGGTAATTATCAACAATACTTATTACAAAGAGAGAATCATCAATTTACCTGCTGGAATTACAGGTGATATCCACATCGCGTTCCACGTTCCGTATTTCGCGACGAACAACGATCGTGGTCAGATGATCATCATCGATAATGTGAATATTGAAGATGTACCAGCTTGTTCTGAAGCGTTCAATGTAACGGTTAATCCTAATACCATTGCTGATACACAAATTACAGTTAGCTGGGAAATTCCCGCTGCGGGTTCTACTTGGGAAGTAGCTGTAGTGCCTTATGATGTTGACATTACAAGTGGTATCCCATCAGAGTACATTCATGCCGCTACCGGTAGTCCGTTCGTAGTGACAGGCCTTACGGCAAGTACTCGCTATAAAGTTTTAGTTCGTGCGGTTTGTACGGCTGCCAACAGCACTTGGACCACGCCAATTGAAATTGTAACAAAATGTAATTTTAACGATATGTGTGAATACACTTTCGTTTTAACAAGCGATTACAATATTACTGCGGGAATTAATATTTATCAGAACTCTATGGTTACACAATACATTCCGTTCACTGGAGGAAATCAGGCGGTTTCTACTCCGGTATTCTTATGTAATGGTAGTGAATTTGAATTGTTCTTTGATACGTATGGTTTCAACCCGTCTCAATATAACGCTTTCCATGTAACTATTTTGAACGGAGCGGGCGAAACGGTTTGGTCAAGCCCGATGGGAGTTGGAATGCCGAAAACTATTGTGTTTACTGGTGTTGCAAATTGTGGACCAGTTACTTGTCCTCAGCCTACAGCTTTGTTTGCTAATGAAAACGGACAGTTCACTTGGACAGCCGGCGGATCGGAAACACAATGGGAAGTAGCTGTACAGCCTGTAGACAATCAGAGTTTGCCACAATCAGGAACTATAGTAACGACGCCTTCTTATACACCGGTTGCGTCTGATTTTAACAATCCGAATCATGCTACTTATGAGTATTTTGTAAGAGCAGTTTGTGGTGGTGGAGTGACCAGCTATTGGTCTGGACCTTATGATTTCGTTAGAAACAACGGATCGAACAATGCTATTGAGTTACCAATTAATGCCACTACTGTAGCTACCGAAAAAATTAAGCGTGTAAGCTTCAGAAACGCAACACTTTCCACGCAAGGATTAACATGTCCTGGTACGAATCAAAGTGATGTTTGGTTTGGTTTTACAGCAACTTCAAGAGTTCATATTATCAAAGCGGATGGTTTTGAGGAGTACATTTATTCCACTGAAAACAGTTTTGCGACCTTGTCTAACAATTTCGGTTTGGAGAAATATCCAGATTTTACCTTAACGCTTTACAAAGCCAATACAGATGGAACTTTACAGGAAATTACCTGCGTAAACAATAACGTATTGGTAGCAAGTTATGCTTCAGAATTAGAGGTTGGACAAGCATACAAAGTGCGTCTGACGCTTAATGCGCCTTTAGTAAATACACGTATGTTCAATATGAGTATTACAACGCCTCAGGATTTGTGTAACATGAGTGCTCAGAATTTCGATTTTGAAGAACCAAGATTACCACAATATAGTGGAACTTGGGAGTCTAATGTTGCTCGAACCATTGTTCCGGGATGGAGAACGAACTATCCACTAAACGACAATATCTGGATTTGGGAAACGTTAAATGCACCCGGTTTTGCTGCTTATTCGCAAGGTCAGTGTATTCAACTTACTACAGGCGAAGGCTTTGTAGCGCCAGATCCTAATGACATGTACAATGTACAGGGAATGTATAAGGATATGGACAGTTCTGAAATTACGGAGTACTACTATAGTTTTGCCCATTTAGGTCGTTTTGGTGCCGGTATGGAGTTGTTGGCAGGACCGCCACAAGGTCCATTTACAGTTGTCCGTTCTGTAGATTCAATTAATGCTTGGAATTTTATTACAGGAACTTATGAAGTACCAGCAGGTCAAACAGTAACACGTTTCATATTTAGAGGTAAAAACTATTCTAACTTTAGTGTAGTTGACGCTGCTAATTTTGTGCCGAATAACCGTATTAACGACAACGCGGCCAATACGAATTTAGACTGCCAGAATCCATCATTTCAGGTTTCTGCAGAAGGAGTAGGAACTTGGATTCAGGATGCTTCTAATCCTGGTCCGGTAGTTATTTCAGACCCTAATGCGAGCGCAATCACCATCAACGGATTTATGAATCCGGGAACTTATACATTTACATGGAAAACGCGTTACTGTGAAGACACCATCACTTTAGTATATAATGGTATTGCTGATATACCAGTTGTTGACGATACTGCTTTGGAATATTGCCAGCATTATGTGGCGGCTCCATTGTCGGCTACTCCGGTAAACGGATTGGATTTATTGTGGTTCACTACAGCGGTAGGAGGAACAGGTTCTTCAGTTGCTCCAACACCAGATACCAGTGTAGTAGGAACAACAACGTATTATGTAAGTTTAGTGGATGCCAACGGATGTGCGGGTCCTCGTGTTGCAATTACTGTAACGGTTACTGAACCTGGAACTCCAGTTGTGGTAACTCAGGAATGTCGCGGTACTGAAACTTGGTTGGTGGCAACTCCGGTAAGCGGAACATTCGATACGGCTACAGAAACTTTCGAATGGGAAGATGCCAACGGAATGATTGTAGGAACTAATAGTCCAGAGTTAAATGTATCAGCGGCTTACGGAAGCACCACTTTAACCTTGCCTTTAGGATTTACACTAACGGTTACGTCCGGAAATTGTGCTACTGTAGGTACTTATACTTTAGAATCGATGATGTGCTTCATCCCACGTGGAATTTCTCCAAACGGCGATGGTGACAACGATACGTTTGACTTGTCCGGACTTGGAGTTCGTGAAATCACGATTTTCAACCGATATGGTACACAAGTATATGAGTTAACTAGTGGTTATACCAACCAATGGCATGGTCAGGATAAAAACAATCGTGATTTGCCAGACGGAACATACTTCTACAGCTTAACAAACGCTGAGGGCGACCAAAAAACAGGTTGGGTTTATATTAACAGACAACATTAATATTTTGTCAGGGACTGCCTTTTTGTGAATTCACAGAAAGGCAGTTACTTGATTATTAACTACCAAAAAATTATGAAAAAAATAGCTTTACTATTAATTGCTTTAGCAGGGGTTTTTTCGGCTAATGCGCAACAAGATCCACATTATACGCAGTATATGTATAATATGAATGTGGTCAATCCTGCTTATGCCGGGTCTAAAGAAAGTATTTCCGGAGGTGTGCTATACCGTGCGCAATGGGTTGATGTAGAAGGCGCTCCGCAAACCGGAACTTTTTCCTTACACAGTCCGGTGGGTAAAAACGTGGGGCTTGGTTTGTCGTTTATCAACGATAAAATCGGTCCGGTTGAAGAAAATAATATCTATGCTGATTTCTCATACACCTTGAATTTAGGCGGTGAGCATAAATTAGCTTTAGGTTTAAAAACAGGAGCTACGTTTCACAATGTTGGGTTGTTTTCCGATATCGGTAACGGTTATGTGACTTCACCTGGAGATATTGCATTTAATGAGAATTCTAGTAACACTTATTTTAATATCGGTTCCGGATTATTTTATTATACGAACAAATACTATGTAGCGTTTTCAGTGCCAAACATGTTGAAAAGTAAACATTTAGTGGTTACAGAAGACGGTTCAGAAAGAAAATTTGGCTCGGAAGTATCCCATTATTTCTTAACAGGAGGTTATATTTTTGATTTATCCGAAAACACGAAGATGAAGCCATCTTTCATGTTGAAATCTGCGTTTAATGCACCAACATCTTTAGATGGTTCCCTTAACTTTTTGTTTTTTGACAAATTTGAAATCGGCGGAACGTACCGTTTAGATGATTCCTTCGGAGCGATGGTAAATTATGCGGTAACACCAAGCATCCGTGTTGGGTATGCCTATGATCACGTAATTTCTGATCTTGGTGAAGTAGGACGTTCTTCGCATGAGTTTATGCTTCTGTTTGATATCAATTCTAAAAAGAAAGCATCTATTTCTCCACGATTCTTCTAATCTGATTACTAAGCAACGAAACTTATGAAAAAAATAATTTTAACAGCAGGTTTGTTTTTGGCATTGTACGGTAATGCACAAACCAGTAATAGTCAAAAAGCCGATGTTTATTTTGAAAATGCGCAGTATACTTCTGCCATTGAAGAATATTTAAAACTCGCTAAAAACAAAGCCGCAGATACGCAAACCTATAAAAAGCTTGCCGACTCGTATTATGCAATTTTCAATATGGATGAAGCGGCGAGTTGGTATGGTAAAGCAATAAGTCAGCAGCAAGATGCCGAAACGTATTACAAATATGCGATGGCTTTGCGTTCCCAGGGGAAATATGCAGAATCCAACAAACAGATGGATACTTTTTCATCCTTAATGCCAAACGATCAGCGTGCGCTTTCACATAAAGCAAATCCGAATTATATACCGGTGTTGAACAATCAAAATAAATTATTTGATGCAACAGCGCTTTCTGTAAATGATAAGGATAAAAGTGATTTTGGCGCTGTATTAGCTAATGACGAGACACTTTATTTCGTAAGTACACGTGGTGTTTCTTCGAAAGACAATTACGGTCAGGCGTACATTGATATTTTTACAGCACAACGTAATGCAGACGGAACTTTTGCCGAACCAACCGCTTTAAGCGAACTGAACAGCCGTTTTCATGATGGACCGGTTTCCTTGAGTGCTGATGGAAGTACTATGTATTTTGCCCGCGACGGTCACACCGCTAAAAGTTATGCAAGTACCAGTAAAGTTAAGTTAGGACAAGTTGGTTTGTACAAAGCCGTTAAAGTGAATGGAAAATGGCAGCAAATTACTGCGCTTCCGTTTAACAGCACAGAATATTCTGTGGGTAGTCCTAGTGTAAGCGAAGATGGAAAAACCTTGTATTTCGCTTCTAACATGCCGGGTGGTTTAGGCGACACAGATATTTGGAAAGTAAGCATTAATACCGATGGAAGTTATGGTTCGCCAGTTAATTTGGGTGCAACCGTGAATACTCCAGGAAAAGAGAATTTTCCATTCATTACAGCAGATAACGTACTTTATTTCTCGTCATTTGCTCGTGAAGGATTTGGTGGTTTTGATGTGTTCAAAGCAGATTTAGGAAAAGGCACTAAGGCTGAAAACGTCGGGAAACCGGTAAACAGTGAAAAGGATGATTTTGCATTCAGTTTCAATACGAAAGCGAATGTGGGTTATTTTTCGTCGAATCGTTCGGGTTATGATGATATCTACACCGCAATTCCGGTTTGTCATTTAGAAGCATTGGCGTCAGTTACAGATAGTAAAACAGGTAGTCCTTTAGCTGAGGTTACCGTAAAAGTATTGGATGCAAAACTCAATGTGATTACAAGTTCAGTTACCTCTTCCAACGGAACTGCTACACACAATCTGGACTGTGAAACAGTCTATTCGTTAGAAGTTTCTAAAACAGGTTACGAGACCGAAGTAGTTTCCATTCCGGCAACAACGGAAAGAAGTATGACGCTTCCAGTAGCACTAAAACCAGTCAATGTGTTGATTAAAGAAACACATATCGACTTAGCTGAAATTAATTTCGCTTACGATAAAAGTGAAATTACCAAACAAGGTGCTCAGGAGTTAGATAAGTTGGTGGCGATTATGAACGAATATCCGAATATGGTCATTCATGTTAAAGCCCACACCGATACGAAAGGAAGTGCTACTTACAACTTACGTTTGTCTGAAAAACGTGCTCAGGCAACGGTTTTTTATGTGGTTTCCAAAGGAATTTCGAAAGCAAGAATTTCAGGAAAAGGATTTGGAGAATCTGAACCAAAAGTTTCTTGTGGTGAAAATTGTACCGATGAACAAAATGCAATCAATCGTCGTTCTGAATTTTTGATTGTAAAAAAATAGTTTTAGTTAGGTTTTTTGTATGGGAAGAAGTCCGGTGTCTTTATGGCATCGGGCTTTTTATTTGGCTAAAAATAAGCGCGCAACTGAACATTCCCCGTATGAATCGCCTGGCTCGTTTCACTCTTTCTGCCCTGATAATTCACATTGATGTCCAGATATTGCGTTAAGTTTTTCTGAACCAACAAACGCCACGTCGTATTTTTTCCGGGTTGTAAACCTTCCAGCATTTGAAACGCCACTGGTGATAGCGGATTGCCGTCATAAGCATTATCATACAACGAAAATTCACCGTTCATTGTAAATTGTTTTTTGCCCGAATAAGTAAGGGAAGTTCCCAAACGTTGTTGTTTCAGGGTTTCTAAACTCCCGATTTGGTTGTCTTTCTGCTGCAATTCGTAAAACAAATCCCAGCTCGCGTTTTTGGAGAACAAATATGAAATCTTCGGTCCGGCCATAAAACCTTCAATTTTGTAATTTCTGCTGGCATAATTTTCAGTGGAAGTTTCCGAAAAAATAGTGCGTCCGTTTATATCGAACAGCCAACTTTTCTTAAGCAAATGCTGATATTGCAGCTGATGTGAACGACTCGTGTTTTCGATACTTCCCGAAGATAAAAGATTTTTGTTTCGCGCCGTAAGATAGGTGTACGTTACCGAATGATTTTGTTTACCGCGATTATAAAATAAACTGTTGCGAAAGGTGGCGTTCAATCCTAACAGATCTTCTTCGCTGCCCGAAAACGGATTCAAATCGAAATTGCTTCCGTTGCGAAAAATCTTCCGATCCATTAAAAACGAAGTCTGGTTATAGAAATAGGAAAGCGTTTTTTTAAAGCCCGATTCATTTTGCCACTGCGAAGGATTTAAGGTAACCGATTGCGAAAATTTATTCTGATGCGTTTTTACAAAAATCTGATTCGGAAGAAATACCCGAACATATTTCGCTTGGTCTGAAAATTGCGCTACTTCAAATTCCTGCAATTCCTGAATTCCGTTGCCGTTGTAGTCGTTCCACATGTAAACGCCTTGGCCGGGTTCCACTTCGAGATAGGTAAATTCCTGTTGTGCAATGGTTCCGGATGAGGTTTCAAAAGCCACGGAAGTCTGAATCAACTGATTGAAAAATCGGTCATTGTACAACAAACGCGAATTTAAAGAAGGCTCATCGGCTCTGGTTTTATCTTCAAATTTCAGGTTCCGATAATTGACAAACAACGATAAATCGCTTTTTTCGTTCTGAATCAATTTCGACTTTAAGTAGTAGGAATGAGAAGTGTTTACTTTTTGGATGAAACCATTCTGCAAACTGTCGTTCACGCGGTTTAAATAGCCGATTTCCGCATATACTTTGGTACTGTCTCCGCGTCCGATAAAAGCGCCAAACTCTTTGAAACGTTGACTCAATGCTGAAAATTCATTGGTAGCTTTAATTTTTTCCTCGTTGTCTTCCAAACGATAACTTCCGCCCACCCAGTTTTTCGTAAAATGGTATTTCGCTCGCGACTGACTTCGAATAAAACGGGATTTGGCGTAATTGCCATCGCTGTTCAATGCGCTGGAATTGCTTGAGAAAACCCAATTTTTTAACTTGAAAGTGCCATCCAAAACATGCCGTGTTCCGGAGAAACTTTCCGAAAAGTCTAATTTTTCCAACTGGTATTTGGCAAATCCTTTGTTGGGCAACTCAAAATTCACACCCGAAACCAACAAACTCTGGTCGCCAAGCGGATTCGTCAAGTTCCAGTCGCGGTTGAACTCAATGGTAAACAAGCGTTCGATGGTTCTGAATTCTTTTTGTATGAACTGAAAATTTCCGTAGCCGTCGATGTTCCATTTACCGGTAAACAAGCGTTGTTTTGCGTTAATTTTAGCGGCAATTCCTTTATTATCGTTGTCGTCAGTGCCAGAGAAAAGATTTAGATCGTTGTTGCTGAGTCCTACTTCAAAATTGATATCGGTTTTTTCGTTGGGGTTGAATCGTCCTAAAACCGTCGCAATCTGAATTTTAGTGGGTGGAATTAAACGGGTAATCGGTTCGTAATTTCCCTGTGGAACTCCGGAAACTGGCGCAACATATTCGTAAATTTTTCCAACCGCTTGGTTGCTGGCTAAAACATAATTTCCTTGATTATTGCCGACCAACGTAAATTTTACATTGAACAGTGTTTCGTCTGGATTGTTCGAATATTCAAACACTTCCACACCGCCAATGTCAATTTTTCGGTACAGAATTTTATTTTCGGAATAGCTGTCTTCGTAGGCAGATGGAGCGGTCATCAAATCCGGATTATCACCCGCTTGAGCTAGAATCTGAGCTTGTTCCGACGAAAGATTTTGCTGCAACGGTTGGTTTTTCACATCGTTTTCCGAATAGACAAAACCGCCAATGCTCCAGTTTTCCTGCTGATGGGTAACACCACCATAGGTTACAAAACGCGTATAGTTTCGGTCGGAATATTGGTATTCTACATTAATTCGCATTTCGGAAGTAATCGGAAATAAAGATGTAAAGCGAATTTCTCCGGCATTGTAATCGATGATATAATCGTTGTTTTCGCCTCGTTCTAGCAAGATTCCGTTCACATAGACGCGTTCCGAGCCGGAAATAACCAATACAAACAGCTCGCCGTTAGGGCCTTTCAATTTATACGGTCCCTGATTACCTTCTTGACCGATGAATGTACTTCGGGCATATTGTCCGCGAACGATGGCGCCGGCAGCAAACACATCGGTTTTGTTATCTGGTTTTCCGAAGGTGAAATGGGTGGATAAGCCTTGTACTTTTTTGTTGAAATTCAGAAAACGCGACTGTCGGTTCTCGAGAAATAAATCGCCTGCGCGAATGGCCCATTTATCGGAGAACAATTCCACAAATATTTGATCGAATTCGTCTAATTTCTGAGAATAACCACCTTCCTGCAACGGAATATTGCTGTCCTGAAGCGAGGCGCGTAAACTGACCTTGTCGGAAATTTTTCCGGTAATCTGCAAATCCAAATTAGAATTCACCACGGTATTCTGATTGTTTCCGACGGTTACACCACGCGTGATGCTTCCGGAAGTCGATAAGCCATCAAAAGGTTTGAAAGTAGAAATTGGTTCGCGGGAAACTTGATACAGGTTTTGTCCAGCTTCGTTGCTTACCACGCGACTTGGGTCGTAAATCGTGTATTTTTTGGTTAGAAACTGAGGTAATTTTAGATAGCTTACTGTTAATGTATCAGAAGCGGAAAAACCGTTTTTGAATTGTAAAGTACCTTTTTGAAAATCAACAGCGTAATAACTTGTGTCGATAACAGAGCCGGATTTGTCTGTTAGTCTGAAGAATTCTTTGTTGATGCTGACCGAATCAATTGTTATGACGGAATCGGTTGTTGTAATTTTTTTGGAATGATAGAGCTGGTTGTCATCCTGAGCATAAACCCCGGACGCAAAAAGAAGCAATAGAAAGAAGCCTAACTTTTTCAGCATAATGCAATAACTCCGAAAACTCAAAAGTAGTGTAATTAATTGAGATTTTCTTTCCGATATAAGTAGTTGTAAACAACAGCTCCGGTGATGAATCATCAAGCAGGTATGTTATATTTCATAAGTTAGAAAATCTTGTGTTAAAAATTATTTTTCTTTAAAATTGACACAACTTTTGTTGCAAATTGTTTTTTTATTTAAAAATGCAACAGGTTAAACTGGTTTAATTGGTTAAAATTTTTACAGAAGTCAGAGTAGGGTGAGCAGGTAGCCCAACAAAGAACCGCCCAAAACCACCCAGACACTGTTGATTTTCCGGAAACCAAAGGTGATGAACAGACTTACAATCATGATGAGGACTGTTTTCCAATCCGTAACGGAATCCTTGCCCATAGTGAAACAAATAGCAATAATCAAAGCCACAGAAGCTACATTCACCGCATCTAAAAAGGCTGCAAAAACCTGAGAATCCCGCATCTTTTTAACCAACGGGTTCAGCAAGGCGACAAAAATAAAGGAAGGCAGAAAAATGCCAATCGTCGAAACGAAAGCGCCCATGCCGCCATTGATTTGATACCCAATAAAGGTCACCGAAGAAAAAACCGGTCCCGGGGTAAATTGTCCCACGGCTATAGCATCAAGTAAGGTTTGACGCGGTAATAAGCCGGTTTGAACCAGTTCGGAATCTAAAAAAGCAAACAAGACATAGCCGCTGCCGTATAAAACCGAACCGATTTTCAGAAAAACAAAAAAGAGTTTGGAATGGCTAACCGTTGCGAGGCTTAAAGGTAAAACGCTGTTTGCCTGATTGTTGTTCGTTTTAAAATACTGAATTAACAATGCCAAAAAACCAAATCCGAAAAGAACGATAATTTCATTTACACCAAAAAAAGAAGCGGTTAAAGCTAGTATCCCGATGAGAATTAATAGGCTGGATTTTAAGGAAGTCTTCGCCAAAGGGTAAACAGCCGAAAGAATAATGGCAATAATTGCCGGTTTGATGCCGTAGGTAAAAGCTTGTATTTCGGGAAGTTGTCCGTAATTTTTATACAGATAAGCGAAACCCAGTGTGATAAAAACTGCAGGTAGAATAAAACACAAACCTGCTATAATCAGGCCTTTCCAACCTCCTTTTTCTTTTCCTAAGTGAATGGCTAATTCGGTGCTGTTAGGACCTGGTATTAAATTGGTGGCGCCTACCAAGTCGAGAAAATGGCTGTCATTCATCCATTGACGTTTCCGAACCACTTCATCGCGCATCATCGCGATATGAGCAGCCGGTCCGCCGAAAGCTATCAGACCAAGTTTTAAAAACAGTTTTCCGATGTCCTTCAGCGAACCTTGTTGCATTTTTTATTCTTTGGTTACTATTTGTATCGTCTCTCGACTCATCTGTTTCACCAAAACCGATTTGTCTTTTTCTACCATTTTGATGGCTTTGTCGCTAAAATGACGAATGGTGTACAACGAAACATTTTCATTGTACGAGATTTTGAATTTCTTTGCTAAAATACTCTTCAAATCATTAAAGTGCTCAAACTTATCTTCAATACAAACCGAAAAACTAATCGCAGAATTCTGAATCAAACTCACTTTCATTTTGTATTTGTGCAACAGGGCGAAAATTTCACTGATGTTTTCTTCCATGATGAAGGAGAAATCAATTGAGGAAAGCGATAACAGTAATTGGTTTTTCTTTACGATGAAACAGGAAGTTTCCGGTTCCAAATGCGCACCTTTTGAAACGCTGGTTCCCGGTAACAACGGATTAATAAACGATTTTACATACAACGGAATTTCCTTGCTTTGTAAAGGCTGTAATGTTTTCGGGTGAATAACCGATGCACCGTAAAACGCTAATTCAATCGCTTCGCGGTACGAAATCTGATTCAACAAAGTCGTATTTTCAAAATAACGCGGATCGGCATTTAAAACACCGGGAACGTCTTTCCAAATCGTAACGCTTTCGGCATTTAAGCAATAGGCGAAAATCGCTGCGGTATAATCGGAACCTTCACGGCCTAGAGTTGTCGTAAATCCATTCTCATCGGAACCTAAAAACCCTTGTGTAATGTTCAGTGCTTTCTTTTTGATGTTTTTGGAAATGGTTTTCTGCGTCAAATCCCAATCCACAATAGCATCGCGATAGGTATTGTCGGTTTTGATTAAATTTCGAACATCAACCCAAGTGTTTTTTAATCCAACGTGATTGAAATAATGACTTAAAATGGTCGTCGAAATAATTTCTCCCATACTTACAATCTGGTCATAAACATAATTGTAGTTGGGCGATTTGTTGGTGGCCAAAAAAGTGTCCAAATCGGTGAAATGTTTGGTAACGGCTGCGAAAACAAGATGCTTTTCATCGTCGAACAAATCCAGTAAAATCTGATTGTGGTACTTTTTTACTTCCTGAATGGAAGCCTTCAGTTCGGCAGATTTTTCAAAATAATTCTTGATGACTACTTCCAGTGCATTGGTGGTTTTTCCCATAGCGGAAACTACCAGTAACACATCTTCGTGACCTACCTGTTCTAAAACGCTGAATACGTTTCGGATTCCATCTGCATCTTTTACCGATGCACCTCCAAATTTGAAAATTCTCATGGTGTTGAAATGTCAAAACCGTTGGGTTTCGAGTTGTTATTTGTTGTTTAAAAATGTAATTAATCCTTCTTCGGTCATTTGTACCACGCGCCAATCGGCTAAAATTTTAGCGCCGGATTTTTCATAGAAATCGATGGCGTTTTGATTCCAATCCAGTACATTCCATTCGATGCGTCGCACACCATCTGCTTTTCCCTGCTTCATGATTTCGGTATACAAAGCCATACCAACACCGGTTCCGCGCATTTTTTCCTTTACAATTAAATCTTCCAAATGAATGGTTTTTCCTTTCCAGGTAGAATAGCGGTAATAGTAAAGTGCCATTCCGACGATTTCATTGTTAACTTCAGCTATAAAAGTGTGAAAAAGCGGATTGTTACCGAAACCATCCCGAATCAAATCGTCAGTTGTAATGACAACAGCATCGGGTTCTTTTTCAAAAACAGCCAATTCACGGATTAATTCCAGAACAGCCGGCATATCGTTGGGATTTCCTTTACGGATAATCATGGTAAAAAGCATTGGTTATTAATCGATTCAAAGATAAATCAAGTTTGCGGTAGATTTATCACGGAATGTGTTTTTCTCTATCAGATTTACCGAAAATCGAAAATTAAACGCATCTTTGCACTAGAATAACACAACAAAACAATCATGGAGCAACGCAATAAAACTTTAGGCGAATTTATAATTGAAAAACAGGAAGAGTTTAAGTATTCTTCCGGAGAATTGTCTCGTATTATCAACGCGATTCGTTTGGCGGCTAAAGTTGTAAGCTACAAGGTAAACAAAGCTGGTTTGGTGGATATCGTAGGAGCGGCCGGAGAACAGAATATTCAGGGAGAAGATCAGCAGAAGTTGGATGTTTATGCCAACGAAGTCTTCATTCAAACGCTAATCAATCGTGAAATTGTGTGCGGAATCGGTTCCGAAGAAAACGACGATTTCATTGCTGTACACGGAAAAGACGGTAACGACAACAGTAAATATGTAGTACTGATGGATCCGTTGGACGGTTCTTCCAATATTGATGTGAATGTATCTGTTGGGACCATTTTTTCGGTATACCGACGCGTAACTCCAGTGGGAACTCCGGTTACTTTGGAAGATTTTCTACAACCCGGAGATCAGCAAGTAGCTGCTGGTTATGTGATTTACGGAACGTCTACCATGTTAGTTTATACAACCGGATATGGCGTTAATGGATTCACACTCAATCCGGCTATCGGAACGTTTTATTTGTCGCATCCGAACATGCAATACGCTCCTGACGGTAAAATTTATTCGGTAAACGAGGGGAATTATATCCATTTTCCGCAAGGTGTAAAAGATTATATCAAGTATTGTCAGTTGGAAGAAGGCGATCGTCCGTATACTTCTCGCTATATCGGAAGTTTAGTTTCGGATTTTCACCGCAACATGATTAAAGGTGGAATTTATCTTTATCCGACGAGTTCCAAAGCGCCAAAAGGAAAATTGCGTTTGTTGTACGAATGCAACCCGATGGCATTCATTGCAGAACAAGCCGGAGGAAAAGCGTCAGACGGTTACGGAAGAATTATGGAAATCAAACCAACGGAATTGCACCAACGTGTACCGTTCTTCTGCGGTAGCAAAAATATGGTTGCCAAAGCGGAAGAGTTCATGGCGAAATACAAATAAGATTGCTTTAAAAGCTATAAGGACCGGAATTTTTAAGTTCCGGTTTTTTTATATCAATTTTGAAGCGTGATGTGATAAGCTTTTCTTAAGGAACGAAATCACATTCGAAAAATAATTGTAAGTTTGAGAACCCAATCTAAAAACTAAAAGGTAATGTCTGAATTTTTAACGTATTTCAACATCGGTTTGCGTCACGTATTGGATATTAATGCGTACGATCACGTTCTTTTTTTAATAGCCTTGGTAACGCCCTATGCTTTTAAAGACTGGAAACGCGTCTTGATTTTAGTGTCCTTATTTACTTTAGGACACACTTTGTCTTTGATGCTTTCGGTTTACGGAATCGTGATGATTAAAGCGAGTTTGATTGAGTTCTTAATTCCGATAACCATTTTGGTAACAGCTTTGTTTCATTTGTTTACAGCTGGAAAATCTGGAAAAAATGAAAGTATTACGTTTGTGGCGTTGGTAACGTTGTTCTTCGGAATCATCCACGGTTTAGGCTTTTCCAATTATTTTAAAGCGATTTTACCTGGCGATGCTTCCGATAAAATGGTGCCGTTGTTAGAGTTTGCCCTAGGAATTGAGGTGGCTCAGATTATAGTAGTTTTGATAGTTTTAATACTGTCTTATATAGTTCAAACTTTTTTCCGTTTTTCCAAACGCGACTGGACGTTGGTGATTTCCGCTTTTGTAATAGGAGTGGTGTTGCCGATGATTTTAGAGAGTGAAATCTGGAACCGATAATTGATGAAAGAAAAGAAAAAATTAAAATACGATAAAGCCTACTTGCGCATTGCCAAAGAATGGGGACAGTTGTCTTATTGCAAACGCAAACAAGTAGGCGCCATTATAGTAAAAGACCGCATGATTATTTCAGACGGTTACAACGGAACACCTTCTGGTTTTGAAAACTGTTGTGAAGATGATGAAGGCTTAACAAAATGGTACGTTTTACACGCCGAAGCGAACGCGATTTCAAAAGTAGCTCGTTCCACACAATCTTGTGAAGGAGCAACCTTGTACATTACGTTGTCGCCTTGTAAAGAATGCAGTAAATTAATTCACCAATCCGGAATAAAACGTGTGGTGTATTTTGAAGGTTATAAAGACGATTCCGGTTTGCGTTTTTTAGAAAAAGCCGGTGTTGAGGTTGACAATATTACGGAATTGGACTAATGAAAATCAAAAGAATATACTTGCCGATTGTGATTGCTTCCGCCTTAGCGGTTGGGTTTCTTATTGGCGGTTATTTGAATTTTTCCGCACCAAAAGGAGTAGCAGCGACTTCCAACCGAAGCAAACTCAACAAACTCATGGAATTGATTGAGAGCGAGTATGTCGATGATGTCAATACGGATTCCATAGTCGATTTAACCGTTAACGGAATCTTGGAAAAACTCGATCCGCATTCGGTTTATATTGCCAAAAGCGATATGGAGGCAGTTTCCCAAAGCATGAAAGGTGATTTTGTAGGCATCGGTGTGAATTTTTATATGTACAAAGATTCGGTGGCTGTCATCAAACCGGTTGCCAACGGACCATCCGAAAAAGCAGGTTTAAAAGCAGGCGATCGTATTCTTTACGCAGGCAATTCAAAACTATTCGGAAGAAAATTGCCTACAGACAGCTTGTTTGCCAAATTGAAAGGAATCGAAGGTTCAAAAGTGGAACTTACGGTGTTTCGTAAATCCACCAATAAAAAATTCAAAGTTACTGTTACCCGAGGTTTGGTGCCGATTAAAAGTGTCGATATTGCTACGATGCTGGATGTGAAAACGGGTTATATTAAAATCAATCGCTTTGCCGAAACGACTTATAAAGAGTTCAAAAAAGGACTTTTAGAGCTGAAACGTCAGGGGATGACCACTTTAATCATTGATGTGCGCGATAACGGCGGCGGTTATATGGAAATGGCCGATCAGATTGCCGACGAATTGTTAAAGGATAAAGAAGTAATCGTCAAAACCAAAAATAAAAAAGGTAAAACCGAGACGACTTTTGCCACCAGCGAAGGGAATTTCGAAAACGGAAAACTCTATATTTTAATCAATGAAAATTCGGCTTCTGCTAGTGAAATTTTAGCCGGAGCTGTTCAGGATAACGATAGAGGATCTGTGGTTGGTCGCCGTTCTTTCGGAAAGGGCTTGGTGCAAAAAGAAATGCCTTTGGGCGATGGTTCTGCTGTTCGGTTGACGGTTGCTCGTTATTATACACCATCAGGTCGTTCGATTCAAAAGCCTTATGATAATGGAGCCGAGGAATATTTTAGTGAATTCGACAAACGCTTTGTAAACGGAGAACTCTTTGCGGCAGACAGCATTAAAGTAGCCGACAGCTTGAAATATAAAACCAAAAAAGGGCGTATTGTTTATGGTGGCGGTGGCATCATACCCGATACCTTTGTACCGATTGAAAACAACCACGGCGATGGTTCTATTGCCATGTTAATGCAATCCGGTGTGGCGAGTTACTTTGTTTTTGAACAGCTGGACAAAGAAAGAAAAGCATTTCAAGGACTTGAATTTAATGCACTGCTAAACAAACTCAACGAAACAGATTTGTACTTCAATGCTTTTAAAAGTTACATTGCCCGAAGTGGTTTGCTCTTGAATTTAGACGGAAACAAATCAACCGTAAAAAAATACCTCGCTGCAGAATTTGTGCGTCAATTGTTTGATGACACGAAATATTTTCAGTTGATACTCAAGGAAGATCCGATGGTTAAGGAAGTCTTGAAAGCTAAATAACTTACTTTCGGATACTGTCGTGAGAATGCGTTTCTTTTCCGTCGTTCCACAAAACCAAAATATCAGTTGCTACAGCGGCACCACTACCAGCAGCAATAGACAATTGACTTCTGTGTCCGGCTAGAGTTCCACAAACGTAAATGCCGTCAGCTACTTTGTGATCCTGGTTTTTTAATTGAATGCGGTTCTTTTCCGGAATGGATTTTTTGTGCGGTTCAATGTAGTCCATCAATCCTTCAATCGCAAAAAGATTCGAAGCGCCAATGCCAATTACCACAATTTTTGTTTGATAAGTATTTTTATTGGTAGTTACAATGAAGTTCCCGAAAGCGCCACTAACAGCAAGCACTTTTTCGTTTTCAATTTGTTCGATATGAGGATAGATTTCTTCTAAATGACTGATGCTTTCCGTTAACAATTCCGAACCTAATTTGCCGGCAGGAATTCCGTAAGCGTTGTTGAAAAGGGCATCTTGAAGCGAAGAAGCTTTCTGATGCGCGATAATTCCGATTTTCTTTTCGGTTACAAAAGGTTTTTGTTTGGCAGAACCTAAGATGAGGGCACAAGACATCCCAGAAACACCACCACCAATAATCAGAACATCAAACATGTATGTTTTTTTGAAAAGTTGAAAGGAATAAGTTGAGAATTAATCTCTGGTTTTTTCGTCGATAATTTTAGACATTCTGAAAATCAAAAGAATGCAAATCGCACACAACGAAGCTGCAATTCCGATAAGCGCCACCATGCTGTTTCCTTCAAAAAGATTGCTGAAATCTAACAAGGTTATATTGAAAATAATCAAGCCTGCTGCAAGGGCAATCAGAACATAAGTAAAAGTTTTCATCGTCATTGTAATTAATCAAACAGGGTGTAAAACTAGTAAAAACTATGTTAAACGAACAGACCTTTAACATTAGCGGCAAATAATTTAACAGCGATAGCCAATAAAATCACCCCGAATACTTTTCGGATAACCCCTAAGCCGTTTTTCCCTAATACTTTTTCAATTTTTGCGGAAGAACGCAGTACTACATATACAATTATGATATTAATGATAACCGCAATGACAATGTTAATCGTATGGTATTCAGCTCTTAAAGACAATAATGTAGTCATAGTTCCGGCGCCTGCGATTAACGGAAAAGCAATCGGAACGATGGATGCTGTGCTGGGTTCTTCATCTTTGTAAAGTGTGATGCCTAAAATCATTTCTAAGGCTAAAAAGAATAAAACGAAAGAACCGGCCACGGCGAACGATTTTACATCCACGCCCATAAATTTCAAAATTTCTTCCCCCACAAAAAGGAAAGCAATCATGATAATACCGGCAACCACAGAAGCTTTTTCCGATTGAATATGGCCTACTTTACTACGCAAATCGACAATAATCGGAATGGTACCCACGATATCAATTACAGCAAACAAAACCATGCCAACGGTCAGTATTTCTTTTAAATCCAGATTCATAGCTTTTATTTTAGGGTGCGAAATTATTCAATTTTAACACGAAGTTAGCTAATAAATCGTTAATTTATATCGTTTTGAAAATTCTCGAACGAATCTTCGTAAATTTGCAGAGTTCTTAAGAATAGAAGTATGTTTCAGTTAGGTAAAACCATCGTATCGGAAGAGATTTTAGAAAAAGAGTTTGTATGCAACCTGTCGGCCTGCAAAGGTGCTTGTTGTGTAGATGGTGATGCTGGTGCGCCTTTGTCTGAAGAAGAAACGAAGATTTTAGAAGACATTTTTCCAAAAGTAAAACCGTTTTTACGTCCGGAAGGCATTGCGGCTATTGAAGCTCAAGGTACTTGGGTTTTGGGCGAAGACGGAGATTTTGAAACTACTTTAATAGACGGAGCCGATTGCGCTTACGTAATTTTCGACGGACCAACCGCGCTTTGCGGTATTGAACAAGCCTATAATCAAGGAATTGTAGATTGGAAAAAACCGATTTCCTGTCATTTGTATCCAGTTCGTGTGAAAGAATATTCCGATTTTGCGGCAGTTAATTACCACAAATGGCATATTTGTGACGACGCCTGTTCGTTAGGAAAAGAATTGGAAGTTCCGGTGTACAAATTTTTGAAAGAATCACTGACCAGAAAGTTCGGAGCCGAGTGGTATGCCGAATTGGAAAAAATTGCCGAAGAACATAAAAAATAGCACTTTCCGCACGCTGTTTTTAAACCGCTTTGAACCAATGATTTTACTGCTGTTCAGCGTAGATTTGTAAGAAATTTATAATTTATAACTTACTGATTTTCAGTTTATTGTTAAAATAATTTTTCTTCTCCTGAAATTTTAACATTGTTAAAAACTCGCTTGAATTGTGAATAAGTTTGACTTTCTTTTTACATTTCAAATGACAATCTTTGTAAACCCCAATCGAGTTAAATAATCAATTTTTAATCCTATAAAAGTCAAGATACTATGTCGGTAGTTGAACCAATATTACATGAAAACAAAGATCGTTTCGTAATTTTTCCTATCAAACACCATGATATTTGGGAATGGTACAAAAAATCACAAGCTAGTTTCTGGACAGCGGAAGAGATTGATTTGCATCAGGATTTGACCGACTGGAATGGTAAATTGAACGACGACGAAAAATATTTCATCAAGCATATTTTGGCATTTTTCGCGGCTTCTGACGGAATCGTAAACGAGAATTTAGCGGAGAACTTCGTGAATGAAGTACAGTATCCTGAGGCAAAGTTCTTCTACGGATTCCAAATCATGATGGAAAACATTCATAGTGAAACCTATTCGTTGTTGATTGATACGTATGTGAAAAATGAAGAAGAGAAAAGTCAGTTGTTTCATGCGATTGAAGTATTTCCGGCGATTAAGAAAAAAGCGGAATGGGCATTAAAATGGATTGAATCGGATTCGTTTGCTGAGCGTTTGATTGCGTTTGCTGCAGTGGAAGGGATTTTCTTCTCGGGAGCTTTCTGTTCTATTTTCTGGTTGAAGAAGCGCGGTTTGATGCCAGGGTTAACCTTCTCGAACGAATTGATTTCAAGAGATGAAGGAGTACACTGTGATTTTGCGGTGCACTTACACAATAATCACTTGGTAAATAAAGTTTCTAAAGAGCGAATTACGGATATCATTACCGATGCCTTAACTATTGAAAGAGAGTTTATTACAGAATCTCTTCCGGTAAGTTTAATTGGGATGAACTCCACTTTAATGACGCAATATTTAGAGTTCGTAGCGGACAGATTATTAGTGGAATTAGGTTGTTCTAAAGTGTACAATTCTACGAATCCGTTCGATTTCATGGACATGATTTCATTGCAAGGGAAAACGAATTTCTTCGAAAAACGCGTTTCCGAATATCAAAAAGCAGGTGTTTTAAACAAAGACACCGATTCGCAAAAAATTAGCTTCGACGCTGATTTTTAATCGGATCTAAAATTTCGACAATTCACGGCCGAGTGCCAACAACAAATAGATAACCTTCAAAAAAGTAACAGTATGTATGTAGTAAAAAGAGACGGAAGAAGAGAGCCGGTAATGTTCGACAAGATTACCGACCGAGTGAGAATTTTATGCTACGGATTAAACGACCTAGTCGATCCGGTAAAAGTAGCCATGCGTGTTATTGAAGGTTTATACGACGGTGTGACTACTTCCGAATTGGATAATTTAGCGGCAGAAACCGCAGCTTCCATGACGGTAACGCACCCGGATTATGCGCAATTGGCAGCGCGTATTGCGGTTTCCAATTTGCATAAAAACACCAAAAAATCCTTCTCGGAAACTATGGCGGACATGTTCCACTATGTGAATCCAAGAACAGGACAGGAAGCGCCTTTGTTGTCGGAAGAAGTATATCAGGCAATCATGGAAAACGCGGAAACTTTGGATTCGTCCATCATCTACAACCGTGATTTTAACTACGATTACTTCGGATTTAAAACGTTGGAACGTTCGTATTTGTTGCGTATCAACGGGCAGATTGTAGAGCGTCCGCAGCATATGTTAATGCGTGTTTCGGTTGGAATTCACTTGAACGATATTCCTGCCGCGATTGAAACATACGAGTTGATGTCGAAGAAATTCTTCACGCACGCAACGCCTACACTTTTCAATGCGGGAACACCTAAACCGCAAATGTCTTCATGTTTCTTATTAACAATGCAAGACGATAGTATCGACGGAATTTACGATACGCTAAAACAAACGGCAAAAATCTCGCAATCGGCGGGAGGAATCGGTTTGTCTATCCATAACGTAAGAGCGACAGGTTCTTACATCCGCGGAACAAACGGAACTTCTAATGGAATTGTACCGATGTTACGTGTATTCAACGACACCGCACGTTATGTAGACCAAGGTGGCGGTAAACGTAAAGGAAGTTTTGCAATTTACGTGGAGCCATGGCATGCCGATATTTTCGACTTCTTAGACCTGAAGAAAAACCACGGTAAAGAAGAAATGCGAGCGCGTGATTTGTTTTATGCGATGTGGATGAACGATTTGTTCATGAAACGTGTACAGGAAGACGCACACTGGACGTTAATGTGTCCGAACGAATGCCCTGGATTGTACGATGTATACGGCGATGAGTTCGACAAAATGTACTTGGCATACGAAGAAGCCGGAAAAGGAAGAAAAACCATCAAAGCACGTGAGCTTTGGGAGAAAATATTAGAGTCACAAATCGAGACGGGAACGCCATACATGTTGTACAAAGACGCGGCGAACCGTAAATCGAACCAGAAAAACTTAGGAACGATTCGTTCTTCGAATTTGTGTACGGAGATTTTAGAATACACTTCTGCAGATGAAATTGCGGTATGTAACTTAGCTTCAATTTCCTTACCAATGTTTGTGGAAAATGGCGAGTTCAACCACCAATTGTTGCATGATGTAACGAAACGTGTTACTCGTAACTTGAACAAGGTAATTGACAGAAATTATTATCCGGTTAAAGAAGCGGAAAACTCCAACATGCGCCACCGTCCGGTAGGATTGGGTGTACAAGGTTTGGCGGATGCGTTTATTTTACTAAGAATGCCGTTTACCTCGGATGAAGCTAAAAAATTAAACCAGGAAATCTTCGAAACCATTTATTTTGCAGCGGTAACAGCTTCGATGGAAATGGCAAAAGAAGAAGGACCATATTCAACCTTCCAAGGATCACCGATTTCTCAAGGGGAATTCCAATACAATCTTTGGGGCTTGAACGACAACGATTTAAGCGGACGTTGGGATTGGACTTCGCTTCGTAAAGAAGTAATGGCTAACGGAGTGCGCAACTCGTTGTTAATGGCACCAATGCCAACGGCTTCGACTTCGCAAATCTTAGGAAACAATGAAGCGTTTGAACCGTATACGTCCAACATTTACACACGTCGTGTATTGTCAGGAGAGTTTATCGTAGTAAACAAACACTTGTTACAGGATTTAGTAAACTTAGGGTTGTGGAACGAGAACCTGAAACAGGAAATCATGCGTGCCAACGGTTCGATTCAGGATATTGACATAATTCCACAAGATATCAAAGAATTGTACCGAACCGTTTGGGAAATGAGTATGAAAGATATCATCGATATGTCACGTCACAGAGGCTATTTTATCGATCAATCGCAGTCGTTAAACTTGTTCATGGAAGGCGCTACATTTGCGAAATTAACGTCGATGCACTTCTACGCTTGGCAGTCTGGTTTGAAAACGGGTATGTATTACTTGAGAACGAAATCTGCGGTGGATGCCATCAAGTTTACGTTGAATAACGACAAAAAAGCAGAACCAATTGCAGTAGCAGCGGAAGTTGAAGCGCAAAACGAAGAAATGACTCCGGAAGAATTCCGTGCGATGTTAGAACGTTCTAAAAACGCCGGACCGGAAGATTGCGAAATGTGCGGATCTTAATGAGAATTTGATTTGTAATTTTAAATAGGAAGCAGCTGTCAGTTTTGGCGGCTGTTTTTTTATATTAGCAAAAAAATAAGGTACAGAATGGAAAATAAAACATTTAGAGTAACATCTGATCTGTGGGCGACTCAGGGACAGCGTTTCGGAAATTATATCATTGATTTAGTTATACAGTATGCTTTGCTGTTTCTTTTCGGTGTTCTTTTGGCGGTTATTGCTACTGCTATTGGGAATACAGATATTTTGGAATGGTTAGGAAATATCCCTACAATTCAAAGTTATGCCATTGGCTATTTGGTAATGCTGTTGTATTACGCTTCAACAGAAATTTTTCTTTCCCGTTCCATAGCGAAGTATATAACGCAAACAGTAGTGGTAGATCAATTTGGAGAAAAACCGGATTCCAGCACTATTGCAAAACGAACTCTTTGTCGTATGATTCCGTTTAATCATTTTTCTTTTCTGGGAGGAGGTGCAAGAGGTTGGCACGACTCGATTTCGGATACCTATGTAGTGCAAAAGAAAGTTTTTGAAGAGAAAAAACGCTTGTTCTATTCGTTTGACGAAATTGGTCAAAGAGAGGAATAGAACGTAATGAAATACAAAAACAGTCCTCGTTATGAAGACTGTTTTTTGTTTTGTAGCAAATCGTTCGGTCTTTGTACCTTTGTATTTTAAAATTAAAGTTTATGTCAAAAGACAAGAAAAAAGGGGTTTATACCGGAATCATCGAAAAAGATGAAAACGGTAATTATTTCTGTGGAGAATACCTGTTGGATTACCAGTATACGGTTGCAAATTTCAAAGTAGGCGATGAAGTGAATATTAAGTCTGTTATTGAAAATCCGAGTGATAAAAGCTATGATCAATATCCGAAGAAATCCCGTAATTTCTTTTTGGCTAACGATAAAGAATAAGTAATTTTTGCATTTAAATTAAATTTCTTGAGCACTTTATATTTCACTGACCGAAGCAACGTTAATCTGGAAGATGTGGTTTTCAACGAAGCCGTGTCCAAACAGATTGAGCAGTTTTTAAAAGAATACCAGTTTCGGGAAGTTTTGGAAAAATACGAGCTTCCGGTTATCAATAAAATGCTGTTGTACGGCAAAACGGGTTGTGGTAAAACCATGACAGCGAAGGCGATTGCCAAAAAACTCGATAAGAAAATCATCATCGTGAATCTGGCGAGTATTGTGTCTTCGAAATTGGGCGAAACGGCGAAAAATATCGAAGGCTTGTTCAAAGAAGTGAATTACGAAAGTGCCGTTCTGTTTTTTGATGAATTCGATTCGCTAGGACAAATTCGGGATTACGACAACAAAGACAACAGCGAAATGAAACGTGTCGTGAACGCGATTTTACAGTTGATTGACCATTTTCCGAAGAAATCCATTCTTATCGCGGCTACCAATCAAATTCAAATGATAGACGAAGCTTTGGTACGTCGTTTCGAACTGAAATTGGAATTTACTTCGCCGTCCAAGGAAGTTTTAGACAACTATTACGATAAGTTGTTGGTTAAATATCCATCAGAATTCACGAAATTGGAACGGATGTACGAGGTTTCCTTTGCTGAAGCTAAAAATCACGTTTTCCGAGAAGTGAAAAACAATATTATTCAAGCCGAAATCAATAAATTACATTAATATGCAACTTGTTCGAACAACTTCTGACAGCCCTGATTTTCAATATCTGACGAAATTGTTCGATACTTTTTTAATCGATATTGATGGTGATGAAAAAGATTTTTTCGCCCAATACAACCAGATTTACATTCCTAATGTGGTAATCTGTTATGAAGACGGGATTGCGGTTGGTTGCGGAGCCATTAAAACGTACGATGAAAAAACCGGAGAAATCAAGCGCATGTTTGTCCATCCGGAACACCGAAACAAAGGAATTGCGATGTCGGTTCTACAAGAATTGGAAACTTGGGCAAAAGAATTGGCATTTACGAGCTGCATTTTGGAAACTTCTCATAAATTAGTAAATGCGATTGCGTTATATCAAAAGTTTGGATATCAACCTATTCCAAATTACGGACAATATATTGGTGTGGCCAGTTCGGTCTGCCTGAAAAAAGAACTACAATAAATACGATACCCTATGATGCATTGGGAACAACTTTTGTCCTTAAAACGACAAGGCGACACAAGCAAAAGATTGCGAAAAGAACAAGACGATACTCGTTTGGGTTTTGAAGTCGATTATGACCGAATTATTTTTTCATCGGCTTTCCGAAGTCTGCAGGACAAAACGCAGGTCATTCCGCTTTCCAAAACGGATTTTGTGCACACGCGCTTAACCCACAGTTTGGAAGTTTCGGTGGTTGGTCGTTCGTTAGGACGCTTAGTCGGTAAGAAGATTTTGGAAAAATATCCATACCTGAAAGAAGTACACGGCTATCATATGAACGATTTCGGAGCAATTGTGGCTGCTGCTGCTTTAGCGCACGATATTGGTAATCCGCCGTTCGGACATTCGGGAGAAAAAGCGATTGGGGAATATTTTAAAACCGGAAAAGGGAATCAGTATAAAGAACTGCTTTCCGATAAAGAATGGCAGGATTTAATCGATTTTGAAGGCAATGCCAATGGTTTTTCGGTGGTGACATCATCACGTCCAGGCGTGGAAGGTAGTTTGCGATTAACCTATGCTACTTTAGGCACTTTTATGAAATATCCTAAAGAAAGTTTACCTAAAAAGCCAACCTCGAATATTGCCGATAAAAAATATGGTTTCTTCCAGCAGGACAAAACATTTTTTAAAGAAGTGGCTTCCGAATTAGGTATGATTTCCAATAAATCCGGAGATGATATTGGTTTTGAACGCCATCCGTTGGCCTTTTTAGTGGAAGCCGCAGACGACATCTGTTACACTATTATCGATTTTGAAGATGGTATTAACTTAGGTCTGATTCAGGAAGAGTTCGCGCTGGAATATCTGATTAAACTTGTTAAAAACAGTATCGATTCGGATAAATACAAATCGCTTACCACCAAAGAAGACCGTATCAGTTACTTGCGCGCTTTAGCCATCGGAAGCTTGATTAACGATGCTGTCAATGTGTTTCTGGAAAACGAAGAAGCGATTTTGAGAGGTCAATTTCATTCCGCTCTGACGGATAAAAGTCAGTTTAAGGCACAAATGAACGATATCATCAAAATCAGTATTAAAAATATATACCAAAGCAAAGAAGTAATTGAAAAAGAAGTAGTTGGTTATCAGGTAATCAATACGCTTTTGGATAAATTCTGTACGGCTTACAACAATAAATTTGATGGAAAATCAAGCAATTACGACGAATTGATTCTCAAATTGTTGCCCGAAAAGTTTGTCACCGAAAAAATGAGTTTGTACGAACGACTAATGCATATTTGTCATTTTGTTTCGATGCTTACGGATGGGAAAGCGGTTCAGTTTTTCAAAATAATTAATGGAGGTAGTTAAAAAAGTGTTATTTTTTTGTTAATTCAACTAAAATGTTAATTTTGTGAGACTTAACTAAACAAGCTAACCAAACAACCCATGAAAAGAATTACTTTTTCTTTGCTTTTTATATTGCCGTTATTGGGATTTGCCCAAGAGCCGCTGGAAAAAATTAAAACGTATGCTTCTCAAAACCGGGCCAAATTTTCGTTAACGAATCAGGATGTTTCCGATTTGGTTATCGTGAATGAATTCAGTTCGGAATCTACAGGGATCAACAATTACCACGTTAAACAACGCCATAATGGAATCGAGGTGTTTAATTCGGATGCGAATTTCTGGATTAAAAACGGAGAAGTTATTAATGGAGGTGAAGAATTTATTTCCAACATTGCTGCAAAAATTAGCGGGACTGCACCTACTAAAAATGTTGAGCAGGCTTTGCTTGGTGTTATGAGCCAAATTGGAAACGAACAACTCACCGATGTTCAGATTTTAGAATCCAAGGGATATGATTTTAAGCTGACGAATGGTGTTTTGACAGAAGATGCAATCCGTGCAGAATTAGTTTATTTTCAAACCGCCGAAAGCACATTGAAATTGGCATGGGATTATGAATTCTATTCTCAAAACACTAAGCATTTGTGGAATTTGAAAGTCGACGCTATAACCGGTATTCTGTTGGAAAAGCAGGATTTGGTAATTTCCTGTAATTTTTCCGGAAATCACAGTAATCACTCTCACGGGGTATTGAAATCGGTTAGTTTTTCCGATTTAGCTTTTAAAAATACTGTTGGAGTAGAAATGTTGACGCCAGGTACTACAAATTACCGTGTCATTCCTTGGAATTATGAAAGTCCTAACCATAGTCCTAGGGTTTTAATCACTAACCCGGAATCAACAACTGCCTTGCCGCCAAATACAAACGCTGCATCTCCTAATGGCTGGCATAACACCAATAATACTATTGGTGGAGGAGGTGTTGGTACTCAATTTAATAATACGAGAGGAAATAATGTTTTAGCTAGAGATGATGTAGATAGTAATAATGGAGGGGGAACATTTGCAATAGGGGCTGGAGCCTATCCGAATCTTACTTTTGATTTTGCTTATCCGGGGACTTCTGTGGCAGCAAACACTTACTTG
The DNA here is from genome assembly GCF_032153895.1 of Flavobacterium sp. Lineage (GTDB taxonomy): Bacteria > Bacteroidota > Bacteroidia > Flavobacteriales > Flavobacteriaceae > Flavobacterium. The sequence goes on from NZ_JALDYN010000003.1 coordinate 85,839, forward strand.
CCCGCAGCAATTACAAATTTGTTTTACATGAATAACATCATGCACGATTTATGGTATCAGTATGGTTTTGATGAAGCCAATAAAAATTTTCAGGTTGCCAATTATGGAAGAGGTGGTTTAGGAAATGATGCTGTTCAAGCAGATGCTCAAGATGGTGGAGGTGTTGATCCCAATATAAATAATGCTAATTTTTCAATAACTACAGATGGAACTTCTCCAAGAATGCAAATGTATTTATGGAATGTAGGTCCAACACCAACTGTAACAGTTGCTACGCCTTCAAGTGTAGCAGGTTTGTATACTATTAGAGATAATAATTTTAATCCAGGACATGTTGCATTGCCTGTATCTCCGGCAACTCTTAATGGACAACTAGTACTTTATGCTGATGCGGCACCAGATACCAGCGATGCTTGTACAGCACCAATTAATGGAGCTGCTTTAAATGGTAAAATTGCCGTGATTCGAAGAGGAACTTGTACTTTTATTGAAAAAGTATTGTTTGCTCAAAATGCTGGAGCTATTGCGGTTATCGTTGTTAATAACGTGGATGGAACAATTGTTATGGGAGGAGCTGATGCTTCAGTTACTATTCCGGCAGTTAGTATTAACATGGCTGAGGGAGAAGCATTGATAGCAGCAATGGGGTCTGAAACCTTGAATGTTTCTTTGACTGCTCCTGCATTTGTGAATACGGATGGGGATCTCGACAATGGAATTATTGCACATGAATATGGACACGGAATTTCTTCTCGATTATCAGGTACTTGTTTAGGAGGATCTGAGCAAATGGGAGAGGGATGGTCTGATTGGTTTTGGTTGATCATGCAAATCAAACCGGGTGATACCAGAAACGATGCCAGAGGTATTGGAACATTTGCAGCAAATCAACCAACAAACGGAGGTGGGATTAGACAGTACAGATATTCTACAGATATGGCTATAAACCCTCATACGTATGGCAGTACTAACCAAATGTATTACAATAATGGTGTTATGGATGTTGTTGATACACATTCAGTGGGTTCTGTTTGGGCTGTAGTGTTGTGGGATTTGGCTTGGAACTATATTGATAAGTATGGTTATAATTCAAATATTTACAATGGAACCGGAGGTAATAACAAGGTTATGCGCTTAGTATTAGACGCTATTAAATTAGATGGTTGTAACCCAACACTTATTACAGGTCGAGATGCTTTAATCGCTGCAGATCAGGCGACAACAGGAGGTCAAGATTACTGTATGATTTGGGAAACTTTCGCCCGTCGTGGATTAGGGGTTGGTGCTTCTTCAGGTGCTAGTAACTCAGGTGCAGCCGGAATTCAGGATCAAACAGAGAGTTTTGTTGTACCGCCAGCAGGGCCTAATTGTACCTTGGCAGTTAATCAGTTCCATGACGAAAAAGCTATCCGTGTATATCCAAATCCAAGCAACGGAATGTTGAATATTGCAATTCATAATTATACTGGAAAATTAGATATTCAGGTATTTGATTTGAATGGAAGAAAAGTGTATCAGCAAGAAGTAGGAAGTTTTAATGCAGAAAGCACAATTAACCTTTCTAACTTACAATCAGGAATGTATATGATTAAGATGAACGGTGAGAATTTAAACTATACTGAAAAGATTATTTTAAATTAAATTCGTTAATCGGGTGTAATAAAAAAGGAGATTCGTCAGAATCTCCTTTTTTATTTTTTAGAAAGCATAGCTCAATCCAACGCCAAGTATTTGTTTTAGCTGTAATTTTGGACCTCTGGTTACCTGTACACCATCAACATCTTCTTTTGATTTAATATCATCGTCATAAATCATATGCGTTGCGACGCTGGCACGAACATACTTGTTTACCGTCATATCTAACTGTAATTGCCAATCTACATCGATGTTACCAAAGTGGTTGATGTAATCAGAATACAGGGAAAGACGATGGTCTAACATAATATTTTCAAAAATTTCTTTCTTAATTTGATTGGTTACCAAAAGCCCCACTTCGGTTCTGGTCTTTTTCCCGCTTCGGATTAATTCCCCATTGATATCGTAAATTGCCGGATCAACTCCAAAAGCGCCTTGGTTAGCCAAACGGGTGTCTAGAACCAACGTGTTTTTCAAAGTTAAAGGTGAAAAATAGGCTTTGAAACCTTCGTCTTTGTTGATGTATTCCGCACCGACTCCTAAGAAAATATAAGCCGGAGCAAAAGGTTTTGAAATCGCTAAATCGGTATTTGGATAAGCGTAACCATTAGTGAATTGCGTATTAAAATTGAATTTCGCCGAATAATACCAATTGGAAATCGTATCTGTTTTAAAGCCAGCGGTAGAGTTCAATTGAACGGCATCATCCGTTTTTCTTGATTCGCGTCCATCCTGTTTGTTTAAACCGTAGCGGGCAATCAATTCGTTGTGCCAAACAAAACGATCTTTAGTATACTTTCGCATAAAAGCGCCTTTCACTATTCCAGATATGGAGTTTTCACCACCGGCGTTCCAGTTCACAAAAGAAACTTGGGTCAAATCGAGACCTACGATGTTTTTTCCAGTCCAACGTTTGATGGTGTCGGTTTCTTCAGTGCGGATAATGTCTTGGGCAAAAGTGTATTGGTAAGTGAATAGGCAAAGAATTCCTAAACATAAGGATTTAAGGCAATTCATAATAGTAGTTAGGTTTAATTTGGTGCAAAAATCAGCATTTTCAATGACTTGAAAAAATTGTTGTCAAACTATTAACGTCAATCTCACAAATTTGTTGTTGTTCTGTTACAGTAGCTTGCTCGATAAAAATGTCGGGGATACCCAAATTTTTAACCGGAATGGAATAGGAATGTTCCGTTACGAATGTGTTGATGCTACTTCCGAAGCCACCGATAATCGTACCGTCTTCAATAGTAATGATTTTGGAATGTTTTTTACAGATATCATGAAGCATTTCTGCATCCAACGGTTTTACAAACGGAAAGTGATACTGTGAAAATTTTGCAGCATTTGGAATTTTTTGCAGCGCTTCAATTGTATTATTGCCGATGAAACCGGTAGAAAGAATTGCGACAGAACTTCCTTTTTGGAGTTCAACCGCTTTTCCGATTTCAATTTTCTGAAACGGTTTTTGCCAATCCGTAGTAATCCCGCGGCCTCTCGGATAACGAATCGCAATAGGATGTTCAAGTCCAAGTTGCGCCGTAAACATGATATTGCGAAGTTCAATTTCGTCGATTGGGGCACAAAGAATAAGATTTGGGATGCAATTCAGATACGCCAAATCGTAAACCCCGTGGTGTGTTGCGCCGTCTTCGCCCACTAATCCGGCTCTGTCCAAACAGAAAATAACGGGTAGGTTTTGCAAGGCAACATCGTGAATCACCTGATCGTAAGCACGTTGCAAAAAAGTTGAATAGATATTGCAGAAAACCACCACGCCTTGCGTTGCCATTCCAGCAGCCAAGGTTACGGCATGTTGTTCGGCGATACCCACATCAATTGCTCGGTCTGGGAAAGCTTCCATCATGTATTTCATGGATGAACCCGTTGGCATGGCTGGAGTAATACCGATGATTTTATCGTTTTGTTTCGCCAATTCCACTAAAGTATATCCGAAAACATCCTGAAATTTAGGCGGTAAATTAGCTTCCGATTTGGGTAAAATCTCTCCTGTTGAAGGGTTGAATTTTCCCGGTGCATGGTATTTTACCTGATCTTCTTCGGCCAACTGCATACCTTTTCCTTTGGTGGTAATGATATGCAAGAATTTTGGTCCTTTTTTGCTTTTTAAACGTTTTAATTCTTTTAAAAGGGCATTGAGGTCGTGACCGTCAATCGGACCGGTATAATCAAAATTAAGCGACTTGATGATGTTATTGTCTTTCGGATTTTTACCTTCTTTAACCGAAGTCAAATAATCTTTCAAAGCGCCAACACTGGGGTCAATTCCGATAGCGTTATCGTTTAGGATGACTAATAAATTAGCGTCGGTTACACCAGCATGGTTCAAGCCTTCAAAAGCCATTCCGGAGGCAATCGAAGCGTCGCCAATTACGGCAATATGCTGTTTTTCGGTTTCGCCTTTTAAATTGGAAGCTATCGCCATCCCTAAAGCCGCTGAAATTGAAGTGGAAGAGTGACCTACACCAAAAGTATCGAATTCGCTTTCGCTGCGTTTCGGAAATCCAGAGATTCCATCTAACTGACGGTTAGTGTGAAAATTGTCTTTTCGTCCGGTTAGGATTTTATGCCCGTAAGCCTGATGACCGACATCCCAAACCAATAAATCGTGCGGTGTGTTGAAAATGTAATGTAAAGCAATGGTTAATTCGACAACTCCTAAACTTGCGCCCAAATGCCCTTCTTTTTGCGAAACAATATCGATGATAAAATCGCGGAGTTCCTGGGCTAAAAAAGGCAATTGTTCCGGAGTGAGTTTCCGTAAATCGCTGGGAGTGTTGATATTTTGCAGGAGTTTTTCCGACATACTGCAAATGTACGATTTGAAATCGCTACTAGCAAATTGTTTGTTTAAGCAAACATCAATAAACGAATATGCGATACCATATGCACCTATAAAAAATGAAATCTTTGCATATGAAATTGTATTTTTGTTTTTATGGAAAATATTTTCACTGACGAATATTTTATGAAGAAAGCCTTGCAGGAAGCAGAAGTAGCTTTTGGAAAAGGCGAAATTCCTGTTGGCGCGGTTGTAGTTATTGATAATCGGGTAATTGCCCGAACGCATAATTTGACCGAAATGCTAACCGATGTAACAGCTCATGCGGAAATGCAGGCGATTACGTCTTCAGCGAATTTTTTAGGTGGAAAATATTTGAAAGACTGCACGTTGTATGTGACTTTAGAACCGTGTCAGATGTGTGCGGGAGCCTTGTATTGGTCACAGATTTCGAAAATTGTGTATGGCGCCAGTGATGAACAACGCGGCTATAAAAAAATGGGAACGCAATTGCATCCGAAAACGGTTGTGGTGAGTGGTGTGCTCGAAACAGAATGTGCTGCTTTAATGAAAGAATTCTTCAAAAAAAGACGGTAACTAGCCCCGATGGAAGCGTCATCCTTTTACGATGACTGAGTTTTCCGAAGGCTTCGTAAAAGATATAGCGTACAGCGGGAACAAGCTCCTGAAACATAAAAGCATAAAAAAAACCGCCTCATTTCACAACGGGCGGTTTTAGGTTATTTGATTTCATTTCCTTCTTTGTCAAAGAAATGATACTCTAAGTACGTGTAAGCGTCACGAGGTATGATTTTCACCCATTTCTTATGCTCGAAAAACCATTTCGAACGTAAGGATGGAAAACCTTTGGTAAGGTAAGCGGCCACAAAAGGGTGTGCATTTAAAATGACTTTTTTGTGTTCGCGGATAATGCGTTCAAGATCAGCCGCTATTTTGTCGACAATCAAGATTGGAGCTTCGATTTCCCCGTTTTTTTCGTTAGGGTCTTCTTCTCTTGTGTTGATCGATACTTCCGGTCTGACTCTTTGTCTAGTAATTTGAATCAATCCAAATTTGCTAGGAGGCAAGATTTTGTGTTTGGCCTTGTCGTCACTCATTTCTTCTTTCAGAAAATCGTAAAGGGTTTTACGGTTCTCCGGATTTTGCATATCAATGAAATCGACTACAATAATTCCTCCCATGTCGCGAAGTCGTAACTGTCGGGCAATTTCTGCCGCGGCAATCATGTTCACTTCTAAAGCGGTGTCTTCCTGATTGGTAGCTTTGTTAGAACGGTTACCGCTGTTTACGTCGATAACGTGCAAAGCTTCGGTATGTTCGATAATCAGATATGCTCCTTTGCTCATCGAAACCGTTTTTCCGAAAGACGTTTTAATTTGTCGTTCAATGTGATATTTCTCAAAAAGAGGAAGTTCTTTCGACTGATAATGTTTGACGATGTTGACTTTTGAAGGAGCTATCTCTTGCAAATAGTCCTTGGTCTGGTAATACAAATCCTCATCATCCACGTGAATACCGGTAAAGGTATCGTTGAAAACGTCTCTTAATATCGAAGAAGCTTTGTTGACTTCTCCCAATACTTTCGAAGGATGATGAGCGGTTGGTATCCGTTTGCACATTGCTGACCATTTGTCGAGCAAATTCTGCAAGTCTCTGTCCAGTTCGGCTACTTTTTTGCCTTCGGCTACTGTACGGACAATAACGCCGAATCCTTTCGGTTTGATGGATTGAACCAAGCGTTTCAAGCGGTCTTTTTCTTCTTTGGAATCGATTTTCTGAGAAACCGAAACACGATCTGAAAAAGGTACTAAAACCACATATCTTCCGGCCAAGGATAATTCCGAACTGATTCGGGGACCTTTGGTGGAAATTGGTTCTTTCACAACCTGAACTAAAATTGACTGGTTGGCACTCAACACATCGCTGATGGCGCCGTCTTTGTTGATTTCCGGTTCGAAAGGAAAATTTTTGAGAGTGAAATCTTTTATTTTACCTGCGCTTACAAGTTTGATGAATTTCATCACTGAAGAAAGATTCGGACCCAAATCGTGATAGTGCAAAAACGCATCTTTCTCGAAACCTACGTTAACAAACGCAGCATTCAGTCCCGGCACTGGTTTACGGATTTTAGCGATGAAAATATCACCTACTGAAAATCCGGCTTTTTCGTCGCCGCCTTCTTCTTTGTGTAATTCAATCAGTTTTCCATCTTTTAATAAGGCAAAATCTACAGCGTCTGAACCCGAGCGAATAATTAATTCTTTGTTCATGCGGTACATTTTTATCCATACTTTTAAGTGAAAAGTGAAAAGTGAAAAGTGAAAAGTGGTGTTTCTTAAAGTAAGAATGACTTATCCCTTATTTCTTATCCCTTATTCCTGAATTGTACAGATGGATTAAACATTTTTTACAGGTATTTTTACCCGAAGGATATTCAGTTGGCAGTCGCAGTTTTCAGTTTTTTAGCCAGAATGCTGACTGAGACTGAGACTGGAAACTGATTTTCCGTTGTCAATGAACTTTTTAATTTAAAAAGAAAAAAGTAGCTTTAGACTACTTTTTCTTTTTATGGCGGTTAGCTCTCGCTCTTTTTTTACGTTTGTGCGTCGCTACCTTATGTCTTTTTCTTTTTTTACCACTTGGCATAGTGTACGTGTTTAGTGATTAATAAATAATTATTTTACTTCAGTGTTAGTTTTTACTCCGTCAACAAAGATTTTTGCTGGTTTGAAAGCAGGAATGTTGTGCGCCGGAATTTTAATAGTAGTATTTTTAGAAATGTTTCTTCCTGTTTTTTCAGCTCTTGTTTTGATGATAAAACTTCCGAAACCTCTTAAATATACGTTGTCTCCAGTTTCTAGTGAGCTTTTTACTTCGTCCATAAAAGACTCAACTGTTGCCTGTACGTCTCCTTTTTCTAAGCCTAATTTCTCTGAAATTTTAGCTACGATGTCTGCTTTCGTCATTTTCTTTCTTTTTATTTTAGAATAATGTGTATTTTTTTGAGTGTGCAAATATAGCAATTAAAAAAACAAATTTTCAAGCTAAATGATTAAAATTTAGTCACATAAAGTTTTATTTTTGTTTTCCAATTTTTTTAACATGAATTTTGCTAACTCGTTAATTTCATGGTATTTACAGAATAAACGCGATTTGCCTTGGCGAAAAACGAACAATCCATACCATATTTGGCTTTCCGAAATTATGCTGCAACAAACGCGAGTTGCACAAGGAATGCCGTATTATTTTGCATTTAGAGAAGCCTTTCCAACAGTGCACGATTTAGCGACTGCCGATGAAGAAAAAGTACTGAAATTATGGCAAGGTTTGGGTTACTATTCTCGTGCTCGAAATTTGCATGCCACAGCTAAATATGTTGCTTTTGAAAACAAAGGAAGCTTTCCGGATAATTTTCAAGATTTGAAGCAGTTGAAAGGTGTTGGTGAATACACTGCTGCTGCCATTGCGTCGATTGCTTTTGGTGAAAGTGTTCCGGTTGTTGATGGAAATGTATTTCGCGTCTTGTCGCGCTATTTTGGAATAGAAACCGATGTCGCCTCATCAGGTGCTAAGAAAGAATTTTTTGAATTGGCAGCTTCGTTGTTGCCAAAAGGGAAAGCGTCGGAATTCAATCAGGCTATGATGGAATTTGGCGCTTTGCAATGTGTTCCGAAAAACCCGAATTGTACTGAGTGTATTTTTAATGGAAGTTGTTCAGCTTTGAAAGATGGAAAAGTGTCGCAACTTCCGGTTAAATCCAAAAAAACAAAAGTCACCAATCGGTATTTCAACTATTTGATTGTTAAAGATGGTGAAGGGAAGTCGATTATTCAGAAACGCACGGCAAAAGGAATCTGGTATAATCTTTACGAATTTCCGTTGCTTGAAACCGATAACGAGACTGATTTTGAGACAACTGAAGCCTTAATTCAAAACTACGATTTCGGATTTAAAGTAAAGCATATCAAACCATTGCATCACGAAGTTATCGTACACAAATTATCACATCAACATCTGCGAATTCGGTTTTGGGAAGTGGAAACCGACGCGGTTCTTCCGTCGGCTTTGCGTTTATCGGCGATTCAGGAATTTCCCTTTCCTATCGTGATTCATAATTTTATGGAGCAATATTGGACAAATTGAAAGGAAAATGATTACATTTGAGTAAACTTAAATCTACAAGCCATGAACGGTACCTTAAACAAAGTAATTTTGATCGGACATTTGGGAGACGACGTAAAAATGCATTATTTCGAAGGTGGCAACTGCATCGGACGTTTTCCATTAGCGACCAACGAAGTGTATATCAATAAAACTACAGGAGAGAAGATTACTTCTACAGAATGGCACAATTTGGTTGTGCGCAATAAAGCGGCTGAAATCTGTGAAAAATATTTATCCAAAGGTGATAAAATTTATGTGGAAGGCCGTATCAAATCCCGCCAATGGCAAACCGACGAAGGCGTAACCAAATACACTACCGAAATTCAGGTGACCGAATTCACTTTTTTAACTGTGAAAAAAGAAGTGGAAAACAAGTCTTCTGGCTTTTCACAATCGGGTGATATGTCGCGAGGTTCGTCTTATGATGCGCCACCAACCAATCTAGAAGGTGACGATTTGCCGTTTTAACACAATCCGTTGAAAATAAACTTGCTGAAACGCCGTTTCCTACTGTATCTTTGCCCGCAATTCGTGTAAAGTTTTAGATGATGATTTTAAAGAGATTTTTAATTTTTTCAGGTTTTCTGTTTGCGATGACTATGATAGGCTGTAAAGGCGACACTGTTCCGAAACCGGAAAGTCATTTGCGTTTGGATTATCCGATGGCAAAATACAGTTCGTTTTCCAATAGTTCGCAAAACTGCTCGTTTACGTTTGAAGTAAATGAAAGCTCGAAAGTGAAAATGAAACAGGATTGTTCGATGGAAATTGGATATCCGAAGATGAAAGCAACCATTTATCTGAACTACAAACCGGTTAATGGAAACATTGACCATTTGTTGCGCGATGCTCAAAAGCTAACGTATGAACACGTAGTGAAAGCCGATGATATAGCGGAACAACCGTTCTTAAACCCAGCTAACAAAGTATACGGAATGTTTTATCAGGTCGGCGGAAACGCGGCAACCAACGCCCAGTTTTATGTAACTGACAGTACGAGAAATTTCATTGTTGGTTCGGTTTATTTTTATGCTAAACCCAATTACGATTCTATTTTACCTGCTGCGGCTTATATTAAAAACGATATGCGTAAAATTATGGAGAGCATTCGCTGGAAGTAATTTTTGAAAATAATTATAAAAAAAGGAACTCATTTGAGTTCCTTTTTTAGTTCTGGCCAACAATCAGTTGGTGCATTTTGTGTTCAAATAGCAGATTTGTAATTGGCAACTTTATAGGTTTTACCATCGGCTACACCTTCAACTAGTTTGGTTAGCGAGGCTTCGTTGTTGATAGTTTTGTCGAAAGAAACCGTGGCAGTTTTCGATTCAAAATCTACTTTCGCTTCTTTGATTCCTTCGGTTTCAGTAATTTTTTTCTCGATAGTAGCCGCACAACCCATAGCGCAGGTCATTCCTTCGATTTGGAAACTTGCCGTAGCTAGATTTTCCGGAGCGATTTCTTTTTTAGCGACAGGAGTTGCTACTGAAGCCGTTTCAGTTGTTTTGCTTTCTTCCTTTTTGCAAGCGGTTAACGATAAACCAGCCAGCATAACTGTGAAAAGTGATTTTGAAAAAGTCATATTGTGTATTTTATTTTTTCCTGTTTCCGACAAAATTATTTAAAAAAAATCCGGAATTTCAATTAAATAACAGAATTTTGGCAAACAAATTCAACGATATGGAATCCAAACACACGAAATGGCTTTTGTTAGCTGCCTTGGCTTTAATCTGGGGAAGTTCTTTCATTTTAATCAAACGCGGTTTGGTAGGTTTGAATCCGTTTCAGGTAGGTTCGCTACGGATGTTGTTTGCGGCTGCTTTTCTCTTGCTATTTTGTTTTAAAAGTCTGGCTCAGATTCCGCGAAACAAATGGAAATATATTGCACTGACGGCTCTTACCGGAACCTTTGTGCCGGCTTTTTTATTTGCGATTGCGCAAAGTGAAATTGATAGTTCGATTAGTGCCATTCTAAATTCACTCACGCCGCTAAATGCCTTAATTTTAGGAGTGATGTTCTTCGGATTGGCTTTTCAGCGGAATCAGTTTGTTGGCGTTGTGATTGGTTTAGCCGGAAGTTTACTGTTGATTTTGAGTGGTGCATCCCACAATCCGGATCAGAATTATTTTTATGCACTTTTTGTGGTTGTAGCAACTTTATGTTATGCAGCGAATGTCAATTTTATTAAAAAATATTTATCCGATGTAAATCCCATCAGTATCACGACAGGGAATTTTGCGGTTTTAGCGATTCCGGCTTTGGTTATTTTGAGCGGAACAGGTTTTTTTGGTCAGATTTCTGAAAGTAATGTGCAGCATTCCGTTATGTTTATTGCGATTTTAGGAATAGTCGGAACCGGAATTGCCAACATTTTGTTTTTCAAACTGATCCAGATGACGTCGCCGGTTTTTGCTGCTTCTTCTGCGTATTTGTTTCCCGTAGTGGCTATTTTTTGGGGTGTATTGGATGGAGAAGATTTGGGTTGGATTCAGCTTGTGGGCGGAATTATTATTTTATTAGGCGTCTATCTTTCCTCCAAAAAATAAAAGGCCACCCGAAGGCAGCCTTTCTTTATAATTTTCAGAAAATCTTATTTGAAGTCTTCAGAAGAAATACCTTCGTTGATTTTTACGTCTGTAGTCATCAATTTTAGGTCAATTCCGATGTTCATGTCGATTTCGTGTGGGAATTTAATTCCTTTTACTTCTTTGTAGTTGCTGTAGTAAGTTGTTTGTGTCATTTTCTGACCACCTTGTTCTACTTCTTTAGCTTCTGCAACTTTTAAACCAGATTTTACATCGAAGAAATATTTTGTTTTGTCATTTTTCACCACATAAGCATCGTTTCCGTTAATGGTTTCGATACTTTCCAACTTAGCGTTAGGGTTTGAAGCCAAAGTTAACTCTTCGAATGGCATAGCGCCTTCTTTCTGCTCTTTGAACTCATCTGCAGTGAAATCTTTTCTTTGTCCTTGCATTACAGCATAACCCGATTTGTCGCCGATTACTTGTTTCATTACAGACATTCCCATAGCTTTCATTTCAGAAGCCATTTTCTTGTCTGAAGTAACTTTAGTGGTCAATTCAACCGGAGTTCCTTGAATAGTTCCTGAAGAAACCGTCATTACCGATTTAACTGCTTTCAAAGCTTTCTCACCACCAATTGCGTTGATGTAGTTTGTGAAAACTGTTTTAGCTGTTACTCCTGCAGGAATTGGAATGCTAACTTTTGGTTTTTCAGTTGGATTACCGAATTTGTCGAAATACATGATTGGTAATTTTTGTTTAGCACTCATTTTTTCTAAGTTTGGCAATACTTCAGAAGCTTTACCAACAATTACGATACGAGTGTTATCGGCTAAGAAATATTTGTTAGCCACCGCTTTGATTTCTTCTGCAGTTACCGCATTGATGTTTTTCAAGTAGTTTTCGTAGAAATCAGCTGGTAATTTTTGTGTTTCCGTGTTTAACGCATAGCGAGCAATAGTTGCTGGTTTTTCGATTTGCATTACGAAGTTACCCACGTATTTTGCTTTAGCATTTGTCAATTCTTCAGCAGAAACTAAATCGGTTCTGATTTTTTTCAATTCGCTTAAGAATTCCACAACAGCACTATCCGTAACTGCATTACGAACTGAAGCTCCAGAACGGAATTTAGAAACATATTTTCCAGAACCTAAAGAAGAATAAGCTCCGTATGTCCATCCGTGTGCTTCACGTAAATTTAAGAACAAACGACCTTCTCCACCACCACCAAGAATTTGGTTGGCTAAGATACCAGCGAAATATTCTTTATCAGTCATTTTTAAATTAACAGTGTTTACTAAAGCGATTTCAGATTGAACCGCATTTGGCATATCTACAAAGTTAATTTGCGTGTACTGTAAGTTTTTAGGGTCAGAGTACGTTAAAGCTGGAGCTGTAGCTTTTTTCCATGAACCGAATTGTTTTTCAACCATTTTCTGAACATCTTTTGCTTTAACATCACCTACGATAACTAAGTAAGCATTTCCTGGCACATAGTAGGTGTTGTAGTTTAAAACCACATCGTTCAACGTTACGTTGTTGATAGTACCTTCGCTTAAGTATTCACCATTAGGGTGGTTTTTACCGAAAGCCAAAACGTCTTCTACACGACCCGCAACAGAAGTTACGCTTTTTTCGTCAGCTTTTAAGCCTTCAATAAGTTTTGCTTTTTCTTTGTCGAATTCTTCCTGAGTGAAAACAGGGTTTAAGGCTCCGTCTGACATCAATTCTAAAATTCTTCCGGAATATTTAGACAATCCGCTCGCGAATGCACCATTAGCATTAAAGCTGATGTTTGCTCCTAAAAAATCGATTTCTTCGTTGAAAGCGTCTTTCGACATTTTTTTAGTTCCGTTACCAATCATAGCGCTTGCTAAATCGGCAACCCCTTTTTTATCGCCTTCTGCATAAGGAGCATTGTCGATGGTAAGGTTGTAAGAAACTCTTGGTAATTTGTGGTTTTCCACTACCAATACCTTTAAACCGTTTTTAAGCGTGAACGTAGTTGGTTTTCCAACATTCACAACAGGTGCAGGTCCTGGTTTTGGTTGTGTTCTGTCTTGTGCTTGCATGGTTATTGCTAAAAATAAACTTGCTGCTATATAAATGTATTTTTTCATATTCTTGATCCGTTACGCTTAGTTTTGTGCTTTGTCTTTCGCTGGAACATAATCTAAAATCAAACGTTGGTTCGGGTTTAGATATTTTTTAGCGGCTTCTCTGATTTCTTCTCTTGTGATAGAACGGAAGATGTCAATTTCAGTATTGATTAAGTTTACATCACCGTACAACAAATAGTAAGAAGCTAAGTTTTCTGCAATACCTTCTACGCTTGCATTGCTGTTTACGTATTGGTTTTCGAATTTGTTCTGAAGTTTTTGGAAATCTTTCTCAGAAATTAATTCTGTTTGGATTTTCACGATTTCTTCATCCACTTCTTTCAACAAACTTTCAGTAGTGTTTTGCCCCATTGGAAGTCCGTATAAAATGTACATTCCGTAGTCTTCCTGAGAATAGTTGAACGCTCCGATTTGCAACGCCATTTTCTTGTCATCTACTACTTTTTTGTACAATTTAGAACTTTTACCGTCTGATAAATACGAAGAAATCATGTCTAATACACGAGCATCACGAGTTTTCATTGATGGTGTTCTGTATGTAGCTACCATCATCGGAATCTGGATGTTCGGATCTTGCCATGTTGCTTTGATTGGCGACGTGATTGGCGCTTCTTCAAATTTCTGACGCGTTACCGGAGTTCCTTTTGGAATTGCACTGAAATAATTGCTGATCCAAGTTTTAGCCTGTGCTGAATCGAAATCTCCTGCTACTACTAAAACCGCATTGTTCGGAATGTAGAATTTTTTGTTGAACGCTTGGAATTCCTCTAAAGTAGCGGCATCCAAATGTTCCATTTCGCCAATAGTTGTCCATTTGTACGGGTGTACTTTGAACATGTTTTCTTTTACGGCTTTGATTAAGTTTCCGTAAGGCTGATTGTCAACACGTAAACGTTTTTCTTCTTTTACAACCTCATTTTGCGTATCAACACCAACTTGGTTGATAACCGGGTGCATTAAACGCTCCGATTCCATCCATAAAGCAAGTTGTAAGTTGTTAGAAGGGAAAACTTCATAGTAATACGTTCTGTCGTCAGTAGTGTTAGCGTTGTTGTTTCCGCCATTAGCAGTTACAAGTTTAAACCAATCACCACGAGCGATATTTTTAGTTCCTTCGAATAATAAATGTTCGAAAAAGTGAGCGAAACCAGTACGGTTTGGCTGTTCGTCTTTAGCACCCACATGGTACATTACGGAAGTGATTACAACCGGAGCAGATTTGTCTTGGTGTAAGATTACATGCAAGCCGTTGTCCAGATTGTACTCTTCAAAGGTTACTTTTTGAGCTGAAGCAACACTTCCTAGCATTAACGCTGTACTCAAAGCCATTAAAGATTTTTTCATAAGGATTAATAGTTGTTTATAATTCATCAATGAGTGTGCAATTTCGTGATTTTGTTACAAATAGCATAAATTTTTTTCAAATAAGCTGATATTTAGAATTTTACGATATATTTTCACGAAAGAAGTTGCGAACTAAAGAAATAGTTGTATATTTGTACACTTAAAAAATTAATTAAACATTATTGTTATGTACGCAATCGTAGAGATAGCAGGGCAACAATTCAAAGTAAGCAAAGACTTAAAGGTGTATGTTCACCGTTTGGCTGCAGAAGAAGGTGCGAAAATTTCTTTCGACAAAGTTCTTTTGTTAGACGATAACGGAAACGTTACTTTAGGCGCCCCAGCTGTAGAAGGTGCTTCAGTAGAAGCCAAAGTGTTACAACACTTAAAAGGTGACAAAGTAATCGTTTTCAAAAAGAAACGTAGAAAAGGTTACCAAAAGAAAAACGGTCACAGACAAGCTTTGACTCAAATCGTTATCGAGAACATCGTTGGTGGTGGAGCAAAGAAAAAAGCGACTAAAAAAGCGGAAGCTACAGAAGAATAATTATTAACATTTAAAACCAATACGTCATGGCTCACAAGAAAGGTGTCGGTAGTTCCAAGAATGGTAGAGAATCAGAATCGAAACGTTTAGGCGTTAAGATTTATGGTGGTCAAGCTGCTATCGCAGGAAACATTATCGTAAGACAAAGAGGTTCTAAGCACAATGCCGGTGAAAACGTTTACATGGGTAAAGATCATACTTTACATGCAAAAGTTGACGGTGTGGTAAAATTCCAGAAAAAAGGAGACAACAAGTCTTTCGTTTCTGTAATTCCATTCGAAGCATAAGAAATACTCTTAATAATATTGAAAAACCCATTCTGATTCAGGATGGGTTTTTTGTTTTTAGAATGGATTATTCATCTAAATTGACAAATTCTACAGTTCTTTTATGTTTTTCATATTTGCCTAATCTTATACTGCTTTTACGATGGTCTTTCGAAGAATATAAAACTTTGAATTCACAACCTACACACCCTTTTCTTTTATTGAAGCCGTAAAAACCGTTAGTTCCAATGCTGTTTGAGTAGGTTTTTCCGTCTATGTTATATTTAAAATAGAGCGAATATGAGCCTCTGCTACTATATTCGAACTTCTCAATGGTTCCTACTGTTTCTTTTTTATTCTCTTTTATCTCTTTAAAATAAAAAAACTGTTTGATAATAGATGCTGTTATTAGGAGGAAGGCTGCTATAATTATATATTTTCCATACTCTTCTAAATAGGACTTAAGTTTTTCAAGATGACTCATTATGAGGTTTTTTGCTTAGTAATTCAGCATTATTTATCTTTTTTCAAATGTATTAAATCTAAACAAAAAACCCTCACATCACTGCAAGGGTTTCTCTATTCTAAATTCTAACTTCAGAATTAGTATCTGTAATATTCCGGTTTGAACGGACCTTGAACTTCTACACCGATGTACGCTGCTTGTTCGTTGTTTAAAGTCTCTAATTCAACGCCTAATTTCGCCAAGTGTAACGCAGCTACTTTCTCATCTAAGTGTTTCGGTAACATGTATACTTCGTTTTTGTACGCAGCACTGTTATTCCATAACTCTAATTGCGCCAAAGTTTGATTTGTGAACGAGTTAGACATTACAAAAGATGGGTGCCCTGTAGCGCAACCTAAGTTTACTAAACGTCCTTCAGCTAAGATGATGATGTCATTACCGTTAACGTTGTACTTGTCAACCTGAGGTTTGATTTCGATTTTAGAAGCACCGTGGTTTTTGTTCAACCAAGCCATGTCGATTTCGTTGTCGAAGTGACCGATGTTACAAACAATAGTTTTGTCTTTCATTGCCTCGAAGTGTTTTCCAACAACGATATCTTTGTTTCCTGTAGTAGTGATAACGATATCAGCATTACCTACAACAGTATCTAATTTTTTAACTTCAAAACCATCCATAGCTGCTTGTAAAGCACAAATTGGGTCGATTTCAGTAACCGTTACGATAGAACCAGCACCACGGAAAGAAGCCGCTGTACCTTTACCTACGTCACCGTATCCACAAACTACAACTCTTTTACCTGCTAACATTACGTCAGTAGCACGACGGATGGCATCCACCGCAGATTCTTTACAACCGTATTTGTTGTCAAATTTCGATTTCGTAACTGAATCGTTTACGTTGATAGCCGGCATGAACAAAGTTCCGTTTTTCATTCTTTCGTACAAACGGTGAACTCCTGTAGTAGTTTCTTCTGATAAACCTTTAATTCCAGGAATTAATTCTGGGTAACGGTCAAAAACCATGTTGGTTAAGTCTCCACCATCATCCAAAATCATGTTCAATGGTTTTCTGTCTTCACCAAAGAATAAAGTTTGCTCGATACACCAGTCAAAAGACTCTTCATCAAGACCTTTCCAAGCATAAACCTGAATTCCGGCAGCAGCAATCGCAGCAGCAGCCTGATCTTGCGTAGAGAAAATGTTACAAGAAGACCAAGTAACTTCAGCTCCTAAAGCGATTAATGTTTCGATTAAAACCGCAGTTTGGATAGTCATGTGCAAACATCCTGCAATACGCGCTCCTTTTAAAGGCTGGCTTGCACCATATTCTGCACGAAGCGCCATTAATCCTGGCATTTCAGCTTCTGCTAATTCAATTTCTTTTCTTCCCCAAGCCGCAAGATTGATGTCTTTTACTTTGTAGGCTACAAATGGAATGGTTGTTGTACTCATCTATTTTGTATATTTGATTTAATAATTGTCCGATGAATTTCGGATTGCAAATTTACGGATTTCCTTTTATTTTCCTATTGCTTTTTACTTAATTTTGAAAAGTTTAAGATTATAATCTTTTGATAAACAAGACGATACCAAATGCCTTTTTTTAAAGAAATTATCATCGACGGTTGTGCTCGGGTTTTACTCTGGAAAATCGAGGAAGATTTTAACGTGCTATTTCGCGCGGTTTCTTTGAAAGATGTTTCGCTGGCTAGGTTAGAAGGAATGAAATCCGAAAGTCATCAGAAAGGATTTATTTGTGTTCGGATGCTGTTGCAACATTGCGGTTACACGGATTTTGACTTGTATTATGACGAATTAGGTAAGCCACATTTAAATGACGGAACACATATTTCTATTTCCCATTCTTTCGATTTTTCGGCGATTGTTTTGAGTGATGCCAACATCGGATTGGATATCGAGCAGATTAAAGAAAAAGTACTTCGAATTGCGCCTCGATTTATGGATGTTTCCCATTTGGAAAATTTATCGGAAGCTGAACAAATGAGAAAAGCCACGGTAGTCTGGGGTGTAAAAGAAGCTGTTTTTAAACTCAAAAACGAAGTTGGTATCAGTTTCCCAGAACATATTTTTGAAGATCAATTTCAGTTGACCGATAAAGAAGGAACTGCCCAATTGCACTTTAATAATACAATTGAACAGTATTCGTTTTTCTTCGAAGAAGTTGAGAATTACATGTTGGTTTGTGTTAAAGAGTTGTTCAGTTAGCTTAAAATGAACTGATTCAAAATAATCGCAAAACAGCTAATAAATACACTTGTCCAAATTAAATTGAAGACCAGTTTCGGTTTTTGTTGTGATAAAATGGCGCCGTTTACAAAGCTACACGCAATTACAACCAAGGCAAGTTGAAACATCTGAAAAAATGACGTTCCTTTTTGTAAAATATACATCGCTGCAGCGCCGCCCAAACAACTTTGCCCGATGATGGCTAACGTAGCAAATCCTAAATATCCTTTTTGAAAATCCTCTAATGTTTTTTGATATAATGTCATGATTTCTATGGTTTTATAGTACAAATTTACGGTGGTGAACAGCGATGGTTTTATGATAAAAATCATGTTCTGCTAAAAAAGATTTTCAGATACTTTTGATGCATTTTCAGACAATCAGGGTTTTTACAGAAAAAATAAAAGCCTATTTTTACCGAATCAAATGAAACCGATGTATTATCACGATATTGTAACTGCCAAAAGAGAAGGGCGAAAGCTTTTAGCCATTTTGCTCGATCCGGATAAAATCACGCTGGACGACTTGCCTGTTTTGATTCAGAAAATCAAGCAGTCGCCGGCTACGCATATTTTTGTGGGAGGAAGTATCGTGGAAACCAACATCATTGATACATTGATTGTGCAGCTTAAAAAGGATACCGATTTGCCGGTGGTTTTATTTCCGGGTAATCCGTCCCAAATTTCTGCTGAAGCGGATGCGATTTTATTTCTGACCTTACTTTCCGGAAGAAATCCTGATTATCTGATTGAACATCAGGTGAATGCCGTTCCGATGTTAAAAAAGACCAATTTGGAAATCATTTCCACCGGATATATTTTAATCGAAAGTGGCGTACAAACAGCGGTAGAACGCGTGAGTAAAACCGAGCCGTTAAATCGTGATAACGCAGCTTATGTAGTGCAAACTGCTCAAGCTGGAGAATTTATCGGGAACAAATTGATTTATTTGGAAGCCGGAAGTGGTGCTAAATTATCGGTACCAATTGAAATGATTGCAAAAGTTTCACAAAATGTAACCATTCCGGTAATTGTGGGTGGCGGAATCCGTTCTAAAGAAGGAATCGATGCAGCCTATCAAGCCGGAGCCGATTTGGTGGTCATCGGAACCGCTTTTGAAAATGATAACAGTTTTTTTACCCTATAAGCCATGATTGATTTTTTTCTGAACGCCTACAAAAATGCGCCGTTATATCAGATTGTTATTGAAGCTATCGTTTTTGTGTTTGGAATTGCCAGTGTACTGTACGCTAAAAAAGAAAATATTTTAGTCTATCCGACAGGACTTTTGGCGACACTACTCAGTACTTTTCTTTTGTGGAAAGCCGGTTATTTGGGCGACATGATGATTAACCTGTATTTTTCCATCATGAGTGTTTATGGTTGGTGGAATTGGGGAAGAAAGAAAGAAGGCCAAACCGAGTTACCCATCACCCGAACCAATGTTAAAGAAAAAATAATCGGAATCGTATTGTTCTTACTCACAATTGTTGTAGTTTTCGGCGTCTATAAGTTTTTTGGTCAGGAGATTAAAAAAGAAAATTATATCGACATAGTAGCGTCTGGCATCTTTTTTACAGGAATGTGGTACATGGCTTTGAAAAAAATTGAAAACTGGACACTTTGGATTATCGGGGATTTTATTGTAACCCCAATTTATGCGTACCGCGGATTAGGAATGCTGGCCTTACAGTATCTGATTTTCACGGTATTAGCGACAATGGCATATTTAGAATGGAGAAAGCATTTACAGAACAGGATTTAGCCTATATAAAAGCAAGAGGGAATTCGTTGGATAAAATTCAGCAGCAACTGCATTATTTCAGCAATGGAATTTCCAAAATGAACTTGGAGCGTTCGGCGACCAAAAACGACGGAATTTTAGTTTTTTCGAAAGAAGAAGTTCAGGAAATTGCAGCCTATTTTGACAAGTACAAATCGAAGTACGAAATTGAGAAATTTGTTCCGGCTTCGGGTGCGGCAACGCGAATGTTTCAGTTTTTGAACGAATTTTTAGACCGTTTTAATCCCGAAACCGATACGATTACCAGTTATGTCAACAAATACAACGATGCGAATATCAATGTGTTTGTGGTAGGAATTCGCAATTTTCCGTTTCATGCTGAACTGAAAGAGAAGACCAAATTCTTGTTTCCCGACTATGCCAATTATACTTCCGACAGAAAAATTCACGCCATCATTGCTACATTGTTAACGGTTGATGGGTTGAACTTTGCTAGCAAACCCAAAGGAATTTTGCCATTTCATAAAAAAGGAGAAGCGATTTTGACCCCCATTGACGAACATGTTTCCGAAGCCGATTTTTATACAAATGCAAACGGCGAAGCCAAAATCCATTTCACCATAACGGAAGAATTTAAAAAAGATTTCGAAGCTGTTTTGGCTCGTTATCCGCATATCAAAGCCTCTTTTTCCTATCAGGATTTAACCAGTGACACCATTGCAGTTGCCAGTGATAATAAACCTTTCCGTTTGGAAAATGGCGAGTTGTTCTTCAGGCCTGGTGGACACGGCGCATTAATTGATAATTTAAACCATCTTACTTCGGATATCATATTTGTTAAAAACATTGATAATGTTGCTCAAAACGAAAAAAAGGTGCTGGCAGCTTACAAAAAAATGTTGGGCGGTGTTTTGTTGCAAACTCAATATCAGGTTTTTAACTATTTGAATTTGTTGCAAACCGATGAGGTCAATCAGGAGAAATTGGATGAAATCAAAAGCTTTGCGGAAAACAAACTCAATTTTCTGTTACCGGATGAATTTGCCATGTTCAAAAAAAGTTATCAGAAAGAATATTTCATCAAGTTGTTAAACCGTCCAATTCGGGTGTGCGGTATGGTGAAAAACGAAGGAGAACCTGGTGGAGGACCGTTTTGGGTAAAAGATAAAAAAGGACGTTTGACACTTCAAATTGTGGAATCTTCTCAAATTGACTTACAAAACGAGAATCAGAAACTGATTTTCAGTAATGCAACCCATTTTAATCCGGTCGATATCGTTTGCGGCGTTAAAGATTTTAAAGGTAACAAATTCGATTTAACGAAATTCGTCGATCCGGAAGCTGCTTTTATCACAGAGAAAACCAAATTGGGCAAACCCATCAAGGCCTTTGAGTTACCCGGACTTTGGAATGGTGCCATGGCCAAATGGAGTACTATTTTTGTTGAAGTGCCGCTTTCCACTTTCAATCCGGTGAAAACCATAAACGATTTGCTAAAACCAGCGCATCAGCCAAGCGAATTAGAAAAATAAGATGAACAAGGAAAAACTGCTAACGGAACTACAGTTTAAAGCCGTACGAAGTGGCGGTGCCGGAGGACAACACGTCAACAAAGTGTCGTCCAAAGTGGTGTTGACTTTTGATTTGCCTGCTTCAGAAGCTTTTTCGGAGGAAGAAAAGGATAGACTTGTCAACAAACTTCAACCAAAACTTTCCAAAGACGGATTGCTTTCCCTAAGTTGTGATGAAAGTCGAAGCCAAATCAACAATAAAACTTTGGTAATCGCTCGTTTTTTTCAAGTAATGGAAGCTGCATTGGAAGTGCCTAAAAGTAGAAAAGCAACCAAAATTCCCAAAGCAGTCATCGAGAAACGATTGAAAGCAAAACGAAGTCAATCGGACATCAAACAATCCCGTCAAAAACCGAAATTGTAAATAATTCTCGTTTTGCTTGGATAATTGCAAACGATAATACTACCTTTGCCCCGTCTCAAAGGGGTGCTCTAAATAACGAGCTGAGATCATACCCAATGAACCTGGAACAGGTAATGCTGTTTAGGGAGAGATGACAGAAGTAACGGAGTGCACGCCGTAAAAAGTCATTGCAATCATTATTTTTAATTATTAACAAAGAATAATTGCCCCTTTTATTCGTAATGTTTTTTACGAATGAAAACTTTATTCAAAACGGTACTTGTGGTTTCCTGTCTGCAAATGTCCGTTACAGCATTGTCACAGGAAGTCAAAGTTCAGGACTCGGTTAAAGTTAATGAACTTGAAGAAGTTGTGGTTTCTTCGGTGCGAGCAGGTTCTAAACAGCCAGTAACGTTTACCAATATGAGTAAACAAGAGATTGCACCTCGCAATTTAGGTCAAGACATTCCTGTTTTGATGAATTATTTGCCTTCAGTTGTTTCGACCACAGATGCCGGAAATGGAGTAGGATACACTTCGATGCGCGTTCGTGGTGCCGATGGTTCTCGTATCAATGTAACTTTAAACGGAATTCCTTTTAACGACAGTGAAAGTCAAGGAACGTTTTTTGTGAACTTACCGGATTTTGCTTCTTCCTTGGAAAGCCTTCAGTTGCAACGCGGTGTTGGAACTTCTACAAACGGAGCTGGTGCTTTTGGAGCGAGTTTGAACATGCAAACCAAAGCGTATCAGGAGAAAGCATATGCTGAAATTGCCAATTCTTTCGGAAGTTTTGCTACTAGAAAACACACTTTGTCTTTCGGAACAGGTCTTCACGATAATTTTGAATTCAACGGAAGATTGTCGCAATTAAATTCCGACGGCTATATTGACCGCGCCACTTCGCAAATGTTCGGTTATTTCTTCAATGCCAATTATGTAACCGAGAAAACCTTGGTTAAATTGATTGCCTTTGGCGGAAAAGAAAGAACGTATCAGGCTTGGTATGGTTTGGAGGATCCGGAGAAGTTACAAAACGACCGAACGTTCAATCCGGCAGGAATGTATTTTGATGCCGATGGAACCATGCGCTTTTATGATAATGAATCAGATAATTACTGGCAAAACCATTTCCAGTTGCATTGGAGTCAAAAATGGACCTCGAATTGGACTTCCAACGCGGCCTTACATTATACTTTAGGAAAAGGGTATTACGAGCAATACAAAGAGGATGAGGCTTTTGCAGACTACGGATTAGCCACTTTTGGTGGAAATACTATTACGGATTTGGTGCGTAGAAGATGGTTGGACAATGATTTTTTTGGAGCCACTTTTTCGATGAATTACACTACGGCAAATGCTACGGTTATCTTCGGTGGAGCAGCCAATCGTTATTTGGGAGATCATTATGGGGAAGTGATTTGGACGCAATATTATACGCCAGATTTCAACCGTTATTATAGCAATTATGGTAACAAAGATGATGTCAACTTTTATGCCAAAGCGACCCAAAAAATAAATGATAAAATCAGTGCGTTTGCAGACATGCAATACCGATTGGTTTATTATCAAGCCACAGGTGTGCAAGCCGATGATGTTAACGATACTTTCCGTTTTTTCAACCCAAAAGTAGGTTTGAATTATCAGTTGAATGCTAAAAATGCTTTTTATGCGTATTTCGGAGTGGCTAATAAAGAACCGCGTCGTGACGATTACGAGAACGGAAGTACAAAGCCGGAGCGTTTGTTTGATTATGAGTTAGGTTGGCGTTATGAAGTGAAAGATATCAGAATGAATGTGAATGCTTTTTACATGAATTATAAAGATCAATTGGTGATGACTGGTGCTTTAAATGACGTGGGAGCACCTGTGTTTACCAATAGCGGAAAAAGTTACCGAGTTGGTTTGGAGGCCGATGTTATGGTAAAACCGCATGAAAAATGGACCTTGAGTGGAAATGTAACCGTGAGTCAGAATAAAAACAAAGACTTTTATTTTCAACGTGATGGAGAATTGAAAAACCTTGGAAATACAGATATCGCTTTTTCGCCAAGTTTGATTACAGCGTCCAATGTTACGTTTAGTCCTGTGAAAGCACTTCAAATGAGCTTGTTAGGGAAGTATGTTGGAAAACAGTATATGGGGAATATTGATTCGGAACAATCGGCTTTGGAAGCCTATAATGTTTGTGATTTTAATGCCAACTACGAATGGAAACTGAATAAAGGGCTGAAGTCAGTAGTCTTTACGGCATTAGTAAACAATATTTTCAATAAAGAATACGAGTCCAACGGATATTTCTATACTTACGATGATGATTGGTCAAATCCAGGAAGCGTTACTACGATAGAAGGCGCCGGGTTTTATCCGCAAGCCGGAATTAATTTCCTCGCTGGGGTAACCCTTAAATTTTAAAATGTTTAGTTAATATAGAATGCCAAAAATCCCTGTTCGGAACTTTCGACAGGGATTTTTTAGTTGAATATCGTAATATAACTTCCGTTTACTTCGACATTATATCTTCGCATGGTGTAAGTCATACCTTCTGCAGTTCCGTAGAATAAATTGTAGTCTTTGTCATCGCAAGGACAAGTGGCAATTGCACCATTGTTGGTCATCGTAGAGCAGCTGCTTAATTCTTGGTTTGGACAAGCTGCGTCAAAAGCCGTATAACCGCTTCCAGTATTAAATACAATGATACCACGTATACCCGCATCAGAACCCGAAACATAAACCGAATTTCCTGCGAATTGTAATTGACTGTATGAAGGTAAACTCATGTTGATGGTCTTGTTAACCGGATAATTCGGAAGATATGGATTGTTGTCGTTGGCGACACTGTCATCCTTATTGCAGGCTAATAGTAGTCCGAAAAGCAGTAAAAACAATATTTTTTTCATGAATGATATTTTTGATAAAAGAATTGATAAACAAAATTAAATTATTTAACTTTGACAAATGCATCCGTGCATCTGAAAAGCGAATTTAGTAAAAAACAATATCTTTTTGTAAAGAATCCCGTTTCGATGGGATTCTTTCTATTTATATAAAAACGATAAAATTATGAGTACAGTATCCTATTACACTGCTGAGGGGTTGAAAAAACTGAAGGAAGAATTAGATTATTTAAAAAGTGTAGAGCGTCCGAAAGCGTCTGAAGCCATTGCAGAAGCTCGTGATAAAGGAGATTTGTCTGAAAATGCAGAATACGATGCGGCGAAAGAAGCACAAGGTTTATTAGAGATGAAAATTTCTAAAATGGAAGATTTGGTTGCCAACGCCCGTTTAATTGACGAATCACAGTTGGACGTTTCCAAAGTATTGGTGTTGTCTACGGTTAAGATAAAAAATCAGACCAACGGTATGGAAATGAAGTACACTTTGGTAGCCGAAAGCGAAGCCGATTTAAAAACCGGTAAAATTTCTGTGACTTCTCCAATTGGGAAAGGATTGTTAGGAAAAAGTGTAGGTGAAACTGCTGAAATCAATGTGCCGAACGGAACCTTGAAATTCGAGATTCTTGAAATTTCCCGCGATTAACTAGTAAACTGATTTAGTATGGCTTCCATCTTCACGAAAATAGTAAACGGAGAAATCCCGGCGTATAAAATTGCTGAGGATGACAACTATTTGGCTTTTTTGGATGTAAATCCGAATGCGAAAGGCCACACGCTTTGTATTCCAAAAGAAGAAATCAATAAAATCTTCGACATGGAAGAAGAGCATTATTTAGGCTTAATGCAATTCTCCAGAAAAGTAGCTAAAGCGATTGAGAAAACCGTTCCGTGCAAACGTATCGGAGTTGCCGTTGTTGGTTTGGAAGTGCCACACGTTCATGTACATTTGATTCCATTACATGATATGGATGATATGCGTTTTCAGCGCAAAACCAGTCTTTCTAAAGAAGAATTTGAGGAGTTGGCCAAAGCTATAAGCCTAAATATTTAATTTGTCTAGTAGTTTCAAAAGTATGAGTTTAAAGAAAAGAATAAGAAACCTGATTCGAGGTTATGGTTTTGATGTAATTAGATATCCTCATAAGAATTCATTTGCTGAACGTTTTAGCGCTATATTAAATGAAGCGAAAGTTGATTTAATACTGGATGTAGGGGCCAATAAAGGCCAATTTGGAAAATCACTTGGTGTTATTGGATATAAAGGAAAAATAATGTCTTTTGAACCTGTTTCTTCGGTTTATGAAAAACTGAATGAGGCTGCAAAAATAAATCCTAATTGGAGGGTTTATGAACAATGCTGTATTGGAGATCATGAAGGGGAATCCGTAATTAATGTTTCTAATTTAGTCGGTAATAGTTCTGTATTAGATATTAAATCGACAGATTTTAATGTTAAAAACAGTCATTATGTTGCTAAAGAAACTGTAAAACAAATCACATTAGCTACTTTGAATACCGATGAAGATCTAATAAAAGCAAAAAATGTTTTTGTTAAAATGGATATTCAAGGATTTGAGCATTTTGTTTTATCAATGCTTGATAAAGTTAATTATAATATTGTAGGTTTTTATATTGAATTATCCTTGGTTAAACTATATGATAAGCAGGAAGACTACTTGTTTATTTGTAATTTACTAAAAAAATACGATTACGATTTAGTATATGTAGAACCAGAGAGCGTTCGTTCTGGGCGTATGATACAATTTAACGGTGTTTTTCTAAAAAAAGGATTAAGTTATTGATGCTGACTTTTTAAACGTCACCTGCATCGTAGTGCCTTTCCCAACTTCGGAATGGGCGACCTTTATGCGACCATCGTGATATTCTTCTACAATTCTTTTGGTTAGTGACAAACCTAATCCCCAACCGCGTTTTTTGGTGGTAAATCCGGGTTCAAAAACACTGTTAAACTGATTTTTCGGAATTCCGGCTCCGGTGTCGCTTACTTTTATTTTGACAAAGCGTTCGTTGTCTTCAATGCTAACGGCCAATTTTCCTTTTCCTTTCATAGCATCGATGGCATTTTTTACCAGATTTTCGATAGTCCAGCTGTGCAAAATTGGGTTCAATTTGATAGGGATTGGATGTTGAGGTGCCGTAAAAGAGAATTCCACCTGTTTGGAGGTTCTTGATTTTAAATATTCGAAGGATTGTTCGGTTTCTTTTACCAAATCTCGTTCTTCTAATACCGGTTCCGAACCAATTTTAGAAAAACGATCGGTGATGGTTTGCAAGCGGTTGATGTCTTTTTCGATTTCTTCCACCATACTTTCGTTTACATTTTCCAGTTTTAGGATTTCCAACCAGCCAATTAACGAAGACAATGGTGTTCCAATCTGATGTGCGGTTTCTTTTGCCATTCCGGCCCACAAGCGATTTTGCGTAGCCATTTTGCTGGCGCGGTAAAAATTGAAAATCATGCCGCTGAAAAACAGAGCGACTAAAACAAGTGCCAACGGATAGTATTTTAGTTTAGTTAGTAAAGAAGAGTTGCCGTAATAGTACAAATGTTTCTTTCCGCCAATATTCATAACAATCGGTTGGTTTTCTGATTTTAACCGATTGAAAAAAGCAAGTGTTTTGATCTTGTCTTTCGCGATTTCCTCTTCCACATTGGTCATGTTCAGAATGCTGTCTTTTTCCGTAGTTTGAATAATCGGAATGGTAGTGTTATTGCTCAAAATCTGAAATGGCAATTCCACATCGGTATTTTCATCTGCATTGTTCAGGGTTTTGGAGGCGGCTGCCCAAAGTTCCATTTTCAAACGCTCTTCGTTTTTGAAGGTCTGAAAAAAAGTATAGGTGTTCCACAGAATGAGTACCAATAAATTGAACGCGGCAAGGATAACCACCCAGCGTACTAAATTGCGTCTGTCGGAAGAAAAAGTCATAGTTGGCTTTGAGTAGCGATGTTACTAAGTAGCTAAGGTAGTAAGTTTATTCGGATGCTCAAACTTTCATAATTTAAAATGCTTTTTCGGCTACAATTTTCTTGGCAATCAAGTATCTTTGTCAAAACGAATTTTATCATGATTAGCATTGATCCGAAAGAGGTAACGCCCGTAAAATTACAAGCCTATTTACAAGGTGCGATTGGACCAAGACCAATTGCCTTTGCCAGTACGATGGATGAAGAAGGAAATCCGAATTTATCGCCTTTCAGTTTTTTTAACGTGTTCAGTTCCAACCCGCCGATTTTAATTTTTTCACCGGCGCGTCGGGTGCGAGATAATACGATAAAGCATACATTAATCAATGCTGATAAAACTCGAGAAGTAGTTATCAATGTTGTGAATTATGATATCGTGCAGCAAGCTTCGTTATCGAGCACCGAATATGGCGATGGTGTAAACGAATTTGTAAAATCGGGGTTAACCATGTTGCCTTCGGATAAAATAAAACCATTTCGTGTGGCAGAAAGTCCGGTGCAATTCGAATGCAAAGTAAATGATATTGTTGCGTTAGGAAAAGAAGGCGGAGCCGGAAACCTAATCATTTGTGAAGTGGTAAAATTGCACGTTAGTGAAGCTGTTTTAGATGCCAACGGAACCATCGACCAGCACAAAATCGACTTGGTAGCGCGTATGGGTGGGAATTGGTATTCCAGAGCAAATCAGGGCTTGTTCGAGGTCGAAAAACCACTTACAACTTTAGGAATCGGGGTAGATGCTATACCGGATTTTGTAAAAGAAAGCCCAATTTTCGACGGGAATGATTTAGGGAAATTAGGAAATGTCGAAGCCTTACCAACCGACGAAGAAATTGCTATATTTGTAAAAGAAGATTTCGCGATTAAAGCCGTTTTAAGCGCCGATGATATCGAAAAACAATTCATAAAAGCCAAAGAACATTTAGACAACAACGAAGTGACCACCGCATGGAAAGTCCTTCTAGCAAAACAGTAAACAGTATGGAAGTTACAGGGAAAATTAAAGTGATTAACGCTGCGCAACAAGTAAGTGCGAGTTTTAAAAAGAGAGAGTTGGTAGTAACTACGGAAGAGCAATATCCGCAGCACATCATGATTGAGTTCACGCAGGACAAATGTGATTTGTTGGACAACTACCGCACGGGAGAAGCTGTAAAAGTTTCCATCAACTTACGAGGAAGAGAGTGGGTGAATCCGCAAGGAGAAACCAAATACTTCAACTCTATCCAAGGTTGGAGAATCGAGAAAATGCAGGCAGAAGCACCGGCAGCGCCACAAATGCCGCCAATGCAGGCAAGTCAGGCGTTCGAACCGGCTACGAATTTTAATGAAGAAGAGCACGACGATTTACCGTTCTAATATAAAATTTAGAATTTAGAAATCAGAAGTTTGAGGCAACTTGAATTTCTGATTTTTTTGTTGGAGCGAAGGGCTCGGGCTTTTTTGGAATCCGTGTTCCCGTGTTCCGCACTACAAGGTAGTTGCTTCACCCGGGGCTATTGGAAAAACTTTTCGCATCTTTGTAAACTTTCGAAGAAGAATGTCTGGAACAATCTACATGCTCAATGAGGAACTTTGGTTTCCACCCGTTTCCGAAACCCACGATTCGGGAATATTGGCTATTGGCGGTGATTTGTCTACAGAACGTTTGCTCTTAGCGTACAATTCTGGGATTTTTCCGTGGTTTGAAGACGGCGAACCGATTACTTGGTGGGCACCCGAATGGCGTATGGTACTTTTTCCGCAAGATTTTAAACCTTCCAAAAGCATGCGGAATATTTTGAATCGCAATCTTTTCCAAGTGACGTTCAATCAGAATTTTAAAGAAATTATTTCCAATTGTCAATCCGTAAAACGCGAAGGTCAAAACGGCACCTGGATTACGGATGATATGATTGCTGCGTATTGTAAACTGCACGATTTGGGAATCGCAAAATCGGTTGAGGTTTGGCAAAACGACGAATTGGTTGGCGGTTTGTACGGCATCGATTTAGGCCATGTTTTCTGTGGCGAAAGCATGTTTTCCAAAGTATCCAACGCCAGTAAAGTAGCTTTTGTCCATTTAGTCGAATATCTGAAAGCTAATGATTATTTGTTGCTCGATGGTCAGGTGTACAACGAGCATTTGGAAAGTTTAGGTTGTGTTGAAATCGAAAGAGAAGATTTTATGACAATTCTAAAGCATCGGAATCAATAACTATCGGTTATTCAGTTTTGGAAGTGTTCGGATGTATAATTCTTCCACTTTTTTTCTTGCCCAAGGAGTTTTACGCAAAAACGTCAAACTCGATTTTACTGATGGATCTTTTTTGAAACAATTAATCGGAATTAGTTCTTCAAGCGTGTCAAAACCATAATAGTCTACAAGCGTTTCTACTATAGTTTTCAAAGTGATGCCGTGTAAAGGATCGTTACTCATTGGTTTTTTGTTTTCGTCCAGCAATCTGCCACATGGTCATTCACCATTCCGGTAGCCTGCATGTGTGCGTACACAACTGTTGAGCCTACGAATTTGAATCCGCGTTTTTTTAAATCCTTGCTTAATTTATCTGAAATTTCTGTGGTTGCGGGAACGTCTTTTAAAGTTTTGCATTTGTTGTCAATCGGTTTTCCGTCTACAAATCCCCAAATGTATTTTGAAAACGTGCCGAATTCCTTTTGCACTTCCATAAAAGCAATCGCGTTGGTCACGGCGGCTTTGATTTTTAAGCCATTGCGGATGATGCCGGCGTCTTGCTTCAGCGCTTCAATTTTTCCTTCGGAATACTTGGCTACTTTTTTGTAATCGAAATTGTCAAACGCTTTTCGGAAATTCTCTCGTTTTGCCAAAACCGTATACCAACTTAAACCTGCCTGAAAAGTCTCCAAAGTTAGGAATTCGAAAATTTTCTGATCATCATAAACGGGAATTCCCCATTCGGTATCGTGGTAATTGCGATACAAATCGTCTTTTTCGCACCAGGCGCAGCGAATTTTATCAGCCATGAACTTCAGTTTTTGGTTCGTGTAAATATTTTTCAATCAGATAGTGTCCTAAGTAAATTAACGGAGTTAAAGCCACTGCTAAAATCAATTTGAACACATAGCCCGTTGCAGACATATTGATGTATTGACTGGTGGTGATTTTGCCGGTCATCCAGAACGCAATTCCGGAAACGATAAAACTGTCAATCAATTGGGAAACGATGGTGGAGCCAGTACTTCGAAGCCAAATCATTTTTTTACCGGTTTTGTTGCGCAACATCCAGAACACGGAAACGTCTATCAGCTGTGAAACTAAAAAAGCAATAATACTAGCAACCATGATGAATAAACCTTGCCCGAAGACGGCATAAAATTGTGCGTCGGTTACGGTTTCGCCGGTTTCAAAAGCAGGGATTTTGGTTCCGATAAAAAGCAATAAGATGCAGTAAGCTATTAATCCGGCAGTGATAAACGATAGTTTTTTTACGCCATCACGACCGAAGTGTTCGTTGATGATATCGGTGGTAATGAAAACAATCGGCCAGGGCAAAATACCGACGCTCATGATGAATGGACCAATTTCAATCAGTTTGCCTCCGATGAGTTCGGCTACAATCGCATTGGTGATGAAAATACCGGCTAAAATGATATAAACGATGTCTTTCTTGCTTTGAAACATAAATCGGCTTTAAACTCAAATATACGGTGTTTTCGAGAATAAAAAAACCCCAATCTTGCGACTGAGGTTTTGTATAATTGATTTGGATTTTAAATTATCCTAAAGCCACACGTTTGAAACCAGTAACCGTTAAACCACCGTCAACAGATTTAACATAAGCAGAAACGCTCATAGAACCGTCTTTGATATAATCTTGGTTTACCAAAGTGTTGTCTTTGTAGAAACGTTGGATTTTACCTTTAGCGATGTTGTCTAACATAGCTTCTGGTTTTCCTTCTGCACGCAATTGCTCTTTTGCAATTTCTACTTCTTTCTCGATGATAGAAGCGTCAACACCCGCCTCGTCTAAAGCGATTGGGTTCATTGCAGCAGCTTGCATTGCTACGTTTTTAGCAGCTTCGTCAGCACCAGCAACGTTAGCAGATAAAGCAACCAAAGTAGCGATTTTGCCAGAGTGAACGTAAGAACCAACGTAAGCACCTTCTAAACGCTCGAATTGACCTACTTCAATTTTCTCACCGATAACACCAGTTTGCTCGATTAATTTCTCAGCAACAGTGATTCCACCGAAGTCAGAAGCTAAAAGCTCTTCTTTAGTAGCGTAGTTTAATGCTTGGTTAGCTAAATCTGTAGCTAATTTTACGAAACCTTCATTTTTACCTACGAAATCAGTCTCACAGTTTAATGTGATCGCTACAGCAGCCGTGTTGTCAGCATTTACAACAGCGATTGCAGCACCTTCTGTAGATTCTCTGTCCGAACGGTTAGCCGCTACTTTTTGTCCTTTTTTGCGTAGGTTTTCGATAGCTAAATCGAAATCTCCATCAGCTTCCACTAATGCTTTTTTACAATCCATCATACCTGCTCCGGTGATGGTTCTCAATTTATTTACGTCTGCAGCAGTAATTGTTGCCATTTTTGTATAAAATTTTAAGTTGAAAAAAATTATAAAGTCGTCATATTGATAGTGTTACAAAAGTAGACATCCATCAGCACAACGACTTTATGATAAGGTTATTTTTATTCTTCAGTTGAAGTCGTTGCTTCTGCTTTCGCTTCTGCTACTTCTCCAGCCGGTTGCTCATCTTTGTCAGATTTTCTGTCAGAAAGTCCTTCAACGATTGCACCAGATACTAAAGATAAAACTTTTTCGATCGATTTAGAAGCATCGTCGTTTGCCGGGATAACGAAATCAACCTGACGTGGATCAGAGTTGGTATCTACCATAGCGAATACTGGAATGTTTAACTTTTGAGCTTCTTTAACAGCGATGTGTTCTGCTTTGATATCTACAACGAATAACGCAGCCGGAAGGCGAGTCATGTCTGCAATAGAACCTAAGTTTTTCTCTAACTTAGCACGTAGACGATCAATTTGTAATTTTTCTTTTTTAGATAAAGTGTCAAAAGTACCGTCTTTCTTCATTTTATCGATAGCAGCCATTTTCTTAACAGCTTTACGGATAGTAACGAAGTTAGTCAACATACCACCTGGCCATCTTTCAGTGATGTAAGGCATGTTTGCTGCTGCAGCTTTTTCTGCAACGATGTCTTTTGCTTGTTTTTTGGTAGCTACGAAAAGTACTTTTCTACCAGATGCAGCGATTTTTTTCAAAGCTTCATTAGCCTCTTCGATTTTAGCTGCAGTTTTATATAGATTGATAATGTGAATACCATTACGCTCCATATAGATGTAAGGAGCCATGTTTGGATCCCATTTTCTAGTCATGTGTCCGAAGTGAACACCTGCTTCTAGTAATTCTTTAACTTCTACTTTGTTTGCCATTTTGTAATAGTTTACGTTCTGTTGAATTAGCAATGGTTGAGTAGCGATTGTGTCGGTCTGAACCATTTAGATGCTAAACTAATTCCTACCTCGGCAGGAGAGCAACAAAAACTTAGTGTTTTTAAATAATAATAAATATTAACGTTTAGAGAACTGGAATCTCTTACGAGCTTTCTTCTGACCGAATTTCTTACGCTCAACCATACGAGGGTCACGTGTTAATAATCCTTCAGGTTTTAAGATCGTTCTGTTTTCAGCTTCTACTTCACACATTGCTCTTGCGATAGCCATACGAACAGCCTCAGCTTGTCCTGTAGTACCACCACCGTATACATTAACTTTTACGTCAAAGTTTGA
The DNA here is from genome assembly GCF_032153895.1 of Flavobacterium sp. Classification (GTDB taxonomy): domain Bacteria; phylum Bacteroidota; class Bacteroidia; order Flavobacteriales; family Flavobacteriaceae; genus Flavobacterium. The sequence continues at coordinate 119,308 of NZ_JALDYN010000003.1, forward strand.
AGCATTCTCAGTCATAGAAAGAGGTTGCATAACTTTGTACTGTAATGTAGCTGTTGGGAAGTAAGTTGCGAAATCCTTTTTGTTTACGGTAATGTTTCCTGTACCTTCAGTAACATAAACACGTGCTACTGCACATTTTCTTCTACCGATTTTGTGAATAACTCCCATTACTTAAGATCGTTTAAGTTTACAGTTTTTGGTTGTTGTGCAGCATGTTTGTGCTCAGAACCAACATTTACATTCAAATTACGGAATAACTCAGCTCCTAATTTGTTTTTAGGAAGCATTCCTTTTACAGCTTTTTCTACTAATAATGCAGGGTTTTTTTGTTGCATTACTTTAGCAGTTAAACTTCTTTGTCCACCTGGGTAGCCAGTGTGACGGATATACGTTTTATCCTCCAACTTGTTACCGGTTAGGTTGATTTTCTCTGCGTTAATAACGATTACGTTATCTCCACAGTCCACATGTGGTGTATAACTTGGCTTGTACTTACCTCTTAATAGCATGGCTACTTTTGAAGCAAGGCGACCTAAGTTATGACCGTCAGCGTCTACAACAATCCACTGTTTGTCTACAGTAGCTTTGTTAGCTGATACTGTCTTGTAGCTTAAATTGTCCACGTTTTTTTATTTAAATTAAACATTCCATTCCCAATTAAGGGAGTGCAAAAGTACAATTAATTATTTATAATGCAAACTCCTTTGAATATTATTTTGATTCTGATTATCAGTCAAGTGATTGATTTGCTGAAGGAAAACTATTCTTTGGTGAACTTAAATTCCACGCCGCCTTGTTTTAGAACCATGGTTTTGTCACCAAAAAGCATAGTGATGCCAGCAGAGTCAAAAGTGAATTCGGTATTGCTGATGGCGTTCAGAGGAAAAGAGCTTTGTCCGGTGGCTTGCGCAATCAATTCGCCTTTTTCTATTTTTATATTGATTTTCAGAGGAATATCTTTTGAAGCATAAGTACCTTCATAATTTTTAAGAATGGCTTCGTCGATTTTCAGCGAAGTTAAATTTGGAAACGGGAAAGGCATTTTATAGTAGATGCTCAAAATTCCAATCATAATATCGTTGCGGCTGAAATTCTCACCGTTTACGATTAAACTGACACCTAATTTTTCGGTTGGATAATAACCTACAACGGAACGATAGCCTTCAATACCACCTGTATGTCCGAAGAATTTGCGCTCTCCAAATGGGAATGTCACCAAACCGATGCCATAACTCTGGTTCAGTTTTGTCATTTCGTCCAGTGAAGTTTGCTGCTTTAACAATTTTCCATTGAAAAGTCCGCGCATCAGAGCTGTTAAATCATTCGCATCCGAAGTAATTCCACCAGCTGCAAACGGAAGCGACATGTCCCATTCCGGAAACAATTCCCATTGGGTGCCGTTGTATAAATAGGAATAGGATTCGTTTCGGTTCACATCAACTTTATCAACTAAATAAGTATCGCGCAATTTTAAACGGCTGGTGATTCTGTTCTTAAGATTAGTGGCGTAGCTTACTTTGGTCAAATCTTCAATGATGCAACCTAATAAATAGTAATTGGAATTGCTGTATTCCGCTTTAGAATTCGGTTCAAAAGCTGAAGGATAAGCTGCAATTCGTTCCACCATTTCTTTTTTACTCACTTTGGCCATTACGTTAATCGTAGAATCGCCGTTGATGTAATCCACAATTCCAGAACGATGACGTAACAAGTCGTTGATGGTGATTTTTTCCGCATTTGTAATTTTCGGATAAAATTTACTCAGTTTATCATCTAACTTCAAGCGTTTTTCTTCCACCAACTGCATAATCATCACCGCTGTAAAAGTCTTGGTTATCGAACCGATTTTATATTTTGTATAGCCATCCGGTTGTACGGTGCTTTCCGGCAAACCATACGCTTTGGAAAAAACGACATTGTCACCTTCACGAATGCTCAATTGTCCCATGAATTTATTATTCTGATTCAGGTACGTTAGCAAACTGTCAATTTTTCGGAAACGGGTTTTTTCCTGAGCAATTGTTGTGATTGAAATTGCAAGAAGAAGGTAAATAAATAGTTTTTTCATGGGTTTAGTTTTTTAATTTCAGATAAATTGAAACAATAACATTAGTTGCAAAAAATAATGCGCTTAATAGAAAAGCAGTAAAAAAAAGTATATGATTGTTGTCTGTTGTGAAAAAACAAATAAAAATTAGAAATATGGACAGCAATGTTAAGATGAAATTTGTTTTAACCTTTAAAACGAGCAAAGTTAAGTATGTCGTTAATGTGATAATGACAAGTGGAAATAAAAAGCTAGTAATATCCCATGCCCAACCGACAGTTTTGTTTATTCCGATTGGTCCAAACAATATGTTTGAAATAAATAGAGTCAAAAACAACAATAGTGTTGTAAGGACAATGAATTTTGATAAAAACTTTAAATATTTCATATTGAATTCTGAATACTGCGACTAAAAAACTTCTAATGCGCTTCCAACCAATCACGTCCGATACCCAAATCCACTTCCAACGGAACGGCTAATTTGAAAGCGTTTTCCATTTCGTGTTTGATCATCGGTTTGATTTTTTCCAATTCCTCATTATAAACGTCAAAAACCAATTCATCGTGTACCTGTAAAAGCATTTTGGATTGCCAGTTTTCCGAAGTCAGTTTTTTGTGGATGTTGATCATCGCAATTTTGATGATATCCGCAGCACTTCCCTGAATTGGCGCGTTAACCGCATTTCGCTCCGCAGCACCACGAACCACCGCATTGGCAGAATTGATGTCTTTTAAATAACGACGACGACCCGAAACCGTTTGCACATACCCATGGTCACGGGCAAAACTCACTTGTTCCTGAATGTACGCACGCAAACGCGGATACGTATTGTAGTACGCGTCAATTAAAGCAGCACTTTCACTTCTCGATAAATTTGTCTGGTTGCTCAATCCGAAAGCGGAAACCCCATAAATGATTCCAAAGTTTACGGTTTTGGCATTGCTTCGTTGTTCTTTAGTAACTTCTTCCGGTGCAACATTGAATACTTTTGCAGCTGTACTTCGGTGGATGTCTTCGCCGTTTTGGAAGGCTTTAATCATGTTTTCTTCGCCACTCATCGCAGCAATCACGCGCAATTCGATTTGCGAGTAATCGGCAGAAAGTAAAGTGTAATTATCGTCTTTTGCAATAAACGCTTTTCGAATTAATCGCCCTCTTTCGGTACGAATCGGAATGTTTTGTAAGTTCGGATTGTTGGAACTCAAACGTCCGGTAGCTGCGACGGTTTGCATATAATCGGTATGTACTCGATTGGTGCCTTTATCGACTTGTTCCGGTAACGAAATGATATAAGTGCTTTGCAGTTTTACCATTTGACGCCAGTCGAGAATTTGCTGTACGATTTCATGTTCGCCAGCCAAATAACTCAAGACTTCTTCGCCCGTAGCATATTGTCCGGTTTTGGTTTTCTTTTGTTTCGCGCCACCAATTTTCAGTTTTTCGAATAAAATATCGCCCAACTGTTTCGGAGAAGCCAAATTGAATTTCTCACCAGCCGTTTCATAGATTTTCTGCTCCAGTGCTTTGATTTCAACGTCCATATCTTTGGACATTGCTTTCAGATACTCAACATCCAAACGAATGCCTTCGCGTTCCATATCGGCTAAAACAGAAATTAGCGGAATTTCAATGTCTTCGAATAATTTTTTCGTGCCCGCACTGTCCAATTTTGGATCGAATACTTCTTTTAATTGTAAAGTGATATCGGCATCTTCGGCAGCGTATTCTTTGATGTCTTCCAAAGCCACATGGCGCATCGATTTCTGGTTTTTCCCTTTTTTACCGATTAGTGTTTCGATGGATTTTGGCGAATATTTTAAATAGGTTTCCGAAAGCACGTCCATATTGTGACGCATGTCCGGATTGATTAAATAATGCGCAATCATGGTGTCGAACAATTTTCCTTTTACTGAAACACCGTAATTGGCTAATATTTTTAAATCGTATTTGATGTTTTGACCGATTTTGACGATTTCCTCATTTTCAAAAAACGGTTTGAATTTGTCAACCAATTCCTGAGCTTCGTCGCGATTTTCAGAAACCGGAACGTAAAACGCTTTGCCTTTTTCAAACGAAAACGACATGCCGACTAATTCTGCGTTGTTGGCGTCGATTCCTGTGGTTTCCGTGTCGAAACAAACTTCTTTTTGTTGTAAAAGTGTTTGAAGCAATAGTTTTATGCCTAGATTTCCTTGGCTTACTTCGTAATGATGTGGCGTGTTTTCTAACGTATTGTAATAACTGTGATGTCCTGCTTCGGCTTCACTGTCGCCGGTTTCAAATAACGAAAATTGATCATCGCTTTTGGTAGGTTTTTTGGCTGTTTTTGGAGCCGAATCGCCATTATTGCTGATTTCGTCGTATTCCTGACCACCACCGAATAATTTGTCAAATTGGGTTTTTAACTGACGGAATTCCAGTTCTATCATTAAGGCTTCCGTTTTTTCGACATCCGGTTTGGACAATTCGTAATCGGTTTCGTCAAACGTTACTGGACAATCTAATAATATAGTAGCTAGTTTTTTGGATAGAATTCCTTGTTCTTTGTTGGCTTCGATTTTTTCTTTCAAAGCACCTTTTAGTTTGTCGGTATTGGCCAACAAATTTTCCATCGAACCGAATTCGGCTAATAATTTTTTAGCAGTTTTCTCACCCACACCCGGAAGCCCCGGAATGTTATCCACCGCATCGCCCATCATTCCCAAGAAATCAATCACCTGAAGCGGATCTTCAATTTCGAATTTTGCTTTCACTTCGTCCACGCCCCAAATTTCGATGTCGTTACCCAAACGTGCCGGTCGGTACATGAAAATGTTTTCAGAAACCAATTGCCCAAAATCTTTATCCGGCGTTACCATGAAAACCTGATAGCCTTGTTTTTCGGCTTGTTTGGCCAAAGTTCCTATTAAATCATCGGCTTCGTAACCGGCTTCTTCTACAATGGGAATGTGCATCGCGCGCAAAAATTCCTGAATGTAAGGAACGGCAATTTTAATGGCTTCCGGTGTTTCGTCGCGATTGGCTTTGTAAGCTTCGAACATTTCGCTGCGAACTGCACTTCCGCCTTTGTCGAATGCTACGGCTAAATGATCGGGTTTTTCGCGTTTGATGACGTCAATTAACGAGTTCATAAATCCTAAAATGGCTGAAGTGTCCATCCCTTTGGAATTAATCCTCGGATTTTTGATAAAAGCGTAATATCCACGGAAAATTAACGCATAAGCATCTAAAAGAAAAAGACGTTTTTGTGACATGGTTTCGAAAAATTAGAACGTAAAAATAAGGAAAGTGGGAAGATTATGCTACAACTTCAACGGCAAATCAGTGCTTTAGTTAAAATTAAATTAAGAAATGACGGCTAAGCGTTTCATTCTTCGTTACTTTGCTTGTCTAAAAACAAAAAGTAAATGAGTCGTTTGGTTTTTATTGGAGTAATTCTACTGTTGGTTGAACTGTATGCCTATCAGGCTGTCAAGACAATTACAAGGGAGCGCTGGATTCTTATCGTATATCAGATAATCAGTTTGTTGGCGGTAGCTTATATTTTATATGGTTTCAGCCAATTTGACCGCAAAGTAGGGCAGAATGCACAATCCTTGTTTACTATGGGCTTACTGTTGTTGATGTTGGTTCCGAAACTCATCATCACCATCATTCTTTTAGGAGAAGATATTTATAGAATGTTCGCCACGGTGATCAATTATTTTACCCAAGCCGATAATATCAAAGAAGCGATTCCAGGCAGACGAAAATTCATCAGTCAGATAGCATTGGGAATTGCGGCGATTCCGTTTACGTCGTTGTTGTACGGAATGACCAAAGGAAAATACAATTTTAAAGTGATTCGTCAGACGTTGTTTTTTGCTGATTTGCCGGAAAGTTTTGATGGGATGACCATCACGCAGTTTTCTGACGTGCACAGTGGTAGTTTTGACAATCCGGAGAAGATTCAATATGCTATCGATTTGATTAACGAGCAAAAATCGGACATTGTTTTGTTTACCGGAGATATCGTGAATACGCATGCTACGGAGATGCATCCTTGGGTGGAAACTTTCAAGAAAATTGAAACACCGAAATTCGGAAAGTATTCTATTTTAGGAAATCATGATTACGGTGAATATGTCGATTGGTCATCAAGAACCGAAAAAGAGGAAAACTTCAAAGCGATTAAAGATTTACACCGACAGATTGATTTCAAACTTTTGCTGAACGAAAACGTAAAGTTGAAAAATGGTTCCGATGAGATTGCACTTGTTGGTGTAGAAAACTGGGGCGTGAAATTTAAACAAGCTGGTGATTTAACCAAGGCTTCGGAAGGTTTAGCAAAAGAAGATTTTAAAATTTTGATGAGCCACGATCCGTCACATTGGGATGCTGAAGTAAAAACCCACGAGAACAATTACCATTTGACGCTTTCAGGACATACACATGGTTTGCAGTTTGGGATTGAAATACCAGGGTTTATCAAATGGAGTCCGGTGCAATATGTCTATAAACAATGGGCTGGTTTGTATGAAAATATGGGGCGTTATATCTATGTAAATCGCGGATTTGGGTTTCATGCCTATCCGGGTCGCGTTGGAATTTGGCCTGAAATAACCGTTATAGAACTAAAAAAAGCTGAAAAAGTAGCATAAATGCGCAAAAATATTATATTTGTATACTATTTCATGACGAAAGCTGGTTTATAACATAACTTTAAATCCTCGATTATGTCAAAATTTGGAGAACTTATCAATGCGCAGGTCCCGGTGTTAATTGATTTTTATACCGACTGGAACGAATCTTCCGTTTCCATGCATCCTGTAATCCGCGATGTGGCTGCGGCGCTTGGCGATAAGGCTAAAGTGATAAAAATTGACGTGGATAAAAACCAGGAATTGGCCGAAGCATTGCGTATTAAAGGGTTGCCTACGCTGATGATTTACAAAGCTGGTCAGATGGTTTGGAGACAATCCGGAGAATTAGATGCCAATACTTTAATTACTTTGGTTCAGGAAAATTCTTAGTCGATTTTCGCAAACTGAAATCCTTTATTTTTTAATTCTTGAATGACCTTTGGTAAAACATACTTTAGGTTGGTACTTGCTTTTGTGCTGTCGTGAAACACAATGATGCTGCCGGATGTTGTATTTTGCAGGACATTGTTCAAGCATTCTTCTGGTGAAATTTTTATGTCAAAATCACCGCTAATCACATCCCACATGATTATTTGATAACCCATTTTGCGCAATTTCGAAGCTTGCGAGGGTTTTATTTTGCCGTAAGGAGGTCGAAATAATCGGCTTTGCTTTGGTGTGATCGTGTGCTTCTGAATATGTTCTTCACAAAGCAGAGTGTTTTCCAAATATGTTTTTGTAGAAGTTTTCCAACCGTGCAGGTGATTGAACGTGTGATTGCCGATAGAATGCCCTTCACTTAGCAGCTTAGAAAATAAGTCAGGATGTTTGCGGATGTTGTCTCCAATGCAGAAGAACGTTGCTTTAATATCGTTTTCTTTCAAAAGCGCCAAAACCCATTCTGTGATTTCGGGAGTTGGGCCGTCATCAAAGGTTAAAAAAACTTTGTTTTCAGTGTTCGGAATATCCCAAACCTGACTCGAAAAGATTTTCTTGATTAAAGGCGATGTTTTTATCCAGAACCGATTCATACTATAAAAATAAGGCTTTCAGAGTTAATAATCCTGAAAGCCTTAGTGATTTATCTGTTAAAAGTTTTATTCCATGTCGCGCCCAAAACGTTCAAACAATTTGTTATAACTGTTGAATTTGGCTTTGTTTTGGTTGTAGAATTCCACATCACCACGGTCTTTCATGATTTCCAATAAACTTCTGTAGCGATCGATATCTAGTATAATGTCAATATATACTTCGTTTTGTTCGCTTGGTTTTAAACCAGAGTAATATGTTAGATTGTCTTGGTATTTCTTCATCAACTGGTTTAAAATGTCGCGGGCTTTGGCTTTTTCACCTACTTCATAGTAACCACCAGCAAAAGGTTCTACAAAACTGTAATACCCAAAATAATCGATTGGCATTTCTTTCATTGCCATCTCAATAATTTTTTTAGCCTTGTCTTTTTTACCTTCGTTGATTAATTTTTCCATTAAACGCGCCAAATTTGTACGGTACGTGATGCTGTTTTTACGGGTTTCCGGATCGTGGTAGATTTCGGTACTTCCACTGTTGCCCCAACTCCATTTAGATACGATGTTGTACATTTTTTCTGTATCAATATGGCCCATATCCAGTGGACTTGCCTGTTCTCCAAGTGGTGTTTTAATCGGAACTAATTTATAAACCAAACCATCCAATTGCAGATAATCTTTCATCCAGATGAAATCGTCGTCCGCAAAAGCACCTCCGGTGAAATAAATTGGGCGCTTCCAGTTGTTGCTCGCTACAATATCTAACATCATCAATCGGTTGATGTAAATTGGCGAACCTTTTAAATCAATGTCTATGTTTTCCACAATAGAATCATTCAGATTCGGAGAAACTACCTTGTTTTTGATAATCGTGTTTTTATCAATCGGAATACGGATTTTATCAGTTGGATAGAAGTGAACCTTGTGTCCATTTCGCATTTCGATTTTAGTACGGTCGTCATCTGAAGCGATGAATTGCATCAAATCTTCCAATAACATCCCGTTTTCTGTCAAAGGTTTATGAATCACGAAATCCAGCTTTCCACCAACATATTGATTGTGCGTAAAACGAAGCGGAATAGGTTCTGATTTGTGTGCTTTCATCTTCATTTGATCGATGTACCAATCTGTTGCGAATAAACTTGTACAGACAATACGAACATCGGTTCTGTGACCTTCAATTTCCTGTGCATACCAAAGCGGGAACGTGTCGTTATCACCAATAGTAAATAAAATCGCATTCGGTTCACACGAATCCAGATACGCTTTTGCCATAGCAATTGCAGTGTACTTATCGGAACGATCGTGATCATCCCAGTTTTCTTTAGCCATTAAAACCGGAGCGGCTAGCATCGAAACGGCTAAAACTGCAGGAATAGCAACTTTTGGTTGTAAATATTTCTGAATAGCATCGTAAAGCGCGTAAACTCCAACGGCAATCCAGATGGCAAATACGTAGAAGGATCCTACAACCGCATAATCTCGTTCACGCGGCTCAAACGGACGTTCGTTCAAGAATACTTTTAAAGCAAAGCTGTTGAATAAGAACAATACTAATAGAATGTAGAAGCTTTTCTTGTCTTTCGAGGCGTGGAACACAATTCCTAAAACCCCTAAGATGAATGGAAGGAAGTAATAGGTGTTTCGAGCTTTGTTGCCAGCAACATCAGGAGGTAAATTCTTTTGAGAACCTAAATGAGCGTCATCAATAAAGCCGATGCCACTTAACCAGTTTCCGTTTTGCGTGTCGTATTTTCCTTGAACATCATTTTGACGACCCACGAAATTCCACAATAAATAACGCCAGTACATATAGCCAAACTGATACTCAAACATGAATTTCATGTTGTCGGTAAATGACGGTTTTTCAACAATCAAATAATCGCCGTAACCTTTTAAAAATTTATCGTAGCCTTCTAAATCGATTTTTCCGGCAGCAAAAGCAGCTCTAAATTCAGAAACGATTTCGGTCATCTGACTCATTTCGTTTTCCATTACTTCACCGTTTTCGTCCACAAAAGTATTCGGATCAATTTTGAAATCTAATGGCTTGGTGAAGGTCATGTAGTTGACGCGAGCATCTTCGGTGTCACCATACCACATTCTTGGTAAAACACCTTTATGGTTGTCATCACTGTTGCTTTTTGCGTTTTTATAATTGTTTACAATAACGTAAGTCCCGGTTTTGTAATCACGCTCGTAGTTGGGTTTGTCGTCCAAATACGGATTTGTAGCATCTAAAGCCGCATAAGTTTCCGAAAAGAACGGTCCGTAAAAAGTTTTTTGCTCTCCGTACTGCTCACGATTATAATACGCTAATACTTCGGCTGCATCGGAAGGCTTGTTCTCGTTGATTACCACGTTGGCATTGGAACGAATCGGTAGCATTAACCAAGTTGAAAATCCAATCAATACAAAAAGTACGCAAAGCAATAAGGTGTTTAAAAACGGTTTGTCTTTCTTGCGGGTTTGGTTTAATCCGAAGTAGAAGAAAGCAGCAATCAATAAGAATGCAAAAATGGTTCCTGAATTGAATGGAAGCCCTAAACTGTTTACCATGAAAATTTCGGTTTTTCCGAAGAAAGCCAGCATATATGGTAAAAGGAATTTGAAGAAGAAAAACAACACCGCTACCACAACAACGTTAGCAATGATGAAGTTTTTTATCGTTATTTTTTCGTAATTTTTGAAATAATACAACAATCCGATAGATGGAATTGTCAACAATGCCATAAAGTGAACTCCGAAGGAAAGTCCAATCATTAAGGAAATTAATAACAACCAACGATTGCCTTTCGGTTTGTGCATGTCTTCTTCCCAGCGTAAAGCCATCCAAAAAATCATCGCAATGAACAATGTGGCCATCGCGTATACCTCGGCTTCGGTTGCGTTGAACCAAAAGCTGTCTGAAAATGTAAAGGCTAGCGCGCCTACAAAAGAAGCACCTAAAATTACAATGGCTTTATTGTTGTCAAGTTCTGTGAAGCTTGAAATGATTTTTCTCAGTAAAATAGTGCTCGACCAAAAGATGAAAAGAATAGTAAAAGCACTTGAGAAAACCGACATCATATTAACCATCAAAGCAACCTTATCCGGACTAATGGCAAACATGGCAAAGAAAGCACCAATCATCTGAAATAGAGGTGCTCCCGGCGGGTGACCGACCTCTAAATTTGCGGATGTTGCTATGTATTCCCCACAATCCCAAAAACTTAATGTTGGTTCAACGGTTAAGGAAAAAGTAAGTAAAGCAATGGCAAATGCAAACCACCCTAAGTAGGTGTCCCATTTTTTAAAGTCGAAAGTTATCATATAACGGTTTTCGGTTAGTCTTATTTATAGTACAAAGAAACTCTTTTTTTGTATATAGAAACGCACAAAGCTTTTTTTTAATATTTTTTTATCTAAAAATTTGGAATGAAAAAAATATGTATTACATTTGCACCCGCAATCAGCAATGAGAGCAGGTTTAATGGTCTATGGTGTAATGGTAACACTACTGATTTTGGTTCAGTCATTCTAGGTTCGAGTCCTAGTAGACCAACAAAAAAGCCCCGAAATTTTCGGGGCTTTTTTTATTTTAATGCTGTATTAGATTTTAAAGGTGACTACCGGTCTAACAGCGTGGTTTACCAAATCTTCGCTAATGCTTCCATTGAAGAAGTGGGCTAAGCCACGACGTCCGTGTGTGCTCATTCCGATTAAATCAGCGTTGATGCTGTTAGCAAAATTCAGAATTCCTTTTTCAACATTTACATCGTTGTAAATATGGGTTGAATAATTATTGATTTGGAATTTTCCAATGAAATCCGCCATGATTTTTTCAGAAACCGAAGTTGATTTGAAATTGTTTGGCGTATTGATGGATACCAAATGTAAGTGTGCTCCAAACTTGTTTGAAAATTCAACAGCTTTAGTGAAAGTGTCTTTTACTTCATCTGAAAAATCAGAAGCAAATACAAATTTATTTACATCGAATTCACCCATTTCTTTTTTGATCACTAAAACTGGAACGTTAGATGTTCTAACTACTTTTTCAGTGTTGGAACCAATAATCATTTCCTTAAAACCATTCGACCCGTGAGAGCCCATAACGATTAAATCAATGTCGTTTTTTTGTGAAATGTCCATAATTCCTTCGAAAGTCCCTTCAATTTTGATGATTTCAGAAACTTCAATGCCGTTTAGGTAAGGGGCATCGCAAAGATCGTCCAGTTTTTCTTCGGCTCTCTTTTTGAAATACATAATTTCTGGGATATCGTGTCCGTGAGAGAAAGCATCTTTTCCTTCATGAGGAAGTTCAAGCATGTGCAAAATGAAAATTTCTCCGTCATTTTTTTTGGCAATCTGAGCAGCCACTTTTAGAGCGTATTCGGCGTGTTTTGAAAAATCGGTAGGTACTAAAATTCTTTTCATAAGTATGTTGGTGTGAGAAAATTGTGTTAAATATCTTTTCATAAAGGTATAATTTTTTTTACAATAAACAATGATTTTCAATATTTAAAAAAAGTTGTATATTTGCAGCGTTATTTATTACGGAACTAAATAATGAGGGAAGCAGAGCTTCCCTCTTTTTATACAGATTATGACGTTTAAAGAAAAAGTTAGCGAGGTTCTTGAAAATGCTTTGGCAGAGCGACCTTCTCTTTTTTTAATCGATTTTACGATTACTGAGGCTTCTAAAATTATTGTAACTTTAGATGGCGATAACGGGGTAAACCTTCAGGATTGTATCGATGTGAGCAGGGCTATTGAAAATAACCTTGACCGGGAAGAGCAGGATTTTTCATTGGAAGTGGCTTCGGCAGGAGCGACCAGTCCGTTGAAAATGCCGAGACAGTTTAAAAAGAACATCGGGAGAAAGCTAAAAGTAACTACAGCAGAGGATAAAATCGAAGCTGAAATTACCGAAGCCAATGACGAATTTATTGTTTTGGAATGGTCCGCCAGAGAACCAAAGCAAATCGGAAAAGGAAAAGAAACTGTTCAAAAACGAGCAGAAATTAAATACGAAGCTATTAAAGAAGCAGTTGTTATAATAACATTTTAAATCTAAGAGTTAACATGGAGAATATTGCATTAATCGAGTCTTTCTCAGAATTTAAAGACGACAAACTAATCGATAGAGTTACCTTAATGGCAATTTTAGAAGATGTGTTCAGAAATGCATTGAAGAAGAAGTACGGATCAGACGACAATTTCGATATCATTATCAATCCTGACAAAGGCGATATGGAAATCTGGAGAAACCGTGTGGTAGTGGCTGATGGAGAAGTAGAGGATTCTAACTCTGAAATTTCCTTGTCTGAAGCTCGTAAAATCGAGCCGGATTTTGAAGTAGGTGAAGAAGTGTCGGAAGAAGTGAAGTTGATTCAGTTAGGAAGAAGAGCGATTTTGGCTTTACGTCAGAACCTGATTTCGAAAATCCACGAACATGATAATACGAACTTGTACAAGCAGTTCAAAGATTTAATAGGTGAAATTTACACGGCGGAAGTACACCACGTACGTCCAAAAGCTGTAATTTTGGTAGACGACGAAGGAAACGAAATCGTATTACCGAAAGAAAAACAAATTCCGTCTGACTTTTTCCGTAAAGGAGACAACGTTCGCGGAATCATCGAAAGCGTGGAATTGAAAGGAAACAAACCACAAATCGTAATGTCCAGAACCGCAGAATCGTTCTTAGAGAAATTGTTCGAGCAGGAAATTCCGGAAGTATTCGACGGCTTAATCATGATTAAGAAAGTAGTTCGTATTCCGGGTGAAAAAGCGAAAGTTGCTGTAGATTCATACGATGACAGAATTGATCCGGTTGGAGCTTGTGTGGGAATGAAAGGTTCTCGTATCCACGGAATTGTTCGCGAATTAGGAAATGAAAATATTGATGTAATCAACTATACTACGAACTCTCAATTGTTCATTACCAGAGCGTTGAGTCCTGCAAAAGTTTCTTCGGTTAAAATCGATGAAGACAAAAAAGCAGCGGAAGTATTTTTGAAATTAGAAGAAGTATCCAAAGCGATTGGTCGCGGCGGACACAATATTAAATTGGCAGGTTTATTGACCGGATACGAATTGGATGTTATCCGCGAAGGAAACTTAGCTGAAGAAGAGGATGATGTAGAATTAACAGAGTTCTCGGATGAAATCGACGGATGGGTAATCGACGAGTTTGCAAAAATCGGTTTGGATACAGCAAGAAGCGTACTGAAACAAGATGTTGCCGATTTAGTTCGTAGAACCGATTTGGAAGAAGAGACCATTTTAGATGTAATGCGAATTTTAAAAGAAGAATTCGAAGACTAAGCAATTAGTTAGACACAACAACACACACGCATTAAGGTAAAAACAAAAAGATTATATGTCTGAAGAAAGAGTAATACGAATTAACAAGGTTTTAAGGGAATTAAACATTTCTCTGGATCGCGCTGTGGACTATTTAAAGGATAAAGGTCATACGATCGAGTCCAGTCCGAATGCAAAGATTTCCAACGAGGAATATACCGTCTTGTGCAATCAGTTCTCTGCCGATAAAGGAAAAAAAGAAGCTTCTTTGGAAGTAGGTGAGGAAAAGAAAAAGGAGAAAGAAGCGCTTCGTATCGAACGTGAAAAAGAGATCGAAGAAAAACGCAAAGAGGAAGAGAGAAAACAACTGCAACAACAGCAGCAGGAAGTAGTTCGTGCAAAAGCATCGTTGTCTGGTCCTAAAGCGGTTGGCAAGATTGATTTAGATCCTAAAAAACCAGAAGAAGTTGTAGAAAAACCTGTTTCTTCAGCGCCAAAAGAGGAAGTTGTTCAGGAAGCGACACCGGTTAAAGAAGAAGCACCAAAAGCGGAAACGGTAAAAGAAGAAGCGCCAGTTGCAAAACCGGTTAAGGAAGAGCGTAAAAAAGAAGAACCATCAGCAACTACAGAAGAAGCAGCTGATGAGAAAATCGAAACACAGTACCAGAAACTTTCCGGAGCTACTTTTACAGGGCAAACTATTGACTTGTCGCAGTTCAACAAGCCTAAGAAAAAGAAAGAAGACTTCAAAAAAGACGGAAACAAACCAAATCAAGGTGCAGCTGGTCAGAATGCGAATCAGCAAAACCAAGAGAAGAAAAAACGTAACCGTATACCTGGAAAACCGGGAACTCCTGGTCAACCAGGACAAGGTGGTGGAAACCAAGGTGGAAACAACCAAAATAGAGGTGGTGGTAAATTCGGGGGTAACAAACCAGGCTTCCAAAAAGGAAATCGTCCTGCGATTGTAGCCAAAGTAGAGCCAACCGAAGAAGAAGTTAAAAACCAAATTAAAGAGACGCTGGAAAGATTACAAGGAAAAGGTAATAAATCGAAAGCGGCTAAATATAGAAGAGACAAGCGTGATTCACACCGTCAGCGTTCAGAAGATGAAATGCAGGCGATGGAAGAAGGAAGCAAAGTACTTAAAGTTACCGAATTCGTAACGGTAGGTGAAATTGCTTCGATGATGGACGTGCCAATCACTAAAGTAATCGGAACCTGTATGTCGTTAGGCATCATGGTAACGATGAACCAGCGTTTGGATGCTGAAACCTTGTCAATCGTTGCAGATGAATTCGGTTATGAAGTTGAATTTACAACAGCCGATATTGAAGAAACAATTGAAGTAGTAGAAGATCGTCCGGAAGATTTAAAACACCGCGCACCGATTGTAACCGTAATGGGTCACGTAGACCACGGTAAAACATCCTTGTTGGATTACATCCGTAAAGCGAATGTTATCGCGGGTGAGTCTGGAGGAATTACCCAGCACATTGGAGCGTACGGAGTGGAATTGGAGAACGGTCAGGAAATTACGTTCTTAGATACACCGGGTCACGAGGCGTTTACCGCGATGCGTGCGCGTGGTGCTCAGGTTACCGATATCGCGATTATCGTAGTAGCAGCAGACGACGACATCATGCCGCAAACCAAAGAGGCGATTTCTCACGCTCAAGCAGCAGGGGTGCCGATGATTTTTGCGATTAATAAGGTGGATAAGCCAAGTGCGAACCCTGAAAAAATTAAGGAGCAATTAGCCGGAATGAATTTATTGGTAGAAGATTGGGGTGGAAAATACCAGTCTCACGATATCTCTGCTAAATTCGGACAAGGAGTTCCGGAATTGTTAGAAAAAGTATTGTTGGAAGCGGAAATCTTAGATTTAAAAGCGAATCCAAATAAACCAGCAGTAGGAACCGTAGTAGAAGCACAATTGGACAAAGGACGTGGTTATGTAACTACTATTTTGGTACAAGCAGGAACGCTACGTGTTGGAGACTACGTGTTGGCCGGTAAAAACCATGGAAAAGTAAAAGCGATGTTTGATGAGCGTGGTAATTCGATTAAAGAAGCCGGTCCATCAACGCCAATTTCAATCTTAGGTTTGGACGGAGCGCCAACTGCCGGAGATAAATTCAACGTATTTGAAGACGAAAGAGAGGCCAAACAAATTGCAGCTAAACGTATGCAGTTGTTACGCGAGCAGTCAGTTCGTACGCAGAAACATATCACACTTGCCGAAATCGGTCGTCGTATCGCTTTAGGTCAGTTTAAAGAGTTGAACATTATCCTTAAAGGAGACGTAGACGGTTCAGTAGAGGCGTTATCGGATTCCTTCTCGAAATTGTCAACCGAAGAAATTCAAATCCGTATCATCCACAAAGGCGTTGGAGCGATTACAGAATCTGACGTATTGTTAGCTTCGGCTTCAGACGCAATTATCATCGGATTTAACGTTCGTCCAGCTGGAAATGCGAAACAGTTGGCTGAGAAAGAAGAAATCGATATCCGTCATTATTCAATTATCTACGATGCTATCGACGATTTGAAAGATGCGATGGAAGGAATGTTGTCACCGGAATTGAAAGAAGAAATCACCGGTACCGCAGAAGTTCGCGAATTGTTCAAAATCTCTAAAGTGGGAACAATTGCCGGATGTATGGTTACGGATGGTAAAATCTTCCGTAGTTCGAGAATTCGTTTAATCCGTGAAGGTGTTGTAATTTACACTGGAGAATTGGCTACCTTGAAACGTTTCAAAGACGACGTAAAAGAAGTTTCCAAAGGATACGATTGCGGTATGCAGATTAAAAACTACAACGATTTGAAAGAATACGATTTAATAGAAGCCTTCCAAGAAGTTGAAGTGAAAAAGAAACTAAAATAATTTAGTTTTATATACAATGAAAAGTCCGATTTTGTCGGACTTTTTTTATTTTTATAACTTTAAAAATACAATATGAAATCAGCTGTAACTCTTTGTTTGTTTTTATTAAGCGTCCTTACTTCAGAAGCGCAAAATTATCGCGATGAAATCATTACCAAGGAATTTATTCCCGCAATGCGAAGTACTCGAACGATGACGCCTGAAAATTATCAAAGAATTAAAGGACTGTTGGAGAAATTAGACCACGATTACGGTTATGAAGCTGACTGGCACTATAAGTTGCTGAATTGGAGTTTTTATCATTCCGATATAGCGCATTTTAAAAGCCATCTTGAAATTTTGACAGAGCAATATGGCTTGGATGCTTCACATTTTTCGGGTCATGAATACTTTTATGAGGCTATTTTTGAAGGAGAACTGAAAGCTTGGTTCAAACCGATGTATTTGACAAAATCTGCAATTTGGCATGATAAGAATTTTTCAAAACTTTCTGACATTAGAAAATTAAAGGAATTAATTGCTAGAGAAGAAGCGGTTTCAAATCACCTGATTAAAGTTTCATCAGATGATAGTTTTACTTCAGAAGCATCTGTTGCGTTAATGAAAATAAGAGGGGAGGTTTATTTTTCCCTTTTAACGGAGTTGTATAAGATTTGTAGAAAGTATGATGTTTTTCCAACAGGGAAGAATTTTGGGTTGTTGCATGGAGATTTTAATCGCTTAATTATTAATAATTTTTCCACAACAGACAATCTGGAGCGCACCTGGTTGCTTCTGGAGCCATTTTTCAAAAAAGCCTATCTTCAAAATCAGTTGGATTATTCGTTTTATCGAAGTTATGACATCTATAATTACATGCATTTTGACTACCAGCGTTTTGGTTTGATTGAACGTAAAGATGTTCCTATTGTTCCTTCAGAGGATGAAGATTTGACCCAAAAAATACCCGTAAAAAATGCTTTCGAAACTGAAAAAGTAAGAAAGGAAATGGGTTGGCCATAAAAAAAATCCCTAAAAGGGATTTTGATTATTTGTTCGGGCGTAACAAGAGTGCGTTTGGATATTTTTTGAGGATTTCCTTGTAATTTCTTTCTGCTTCAATACGGGTTTTGAACGTACCTACCCAAACTTTGTAAGAAGGGTTGGAATAGATGATGGTGCCGTCTAAATATCTGAATTCTCTTCGGAATGTGCTCAAGGTTTTTTTGGCTTCTTCGTTAGTTCCGTAAAAAATCTGAACCTTATAACGATCGTTAACCGTTATGGAAGAGTTGATCTTTCTTTTTTCATTGAGTAGGGTTTCAAATTTTGGATCCTGAATAATGTTAAATTTTCCAGGCTGTGAAAATGATTTGAAGCTTAAAAAAGCGGTTAAACACAGAATGCCAATTCGATGGGGTGTTCTTAAAATTCTCATAATGAACTAACTTTATAGCAAATGTACGATTAATGTTATGATAGCAAAACTAGTAATTTATTTAGAATTGATATAAATTACCTTTTAAGATAAATTTAAGGTTTTAATAATAGCTCATAAGTCGTATTTTTGTCCGAGTTTATAAATAAGGTGTGTTCTTTAGAGAGCTAAAACCATACCAAATTTAGTCGATAATCATTTTTAATTATGAAAAACGTGGGTAACCATAACTCGATTTCTAAAAAATTATTGTTCAGTTTAGCGCTGATTTTGTCGCTTTCGCTGAACTCATTTGCGCAAGATCCAGCTGCGGCGGCTCCTGCGGCAGGTGCTGGAGATCCGGTAGCGGGTAAAGCAATTTTTAATGCAAACTGTGCGGCTTGTCACAAATTAGATGCAAAAATGACGGGGCCGGCGCTTCGTGGTGTTGCTGAAAAGTATGACAAAGAATGGTTGTACAAATGGATTAAAAACAGTGGTGAATTAGTAAAATCTGGCGACGCTCAGGCGGTTAAGGTTTATGAGGAGTACAGCAAAGTAGCGATGACTGCTTTCCCTCAATTATCGAATGCAGATATTGATAACATTTTAGCGTATACTTCTCAGCCAAAAGAGGAAGTTAAAACTCCTGCTCCAGATGTTGCTGGTGGAGGTGCTTCACAACAAGGTGGAATTTCTAACAATTTGATTTTAGGAATTTTAGCAGTTGTTTTAGCAATGTTGGTAGCAATGTTGTTCTTCGTTAAAAATGTATTGAACAAAATTGCTGCGGCTAACGGTGTTGAGATTCCGGTAAAAGAAAAATCATTACCAATTTGGAAAGCTTTTGCTAAAAACCAGTTCTTAGTATTGGTTTCGGTAATTGTGTGTTTCTTGGTGAGTATGTATTTTATCTACGGATACTTAATGCAGATTGGTGTAGATCAGAACTACGAACCAATTCAGCCAATCCACTTCTCGCACAAAATCCACGCAGGAGATAATAAAATCGACTGTAAATATTGTCACTCTTCGGCACGTGTAAGTAAAACGTCAGGGATTCCTTCTTTGAACGTATGTATGAACTGTCACAAAAACGTTAATGAGTTTACAGGTGATAAAGATTCGACTTACGTTGATTATTCAAAAGAATTCTACACAGCTGAAATCCAAAAACTATACGATGCAGTAGGTTGGGATAAAACAGCGCAGAAATACACAGGTAAAGTAAAACCAGTGAAATGGGTTCGTGTACACAACCTTCCTGATTTCGTTTACTTTAACCACTCTCAGCACGTTTCTGTAGCAGGAGTTGAGTGTCAGAAATGTCACGGTCCTGTTGAAACTATGGAAATCATGAGACAACATTCTCCTTTAACGATGGGATGGTGTGTGAACTGTCACAGAGAAACCAATGTTAAAGTGGAAGGAAATGACTATTACAAGAAAATTCACGAAGAGCTTTCTAAAAAGTACGGTGTTGATCAGTTAACAGCGGCTCAAATGGGAGGTTTAGAGTGTGGTAAGTGTCACTATTAATAATTAATAAGAAGCTAATATCTATATACAATGGCATCAAACAAAAAATACTGGAAAAGTGTTGAAGAGCTGAACGAAAACAGTTCTATTGTTGAGACGCTAAGAAACAATGAATTTGTTGAAGAAATTCCTACGGATGAATTCCTGGGTGACGGAGCTACTTTAGCTGCTTCTTCGACAAGTCGTCGTGACTTTTTGAAATACGTTGGATTTTCAACAGCGGCTGCTACTTTGGCGGCGTGTGAAGGTCCTGTTGTAAAGTCTATTCCTTATGTAGTTCAACCTGAAGAAATTATTCCTGGAGTTGCAGATTATTACGCAACGACAATGAATGATGGTTTTGATTTTGCAAACATCTTAATCAAAACACGCGAAGGTCGTCCTATTAAAGTTGAAAATAACAATTTGGCGGGTGCTAAATTTGGAGCAAACGGACGTGTGCATGCATCGGTTTTATCGTTGTATGACAGCATGCGTTTAAAGCAACCAAAAATCAAGGGGAAAGATGCTTCTTGGTCTGAGGTAAATGCGGCGGTTGCTAAAAGTTTAACTGAAGCTAAAACAAAAGGTGGACAAGTAGTGCTTTTAACCGGTACTATGGCGAGTCCGTCAACAGATAAATTAATTGCTGAGTTCATCGCAAAAAATCCTAATGCAAAGCATGTGGTATATGATGCAGTATCTTCTTCTACAGCTTTGGATGCCTTCCAAATGGCTTACGGAGAAAGAGCTTTAGCAGATTACGATTTTGAGAAAGCGGATGTTATTGTTTCGATTGGTGCAGATTTCCTAGGAGACTGGCAAGGTGGAAACTACGATTCAGGCTATGCAAAAGGACGTGTGCCAAAGAATGGTAAAATGTCCAAGCACATTCAAATTGAAGCGAATATGTCTTTGGCAGGAGCAAATGCTGACAAACGTATTCCTTTAACCGTTACGCAACAAAAACAAGCGCTTGTTAAAATTTATAACGCAATTACAGGTTCTTCAGTAGGAACGGCTAATTTAGGTGATAAAGAAGCGGCTGTAGCTAAAACAGCACAGCAGTTAAAAGCGGCAGGTGCTAAAGGAGTTTTAGTTTCTGGTTTGGATGATGTGAATGCGCAATTGTTGGTGTTGGCCATCAATAAGGCATTAAGTTCTGAAGCTTTCAATCCGGCTGCTGCTCGTTTAATCCGTAAAGGAGATAACAAAGCGGTAATGCAATTGGTAGCAGATATGAAAGCCGGTGCAGTTCACACTTTAATCATGAATGGCGTTAATCCATTATATACATTGCCAAATGCTGCAGATTTTCAGGCAGGTTTAGCAAAAGTGTCAACTTCAGTTGCTTTTACTTTACGTGAAGATGAAACTGCAATTAAATCTAAAATTTCAGCTCCGGTTCCTCATTATTTAGAGTCTTGGGGCGATGTGATGATTGCAAAAGGACAATACGCGGTTACTCAGCCGACAATCCGTCCATTATTTGATACAAAACAATTCCAGGAAGCCTTATTAGCTTGGACTGGAAATACAACTTCTTATTACGATTATTTAAAAGCTGTTGGTACTTCAATTGCCGGTGGTACTTCTTGGAACAAATTGGTTCACGATGGGGTTTACGCTTTCGAAGCTGGTGTTGCAGGTGCAGGTGCTGCTGATTTTGCAGGTGCTGCTGCTACGTTAGCACAAGCTAAAAATGCTGGAGGCTTAGAGTTAGTCCTTTATACTAAAACAGGTATGGGTGACGGACAACAGGCTAACAACCCATGGTTACAAGAGTTTCCGGATCCAATTACAAGAGCCTCTTGGGACAACTATGTAACGGTATCTAAGAAAGATGCTGAAGCATTAGAATTGGAAAACTACAACGTTGCTAATGGAGGTTTGAACGGAAGCTACGCTACTTTAGAAGTGGGTGGTGTGAAGTTAGAAAACGTTCCGGTTATCATTCAGCCAGGTCAGGCAGTTGGAACTATCGGTTTGGCTTTAGGATATGGTCGTAAAGAAGCGATGAAAGCTGAAATGCAAGTTGGAGTTAACGCTTATAAAGTGTACGCTAACTTAAACGCAAACCAATCGGCTAAATTGACTAAAGGAAGCGGAGATCACGAATTCGCTTGCGTACAGTTACAAAAAACATTAATGGGTAGAGGCGATATCGTTAAAGAAACTACCCTTGAAATATTCAATACTAAAGATGCTGAAATCTGGAATCCGGTTCCAATGGTATCTTTAGACCACCAGGCAACTCCGGCTACAGAAGTTGACCTTTGGAATTCTTTCGACCGTTCGGTTGGACATCACTTTAATTTATCGATTGATTTGAACTCTTGTACAGGTTGTGGAGCATGTGTTATTGCATGTCACGCAGAAAACAACGTTCCGGTAGTTGGTAAATCTGAGGTAAGAAGAAGTCGTGATATGCACTGGTTGCGTATTGACCGTTACTATTCTTCGGAAGATACTTTCAAAGGCGATGTAGATTTGAAAGGAGAAATGTCAGGTTTAATGAACTCTATCGATACGTTCACAGGTATGGAAGATCCGTCTGAGAATCCTCAGGTAGCCTTCCAGCCGGTAATGTGTCAACACTGTAACCACGCACCTTGTGAAACGGTTTGTCCGGTTGCGGCAACCTCTCACGGGCGTCAGGGTCAGAATCACATGGCGTACAACCGTTGTGTGGGAACGCGTTACTGTGCAAACAACTGTCCGTATAAAGTACGTCGTTTCAACTGGTTCTTGTACAACAAAAACAGTGAATTCGATTACCACATGAATGACGATTTAGGTCGTATGGTATTGAACCCGGATGTAAACGTTCGTTCTCGTGGGGTTATGGAGAAATGTTCAATGTGTATCCAGATGACACAGGCTACTATTCTTAAAGCTAAGAAAGAAGGTAGAGTTGTGGCAAAGGATGAATTCCAGGTAGCATGTTCTGCAGCTTGTACTAGCGGTGCTATGGTATTTGGAGATGTAAATGATAAAGAAAGTCAAGTGGCTAAATTAGCAGAAGATGACAGAATGTATCATTTGTTAGAGCACATCGGAACCAAACCAAATGTTTTCTATCACGTAAAAGTGAGAAACACTCAAGAATAATAAAGTATTAATTAAGAAACAATATAAAGGATTATGTCGTCTCATTACGAAGCACCCATTAGAAAACCTTTAGTTCTTGGTGATAAATCTTATCACGATGTAACAGTAGATGTAGCTCGTCCTGTTGAAGGAAAAGCAAACAAACTATGGTGGACTGTATTCTCCATTGCATTAGCTGCGTTCCTTTGGGGAGCAGGATGTATGGTGTACACCATTTCTACCGGTATCGGAACATGGGGATTAAATAAAACAGTAGGTTGGGCTTGGGATATCACCAATTTCGTTTGGTGGGTAGGTATCGGTCACGCCGGAACTCTAATCTCAGCCGTATTATTATTATTCCGTCAAAAATGGAGAATGGCGATTAACCGTTCTGCAGAGGCAATGACAATTTTCTCGGTAGTTCAGGCAGGTTTATTCCCGATTATTCACATGGGGCGTCCATGGTTAGGCTACTGGGTATTGCCAATTCCAAACCAATTCGGTTCGTTATGGGTAAACTTTAACTCGCCGTTATTGTGGGACGTATTCGCGATTTCAACGTATCTTTCCGTATCATTAGTTTTCTGGTGGACTGGATTATTACCTGACTTTGCCATGATTCGTGATAGAGCGGTAACCCCTTTCAACAAAAGAATTTATTCAATTTTATCTTTCGGATGGTCGGGTAGAGCTAAAGACTGGCAGCGTTTCGAAGAGGTTTCTTTGGTATTGGCTGGTTTAGCAACACCATTGGTACTTTCAGTACACACGATTGTATCCTTTGACTTCGCAACTTCGGTAATTCCGGGGTGGCACACGACAATCCTTCCTCCGTACTTCGTTGCGGGAGCGATCTTCTCAGGATTCGCGATGGTAAACACCTTACTTATCATCATGAGAAAGGTTTGTAACTTAGAAGATTATATCACAATCCAGCATATCGAATTGATGAACATCGTAATCATGATTACCGGTTCTATCGTAGGATGTGCTTATATTACTGAGTTGTTTGTAGCTTGGTATTCTGGAGTAGAGTATGAGCAGTATGCATTCTTAAATCGTGCTACAGGTCCTTACTGGTGGTCGTACTGGTTGATGATGACGTGTAACGTATTCTCTCCGCAGTTCATGTGGTTCAAGAAATTGAGAACCAGTATCATGTTCTCGTTTATTATTTCCTTGGTAGTAAACATCGGTATGTGGTTTGAGCGTTTCGTAATTATCGTAACGTCATTACACCGTGATTACTTACCATCTTCTTGGACGATGTTCCAGCCAACGTTTGTTGATGCGGGTATTTATATCGGTACTATTGGTTTCTTCTTCGTATTATTCTTATTATATTCAAGAAGTTTCCCTGTAATTGCTCAGGCAGAGGTTAAAACAATTTTGAAAACTTCGGGTGACAACTACAAAAGAGAAAGAGAAAAAGAAGGACATCATTCACACAATCATTAATAGATCATGAGTACGAATAAAGTTATACACGCGCTATATACCGATGATGACGTTTTAATGGATGCTGTTAAAGCAACCCGTTCTGCTCATCATCATATTGAAGAAGTTTATACGCCATTCCCGGTTCACGGTTTGGACAAAGCTATGGGCTTGGCACCAACAAGAATTGCAATCTGTGCGTTCATTTACGGATGTTACGGTTTGTGTTTCGCAAGTTGGATGTTGTGGAACATCATGATCAATCCGGATGGTGGATGGCCTCAGGATATCGGAGGTAAACCAAGTTTTGCTTTCTATCAGAATATGCCGGCTTTCGTTCCGGTTATGTTTGAGATGACGGTATTCCACGCGGCTCACTTAATGGTTATCACGTTTTACCTAAGAAGTAAATTGTGGCCGTTTAAAAAAGCTGAAAACCCTGATGTAAGAACTACAGATGATCATTTCTTAATGGAAGTAGCTGTAAGTGGAAACGAAGACGACATGGTTTCGTTCTTTAAAAACACAGGTGCGGTAGAAGTAAAAGTAATTGATAAGCATTAATAGAAAATATGAAAGCTTTATATAAAATAGTAGCTGTAGTTGGACTTTCGGTTGTTGCTACTTCATGTTTCGACAAATCGAAGCCAAATTATCAGTTCTTCCCGAACATGTATGAGTCAGTGGCTTATGAAACGTATTCACAATCTTCTGCCTTTAAAGGTGGAAAAGAAGGTTTGAAGCCGGCGAAAGGAACAATCAAAAGAGGTTTCCAACCTTATGAATTGCCGAACACGCCTGCAGGATATGAGATGTCAAAATCTTTACAATCACCATTAGATTCTTTGTCTGTAAATCCTGAAAAAGGTGCAGAATTGTTCAATATTTATTGTGCTATTTGTCACGGTGAAAAAGGAGACGGAAAAGGAAATTTAGTAAAACGTGAAAAATTCTTGGGAGTTCCAAGTTATGCTGATCGTGCTATTACTGAAGGAAGTGTATTCCACGTGGAAACTTACGGATTAAACTCTATGGGTTCTCATGCGAATCAGTTAACGCAAGAAGAGCGTTGGTTAGTGGCCAAGCACGTGATGACACTAAAAGGAGAATTAACTAAGTAAAACTCATTTGAACGTTTAGAATATGTACACATTTTCAAACAAATTAAAAACCTTTGCTTTTGTTCTTATGGCTTTAGGGCTTATAGGATGGGGATATGGTTTTTTTGATGCACCAAAAACTACGGCTGACGTAGAAAAGATATTAGCGGAGAGTGCTCATGGAGGACATCATGGAGCGGAAGCTGCACACGATGCACATGCTACTGCTGCAGATTCGCACGCTTCAACTGAGGCACATCATGAGGTGGCACCTGCAGAACATGTAGCTGCCCCTGCAACCGATTCACTGGCAACAACGGCGCATGATTCAGTTGCTGCTGCTGTAGCTCCGGCTGCAGAAGCACATCATGACGATGCTCACGCAGCAAAAGCAGATCATGCAGAAGCTGACGCACATGCTGAGCACCAAAAACACTTAGAACACGTATTGCACCAATTACAAAACAAGCCTTGGGCTGCTTTGTATGTGGCTTGTATCTTCTTCTTGTTGATTTCAGTTGGAGTTTTAGCATTTTATGCAATCCAATGGGCAGCGCAAGCAGGATGGTCGCCAGTATTATTCCGTGTAATGGAAGGTATTACAGCTTATTTATTACCAGGTTCTATCATTTTCTTTGTATTGTTGGTATTGTCAGGGATGCATTTCAACCATTTATTTACTTGGATGGGTGAAGGGGTAACAGATCCTGCAAGTCCTAATTACGATGCTATCATTGCTGGTAAAAAAGGGTTCTTGAATGTACCGTTCTTCTTAATCCGTGCCGCTATTTTCTTAGCAGGTTGGAATTACTACCGCTATGTTTCTAGAAAGAATTCATTAGCGCAAGACAACGCTTCGGATGATTCTTTTTACAAGAAGAACTTTAAAGCGGCAGCAGGTTTCTTAGCGTTCTTTATCGTTTCTGAATCGATTGCTTCTTGGGATTGGGTAATGTCAGTGGATCCACACTGGTACAGTACCTTATTCGGATGGTATGTATTTGCTTCATTCTTCGTAAGCGGTATTACAACAATTGCATTTGTTACTTTATACTTAAAATCTAGAGGTTATTTAGAATATGTGAATACAAGTCACATCCACGATTTAGCGAAATTCATGTTTGGTATTTCGGTATTCTGGACGTACTTATGGTTCTCTCAATTCATGTTGATGTGGTATTCGAACATCCCGGAAGAGGTAACTTATTTCGTAACCCGTATTGATAACTACAGATTGCCGTTCTTTGGAATGGTAGTGATGAACTTTGTATTGCCAATCTTAATCTTAATCAACACTGATTTCAAACGTTTGACTTGGATTGTAGTAATGGCTGGAATCATCATCTTAACAGGACACTATATTGATTTCTTTAATATGATTATGCCTGCAACTGTAGGAGATCAGTGGTTCATTGGAGCTTCCGAAATCGGAGCATTAATGTTCTTCCTTGGATTGTTTATTTTTGTTATATTCTCGGCACTTACCAAAGCTCCGTTGTTGGCAAAACGTAATCCGTTGATTGAAGAAAGTAAACATTTTCATTATTAATATTTAAAGTAATAAACCAATGACAAGTTTATTGATACTTTTAGTAGTAGTTTTATTGGGGGTTGCCGTTTGGCAATTGACAAAAATATTTGATTTGACGCAAATCGGCGCTAAGACATCATGTGATGATTCTGGTATTGCAAACGATAGAGACAATAATCTTAACGGTTACTTGATGTTTGCTTTCTTGGTATTCATCTATTTAACTACCATTTATTGTTGTGTTAAATTTGGTGACTTACCGTTAATGGATAATTCTGCTTCAGAACACGGACCGGATGTAGACCGTTTGATGTGGATTTCGATGATTCTGATCTTTTTTGTTCAGACAATCACTCAAGCTTTATTGCACTACTTTGCTTTCAAATACAGAGGAAAACAAGGAAACAAAGCTTTATATTTTGCTGATAATGATAAATTGGAGTTCATCTGGACAATCATCCCGGTAATTGTTTTAGCAGGTTTAATCCTTTACGGATTGTACGCTTGGACGAACATTATGTTTGTGGATGAGAAAGAAGGTGACCCAATCTATGTGGAATTGTATGCAAAACAATTCAGCTGGGAAGCTCGTTATGCTGGTGAAGATAACGTGTTAGGTAAAGCCAACGTTCGTTACATCGAGGGTGTGAATACTGTAGGTGTAGATATGGCAGATCCTAATGCTCAGGATGATAAAGTTGTTCAGGAGTTGCACATTCCGGTAGGTAGAAAAGTGATTTTCAAAATGCGTTCTCAGGATGTGTTGCACTCAGCATATATGCCACACTTCCGTGCACAGATGAACTGTGTTCCGGGTATGGTTACGCAATTTGCCTTCACACCAACATTGACGACTGATCAAATGCGTTCGACACCGGAAATGGTTGAGAAAGTTGCACGTATCAACAAAATCAGAGCTAAGAAAAGCGCTGCATTGGTAGCCGAAGGAAAATCAGCTTTAGAGCCATACAATTTCGATTATTTATTATTATGTAACAAGATTTGTGGGGCATCACACTTCAACATGCAGATGAAAATTGTAGTTGAAAGCGAAGCTGACTATAAAAAATGGTTGAGCGAAAAAGGTACTTTAAGCAAAGCCGTTAAAGAAGCAGCAGCCTCAGAAGAGCCAGCTGTTGAAACACCTGCAGCTCCTGCAGCAGATTCAACGAAAGCAATTGCTCAGCTTGTAAAATAAATTATTTAATACTATTCAAATTAAAAGAATATGTCAGCAGTAGGACACGATTTAACTCACGATCACGGACACGATCACGAACATCACCATAAAGATACTTTTATCACAAAGTATATCTTTAGTATCGATCACAAAATGATCGCAAAACAATACCTTATCACTGGTTTAATCATGGGGATTATCGGGGTAATGATGTCTTTGTTGTTCCGTATGCAAATTGCATGGCCGGAAGAATCATTCGGACTATTTAAGTTTTTATTGGGTGAAAAATTTGCTCCGGGAGGTGTAATGCGAAATGATATTTACCTGGCTTTGGTTACCATTCACGGAACCATCATGGTATTCTTCGTATTGACCGCCGGATTAAGCGGAACGTTCAGTAACTTATTAATTCCATTGCAGATTGGAGCACGTGACATGGCATCCGGTTTTATGAACATGATTTCATACTGGTTGTTCTTCGTATCTTCGGTTATTATGTTGGTTTCCTTATTTGTGGAACAAGGACCGGCTTCAGCAGGTTGGACAATTTATCCGCCATTATCGGCTTTACCGCAAGCGATTCCTGGTTCAGGAACAGGTATGACGTTATGGTTGGTTTCTATGGCTATCTTCATCGCTTCTTCGTTGATGGGATCGTTGAACTACGTAGTAACAGTGATCAACTTGCGTACTAAAGGAATGTCGATGACAAGATTGCCACTTACTGTATGGGCTTTCTTTGTAACGGCTATCATCGGTATCGTATCGTTCCCGGTATTATTCTCTGCAGCATTGTTATTGATTTTCGACAGAAGTTTCGGTACATCATTCTTCTTGTCTGATATTTATATTTCAGGAGAGGTTTTACATTACCAAGGAGGTTCTCCCGTATTGTTCGAGCACTTGTTCTGGTTCTTAGGACACCCTGAAGTTTACATTGTATTATTACCGGCATTAGGTATCACTTCTGAAATTATTGCAACCAATTCCCGTAAACCTATCTTCGGTTACCGTGCGATGATTGCTTCAATTTTAGCGATTGCTTTCTTATCAACTATCGTTTGGGGTCACCACATGTTCATCTCAGGTATGAACCCATTCTTAGGATCGGTATTTACGTTTACAACATTATTGATTGCGATTCCATCTGCGGTAAAAGCGTTCAACTATATTACAACCTTATGGAAAGGTAATCTGCAGATGAATCCGGGTATGTTATTCTCTATCGGATTGGTTTCGACTTTCATCACTGGAGGTTTAACAGGTATCATCTTAGGAGATTCAACTTTAGATATCAACGTTCACGATACATATTTCGTAGTGGCTCACTTCCATTTGGTAATGGGTATCTCTGCACTTTACGGATTCTTTGCGGGTGTTTACCACTGGTTCCCTAAAATGTTCGGACGTATGATGAACAAAAACTTAGGTTACA
Organism: Flavobacterium sp.; assembly: GCF_032153895.1. Lineage (GTDB taxonomy): Bacteria > Bacteroidota > Bacteroidia > Flavobacteriales > Flavobacteriaceae > Flavobacterium. The sequence continues at coordinate 148,874 of NZ_JALDYN010000003.1, forward strand.
TTCACTTCTGGGTAACGGCAGTATGTGCTTACGGAGTATTCTTCCCAATGCACTTTATCGGTATGGCAGGTCTTCCAAGACGTTATTATACTAACACGAACTTCCCGTTATTCGATGATTTAGCAGATGTGAATGTATTGATTACTGTGTTTGCTTTGGTAGGAGCAGCGTTCCAATTAGTATTCTTCTGGAACTTCTTCTACAGCATTTTCTACGGTAAGAAAGCTACACAAAACCCTTGGAAATCGAACACATTAGAGTGGACTACACCAGTTGAGCACATGCACGGAAACTGGCCAGGTGAAATTCCTCACGTATACCGTTGGGCTTATGATTACAGTAAACCAGGTCATGAAGATGATTTTGTACCGCAAACGGTTCCTTATAAAGAGGGTGAGGAGCAATTGCATCACTAAGAGATTACTTAATTAATATATTCAAGGAAAGACAATGAAGTTAATCTACATTGTCTTTCTTGTTTAAATGGTTTTAGATATGATTAAAAAATCACTTTTTTTATTTTGTTTGATAACTAGTTTTGTTGGATTTTCCCAATGTAATTACAGTTTATGATGTTTATGGGATAATGGTTTTCAGTAAATCTAAAATTGAAAATAGATTATCTGAAAAATTAGATTTATCAAGACTATCAACGGTATGTATTTGCTTGAAGTGATCACGGAATCAAATCATAAAACAATAAATAAATTGTTAGTAGAATAATTATAAAAAGCCTTGCATCTGCGAGGCTTTTTATTTCATAACTAACTCTTCCTGTCTCTATCTCCAGAATTTCCCTAAAAACAATCCTAATGCATTCTGGCGACAAACGATTGAAACCATCAAACCAACGAAAGATTTTAAAGCTTCAGATAAAACGCTTTCGTGTTGCTGGTTTGAAAAGAATTTGTTGATATTCTTTTCATTTACTAAAAGTTTATTCAAAAAGAATATTCGCATTTTGTCATTTTTTCTTTTCTTATATATAATTTTTTGTATAACTTTATTTACAAATTTTAAATAATTTTATATGAAAACAACACTTCTCTTGCTATTGTTCTGTTTTTCTATAGGATATAGCCAAACTGCACCGACTAATGTAGTGCTGTCTGAAAAGCAAATATCTGGTAATGCAGATAAAACTTTTGTCATTAAGGTTGATACCACCGGATCAGACAAACCTAATGTTACAATCGTTGTAAACTACAAAGGATATTTTGAACACAAGTTTGTAAAGCCCTTGAGTACCAAGAAGCAAATTTCTATTTGGACTGAAGACGAGAATGGAAAACAATCATCAGTTGTAAAACTGAACCCTAAAACTGATTCTGAAATTTTGGCTGAAATAACGAGCGGTAAAACTGTTCTGCCAACTAATATCTTGCCGACACCAGTTCCAGAACCCACTATTGAAAAAATAAACCCACAGCTAAATGAAATACAGCCCATTAATACTAAATACAACTTCAAATCATTTATTATAACAACTAACTTTTCAATACCAGTTGCGCGATTTAACACTGTAAATGATTCTGAAATTGATTCATCATCAAAGATAGGGGATATTATTTTATTCAATTCGATTGGAGCTGGAGCGGGAATATCTTGGGGTGAATTAGAAAGAACTACAAACGATAAAAGCGAAGTGATCAATTCTGATTTTACCCCTTTTTGGGGTGTTCAATTAGGTGTTTTGTTTTCAGCAGCTAGTGGAGATGCCACAAAAAACATATTTGCTCCTACATTATCTGCAAGTATTTTAGATTTTCAAGTTGGTTATGGTTACGAGCTTGGCACTATTGATGCTGGCCAAAAAAGAGATTTTTGGACAATCGCTTACGCAATACCTTTATCCAAATTAGTCAAAGGAAAACATTTTATTATCAATTCATCGAAAGGATATAATGAAACAAATCCTTTGCCTAGAGAAACAAAAGAAGATAAAGAAAGAAAATCTTTTTGGAGTTTTTTCTAAATTATACAAGGAGGTAGCGTATCGTACCTGCCTGATAGCGGAGATTTACTTTTTTAATTCGCTTCGTTCGGATGAAACCCGCGACTAAAAGCAAAAAAAACTACATCTTGTAAGGTGTAGTTTTTCTTTTAATATAGTTAGTATCTGATGTCGCAAAATGATTGAAGAAGAAATTTTGCAACACTTAATTTTAAAGTTTTAAATAAAATGCTTTAGTCAATTCAATGTATTCCATTGTATACTGATGCCTCGCCGTCTCAATAACCAATTCATCAATTAAAGGAGTTTGCTTGATACGACAAAAAGCCATTAGACTTCGCTTGATTTCTGTGGTTGGTGTGCCTTTCACACGGGTAATTTTCAGCGGAAATAAACCTCGCTCTGCACAAAGTGTAAGTAGTTTTTCTTCTTCTTTAAAAGGAATAATCAAAGCGAAAATACCATTATCCGATAGGAAAAAATCTGCCGCTTCCACCAATTCTTCAAAAGGTAACGAATCTTCAAAACGAGCACTGTCGCGTTGTTCATCACCAGATTTGTACTCATCTGTATAAAAGGGCGGGTTGGAAACAATTAAATCGAATTCCTCATCCACTTCATCCACAAATTCGTCTAAACCGGCATGATAACAATACAAGCGGTCGTTCCACGGGGAATTTTCGAAGTTTTCCGTTGCCTGTTCGTAAGCATCGGCGTCAATTTCGATGGCGTCAATCTGTTCCGCATTGCTGCGTTGGGCTAACATCAAAGCGATTAAACCGGTTCCGGCTCCAATATCGAGAATATTATAAGGATTGTTAATAAGCGGTGTCCAAGCACCCAATAAAACACCATCGGTACCCACTTTCATGGCGCATCGGTCTTGTTGAATGCTAAATTGTTTGAACTGAAAAGTCATTGGAGTTTATCCAAGATATAAATCCACCAAGCCTTCTGGTGTATCCAAAACCACTTTTTTATTAGCGCGGTCAATTTCGACAATAAAATCGTCAATCATCGGAATCAGGATTTCCGTGTCGTCTTTCATGATTTCGAAAAGTGGTTGTGCGGTAGAGTCGTTAATGGAAACAATTTTTCCGATGTTCCCTAAACGCACATCTTCCACATCAAAACCAATCACTTCGTGGAAGTAGAATTTTTTACCGTCCAATTTCGGCAGCATCGTAAGCGGCAAATAGATTTCGCTTCCCATGATTCGGTCGGCGTCGTCTTCGCTGTCTACTTCTTCAAACTTCACGCGTAAAAAGTCGCCTTTGTGAAGCTGGCTTCTTTCAATAAAAAATGGAACCAGATTTTTGCCGAATTCGACAAAAACTGATTCCAAATCTTCATACATTTCGGGTTCGTCCGTATCCAAATAAATAAGGACTTCTCCCTTAAAACTAAATTTTTTTGCGATTTTACCTAAATAGAAACAATCTTCTTTACGCATGGAACCGCTTTAAAATTAAGCTTCTGTTTCTTCGTTGTTTTCCTCAACAGCCGGAGTTTCTTCAGTTGTAGCTTCTGCTACTTCCTCAGCAACTTCTTCTGCTACCTCTTCAGTAGCTTCTTCAGCTTTTACAGCCTCAGCTTGAGCAGCGATACGTTTTTCGTTAGCAGCTTTTTCAGCTTTTAAAGCCTCAGCTTTAAGATCCGCTTTCGATTTTGCTAAACCGTCTTTTTTCGCAGTAACTTTTCCAGCTTTTTCATCTAACCAAGCAGCTAATTTAGCTTCCGCTTGTTCAGCAGTTAAAGCACCTTTACGAACTCCGCCTTCTAGGTGGTGTTTTAATAAAGCACCTTTGTAAGAAAGGATAGCTCTTGCAGTGTCAGTTGGCTGAGCACCGTTGAATAACCAAGTAACTGCCTTGTCCAAGTTCAAGTCGATAGTTGCAGGGTTAGTGTTTGGATTGTAAGTTCCGATTTTCTCTAAGAATCTACCATCTCTTTTCGCGCGAGCATCTGCTGCTACGATCCAGTAAAAAGGTTTCCCTTTTTTACCATGTCTTTGTAATCTAATTTTTACTGACATAATCTTTGTGATTAATTTGAGGTACTCGACCTCGGTTATTTAAGGGTGCAAAGATAGAAAAGTTTGGCATACAAACTAATGATTCTCGAAAAAAATATGTTTTGTATACAATAAAATTTTAAAAACAAAAAGCTTAATAATGAATGAATTAGATTTAAAAAAGTATACCTTTACCAAAATTTTAAAATACTAATATGAACATTTTTGTAGGAAGTCTTCCGTTTTCATTAGACGAAGCAGACTTAAGAGCGTCTTTTGAAGTGTACGGCGAAGTGACTTCAGTTAAAATCATCACTGATAAATTTACAGGAAGAAGTAAAGGATTTGGTTTTGTGGAAATGGAAAACGAAGCAGATGGTTTAAAAGCTATCGAAGAGCTTAACGGTGCAACTGTTGGCGGTCGTGCTATCGTGGTAAACAAATCGGAGCCAAAACCGGAAGGTGAAAGAAGAAGTTTCAACAACAACCGTTCTGGTGGTTACGGAAACAACCGCGGTGGTGGAAACTTTGGCGGTGGAAACCGTGGAGGAAGATACTAAAAGAAAGCAATTTCAATAAAGAAACCATCTCAATTGAGGTGGTTTTTTGTTTTTTGAGCGAAGGGTTTGAGCTTTCAGTAATCCTTATTCCCGTCTTCGCCTCAAGTTCCCGCAGTGGCGGGAAGCTACCGGCTCAACCTGGGCTAGAAAGGAGTGATCTTTTGTGTTTGTTAATAACTAAAATTGGCATTCCGCTTCTGAAAATGTATTTTTGTTTTGGCTCAAAAGGAGTCTATAATCTTTAGCTTACAATCTAAATATCAGCCTGATGTATTTAATCTTCGATACCGAAACCACCGGATTACCACGCAGTTGGTCAGCACCCATTACGGATACTGACAACTGGCCGCGTTGTATTCAAATTGCCTGGCAGTTACACGACGAATTGGGAAATCTGGTTGAGCATCAAGATTATTTGGTCAAACCCGAAGGCTTCAACATTCCCTATGACGCCGAGCGTATTCACGGAATCTCCACCGAACTAGCGATGGAGCAAGGTATTTCGTTACTGGAAGTCTTAGAGAAATTCAACATCGCTTTATCGAAGGCTAAATATATTGTAGGGCAGAATGTTGGATTCGACGTCAACATCATGGGGTGTGAATTCCACCGTATGAATGTAGGTTCCGACATGGTTAAAATGCCGGTGTTGGATACCTGTACCGAAACCACCGCAGAATTGTTAAAATTACCTGGAGGTCGCGGCGGACGCTACAAATTACCAACGCTAACGGAGTTACATCAATACCTTTTCGGAGAACCATTTGCAGAAGCCCACAACGCAACTGCCGACGTGGAAGCTACCACACGCTGTTTCTTAGAATTAATCAAGCGTGAAGTTTTTACCAAGGAAGAACTTGATGTAGCGGAAGATTATTACGACCGTTTTCGTGAGAACAATCCGCAGGAAATTCAATTAATCGGGTTAAAACACATCAACCTGAAAAAAGCGTCCGACGAAATTCGTGCGCGTTTAAAGCAGGTTCAGCAGGAGGAAGTTGTCACTACCGTTTCTGAAGAAGCTAAAAAAGATCTAGAACATGCGTCTTTTGCGCACTTGCATAATCATTCCCAATTTTCGGTACTGCAATCCACTATTTCAATCAATGATTTAGTAAATGCAGCAGTGAAAAACAAAATGCCAGCGGTAGCCATGACCGATGTGGGGAACATGATGGGAGCGTTTCACTTTGTGAGCGCCGTATTCAACCACAACAAAGCGGCAGAAGGTAAAAATAAAGCGGCTGAGGAAAATGGTGAAGCTCCAACCGAGACTATCGTAAAACCGATTGTAGGTTGTACGTTCAACATATGTGACGATCACAAAGACAAAACCAAAAAAGACAACGGTTATCAGGTTGTTTTTCTGGCGAAGAATAAAAAAGGCTATCATAATTTAGCCAAAATGGCGTCTATCGCCTATACGGAAGGCTTTTATTATGTGCCGCGTATCAATCGTTCGGTAGTCGAACAGTATAAAGAAGATATTATTGTTTTGTCGGGAAATCTCTATGGGGAAATTCCGAGTAAAATTTTAAATATTGGCGAAAATCAGGCGGAAGAAGCGCTAATCTGGTGGAAAGCCCAATTCGATAAAGATTTTTACATCGAACTAATGCGTCACAATCAGGAAGACGAAAACCGCGTGAATCAAACCCTGATTGCGTTTGCAAGAAAACATAATGTAAAACTGATTGCCACCAACAATACTTATTATGTAAGCAAAGAAGATGCCAACGCCCACGATATTTTGTTGTGTGTAAAAGACGGAGAAAAACAAGCTACACCAATAGGAAGAGGCCGCGGTTATCGTTACGGAATGCCGAATCAGGAATACTATTTCAAGTCGGAAGCGGAGATGAAAAAGCTCTTCGCCGATTTACCCGAAGCCATCATCAACATTCAGGAAATCATTGATAAAGTCGAAGCCTATTCGTTGTACCGCGACGTTTTGCTTCCCAAATTCGACATTCCAGAGGAGTTCAAAGTGGAAGAAGACAAAGCCGATGGCGGTGTACGCGGAGAAAATGCTTATTTACGTCATTTAACCTACACCGGAGCCGAAAGACGCTATCCTGAAATTACGGATGATATTCGTGAACGTCTGGATTTTGAATTATTAACAATTTCCAATTCGGGATATCCGGGTTACTTTTTGATTGTACAGGATTTCATCGCCGAAGCGCGTAAAATGGGTGTTTCCGTTGGGCCTGGACGTGGTTCTGCAGCAGGTTCAGCCGTAGCGTATTGTTTAGGAATTACCAACATAGACCCGATTAAATACGATTTGCTTTTTGAGCGTTTCCTAAATCCGGATCGTGTATCCATGCCCGATATCGATATCGATTTTGATGACGAAGGTCGTGGCTTGGTTATGGATTACGTAATTAATAAATACGGAGCCAATCAGGTAGCGCAGATTATCACATATGGTAAAATGGCAACCAAATCCGCGATTCGAGATACGGCGCGTGTATTGGATTTACCCTTATTTGAAGCCGATAGAATTGCAAAACTGATACCTGGCATGATGCCGAGCAAATGGAACTTAGCCCGTTTCTTAGCGGAAGACGAAGGCGAAGTAAAAAAAGCTTTAAAATCATCCGAGGAATTTGACCGAGTAAAAGAATTAATTGCTATTGCCAACGAAGAAGATTTAGCCGGAGAAACAATCCAGCAGGCAAAAATGTTGGAAGGGTCACTTCGAAATACGGGAATTCACGCTTGTGGGGTAATCATCACGCCGGATGATATTACGAATTTCGTTCCGGTTACCACCGCTAAAGATTCCGATTTGTACGTAACGCAGTTCGACAACTCGGTAGCCGAAAGTGCAGGACTTTTGAAAATGGATTTCTTAGGATTAAAAACCCTAACCTTAATAAAAGATACGGTCAAGTTGGTGAAATACCGCACCGGAACGCAGCTCGATCCGGATACGTTCCCAATTGACGACCAAAAAACATACGAACTGTTCCAAAGAGGTGAAACCGTTGGGATTTTCCAGTACGAGTCACCCGGGATGCAGAAATACATGAAAGAGCTGAAGCCAACCGTTTTCGGAGATTTGATTGCGATGAACGCGCTCTATCGTCCGGGACCGTTGGAGTATATTCCGTCGTTCGTTAAGCGTAAAAATGGCGAAGAGGAAATCACTTATGACCTTGATGCTTGTGAAGAATATCTTTCTGAAACCTATGGGATTACAGTATATCAGGAACAGGTGATGCTTTTGTCGCAGAAGCTGGCGAATTTCTCGAAAGGGGATGCCGACGTACTTCGTAAAGCGATGGGTAAAAAGCAGAAAGATGTACTGGATAAAATGAAATCCAAGTTCATCGATCAGGCAAAAGGGAACGGACACGACGAACAAAAACTAGATAAAATCTGGACGGACTGGGAAGCGTTTGCGAGTTACGCCTTCAACAAATCCCATTCAACTTGTTATGCTTGGATTGCTTATCAAACCGCTTATTTAAAAGCGCATTATCCTGCAGAATACATGGCAGCGGTGCTTTCCAATAACATGAACGATATCAAGCAGGTTTCGTTCTTTATGGAGGAATGTAAGCGCATGGGCTTAGATGTATTAGGTCCTGATGTGAATGAGTCGTTCTATAAATTTACGGTAAACGAAAACTACGCCGTTCGTTTCGGAATGGGAGCGATTAAAGGAGTAGGAGAAGGTGCTGTAAAAACGATAGTTGATACCCGAAAAGACGGTAAATACAAATCTATCTTTGATTTAGCCAAACGTATCGATTTGCGTGCCGCCAATAAAAAAGCTTTTGAAAACTTAGCCTTAGCAGGTGGTTTTGATTGTTTTGATAATACGCACCGCGCTCAGTATTTCCATCACGATGGCGATAACATTACTTTTTTAGAAAAGGCAATGCGCTATGGATCCAAAACGCAGGAAAATGAAAATTCATCGCAGGTAAGTTTGTTTGGCGATGCTTCCGAAGTGCAAATTCCAGAGCCGACCGTTCCGCCGTGTGAAGAATGGTTTACGATGGAAAAACTTGCCAAAGAGAAAGAAGTAGTCGGGATTTACATTTCTGGTCATCCGTTGGATGATTATAAGTTTGAGATGAAGTATTTCTGTCCGACGCGTTTGGAAGCTTTAAAAGATTTGAACCCGTTTGTTGGGAAAAATATAGCCGTTGGTGGTATCGTGACCAACGTACAGCATCGCGTAGCCAAAAATGGTAAAGGCTGGGCAACTTTTAATTTGGAAGGTTATGACGAAAGTTATGAGTTCCGCATTTTTGACGAGGAATATTTAAGGTTCCGTCATTATTTGGGACAAAATCATTTTGTGTACATCCGCCTGAACGTGAAAGAAGGTTGGGTAAATAAAGAAACCGGTAAACGCTCCGATCCGCGTTTGCAGTTTATGGATGTGTTGCAGTTGCAAGACGTCTTGCCAAAATTCTCTAAAAAACTGATTTTACAGTTTTCGATTAATGAATTGAAAGAACAATTAATCATGGAACTGAACGAGTTGTTTAAAGCCAATGGCGGAGAAACCACCGTAACTTTTGAAGTGATGGAACTGGAAAAGATAAAAACAATTGTAGAAGTTCCGGTTGTAGCGGAAATGAACGATTCCGATGAAGTAGGTGATGCGGATGAAAGTTTGGATGAGGTAGAAGTAACCCTTCCTGAAGAAAAAGAAGAAATTCGAATTGTAACGAAATTAAGCATGCCGAGCCGTAAGCTGAAAATAGGGATTTCCAATGCGGTTTTGCATGAACTGGAACGCTTGCAGGTTAATTTCAAGTTGAATTAATGAGATAATGCCCTAGCCCCGATGGCAGCGGCATCCTTTTTTGGTGTTAACGATTCTTGAGTCTGTCGAAGGGCGAAGTCACCGAAAAAGATATAGCGTACAGCGGGAAATAGCTTCTGATAAAAATTAACAATCGCAGCATAGTCAAAACTGATTTTCAAACGGTTTGCGATTCAAAATAAAGTACTATTTTTGTTTCACAATTTTAAACAACATTAAAATGGCATTAGCAATTACAGATGCTACTTTTGAAGAAGTAGTATTAAAATCAGATAAACCGGTATTAGTAGATTTTTGGGCAGCGTGGTGTGGACCTTGTCGTATGGTGGCGCCTATCATCGACCAAATCAGCGAAGAATATGCTGGTAAAGCCGTAATCGGTAAAGTTGATGTGGATGCGAACCAAGAGTTTGCTGCAAAATACGGAGTGCGTAACATTCCTACAGTATTAGTGTTCCAAAACGGAGAAGTGGTTGGAAGACAAGTAGGTGTTGCTCCTAAAAACACGTATACAGAGGCTATCGACGCTTTGTTGTAATCGTATAACAGTGTTCAAAATATAAAGGTTCGGCTTAGGTCGGGCCTTTTTTGTTTTAGAATCTTTTCAATATCTTTGAAAGATGAAGATCGAAGGTCAAATCGCCAAAATATCCAGTTTTCAGCATTTGGAATTGTTAGCCAACCAGATTGTGGAAGGCTTTATTTCCGGAATGCACAAATCGCCGTTTCATGGTTTTTCTGCTGAATTTGCTGAACATAAAATCTATAACGCTGGTGAAAGCACCAAGCACATCGACTGGAAATTGTTTGCTAAAACAGACCGTTTGTATACGAAGCGTTTTGAAGAGGAAACCAATTTGCGTTGTCATTTGATTATTGATAATTCGTCGTCGATGCATTATCCAAAATTAAACGACGGACAATTGTTTTACGAGAATAAAATTGGGTTTTCGGTCTTGGCTTCGGCTGTTTTGATGAATTTGCTTAAAAAGCAACGCGATGCAGTTGGTTTAAGTGTTTATTCGGATTCCTACGAATATTATGCTCCTGAAAAAGGAAGTGAACGCCATCACAGAATGCTGTTGAATCAGCTGGAAGGGATTTTGCAAACACAGAAAGAGACTAAAACCACCGATACGATTACGTATTTGCATCATATTGCTGAAAAATTGCACCGCCGCTCGATGGTAATTTTGTTTACCGATATGTTTCAAGGCGAAGATGATGAGCGTTTGTTTAAGGCTTTGCAGCATTTAAAACACAACAAGCATAAAGTGGTTTTGTTTCATGTTATTGATAAGAAAACCGAGTTTCAGTTTGATTTCGACAATGCTCCGAGAAAATTTATCGATTTGGAAACCGGAGAACAGGTAAATCTTTTTGCTGAAAATGTGAAAACCGAATATGAAAAGTTGGTTGAAGCTTATTTTACCCGAGTTGCCAATACGTGTTCACAGTATAAAATCAAATATGTTCCGGTATCGGTTGATGAGAAATTCGAAAAAATTTTAACCACCTATTTAGTTGAAAAACAAAGGTTTGGATAAGGTATAAATGTTAAAAAATAAAAATAATTAAAAAAATAGTTGCAGGATATAAAAAGCGTTGTATATTTGCATCCGCAATAAAGCACTGGTTTGGTAGTTCAGTTGGTTAGAATACATGCCTGTCACGCATGGGGTCGCGGGTTCGAGTCCCGTCCAGACCGCCAGTAAAAGA
>NZ_JALDYN010000048.1:0-8919 GCF_032153895.1 Flavobacterium sp.
CTCCAAAGCATCAATCGAAGCATAAATGTCTTCTCTTTTGTCGATGTCGTTAGTCGCTTCAGCTTCTTGTTTTAATGCTTCTATTTGAGCATCTTTTTCGGCTCTGGCATTTTTAATTTGTTCTTTGAAGAAAGTAGTCTTCGCTCTTAATTCATCGTGAGAAAGTGCTGCCAATGCGCCTTCGTAAGTTTTGATCTTAGCGATAATCGGCTGAATGGCCTTTACGTCTTTCTGAGATTTGTCTCCTACAAAGACCTTTAATATGCTGTTTATGAAACTCATAATTCTGTTGGTTTATAATCTGATAAATGTGTGCAAATTTACACAAAAAAAAAGCCTCGTAGGAGACTTTTTCGCTGTGTGTGTTTATTTTTTAATACTCATCCTCGTTCCAAAGGTAATCTTCGTCAGTTGGATAATCAGGCCAAATCTCTTCCATAGATTCATAGATTTCACCTTCGTCTTCGATAGACTGCAAGTTTTCTACAACTTCAAGAGGAGCTCCTGTTCTAATCGCATAGTCGATAAGCTCATCCTTAGTGGCTGGCCACGGAGCATCGCTCAAATAAGATGCTAATTCTAATGTCCAATACATCTTTTATACCGATTTATAGTTTAATGCAAAAATAAATTTTATACTGAAAAAATCAAGTAAAATTTCTTTTATTTTAAAAAAAGTTAAGAACGTCGTTTTTTTAGTGGTCAGTAATCAGTATTTAGTGATCAGTTAAAAGCTTTAAAAAAATTGAAAAACTACTAATTGAAACTGCAAACCAAACACTGCTTACTGCTTTCGCGGAATCCATTTTACTTCATCTGCGTGCAGGTCAAACGACAACTTCCGTGCCAAGACGAAAAGGTAGTCAGAAAGTCGGTTCAGATAGGTTAAAACCAGCTCATCTATAGGTTCAATTTCGTTCAAATGGGTTGATAAACGCTCGGCACGACGGCATACACAGCGTGCTATATGACAATATGACACGGTAGTGTGACCACCTGGCAAAACAAAGTGTGTCATTGGCGGCAAAGCGGTATCCATAGTATCGATTTCGTTTTCCAAAAGGGTGATATCTTCCGGAGAAATACGATTGATGTTTAAACGTTGTTGCCCGTTTTTTAAAACTTCTTTTTCAGGTGGCGTGGCTAAAATCGCCCCCAGTGTAAATAATCGGTCCTGAACTTCGATTAAAATGTTTTTATATAACGGATTGATGTCCTGATCGCGAATTAATCCGATATAAGAATTCAATTCATCGACAGTTCCATAACTTTCAATACGAATGTGATGTTTAGGAACACGCGTTCCTCCGAAAAGGGCAGTTGTTCCTTTATCACCGGTTTTGGTATATACTTTCATTTTTTAAGTTGCTGAGTTACTATGCGACTAAGTTACTGAGTTTTTTAAACATTGAATGAAAACAGTAAATAACAATGTTCAGTTATCTGTTCGGATTGTCACTTTCAATAACACCGTCACGTAAACGGATGATACGATGAGCGTGACGTGCAATATCTTCTTCGTGAGTAACTAGAATTACAGTGTTTCCGTTAGCATGGATTTCGTCAAAAAGATTCATGATTTCCACAGACGTTTTACTGTCCAAGTTTCCGGTTGGTTCATCGGCTAAAATAATTGACGGATGGTTCACCAAAGCTCTAGCAACCGCTACACGCTGACGTTGTCCTCCGGATAACTGATTGGGTTTGTGGTCCATTCTATCAGCTAGGCCAACTTGAGTCAATACGGTTGTAGCACGATTTGTTCGGCTTTCTTTGTTGTGACCTGCGTAAATCATCGGTAAGGCAACGTTGTCTAGAGCAGTAGTTCTCGGCATTAAGTTAAATGTCTGGAATACGAAACCGATTTCTTTGTTACGAATTTCTGCTAATTCATCGTCTGCCATCTTGCTGACATCTTTTCCGTTCAGAATGTAAGAACCGGAAGTAGGCGTATCCAAACAACCTAAAATATTCATTAAAGTCGATTTTCCGGAACCAGAAGGCCCCATTAAGGCAACGTATTCCCCTTTATTGATGTGTAAATCAATACCTTTTAATACGTAAACAATTTCAGAACCAAGTGGAAAATCTCTGGTAATTCCTTTAATTTCAATGATGGATTGTGACATAAATACTGCAGTTATGTGGCTAAAATACGAAATAGTATCTTTTGTAGGTATTAGTTGTAGGTTTTAATGATTTGTTACAGTTAAAATAAAACTCCCCACTCGTAAAAGCAGGGAGAATTAAAAAAGTATGATGTGAGATGAGCTAATGCTCATCTGCCGATGGGCCATAGCTCAAGAGCAAAGGTATTGATTTTTAATAAGTTGTGAATTTGTGATGTGTTATATGTTTGTTAAAAAAATAACCACTACAATATTAAACGCGAATGGTAAAATGTTCTTTTTCTTGTTCGAAGCGAAAGAAAACCAACCCCCATTGAAAAGTGTCGATAGTAACAGAAACTTTCGGATGATTTTTTATGATTTCCCAAGCCTCTTCCATGTCTGCAGACCAATGAATGTCGTCAAAAATCCAAAGCGTTTCATTGGTGATGGTTGGAAGTAAAGCCTCAAAATAGTTTAATGTCGCTTTTTTGGAATGATTGCCGTCAAAATAGATTAATTGATAATTGACAGTTGATAATTGATAATTTTTGAAATGGGCTGAAAACTCGGTTACAATAGCTTCAATATTGTTTAGATTGAATTTCTGAAATTCCTTCTGAGCAACGGATGAAGTTTCCGGACAACCTTCCAACGTAGTGATTTTTGCTTTCGGGTTTCCTAAAGAAAGCGCAGAAGTGGCTAGTCCTAAAGAAGTTCCGATTTCTAAAATGCTTTCAGGCTGAAAATAATTTACAATTCGGTATAATAATTCCGCTCGTTTTGGCGTAATTCCGGCAGTTTGAGCAATTTTTGAAATTTGTCGGGTATTCGATTTGAAAACTCTCGAACCAGCGCCAAAATCGGTTACTTCAATAGTATTTTGGTTACGAAGTAAAGTGTTTCGATATTCTTTTAAAATTCGGTATTCTGACTTTGATTGCTTGTCATAAAAACATTTGGTTACCAAAGAATAGACAAACGGCGAATGTACTCCGTGTTGGTTTTTGGAGTTCCAGAGGAATTTTAGGTAGGATTTTATGATATGGAGCATTATTCTTCCATTTTCGCAGATAATTCAAACCAGCGTTCTTCTTTTTCTTCCAAAGACTGAATTACTTTCTGCAATTGGTTTGCTTTACTTTCAATTTCGGAATCAGCTACTTTTCCTTCTGAAAAAAGCGTTTCGATTTTAACTTTTTCGGCTTCTAAATCTTTGATTTCGCGTTCGATTTTTTGAAATTCTTTCTGCTCGTTAAATGATAATCCGGAAGTTGATGAATTGTTCTGTTTCCAGTTGACTTTTTCTTTTGCTTCTTCTTTTACAGGTTCAACACTGTCTTCGTAAGCACGGAAATCTGAATAATTTCCAGGGAAGTTCTCAATTTCGCCTTGTCCTCTAAATACAAACAAATGATCCACGATTTTGTCCATGAAATAGCGGTCGTGAGAAACCACCAATAAACAGCCCGGATAATCCAAAAGGAAACTTTCCAAAACGTTTAGGGTTACAATATCCAAATCGTTGGTTGGCTCATCGAGAATCAAAAAGTTCGGATTCTGAATTAAAACCGTACACAAATACAATCGTTTGAGTTCACCACCACTTAGTTTTTCAACGTAATCATATTGTTTTTTGGTATCGAATAAAAAGCGTTCCAACAATTGTGAAGCCGAAATAATTCGCCCTTTCGCCAACGGAATGTACTCCCCAAATTCTTTAATGATGTCAATCACGCGCTGACCCGGTTGCGGATTGATACCGCTTTGGGTGTAATAGCCAATTTTAATGGTATCTCCAACTACTACTTTTCCATTATCTGGAGGAAGTGTACTGGTTAATAAGTTTAAAAACGTTGATTTTCCGGTTCCGTTTTTTCCAATGATTCCGATTCTTGCCCCACGTTGAAAATCGAAACTGAAATCGTTTAAAATGACTTTGTCGCCAAATTTTTTGGAGATTTTGTGAAGCTCGATAATCTTACTTCCCATACGTTCCATGTTGATTTCCAGCTCGACTACATTTTCTTTTCTGCGGCTTTCGGCTACTTCTTTAATTTTATAAAAATCGTCCTGACGGGATTTTGATTTTGTTGTTCTTGCTTTTGGTTGACGGCGCATCCAGGCCAATTCTTTTACGAAAAGGTTTTGTGCTTTGTCGATGGTGGCGTTTTCCGAAGCGATGCGCTCTTCTTTTTTCTCTAAATAATAGGAGTAATTTCCTTTGTATTGATATAGTTTACCGTTGTCTAATTCGATGATTTCGTTACAAACACGCTCCAAGAAGAAACGGTCGTGCGTTACCATAAACAACGTGATGTTTTCTTTGGCGAAATAACTTTCCAGCCATTCGATCATTTCTAGATCTAAGTGGTTGGTAGGCTCATCAAGAATTAGTAAATCGGGACGGTTAATCAGAATGATGGCTAAAGACAAACGTTTTTTCTGTCCTCCTGAAAGATTTTTTACTTTAAGTTTGAAATCCTCCAGCTTCAATTTGAACAAAATCTGTTTGAATTGCGTTTCGAAATCCCAAGCATTGTGTCGGTCCATGTCGTCGAAAGCTTTCTGATAGGCTTCTTCATCTTCCGGACGTTCTAAAGCTTTTTCGTAGCGTTCAATTACTTTTAAAATCTCATTATCCGAAGCAAAAATACTCTCCTCAATGGTTAGTTCATCCTGTAAATTATGATCCTGAGACAAAAACGCCATTTTGATGTCTTTGCGCACCACGACTTGACCAGTATCTGGCTCGTCTTCACCGTTAATGATGCGCATGATACAGGTTTTTCCTGAACCATTTTTGGCAATAAATGCTATTTTTTGATCTTTATTGATTCCGAAGGAAATGTCTTTAAACAAGGTTCTTTCCCCAAAGGATTTTGATATATTTTCGACTGAAAGGTAATTCACTGTAAAAACTTTTTGCAAAAATAGTCTTTTGTTTCCGTAATTGATAGGATTTGATTTTAATTGAGATTAATCTTTTGTTAATCTGAATTTAATAACGGCTTTACGCTTGAAATGTAGTTTTGCGAGCAAAATTGTATAGATGTTCAGCGAGAAAAGATTCCGTATTTTAGGATTAGTGGTAATGTTACTTGGTGTGGTTTCCTTTGTTCGTACCGAAGATGTATCCGAAGAAGAGTATACCGTCAATCTGTTTGCAAATCTAAACCGAGCTCTGGAAGATTTTGATAAGAATGCCGATGCTTTTAAGTGGAATAAAATCGGTGTTGATTCTTTACAACAATCCTTTCTGAAAGCCCGATTACAGTATAAAAAAGTAGAATTTTTGTTAGCGTTTCACCATCCGGAATATGTAAATACTCGTTTGAATGGTGCGCCATTATTGCGAATTGAAAAAGAGAACTCCAATCCGTTGGTGATTGAACCGGAAGGTTTTCAGGTACTTGACGAACTGTTTTTTTCGGATGAATTAGCAAATAAAAAATATGAAGTCGCTTCTTTAGCCAAAAAACTGAAAACAAATTACGGATTGCTATATTCCAAAATAGGACATCAGCCTTTTAAAAATACTGAGGATAATGCTGCGATGCGAATGCAGTTAGTGCGTTTGTATACGATGGGATTGACTGGTTTTGATACGCCCGGTTCGGGGCATTCGCTTGAAGATGCTAAAGCTTCTTTACAAGGAATGCAAATTTACTTTGAGCAGCAAAACAAAGGGAAGATTACAAATACTGAAGTAGTTGAAATTATTCGACTATTTGATGAAACAATTCAATTTTTAGAGAAGACTGATTTTGAAAATCTGGATCGTTATGAGTTGTTGGTCAAATACATCAATCCGTTGTATGAACTGCTTGGGAATGTTTCAAAGGCAAATGAAAATGGTTTGTCAAAAATTACAGCTTGGAATCCTAACAGCGATTCTTTGTTTTCTTCCGATTTTTTAAATCCGTATTATTTCACACTGCTCCAAAAAGAGGAAGATTCTCCGGAACTTCGTCAATTAGGAGAAGCATTATTTTTCGACCCGATTATCAGTAACGACGGGAAAATGAGTTGCGCGAGTTGTCATGCTCCAGAGAAAAGTTTTACCGACAGCGAAATCAAATCATTAAGCTCTGTAAAAGGGAAAACCGTACTTCGAAATTCTCCAACTCTTTTGAATGCTGTGTACGCAGACCGTTTTTTCTATGATATGCGAGCATTCACTTTGGAACAGCAAATAGAACACGTAATTTTTAGTGCCGATGAATTCAATACTGCTTACGAAACGATTTTGAAAAAACTGAACAATCAGCCAAAGTATCAAACTGAATTTAAGAGAATTTTTAAAGAGAAAAACATAACTCGTGAGCAACTTTCCAGAGCAATGAGTTCGTATGTGTTGTCTTTGCAGTCGAATAACAGTTCTTTTGATAAATACACAAGAGGCGAACTGAAACAAATTCCGTCCGAAGTTAAAAATGGCTACAACCTTTTTATGGGAAAAGCGAATTGTGCGACCTGTCATTTTGCACCAACATTCAGTGGTTTGGTACCGCCTTTTTACGGTGAAAATGAAAGTGAAATTTTAGGTGTTTTTGACAATCCGAATAGTAGAAATTTAGATTCCGATTTAGGAAGAATTGCCAACCGAATCGCCAGTGAAAGCGCCTGGATTTATGAAAAGTCATTCAAAACACCAACCATCCGAAATATAGCCGAAACAGCACCTTATTTCCACAATGGAGCTTACAAAACTTTGGAAGAAGTTGTAGAATTTTATAACAATGGTGGAGGGCTTGGTGTTGGTGTTTCCGTTCAAAATCAGACGCTTCCGGATGCTAAATTGAATCTTACGGATAAAGAGAAAAAAGAGCTCATTGCTTTTATGAAATCGTTGAGTGATAATCCGTATCGTAACCGATAACCTTTTCTTTTATTTGGTAACGATTTGCTAAAATTTGAATCTTCGCTTTTAATGGAATTTTAAAAATAGCTTAAACTGTAGGAAATTCATGGGGTCTAGTTTTGCAGCAAACAATCAAACAACACAAAATCATGAAAAAAAGTTTACTATTTTTAATGGGGATGTTTTCTTTGTGGAGTTTTGCCGTAATCAATATTGATGGTAAAAACTCGTTCTCAATTGTAGCTAACAAAGAAAAAGAACAACCAAAACAAGCTGAACAAACAAAACAGCAAATTGCAGTTCCAACTGTAAAGAAAACTACAACACAATCTTTGCCGCCAGCACAGTATCCTTTGGAAAAAGGTTCTCAGTGGAATTATTTGGATAACGGTTCCGATCAAGATGCAACCGCATGGAAATCTCTTGCTTTTGACAATTCTTCATGGGCAGCGGGTGAAGCGCCTTTAGGTTACGGCGATCCAATGAAGACGGTAATTTCTTATGGGCCAAGTGCAACAAACAAATACATTACTTATTATTTTACAAGAGATATTGAAATCGATTTGAATATCGTAGGAGATATTGTAGAATTCGGTTTACGACGTGATGACGGAGCAATCGTCTATATTAATGGTGTTGAGGTAATTCGCGACAATATGCCGGCTGGAGCTGTAACATATATGACTAATTCTGCCAGTATTATTGATGCTGCGGATGAAAAAAGATATTTTACCTATTATTTGCCAAAATCGGTTTTTCAAAATGGAGTGAATAGAATTGCTGTGGAAATGCACAACCGCGACAATACAAGTTCAGATATCAGTTTCGACATGTATATTAAGGATAAAGCACCTGATTATACTTGTGACGCAAACCATATCGCATGTTTTACGTCAATCGCACCCACTTCACAAACGCCAGTAATGTTGATTCCGGAAGAGCATCGTTTTCAGATGTTGTTCAAACAAGGAACCAATTATATGGACGGCTCTGGAGTTGTGCCTGGAAATCATGATTTTACTGGATATATTCCATCTTCTGGAGTTACTGCGAATTCACTTGGGCATTTGTCAGTGAATCATGAGAACAATCCTGGTGGAGTTTCGATTTTAGATATTTCATTAGGTTCCGATGTGATGAATCCTTTGTGGTCGGTAAACAATTCAAGAAAAGTAGATTTCGCCCATTCCACTTTAGTGAAAACCGAAAGAAACTGTTCCGGAGGAATCACACCTTGGGGAACGATTGTAACAGCCGAAGAAGCAACTACTTCAGGAGATTCAAATGGTGACGGTTATCAGGATGTGGGCTGGTTAGTCGAAATTGATCCAGTAACAGCCGCAGTGGTAAATTACGGAAATGCCGCTCACGAAAAATTATGGGCTTTAGGAAGAATGAACCACGAAAACATAGTAGTTTCTAACGACGGAACCACAGCTTATTACGGTGAAGATGGAGGAACACATTGTGTATACAAATTTGTAGCGGACACACCAAACGATTTAAGCTCCGGTACAGTTTATGTTTTAAAAATGGACTTGGCATTGTCCAACGATGAACCAAGCTCGGCAAGAGCAACTTGGGTTCAGGTGCCAAATACCACACAGGCTGAGCGCAATAATATCACGACAGCTGCCGGTGCTTTAGGTGGAACCAATTTCAATGGTGTTGAAGATTGTGAAATCAATCCAATCGACGGAAAAATCTACTTCACTTCTAAAGGAAAAAACCGCGTGTATCGATTCAAAGACAACGGAACTACTGTAACAGAATTTGAAACTTTCGTTGGAGGGAAAAGTTATCCAATCACTACCGAAAACGGTGTGGTTACTGAAAACTGGGCAGACGGAAACGACAACCTTGCTTTTGATGACCAAGGAAATTTATGGGTAGTTCAAGATGGTGGTTTGAATTACATTTGGGTAGTTCGTCCAAACCATACACAAA
>NZ_JALDYN010000049.1:0-8881 GCF_032153895.1 Flavobacterium sp.
CCTAATACACAAACTATTCTGATTAGTTTTTTAAAATTTCTTTGTAAATTTTTTCCAGCGCCTTTGTTACCGCCCTGTCGATGACTTTTTCACGCGGTTGCCCGAAGTTAAATTCCTCTGTGTAAACTCCGTTTGGCGTTGCTAATGCAATTATAACCGTTCCTACTTCTGCGTCGGCATCGCCTTTGTTTGGACCTGCATTTCCTGTGGTTGCCAAAGCATAATCTGTTTTCATGATTTTTTGAGCTCCCAAAGCCATAGCTTCTGCAACTTCAACGCTTACAACAGAATGCTTGTCTATCAATTCCTGAGAAATGCCCAAAATTGCAACTTTAGCTTCTGTAGCATAACTTACCAAACTTCCTTTAAAATAAGCCGATGAACCCGAAACCGAAGTTAAAACCGATGCAATTTTACCGCCGGTGCAACTTTCTGCCGTGGACAAAGTTAAGCCTTTTTCTTTTAGCAATTTACCCAAAACCACTTCGATTGATTCGCCATCATCAAAACCGACAATAGCGTCACCAATAATCTCACGTAGCTTTTCAACTTGATTGTCCAACTCTTCAAGCAACTGATTTTCGTTATTTCCGCGAGCAGACAGTCGTAAACGTACTTGTCCGGGACTTGGCAAATAGGCTAATTTTATAAACTCCGGTAAATTATCTTCCCAACTTTCGATTTGCTCCGCCAACAAACTTTCTCCAATTCCGTAGGTTCTGATGGTTTTGTGGACTATATAAGGACGATTGAATTTTTGGATTAATTTCGGAATCACTTCATTCTCCATCAAATACTTCATCTCAAACGGAACGCCCGGAAGCGAAATAAAAACCGTATTTTCCTTTTCCATCCACATGCCTGGAGCTGTTCCAACTTTATTGAACAGCACTTGTGCTTTTGACGGAACCAGCGCCTGATCTTTATTGATTTGCGTAATCGGACGTTTGAAATAACCCTCGATTAATTCGGTTACATGTGCTAAAACGTTTGCATCCGAAACTAATTCGTCATCTAAATATTCGGCTAAAGTTTTTTTGGTGATATCATCTTTGGTCGGCCCAAGACCACCGGTAAGAATAACAACATCGAAGTTGTTCTGCAATCTGGAAAACGTAGTCAGTATATGCTGTTTTTCATCCGATATGGACAACATTTCATAAACTCCGATTCCGATTTTATCTAAAGATTTGGCAATAAACGCTGAATTGGTATCAACAATTTGCCCGATAAGAATTTCATCGCCAATGGTTACAATGGCTGCTTTCATAATTTAAAAAGATACTAGTGACTACTTATTTATGGTTGCACAAAGGCGCCAACCATTTTTAAAACCATAGTCAATATTATGAAAAGTAATGCAAACCGCAAATACAAATGAATCATTTTTCGTTCTTCCGAAAATCCTTCTGCCGCAACTACGTCGTTCAAGTGAAAAGTCTGACTTTCTGAAATCAACTGATGAATCGCATCGCTGTCTTTCTCCAAAAGATAATACAAAACCGTATCATCCGACAGAAGCGCAGTACGCTTGTCTGCGTAAAAATTTAACGATTTTGCATTCAGTTCTTTTTCAAATGAAGCAACTTCTCCGACAGGAACATAAACTTTGAAATGTCTGTCGAATCTCACTTTAATAGTATTAGGCATAATGGTCGGTTATAAATTATAATCCTTCTTGACCTCTTTTAAAGCATTATCAACATGCTCTTTAAGGCTTTTGAAGACTTCTTTAATTTCTTTTCGTTTCCCTTGCGATTTAGTCCATTCCATAATCTGAAGATTCTCTTCATAGGCTAAATCCATTCCCAATAGATCTAAAGTAGGCTTAATTTTATGTGATGAGGCGTAAGTTTTGGAATAGTCTTTTTCTTCTATTCCTTCTTTTATGGATTTCATTTCAATTGGAACTTCCTCCACAAAAAGTGTAATTATCTGTTGTGCAAATTCGGTATCGTTATCCGAAATTTCATAGACTTTTGATAAGTTATAATGTAATGCCATTTACTTTACCTGAATTCTAAAAAGTTGTTGTCCTTCAATAAAACCTTCCAAAACGTCATTTGGCTGCACTTTGTCCACTCCGGCCGGCGTTCCTGTAAAAATAACATCTCCTGTTTTTAAAGTGAAATATTGAGAAACATAAGCAATGATTTCGTCAATTTTCCACAACATCTGGTTTGTATTTCCACGCTGAACTATGGTTCCGTTGTTGGTTAATTCAAAGTTAATATTTTCGAGTGAATTAAAATTTTTTTTCGATAAAAAGTCACTTATTATCGCTGAATGGTCAAATGCCTTTGCTTTTTCCCACGGCAACCCTTTTTCTTTTAACGTTGCTTGTAAATCTCGAGCGGTAAAATCAATTCCCAAACCGATTTCGTCATAATATTTATGCGCGAATTTGGTATCAATATATTTTCCAACCTTATTGATTTTAATCAAAATTTCCACTTCGTGATGCACATCATTCGTAAATTCCGGAATTACAAATGGAGTTTGTTTAGGCAAAATCGCAGTGTCCGGCTTCATAAAAATCACAGGCTCCGATGGACGTTCGTTATTTAATTCTGATATATGGTCGGCGTAATTGCGGCCGATGCAAATGATCTTCATAGTCTTCAGTGTTCAGTATTTTAGTGTTTAGTATTTTAGTGTTCAGTATTCAGCAAAACAAGACTGCTAACTGACCACTACATACTGCCTACTGTTTTGTATTCAGTTTTCTCAATTTGATTCCAGTAAGGACTTTCTTTGTATACAGCGGAAAATCAGCATTTTGAATCCAACCGAAATAGCCTGGTTCTTTTTCCAAAACCTCATCTACCAAAGCGCCTTTGTGTTTTCCGAAGGTAAAAATCTCCTGACCTTCTGCATTTAAGGCGATGAATCCAGCAAAATCTACTGATTTTTTTCTGGTTGTGAATTCTGACAAAGACTTCATGTCGTTTTCCAAATCCGGATAACGTTCCAATTGTGCTTTCAAAATTTCATAAGTCGCCATCGTGTCCGCTTCGGCGCTGTGTGCGTTGTCTAAGGTTTGTCCGCAATAAAATTTATAGGCTGCGCTCAATGTTCGCTCTTCCATTTTATGGAAAATGGTCTGAACATCAACGGAAACGCGGTTTTTCATATCAAAATCAACTTCGGCACGCAACAATTCTTCGGCTAACAACGGAATATCGAATCGGTCGGAATTAAATCCCGCCAAATCTGAATCTTTAATCATATTATGAACCTGAGAAGCCAATTCCTTAAACGTAGGCTCATTCGCGACTTTTTCATTCGTTATGCCGTGAACCGCCGTTGCATGTGCGGGAATTGGAATGGTCGGGTTCACCAACCAGGTTTTACTTTCTTTATTTCCGTTGGGATATATTTTTACTATGGCGATTTCCACGATTCTGTCTTTTCCGACGTCAATTCCGGTAGTTTCCAGGTCGAAAAAGCAGATGGGTCTGTTGAGTTTTAATTCCATTAATCAATTTTAAGTATTACAAATATAAGAGAACCGATTTCTTTACAAAAGAAAACTACTTAACAAGTTTTACAATTTTGCTTTCAGAATTGTTCATAATGTTCAAAAAATAAATGCCTTTACTCATCGTATTGGGCAATTGAAAATTAATGGAGTGGTTTCCGGAAGTAATTCGCTGTTTGTCTAAAAGGGTTTCGACTTTTCTTCCGCTAAAATCAAATAAATCGATATTGATGTTGCTATCCTCTGTTAATTTAAAATCAATGTTCAGCAAATCGTTTATTGGGTTTGGATACACTGAAATTTTAGCATCAGAATTAAAATCTGAAGCTGACAAATTCAAACCGGATGTGTAGCGATACATGATAAAATCAAAATGTACAGGATTTCCACTTCCGCCGCTACCGGAAACCACAATTTTACCATCTGGCTGCAAGGCTATCGAATAAGCCTGACCAATTGTTGAAATTTGACTCACAATCCCATTAACCCCGAAAGTCGAATCTAAATCTCCATTGCTCAAAAACCGCATCATTCGAACTGCACTGCAACATGCAGTTCCTGGAGAATAATATCCTGACGCAATAATTTTACCATCAGGTTGTTGCGTGGCCGCTAATATGTTTGTACTTGAAGGATATGAGGCCATGTCATCTGTTATTTCTGTGACAACAACTCCATTTGAACTAAAAGAGGTGTCTGGTTGCCCGTCAGAATTAAAACGTACGTGCTCAATAATATAAGGATACTCACTATTTCTTTCTCCTAAAATCATTATTTTACCATCTGATTGGACTTTCAAATATTTTAAATATTCGCTTTTATTAGCTATTCCTACAATTGTTTTTCCGTTTTCACCAAAAGCCGTATCTAACGTTCCATTTGCGTTGAATCTTGCAATAATAAAATCATAATCGTATCCGTAATAGTCATCCCATTCACCAGTGGAATTACCGGCAACCAAAATTTTACCATCTGATAAAATTTCAATAGCTGTTGCACTATCTAAAACTCTAAAACCAATGTTTTGTATACCGTTCTCACCAAACGAACTATTTAAACTTCCATCTGAATTAAACTGTATCACTAAAATTTCGGTTGAAACACTTAAATCTCCTGTGTAGCCAACTGCAGTGATTTTACCATCAGGATGAATTGCAAATGATTTTATTGCGCTAACAAAAGTACCATTAGGAACCGCTAGTAATCCTTGGGTACCGAAACTATTATCTACGCTTCCGTCATTATTTAATCGAGCAAAATAATATTCTTTACGCGATAACAGTGGATTATAAGTATCACAAACCACGACAATTTTTCCATCAGTTTGCAAAACCATCGAAAAGAGGTTCAGCCCTATTCCAAAACTTGTGATTACTGACTTGCCTTCAGTTCCAAAAGAAACATCTAAAGAACCGTCTAAATTATACCGCGAAAAAGCCAAACGACTCAATCCTTCAAATCCAAATGTTCCGCCGGCAATAATTTTACCATCAGACTGAATAGCCAAAGCATACAGCAAAGAATTCTCAGTCCCGAACACAGTTGTTACTTTTCCGTTGTCTCCAAAAGAAGGATCCAAAACACCAAACTGAGAAAAAACAGTACTATAAAATAAAAGGGAAACAACTACTGAAGTAAATTTTACACCATCCATACTAAAATCAATTGGTTAAACAATTAAACTATTGATGGTATTTGAAGAACAGCTTAGAAAAAAGCCAACGCTAAGTTACAAAAAATTAAGAATCAAATGGTTATAAAAAAAGACCTCAAAAATGAGGTCTTTTAAAAACAAATATATTTTGTGGATTAAATATCTCTATTAATATCCCAAGCTTCTAAATAATCTGCAACGCGTTTTACGAAACTTCCTCCTAGCGCTCCATCTACAACACGGTGATCGTAAGAGTGCGATAAGAACATTTTCTGACGGATTCCAATGAAATCACCTTCCGGAGTTTCGATAACCGCAGGTACTTTACGAATAGCTCCTAAAGCCAAGATTCCTACTTGCGGCTGGTTGATAATTGGTGTTCCGAAAACTGAACCGAAAGTACCAACGTTTGTTACTGTATAGGTTCCGCCTTGTGTATCGTCCGGTTTTAATTTACCTGCTTTTGCACGGTTTCCTAAATCGTTAACCGCTTTTGCCATACCTACCAAGTTTAATTGGTCTGCATTTTTAATA
Organism: Flavobacterium sp.; assembly: GCF_032153895.1. Lineage (GTDB taxonomy): Bacteria > Bacteroidota > Bacteroidia > Flavobacteriales > Flavobacteriaceae > Flavobacterium. The sequence continues at coordinate 5,670 of NZ_JALDYN010000049.1, forward strand.
ACTGGAACGATTAAGTTTCCGTTTGGTAAAGCCGCAGCCATACCTAAGTTGATGTTTTTACGTTTGATGATGAAATCACCGTCAACCGAAATATTCATTCCTGGGAAATCACGTAATGCTTTAGCAACCGCTTCCATAAAGATTGGAGTAAAAGTCAACTTCTCACCTTCTCTCTTTTCGAATGTGTTTTTAACTTTATCTCTCCATTTTACGATGTTGGTCACATCCACTTCAATAAACGACTGAACGTGCGCCGAAGTTTGTACCGATTCCACCATGTATTTGGAAATTAGCTTACGCATTCTGTCCATTTCCACGATTTCATCACCACCGTTTACAGAAACTGGTGCTGCTTGTGCCGCCGGAGCTGGAGTTGAAGCTACTGGAGCCGCAACCGGAGCCGCTGCAACTGGCTGACTTCCTCTGTTTTTGATATAGTTTAGGATATCTTCTTTGTTCACTCTTCCGTCTTTTCCTGTGCCTTGGATAGACTCTAATTCTGCTAAGGAAATTCCTTCTTCTTTCGCGATATTTTTCACTAATGGCGAGAAGAATTTATCCGATGCTGAAAAATCTGCCGGAGCTGCAACTTCTTTAGCTGCTTCAACCGTTTTAGCCACTTCAGCAACCGGAGCTGCAACTGCTTCTGCTTTTGGAGCTTCTGCTGCTACTGCACCTCCTTCAGTTTCGATAATCGCGATGGTTTGTCCAACTTGAACCACATCATCGGTTTTGAAAAGAATTTCCACAAGAGTTCCCGCTACTTCAGAAGGCACTTCGCTGTCTACTTTGTCGGTAGCGATTTCAAGTACTGCTTCGTCCATTTCAATACGGTCTCCAACGTTTTTCAACCAGTTGGTTACTGTTGCTTCTGCAACGCTTTCTCCCATTTTGGGTAATTTCAATTCAAACTTTGCCATATCTTTAAACTAAAGTTGTGTTTTCCTATTTGGATTGCAAAATTACTAATTATTTCGATTTATAATTTCACAATCTGTATTTTTTTATTCGATTGTAATTATTTCACCTCTGTCGTTACTACTGTTGCTTCCTATCGCAAATGAAGCAGCTTTAGGGATGATTTTGAAGGTAAATCTTCTATTCTTATGTTCTTCGAGAAAAGTAATAATTTGTTTAAACGAAATTCCGCCGTTATCGAAAAGAATTTCAAGGTGTTTTTCTGAAGAATTTGCCTGCGAAAATAACGCATTTTCATCAATTTCAGCAATACGGATTACCTTTTTTTGAAGTTGATTTTCTAACTTGATTCTCAGATTTTCATCCGAAGAAAACAAAACGTATTCCTCAATATTATAAGAAACCTGTTTCTGCTGATTCTTCTTCAATAACGAAAAGGTAAAAGCGCCCATTCGCATGAAAACATCAAAAATAACCGAACCTCCGAAGTGCTTTTTGTAGAAAAATTGCATCGCTTCCCGAAAACGCTTCATATACGTTCCGTCACGAACGGTACTTTCACCTTTATAATGAATCACGGAAGTTTCGTGGAAATAATAATTTGATTTACCCGATTTCAACACCAGATAACTCAAATCAATATCATCCGAATACATGAAACAATTTTCATCAAAACCGCCTACTTCTAGGTATAATTCGCGTTGCATCACCATAAAAGCTCCAACGAGAATATCGACTTTCCCAGTTTGGTTTTCGGATAAATGTTGCGCGTAATATTTATTGAAAAAAGATGATTTTGGAAAGATTTTGTACAAACCGAAGATTTTAGTAAACGCTACCCAAGGTGTTGGAACACCGCGCTTACTTTCGGGTAAAAAGTTACCTGTTCCGTCGATTAATTTACAACCTACGATGCCTAAATCGGGTTTAGATTTGGCAAAATGGAGCACTTTTTCAAATGTATCTTCCGCAACTACAGTATCCGGATTTAAAATGCAGGTGTATTCGCCTTTCGCTTCGGCTACACCTAAATTATTGCCTTTCGGAAAACCCAAATTTGCTTTGTTTTCAATGAGTTTGACATTCGGAAAACGGCTTTTCATCATTTCACAGCTGTCATCTGCAGAACAATTATCAACAACAATAATCTCAGAATCAATGTTTTCCAAGGCTTTTTGAACACTTAAAACACATTGCTCCAAAAAATAACGCACGTTATAATTAAGGATGATTACCGAAAGCTGCATGCAACAAATATAGTTGAATTTCCTATACTTAGCCGATTGCAGTACGCTTTAAAAGTAAATTTTACATTGAGGCAATTCCTGTTGTAAACGAAGTTTTTCTGCTTCTGAAATAGGATTACCCGTCAGAATTAAAGTTTTCAAATTAGTGAGTTGACTGATATTTTTCGGCAATTTGGCCAGATTATTATTAGCCAACGAAAGAAAATTTAGCTTTTGGAGTTGAACCAAATTATCCGGCAATTTTTCTAAAACATTATAATTCAACAACAATGCTTCCAGACTTTTCAATTGTGAAATATCTTCCGGTAAATATTTGAGGGAATTGTAATCGAGTTTCAGTTCTTTCAGATTTGGCAGATTAAATCGGTCTTTTTCAATTTCATACAACTGATTATTGGACAGCTGCAACACTTTCAGTTTTTTAAGTTTCGACAAACTTTCCGGCAAATAACTGATTTGATTGTTATCCAATTCTAAAGCCAACAATTGCTTGCAATCACCGATTGATTCGGGTACAGCAACCAGCGAATTCAACGAAGAGTACAGATATTCCAATTTATGCAATTCACCTATTTCTGTTGGCAATTTTGTAAGCTTATTTACAGCAACATCCAGTTTTTTGAGCTTATTTAGCTGTTCAATTTCTTTTGGAATATATTTTATGGCATTTTGTCTTAAAACCAGCACTTCTAATTTGGAAAGTTGTAAAAGATTTTGGTCAAACTTTTCCAGATTGTTCTGCATTAGGTTTAGAAATTTCAAATGTGATAATTCCGAAATTTTGTTTGGAGTAACGAACAAAAACTGATCTCTTAAATTAAGCTGAGTAACATTTCCTCCAGAAGAAAGCGCCTCATCAATACTAAAATATAGCGGCTCCAAACTATTGGCTTCCTGAGCATTATTGACCCCAACAAAAAAGAAAAACAGAACGACTAAATAATTCTTCATAATCTTCATTTTCTATAAAAAAGTAAAGGCCGACATCTTTGGAATGCCGACCTCAACTACCCAACTAAAACTAATTGTCTGATTTTTTTACTTTAA
>NZ_JALDYN010000016.1:0-42790 GCF_032153895.1 Flavobacterium sp.
CTAATATTGTAACCCTATTAACTTTTAACCCAATTCTTTGTACTATGAAAAAGATATTGTTTTTCTTATTGTTTGCTTCGACTGCGATGATGGCGCAACAGGCAAAGTTTGACTTTCCTTTAAATGAAAATGGTCAGATTATTTTCAGTGAAGTAGTTAGTGTTGACGGAAAGTCGAAAGCTGATTTGTTCACCAATTCTAAAATGTTCTTTGTAAACACGTATAAAGTTACTGTTGATAAATTAAAAATCAACAACGACGCACCTTCAACTACGGATACACAATATTCAATCATGAATGTAAAAATCAACGGAAGTGACGTTAAAGTAAAATTGTACTACACGCTGACGATTGCTTCTAAAGAAGGAAAATACAAATACGACATCAAAAATCTGATTACTAAAACAGAAGTTTCTGAAACACCTGTTGAAAAATTATTCGACAAAGTGGCTGTAGAAAAAGCGGCTCAAAAGCCAAAAGCTATGGAAGTTCTGACTGCCTATTATGGTGCCATCAATGCAGAAGTGGAAAACATTAAATCGAACATCAAAAAAGAAATGGCAAAAACTAACGCTAGTTCAAGCGATTGGTAAAACCTTCTTTTTATAAAATTAAAGCTCCAATTTGGAGCTTTTTTTATGGTTTCATGATTAATAAAGACGGTGTTCTGTTGAGCCAAGAACTCTGTTTATCCAAAAGCATTTTCCACGTTTCGATACTGATAATCATTAAATCTTGCTCATCCAATAAGGCTTTTTCAATTTTACGCTCAACCGCAATTTTGATGTTTTTCGGATATTTCTTAGTGATTTTGTCCAGTTGCTCGTTGAATACCGAACTTCCTTTCAAATGACCAGCTTTATCTAAAAGCGTAACAGTCGCTCCAGAATTCTCGATTAACTGTGTGGCATATTTCAGTAAAAACAGATCGCTTTCATCCAAAAGCAGGACAAAAACACGTTTGGCGTTCTGGAAATTTTTATCCACCAAAATACCAACCGGAACCTCGGTTTTAGAAAGTATCATGGCTGTTCGTTCGTCAAAATGACCGTGATCGAAAAGCTTTTCCTTTCCAGTAAATTTATTGATAAGACTTTCAGGACTAATGATTTGTGTCGTAAAACCAAGTACTTTCCCTAAAAATGTTCCTTCAAATATCGACTGACTTAAACTCATCAGTACCAAATCGAAATCACCTTTATTGGATACTTCAACGATGTCATTTTCAACTTCTAAAGAACTTTTAAAAATGCTGATAACTTCCTGATTCAAATCTTCAGCGGTTTGTTGTACTGCTTTCAATCCTTCCTTTTCGTATTCTTCAATATTGTATAAATTCAGCTCGCTACTTGGTAAAACGTGCATGGCTGTTACGATGGCTTTGTTATTCACCTTTTTTATAAATTCATTCGCCAAACGAAGCAACGAAGGACTTTCATCGGCACTTTGAAACGAGAAAAGTATCTTGAATTTATTGTTTTTGATAATCTCAATCGGGAGAATTTCTTCTTTTGATTTCGAGAAAAAGTTGATCAAATCTAAAGCGGGTCCGGTCATGAAAGTTGTCGCCAAAGCCATAATCACCATCATGGCAAAGATTTCCGGTTTCAGAACTCCTAAATCATAACCGATGTTTAATACGACAAGCTCCATCAAACCACGCGTATTCATCAAGGCACCAATCGTTAAACTATCTTTCCAATTCTGACCAACGTATCGCGCTGTCAAGGCACTTCCGACAAATTTCCCAACGACCGCAACCAGTACAATATAACCGCAAATCTGCCATAAATAAATATCATTAAGCAAACCGATTTGCGTTCTTAAACCTGTAAAAACAAAGAACAACGGCAACAACATAACCTGCGAAACGTCTTCCACTTTTTCAATGAAAAGATTTCTAAAACGAATACTGTCCGGCATGATCACACCAGCCATGAAAGCCCCAAAAAGTGCGTGAATTCCAATAATTTCAGTCAAATACGAAGAAATTAATAAGGTTAGGAAGAAAATGGCAACTACAGGTTTTGTAATCGTTCCCGAATTATCATAAAGTTCCCCGATTCGCTTCAAAAACGGACGAACCAGTTTCAGCATCAGCAAAACATAAACAACCGCCAATCCTATGATATACAATGAACTTACAAAGGAACCAGCTTTCACAATTGCAATTACTGCAGCCAAAATACACCAGGCCGTAATGTCGTCGGCAGCAGCACAAGTAATTACCATTGCTCCTAATTTGGTTTTATGCAAACCGCGCTCCTGCACAATTCGGGCTAAAACCGGAAAGGCGGTAATACTCATCGCAATTCCGATAAAAAGGGCAAACGAGAGAAATTCGACGCCGGCCGGAGCAAATTCTGTATAAATAAAATAGGCCAATATCATCCCTAAAGTAAACGGTATCACAATACTGGCATGACTGATTACGACAGCTTCTTTGGCTTTATTTTGCAAAATCTTCAAGTCGAGTTCCATTCCGACCACGAACATGAAAAGGATTAATCCCAACTGACTTAAAAACTGTAAATTTCCTAATGATGATTCCGGGAAAAGAATGGCTGAAAACTCCGGAAAGTAACTTCCAATTAATGAAGGGCCTAAAAAAATTCCCGCTAAAATTTCACCAATTACGCTGGGTTGTCCAATTTTTTTGAAAAGAGCGCCAAACAATCGGGCAATAAAAACAATTGTGACAATTTGCGCTAAAAGTAACGCTAGTGGATGGTTTAAATTATGAATAAGTGTATTGATAAACTCTTGAAAATAAGACTCGTTTGATTCTAAAACGACAACATTTCTGCCTTGTTCCAACAGTTTGCCGTTTTGAACCGTCCAATACATACTAAGCGACGTAACACCGATAATCCCGAAATAAAAAAGACTGTTTTTAAAGTTTTTCATACTGCCTTCTTAGCGGTTTTAACCTGGCGCTAATCGACATCAATATTAGGAATAATTAGGCAATTTTGAGTGAATCCGGTAAAAATTAATTGTTATCCTCTATGCACTGGAAAAATCGACTAAAAATAAGGCAAAGCGATTATCTTTGCAGTAAATCAATTTCTGAAATGAGTAAATGCGAACAATGTATCGTTAAAGAATTTAGCGCTTTGAAAGCGTTAACGAAAGACGAACTGCTAAAACTCGCCGACACCAAAATCTCCTACACTGTAAAAAAAGGAGAAATCATTTTTGACGAAGGCGATTATTTAGACGGCATTTTTTGTGTAAAAAATGGTGTTTGTAAACTGACTAAATTGAGTTCTAACGGAAAAGATCAGATTGTAAAATTAGTTTCCAGAGGAGAATTACTAGGACAGCGCTCCTTAATTAGTGAAGAACCTACAAATTTAAGCGCTGTCGCCTTGGAGGACATGACCGTTTGTTTTGTACCGAAAAGTCAGGTGATGGCTTTTTTCAATGAAAACAATAAATTTTCTTTAGGTGTGATGAAAAACGTTTGCCACGATTTAAAAGAGGCCGACAATGTCCTTGTGAATTTAGCTCAGAAAAGCGTTAAGGAAAGACTGGCTTCTACACTACTCTATTTACATGATACTTTTGGAGTTAATGAAGATGATTCTTTAAAAATACAATTATCACGAGAAGAAATTTCCAGCATCATCGGAACGGCTACAGAAAGCTGCATTCGATTGCTATCCGATTTCAACAAATCTGGTTTAATAGAAACAAACGGAAAGAAAATTATTTTAAAAAATAAAAAGGAACTTAGGAAGTTAGCCGAATAAAAAAAGGAGCAAATTGCTCCTTTTTTTATTTATTTCTTATTCTGGTGTAACGACCGGACCTTCCCAATCCATGATGCCGCCAACTAAGTTGTAGGTGCTACCGAAGCCCATTTGCTGCATGATGTTGCAGGCCTGACCACTTCTTCCACCCGAACGGCAATAGATGTAATAGTTTTTGGTTTTGTCCAATTCATCAACCTGATAAATAAAACCTTGTCCTTTATAGATGTCAATGTTTACGGCTCCCGGGATGATACCTTCGTTCCATTCTCCTTCGGTTCTAACGTCGAGAATTACCGCGTTTTCATCATTCTGAGCACCTTGCCACCATTGTTCCTGTGAAATATCCATAGTTGTATTTTTCGGCTAAAATACTATGCTTTGATGGAACAACCAATAGCTTTAGTCGTTTTTACAGGAACTTCCTGTCCTTTCAATAAAGCATCAACTGCATTTTCAACATATTTAGTTTTAACGGCAGTTTCGTCGGAATAATTATCGTCGATTGCTCCGATATATTTCACTACATTACCAGCTTTTGTTTTCTCTAAAACGTAGACATGAGGTGTTTTGGTTGCGCCATACACGGGATAAATTTTCTGCCCTTCGTCAAATAAATAAGGGAATGTAAAGCCTTTTTCTTTAGCTCGTTCTTGCATCAAATCGAAACTGTCAGCGGGTTGTATCGTCGGATTGTTCGGATTGATGGCAATTACAGGATATCCTAACTTTTTGTATTTCTTGTCTAAGGCAATGATTCGGTCTTCATAAGCTTTTGCATACGGACAATGGTTACAGGTAAAAATTACGATAAAACCTTTCGCATCTTTATAATCAGCCAAGGCAACTTTTTTATTGTTTACGTTTTTCAGACTGAAATCGGCAGCAACATCTCCTACATGATACCCTGCATGTGTTTTAATTAAGGTAAAAGCGCTCATTACACAAACAAGCACGACCATTGCGGTAATTTTTAGTGTTTTCATAATTTAGTTATTGATGATTGTTAATACTTCTTTTTCTAATTCTTCGTAAGTAAACGATTGCTCGTAAAACTTTCTGGTTTTTGCATTGTAAATAACAGTCGCTGGAATGGCACCACTCCAGTTTTTATCTACTTTTTCAATCCATGCATTCGCATCCGGATCATCGAGATGGATTATTTCAGATTTTAAATTTTTCTTCTTTATAAATGGCAATAAAGCTGTTTCAACTTTCTTCGGCATATCCATACTTACCAAGATAACTTTTACATTTTTATCTTTATATTTTTCATTAAGTTGTTCAAAATATGGAAGCTCTTTCACGCAAGGCAAACACCAAGTAGCCCAGAAATTGATTACGTAAATGGTTTCGTCGGTTTTATTGAAAATAGGTTCTAATCCGTTGAAATTATATGATTTGACACTAATTTGACCATCTTCATAAACTTTCAAAGGAGCTTGACCAATTAAATCTTGTCCTTCAACCAAAGTGGAGCAAAAAAGCAAAATCATCAGTATTCTGTACATCTTCTCTTCAATTTTCACTAAAATTAAGGATATTGAAAAAGGCTACAGAAAAATTAACAAAAATTTAAACAAACACTTGTATATACAATTAAAAACATTACTACATTTGTATCGACAAATTTGATGACAAAATGAAAATCGAAGAAATCATTAAATCGACAAAAGTATTATCACCCTCCAAAAGAACGGTGCTGAATATTTTCTATACGCAGAATATTGTTTCCGAGAAATTCGCTGAAGTTTTAAAACCTTACGATTTGTCAGGAGAACAATATAACGTACTGCGTATTTTAAGAGGCCAAAACGGAAATCCTACCAATATGTGCGTCATCCAGGAGCGGATGCTTGCTAAAACCAGCAACACTACCCGATTGGTCGATAAATTATTACTTAAAGATTTGGTTACCCGCGAAATTTGTGCCGAAAACCGAAGAAAAATGGAAATCACCATTACAAAAAAAGGTTTGGACTTATTAGCCAAATTAGATCCGAAAGTAGAAACAAACGAAACCCTTTTTGCCCAAAATCTTACACAGGACGAGTTAGAACAATTAAACAATTTACTGGAGAAATTCAGAACAATTTAAACATGAGCAATTTCATAAAACAGCAAAACTGGCGTTATGCAACCAAAAAATTCGACGCCACCAAAAAAATTTCCAATGAAGATTTGGAGATTTTAAAAGAAGCCATCCGATTGAGTTCCTCTTCATACGGTTTACAACCTTACAAAGTACTTATCGTTGAAAATCCGGAGTTACGTGCTAAACTTCAGCCGGTAGCTTGGGGGCAATCACAAATTGTTGAAGCTTCGCATCTTTTCGTGTTTGCTAATATGGTTAATTTAAGCGATGCCGAAATCGACAAATACATCAACAATATTGCTGAAACAAGAGGAATTCCAGTGGATAACATCAGCGGATACGGCGATTTTATGAAGTCTAAAATTTCTTCTTTACCAAACGATTTAAAGAACAATTGGACAGCCAAACAAACCTATTTAGCTTTAGGAAACTTGTTGAATGCTGCAGCAGAACTTCAAATTGATGCTACACCAATGGAAGGTTTTGAACCTGAAAAAGTAAACGAAATTTTAGGTTTAAACGAACTTGGTTTAAACGCTTCGCTTATCGCAACTGTTGGCTATCGCCATGAAGAAGACGCGAATCAACATAATGTTAAAGTACGTAAATCGAAACAAGAGTTATTTATAAATTTGTAATCACTAAAATTCAAACAATAATCATGAAACAATTAAAATCAATTGCATTAGCGTTAGTAGTAGCTTTAGGAACTTTGACTGCTTCTGCTCAAACCACTAAAAAAGTAGACGTTGCTAAAAGTAAAATCACTTGGGTTGGTAAAAAGGTAACTGGTCAGCACGACGGAACTATCACTTTAAAAGACGGTGCATTAGTTTTCAAAGGAAAAAAATTAGCTGGTGGTAACTTTACTGTTGATATGACAACCATCAACACTACAGATTTAGAAGGAAAAGGAAAAGCAAGCTTAGACGGTCACTTAAAAGCTGATGATTTCTTCGGTGTTGAAAAATTCCCAACTTCTAAATTGGTTTTCAAAACTATCGGAACAAAATCGAACAATACTTACGCGATTACTGCTGATTTAACAATCAAAGAAATCACTCATCCAATCACTTTTGACATTGTAGTAGACAAAAACGTAGCTACAGCAAAATTAATGGTTGACAGAACTAAATATGACATTAAATATGCTTCTGTAGGTTTCGGAGCGGTTGCTGATAAAGCAATCAACGACGAATTCGAATTGAATGTAAACTTGGCTTTCTAATCCGAAAACCGAGTTAAAAACAAACTGTAAAATCCTGAATTTCAACGTTCAGGATTTTTTTATTACAAAACATTTGTTTTTTAGAAAATCATTTCTATACCTTTGTACCGAACAAAAATCACAAAATGCAAAACATTTTAAACAATACTTGGTGGTGGAATAACTTACGTCGAAAATCGTGAGCGAATCCTCCTATCTGTATTTTTAAAACCAACATAGATAAAAAGGCTTGTCAATCACGACAAGCCTTTTTTTATTGCTAAAATTTAAGATTATGAACAACTATAAATTACATACACATTACAAACAAATCCTTGCTGACACCATTACACCGGTAAGTATTTATCTGAAAATCCGCGACAAATTCCCGAATAGTCTTTTACTGGAAAGCAATGACTATCACAGTAATGAGAACAGTTTTTCGTATATCTGCTGCAACCCAACGGCAAGTATCAAAGTGGAAAACGAAGTAATCACAGCAACATTTCCAGACGGTACACTAACTAACAAACCTATTCAAACGCCGAATGATGTTGTGAAAAATGTTCAGGAATTTGCTTCGCGGTTTTCTTCAAAAACATCTGATTTCAAATTCATTACCAACGGTTTATTCGGTTTTACGAGTTACGATGCTGTTCGTTATTTTGAAAAAGTAGCCATCGAAAAGAAAACTTCAGATTTACAGCTTCCAGATTTGTATTATGCCGTGTATCAGAACATTATCGTTATCAATCATTTTAAAAACGAAGCGTATATTTTCTGCCACAGCTTTGACAATCAGAACAATATTGAGGAAATTGAGCAATTGATTCAGTCGAAAAATTTTGCATCCTATTCGTTTTCCAAAGAAGGAAATTCAACTTCAAATTTGAATGATGCTGATTTTAAAAACAATGTTGCATTAGCCAAACAGCATTGTCAGCGTGGTGACGTGTTTCAATTGGTTTTATCCAAACGATTTACACAAAGTTTCAAAGGTGACGAATTCAATGTTTATCGTGCTTTACGAAGCATTAACCCTTCCCCTTACTTGTTCTTTTTCGATTATGGAAATTTTAAAATTTTCGGTTCCTCACCCGAAGCACAATTGGTAATCAACAATCGAAAAGCCGAAATTCATCCAATCGCCGGAACTTTCAAACGCACCGGAAATGATGAACAAGATACCTTGTTAGCCAAACAGTTAGCAGAAGATCCGAAAGAAAACAGCGAACACGTCATGCTGGTCGATTTAGCCCGAAACGATTTGAGTCGAAACGGATACAACGTTGAAGTTGAAAATTATCGCGAAGTACAGTTCTTCTCACATGTAATCCATTTGGTTTCCAAAGTAAGCGGAAAGTTGAACGAAAAAGCATCAACTATGCAGGTTGTCGCCGATACTTTTCCCGCTGGAACATTATCAGGCGCCCCAAAACACAAAGCTTTACAACTTATTGAATCCATCGAAAACACTAATAGAAATTTCTACGGCGGCGCCATTGGTTTTATGGATTTTGAAGGTAACTTTAACCACGCGATTATGATCCGAACATTTTTGAGTAAAAATCATCAGTTGCATTATCAGGCTGGAGCCGGAATTACTGTAAATTCAAGCGAAGAATCTGAATTACAGGAAGTTTACAATAAATTAGGAGCGTTAAACAAAGCACTCGAATTAGCAGAATCTATTTAAAATTTGAACCATGAAAAAAATCTTAGTCATAGACAATTACGACAGTTTCACTTACAATCTGGTTCATTATCTGGAAGATTTGAATTGCGAAGTAACCGTGTTCCGCAACGATGAATTTTACATAGACGAGGTAAAACCTTTTGACAAAATCTTGCTTTCCCCTGGACCGGGAATTCCAGATGAAGCGGGTTTACTCAAAGAAGTTATCAAAACTTATGCTCCCGCAAAAAGCATACTCGGTGTTTGCCTTGGCCAGCAAGCAATTGGGGAAGTTTTTGGCGGAAGTTTGACCAATCTTAAAAAAGTCTATCATGGTGTGGCTACTCAAGTTAAAATCACCGTTCCCGATGAGCTTCTTTTCAAAGATTTGGCCGATGAAATCGAAGTCGGTCGCTATCATTCTTGGGTAGTTTCCAATGAAAATTTTCCAGAAGTTTTAGAAATCACTTCGATAGACGAAAACGGAGAAATCATGTCGCTCCGACATAAAACCTTTGATGTTCGCGGGGTGCAATACCATCCCGAAAGCGTTCTCACTCCCAACGGAAAGAAGATTCTTGAGAATTGGGTAAATTCTTAGCTATCAGCAATTAGCTCTTAGCGGTTAACAATCAACATTTTAAAACAATTTTAGGATAGTAAATTTTACTAACCCTAGAAAACTACATCCAAATTTAACGCAATCACAAACAGCTGACGGCTAATCGCTAAAGGCTAAAAAGCTAAAAAAAAAAATGAAGACAATATTAAACCGATTAATCCAACACGAAACGCTCACTAAAGAAGAAGCTAAAACGGTGCTCAAAAACATTTCTAACGGATTATACAACCCAAGTCAGATAGCCAGTTTCTTAACCGTTTATATGATGCGAAGCATTACTATCGAAGAACTTGCTGGTTTTCGAGAAGCCCTTTTAGAATTGTGCATCGCCATAGATTTATCGGAATACAACACTATCGATTTATGCGGAACCGGAGGCGATGGAAAAAACACCTTCAACATTTCCACTTTGGCATCATTTGTAGCAGCCGGAGCAGGAATTCAAGTGGCTAAACACGGAAATTATGGCGTTTCTTCGATATCAGGATCGAGCAATGTCATGGAAACTTTGGGCATTAAATTCAGTAATGATGAAGATTTCCTAAAGCAATCCATTGAAGAAGCCGGAATCTGTGTTTTGCACGCACCACTCTTCCACCCTGCCATGAAAAATGTAGCTCCGATTCGTAAAGAACTTGCAGTAAAAACCTTTTTCAATATGTTAGGTCCGATGGTCAATCCGAGCTTTCCGAAACATCAATTGGTTGGCGTTTTCAGCTTGGAACTGGCTCGAATGTATGCTTATCTCTATCAGAATACCGAAACAAATTTCACGATTCTACACAGTTTAGAAGGTTATGACGAAATTTCCTTAACCGGAAACACCAAAATCATTTCCAAAAACTATGAACAGCTTCTAAAACCGGAAGATTTTCAAACAAATAAACTCACTGAAAATGAAATTTTAGGCGGAACAACGGTCGAAAAATCAGCCGAAATCTTCCTGAATATTCTAAAAGGAAAAGGAACTGAAGCTCAAAACAATGTGGTTTGCGCCAACGCGGGAATGGCGTTTTCAACTGTAAAAAACTGCTCAATTACAGACGGATTTGAATTAGCAAAAGAAAGTTTGTTAAGCGGAAAAGCGTTAGAAAAACTGAAAAAACTGCAACAATTAAGCAAATAATCATGAACATATTAGATAAAATAATCACAGATAAAAGAAGAGAAGTTGTGCTCAAAAAACAAGTAATTCCGATTGCTCAACTTGAAAATTCTTTCTTATTTGGAAGCCGAACTTATTCACTTAGCAAGAACTTACGAAACAATCTAGTCGGAATCATTGCCGAACACAAACGTCGTTCTCCTTCAAAATCAGTCATCAACAATGATTTTTCAGTAGAAGAAATCGTTACAGGTTATCAAAATGCAGGTGCTTCAGGGATTTCTATTTTAACCGACGGTAAGTATTTTGGTGGTTCATTAGAGGATTTACTACTTGCAAAAGCAACCGTAAATCTGCCTTTATTACGAAAAGAATTCATTGTTGATGAATATCAAATTTTAGAAGCCAAAGCCCACGGTGCCGATGTTATCTTGCTGATTGGAGCTATTTTAACGCGTTCCAAAATCAAACAACTCTCAGAATTCGCTCATTCTTTAGGATTGGAAGTATTATTAGAAGTTCACAATCGCGAAGAATTAGACAGAGCCATTATGCCAAGTTTAAATATGATTGGCGTTAACAACCGTAATCTTAAAACCTTCGAAATCAGCATAGAAAACAGTAAAAAACTCGCTGAACACATCCCAAATGAATTTGTGAAAGTTTCCGAAAGCGGCATCAATGCAACTGAAACAATTCTTGAATTACAACAATTTGGCTATCAAGGCTTTTTAATTGGAGAACATTTTATGAAAACCGAAAACCCAGGTAAAACGGCAGCATCATTTATCAACTCATTATTAGTAAAGTCATGAAGTTAAAAATCTGCGGAATGAAATATCCGATTAATATTCATGAAGTTACAGAACTAAAACCTGATTATCTGGGCTTCATTTTCTATGAAAAATCGCCGCGTTATTTCACAGAAAAAATACAGGAATTAACTAGTGAAATTCAAAAAGTTGGAGTATTCGTAAATGCTTCAATGCACGAAATACTCAGCAAAATGAAAGAGTACAACTTACAATTGGTACAACTTCATGGTAACGAAAGTCCAGAGTTTTGCGAAATCCTTAAAATCATCAACATTAAGGTGATTAAAGTCTTTTCAATCGATACCGAGTTTGATTTTCAACAAATTATACCATTTGAAAACGTTTGCGATTACTTCCTTTTCGACACCAAAGGACAACATCCTGGCGGAAACGGAACCACTTTCAATTGGGAAATCTTAAAAAACTACCCATCACAAAAACCATTTTTTTTAAGCGGAGGCATTGGTTTAGAAGAGATTAGCAAAATAAAACAACTGAATTTACCCATTTACGCGATCGATGTAAACAGCAAATTCGAACTCCAACCGGGTTTAAAAAACACTCAACTTTTAAAACAATTACAGCATGAACTATCAAGTTAACGATAAAGGCTATTACGGCGAATTTGGCGGTGCTTTCATTCCGGAAATGCTCTATCCGAATGTGGAAGAATTACGTCAAAACTATCTGAAAATCATAGAAACAGAAAGCTTTCAGACTGAATTTCAACAACTTTTGAAAGACTACGTTGGACGTCCTACACCACTCTATTTCGCGGAACGATTATCAGCAAAATACAACACAAAAATTTACTTAAAAAGAGAAGATTTATGCCATACCGGAGCACATAAAATCAACAATACCATTGGGCAAATTCTGCTGGCTAAACGTTTGAGAAAGACCAGAATTATTGCTGAAACAGGTGCCGGTCAACACGGCGTAGCAACCGCAACAGTCTGTGCCTTAATGGGTTTACAATGCATTGTTTACATGGGCGAAATCGATGTTAAACGCCAGGCTCCGAATGTAGCTCGAATGAAAATGCTCGGTGCCGAAGTTCGTCCAGCCACATCAGGTTCGAAAACCTTGAAAGATGCTACTAATGAAGCCATTAGAGATTGGATTAACAATCCAACCGACACCTTTTACATTATTGGTTCTGTAGTGGGTCCTCATCCTTATCCGGATATGGTAGCGAAATTCCAAAGCATTATCTCTGAGGAAATTAAGCTACAATTATTTGAAAAAGAAGGTCGCAAAAATCCAGATTATGTCATTGCCTGTGTTGGTGGTGGAAGTAACGCCGCCGGAGCATTTTACCATTTTTTAGACAATGAAAAAGTAAAGCTACTCGCTGTTGAAGCCGCAGGAAAAGGCATCAATTCAGGAGAAAGTGCCGCTACTTCAGTTCTTGGGAAAATTGGAATTATTCATGGAAGCAAAACCCTTTTGATGCAGTCAGAAGATGGGCAAATTACCGAGCCATACTCGATTTCCGCCGGTTTGGATTATCCTGGGGTTGGACCTCTACATGCACATTTGAATCATACAAAAAGAGCTGAATTCATTGCCATTACAGACGATGAAGCTATGCAAGCCGGACTCAATTTATGTAAAACCGAAGGTATCATTCCAGCGCTTGAAAGTTCCCATGCTTTGGCAGTTTTAGAGCAGAAAACCTTCGGTAAAAAAGATGTTATCATCATCAATTTATCAGGTCGTGGCGACAAAGATTTGAACACCTATATCGACTATTTCAACTATTAATATTAGGGCGTTACCGCAAGGGTCGGGCTGTACATTTTATCTTTTTTGCGTCTGAAAAAGGCACAAAAAAGGATACCATTTCCATCCCTAACGCACATCAAAAACATCAAAAATGAACCGAATTAACCTTAAATTACAAGAGCCAAAAAAGTTATTTTCAATCTATTTTACCGCTGGATTTCCTAACCTCAACGACACGGTTTCCATCATCGAAACGCTCGAAAAAAGTGGTGTCGATATCATTGAAATTGGCTTGCCTTTTAGTGATCCTTTAGCCGACGGAACGACAATTCAGGAGAGTTCAACCACAGCTTTACGCAACGGAATGACCACAAAATTGCTCTTCGAGCAGCTCAAAAACATCCGAAAAACTGTCCAAATTCCACTCATAATTATGGGCTATTTTAACCCAATTTTGCAGTTTGGAGTAGAAGAATTTTGTCAAAAATGTGCTCAAATTGGCATCGACGGACTCATCATTCCAGACCTCCCAATCGAGGTTTTTGAGGAGAATTTTAAACCCATTTTTGACCGCTATAATCTCAAAAATATTTACTTAATTACACCTCAAACTTCCGAAAATCGCATCCTGAAAATTGACAAAATAAGCGATAGTTTTATCTATTTGGTGAGTAGTTCGAGTACAACCGGAAGCCAAAATTCTTTCCAAAAAGACCAAGAAAATTACTTCGAAAAAGTAGCCAAAATGAACCTGAAAAACCCTCAAATTGTAGGCTTCGGAATTTCAAATAAAGCAACTTTTTTGCAAGCCATAAAACACCAAAAAGGAGCAATAATTGGTAGCTCATTCGTAAATTTTATCAAAAATAACGAAATTTCAGAAATTGAAAATTTTATAAAACAAATAGTTTAAATAAAAACATATAAATATCTGGTAATTAAATTTATAAATACTTACAATAGATTTTATTTATACACTAAAAAAGGCTGCTTTTACAAATAAAAACAGCCTTTTTCTCATCTTGAACTCCCGGGATCGGACCGAAAATCCAACACTGTAAAATTAGGAAATAAATTTTAAAAAATATGTTTTTCCTTCAACAAAATCACTCACCTACTCCATCAAAAAATCGGTACTAAAATCCAACAAAAATCAACAGTTAAAAAAAAGTTAAAAACAATTTAAACAAACGTTTAATTTAAACAATCGTTTAATTTTGTTCCCGAATTTAAAATCAAATTTAAAATGACTGATTTTAACGACAAGCAAATTGAAATTTTACAAGCCGCCGAAACGCTGTTTGCAGAACAAGGTTACGACGGAACTTCGGTTCGTGATATTGCCAAAATCGCCAACATCAACATTGCGATGATTTCGTACTATTTTGGTTCCAAGGAAAAATTACTCGAAGCCTTAATCGTTTACCGAATTTCCGACATGCGTTTGCAAATGGAAAACTTGTATCGTGAAGACCTTACCCCTTTCGAAAAAATTGATCGCTTAATTGAATTATACATCAAACGCATCAATCAAAACAAAGGCATGTATCAGATTATTCATTTTGAAGTTTCATCCGGAAAACGACTTATCAACTGTGATGCATTTAACGAAATGAAAAAACACAACTTGGAAATTCTGAACAGCATCATCGCCGAAGGTCAAGACAAAGGAATTTTCAGAAAAGACGTCAATGTGCTTTTACTGCCAACAACGATTATGGGAACCTACTTCCATTTTCAGATGAACAAACCATTTTTCAAAAGTGTCCTAAATTTTGAATCGCAGGAAGACATCGACAACTACGTGGTTACCGAACTAACCCGTCACATTAAACAAACCATTAAAGCCCTATTAAAAAATGAACAGTAATTCATTAAGGCTGGGAATCTTGTTCTTGCTTGGTTCTTTTTCCGTCATTGCGCAGGAGAAGAAAAACCTAACGCTCGAAGAAGCTATTCAGCTTGCAGTTACACAAAGCACCGAATCGAAATTGGCCGACACTAAAGTTGCCACTAAAGAATTCGAAATGCAAACCGTAAAAAACAAACAGTATCCCGATTTAAAAATCAGCGGACAATACCAAAGATTAACCAATGCCGATGTCGATTTTAAACTTGGTGGAAGTTCCGAAGGTGGTGCAGCTCCGAAAGTAAATCAGTTGATGTTAGGTAACGCAACCGCTTCGATGCCTTTGTTTGCCGGTTTCAAAATCCAAAACAACATCAAAGCCTCTGAAAGTTTATTCGAAGCAGAACAATATCTCGCGAAAGACACCAAAGAACAATTGGCTTTGGAAACCGTGAAACTTTATGTGAATTTATACAAAGCCCACGAAAGCGAAAAACTGATTCAGGAAAACATCAAACGTGCCGACCAACGCGTAAAAGATTTCAAAGCGATGGAACAAAACGGTTTGATTGCTCGAAACGATTTACTGAAAGCTCAATTACAGGCTTCCAACTATCAAATTGCTTTGGAAGAAGCCATCAAAAACAGTAAAATCATCAACTTTCAGTTAGCAACACTTTTAAAATTACCCGAAGAAACCCAAATAACGACGAATTCTGCCCTTTTTGCCCAAAAAACAGAACTGAGTACAATTTCAAGCGATGTTTCCTCCAGAAACGATTTAAACGCGGTTCGTGCACAACAAAAAGCTGCCGAAGCTCATGTTAAAATCGCCAAAGGAAATTATTATCCGTCTTTGAACCTGATGGGCGGATATATCGCTTTGGATTTACAAAACGTTATGACCGTAACCAACGCAATGAATTTTGGGGTTGGTTTATCGTATGATTTGACTTCCATCTTCAAAAACGGAAAAGAAGTAAAAGCAGCCAAAAGTAAAGCCAAAGAAGCCGAACAATCGCTTGATATCATGACCGATAAGGCAAAAGTTCAAATGCAATCGGCTAATGAAAACTATACTTTGGCTCAGAAACAAAACCTGGTGTATCAGCAAGCTTTAGAGCAAGCCAACGAGAATTACCGCATCGTAAAAGACAAGTACGACAACGGTTTAGCCGATACCAACGATTTGCTTGACGCGGATGTTCAGCAATTGCAATCCAAAATCAATGAAGCGTATTCTAAAGCTGATATTATTCAGAAATATTATGAAGTATTGGCAGCCGGCGGAAAATTAACCTCATCATCAACATCAAACTAATTCAACATCATGGAAAAGAAACCAGCAAATAAAAAATTCATCTTCGTAATCAGCGGCTTAGTTGTTCTAGGACTGGTTTACGGAACCTACAAATACTTACACGGACAAGCACACGAAGAAACCGACGACGCCCAAATTGAAGGCAATATGAGCCCAATTATTCCGCGCGTTTCAGGTTATGTGGCAAAAGTGTATGTAAAAGACAACGATTTCATTAAAAAAGGCGACACGCTTTTCGTAATCGACAGCAGAGATTATTTAGTAAAAGTAGAAGAAGCCAAAGCTGCCCTTGCCGCTGCCGAAAACTCATACGAAGTTTCCAAAGCTGATGTTGGTGCTGCGGCTGCCAACATTTCCATTTCAAGCGCAACTATTCAATCTAATGTTGGAAGTATTGATGCGGCTAAAATCCGTTTGGAAAGAGCAAGCAATGATTTTGAGCGTTATTCGAACTTATATCAAAATCATTCCATTACAAAACAACAATACGAGCAAGCTTTAGCTGCTAAACAAGAAGCACAAAAGCAAGTTGAAGTCTTGCAACAACAACGTAATGCCAATATTCATCAACGTGAAGCTGTGGCTTCAAAAACTACAGTTGCTACTAAACAAACTGGCGTAGCTTCGGCTAATATCAAACGTGCGCAGGCAGTTTTAGAGGCAGCAGAAATCAATTTAGGCTACACCGTGGTTACTGCTTCAATTGACGGACAGGTTTCCAGCATCGACATTCAGGAAGGACAAATGGTAAATCCGGGTCAATCGTTGTTTTACATCGTGAACAATACCAATCTTTGGGTGGTGGCGAATTTCAAAGAAACGCAGTTAAACAAAATGCGTGCCGGTCAGAAAGTAAGTTTGACAGTAGACGCTTATCCTGATTCAGAATTTGAAGGTGAAGTGAACTCCTTCTCTCCTGCTACCGGTTCTCGTTTTTCAATCTTGCCTCCGGATAATGCGACAGGTAACTTCGTTAAAACCATTCAGCGTTTACCAGTTAAAATCAAATTGACCGCGAACAACGATGCTGAAAAAATAAAATTATTGCGTCCGGGAATGAACGTAGAAGTTGACGTACACGTAAAATAAGCATGACAACACAAGCAGAAGATTTAGTAGAATATGGCTTTCGCAGGGTCATTATCACAATAACGGCCGTACTTTGTGCGCTGCTTGAAATTGTCGATACAACCATTGTAAACGTAGCCTTAAACGACATGCGCGGAACGTTAGGCGCAACACTTACCGACATTGCTTGGGTGATTACCGCTTATGCCATTGCGAATGTTATCATTATTCCGATGACGAGTTGGTTGTCGCAACAATTCGGGCGTAGAAATTACTTTGCCGCTTCCATTATCATTTTTACCGTTTCTTCTTTTTTGTGTGGAAATGCAACGAATATCTGGGAACTAGTTTTCTTCCGATTCATTCAAGGTATGGGTGGTGGTGCGCTTTTGGTAACTGCACAAACCATTATTACCGAGAGTTATCCGGCAGCCAAACGAGGCATGGCACAAGCAATTTACGGCATGGGTGTAATTGTAGGACCAACGTTAGGGCCGCCACTTGGAGGTTTTTTAGTGGATAATTTTTCATGGCCGTACATCTTTTACATCAACATTCCTTTAGGAATTATAGCTACGATTTTAACGCTTTCGTTTGTAAAAAGCCCTAAATATGGTGAGAAACTGAAAGCCAATCAGGTGGATTGGTGGGGAATTATCTTCTTAGCTTCCTTCATCGGTTCGTTGCAGTATGTTTTGGAACACGGGCAACAAGACGATTGGTTTGAAAATACGACCATAATCATTTTGAGCCTTTTATCCATTTTCGGATTAATTTTCTTCATTTGGCGACAGTTAACCTATAAATTCCCGATTGTAAATCTTAAAGTTCTAAAAGACAAGAACCTGCGCATCGGAACCATTATGTGTTTCATCTTAGGATTTGGTTTGTACGGAACAACGTTTATCGTACCGATTTACACGCAATCCGTTTTAGGATGGACAGCTACAGATACCGGATTATTACTAATTCCGAGTTCCATTACGACAGCGATTCTGATGCCGATTATTGGAAAATTAATTCAAAAAGGTGTTCCGCAAGCGTATTTGGTTTCGTTAGGTTTTATGATTTTCTTCGGATTTACCTTTTGGATGCACAACGTCATGACGCCTGACACAGGAACCGAACACATGTTTTGGCCGCTGATTTTACGAGGCGTTGGTTTAGGATTTCTTTTCGTTCCGATTACCACCTTGGCGTTATCCACATTACAAGGGAAATCAATTGGTGAAGGTGCCGCATTTACAGGAATGATGCGTCAGTTAGGAGGTTCCTTCGGAATTGCAATTATTACGACTTTCATATCAAGATTCGGGCAACAACATCGCGTGGATTTAATTTCTCACCTAGATTCGGCTAAATTTGAGGTACAACAACGCATTCAGCAAATGCAGGCGATGTTTATGTCGAAAGGTTTCAGTGCCAGCGAATCGTTAGATAAAGCTCATAAAGCGCTGGAAGTTTCAGTAATTAAACAAAGTACCGTGCTTTCGTATATGGATGTGTTTTTATACTTGGGAATTATGTTCCTGATCTGTATTCCGTTTATGCTTTTGATTAAGAAAGGAAGCGGAAAGGTTGATATGTCGAACGTACATTAATCGTTATATAGTTATTCAATCGATGAAACTCTGAAGTACTACTTCGGAGTTTTTTTTTTAACCTTCAAATAATTTTGAATTAACCATTTCAAAATACGACTGATTTATTTTCGTAGCATTCAAATTACATCAAAATGGGATTATTCAATAAAAAAGAGAAGAAAATCATCGCCGAAATCAATCAGAAAAGCAAAGTTTATCACGCAGATTTTGAAAAAGAAATCAATGATTTGCTAGACGATTTAAAACATGATTATCAGGAAAATAAAATTCAATTAGACGATTTTTCAGAGTTCATCAAACAAATGGAAAGTAAATTATCGCATACTGAAATTGAAAAGCTTAACAACTACTTTGCACAGGCTTCCAAAATGAAAAGTTGCGCCAAAAAAAGCATCGAAGGTCTCAACTATTTATCACGAGAGCAGAAAAAAATGTCTAAAGACGCGCAGAGAGAGTTCGAACAGTTTTTAAGCTAGCCTATTTTTCCTGCATTATTCGTTATTAAACGGGCATTTTAACATTTTATCGATTTTAAAGAACGCTACGTAAATTCTATGTTAATTTTAAAATATATTTGATTGATATATAAACAGTTAAGTAATTACTAAAACTTCTTAAATATGGGAATCTTTACTAGCACCGACAAAAAAATGCTCCAAGAATTTTTAAGAAAAAGTGAAACCAATTGCCACGACATCGAAAAGGAAATTGACGAATTTTTAGTTGACTTACAATCGGAATATGACGAAAACAGTTATGTGGTAAACGAGTTCAACGAACTTGCCAACGATTTGAGTCAAAAATTACAACCTTCTGACGCTAAAAAATTAATTGATTTTTCCAACAGAATACTTCGCATTCGCCGTTGCGCCCGTAAAGGTGTTGAAGCTTTAAGAGAACTTTCGAGAGATCAGCATAAACTTACCCGCGAAGCACATCGCGATTTTGAAGATTATATGCAGTTTCGCTAATTATCGTGTAAAAACAAGCGTATTGCCTTTTGACAAAGACGCATCAAATTTATAGCCCTCGTAGTTGAATCCTTTCAAATCTTCGAGGGTTTCTGCATTTGTATCGATAATGTAGCGAACCATCATTCCTCTGGCTTTTTTGGCGAAGAAGCTAATCATTTTAAGCTTTCCGTCTTTGTAATCTTTAAATTCCGGCGTAATGACTGGAACTTTAAGTGATTTTACATCTACTGCAGAAAAATACTCGTTACTGGCCAAATTGACGAATAAATCCCCTTTTTTCAAATCTTTGTTTAGTTCTTTGGTGATTTTGGCTTTCCAGAATTCATACAGATTTTTGTTTTTCCCGACAGGCAATTGCGTACCCATTTCTAAACGGTAAGGCTGAATCAAATCCAATGGCTTTAAAAGTCCGTACAATCCGGAAAGAATACGAAGTTTATCTTGTAAAACCGCTAACTTTTCAGTTGGCAACGAATGAATATCCAAGCCAATATAAACATCTCCATTAAAAGCATAAACTGCTGGTCTGGCATTTTCAGAAGTAAATGGTGTTGCCCACTCCTGATTGCGCTGCCAGTTCAAATCGGCTAACTTATCTGAAATATCCATTAATTCCATCAATTGCTTGGGCTTTTTCTTTTTCAAAACCTTATGAACAGCATTGGCCTCTTTCAGAAAACAAAATTCTGAATATTGAGCCGTTGGTAAAGGTTTTTCAAAATCTAGCGATTTAGCCGGAGAAATAACGATTTTCATGTTTTTTACTTTAATGGTTTTCAAAAATACAAAATCAGTTTAAAATTTAAATATCTTGCGGTAAATAACCTTTAACCTTATTGCAATGCATTTCCAGTTGCTCGAAACCGAAAACCTGCTTCTTAGAAAAATAGCACCTGAAGTTTATCATTTTCTTTTCAATTCACAATCTGATGAAGAAATAAAAAGCTTTTTAGGATTGGAAACCGATGAGCAATTTGCAAAAGAAAAAGATAAATTTTCCAAAGGAATGGCTACTTATAACCGAAGTTTTGTCAATTTTCAGATTATCGACAAAAAAACGTCCTTGATAATTGGTGCCTGCGGCTTTCATACTTGGTATTTTGAACATAATCGAGCTGAAATCGGTTATAATCTGAATAGTGATGATTTTAAAGGAAAAGGAATCATGTCTGAAGCCATAAAAAAGGTCATTCAATATGGTTTTGAGGAAATGAAACTCCACAGAATCGAAGCGCTTATTTCCCCAAACAACGAGCCTTCTTTAAGATTAGTTCAGAAATTGGGTTTTGTAAAAGAAGGTCATTTGCGTCAGCATTACTTCAAAAACAATGTTATGGAAGATTCGCTGTTTTTGCCTTGTTGAAGGATGATTATTTTCACAAAAACTCTTAACTTTTTATAAAGAAACTGCCTGAAAGATTTTTGTAATTTTAATACAACGTTTTGAATTTCAAAAATCTACAATCATGACATCATCAATCAAAATCATTTGCCTTTCTGTATTTTTATCAACATGTCAACAGAAAGAAACACCATCTGCGATAACAGAAAACACTCTTAATCCTGAAGTGGAGAACAACGATTGTGACAATCCTGATGCCGAAATCAATTGCTGTTTTGCCAGTATGCCTACTAATCTGACTTCTCTTATGACAATTCCGAACAGTGACGGCAATTCGGAAAGATTAATCATTGAAGGCACAATTTACAGAAACGATGAAAAAACGCCTTATTCTGATGTAATTCTTTATGCTTACCACACAGATTCAAAAGGAGAATATTCGAAAAACGGAAAAGAAACCGGAGTACAAAAATGGCACGGTTCCCATCACGGCTGGTGCAAAACCGATAAAAACGGTAATTATCGCATAGAGACGATTCGACCTGCTTCATATCCAAATAGTACGGCTCCGGCTCACATTCATGCCGCTATTAAACTTCCGGACAACAATACACCATTTTATATCACAGACTTTTTATTTAAAGACGATCCGAACTTGCCAAAAAACCAGCAAAACCGATTTTCCTATCAAGGCGGTTCCGGAATTGTTGATGTGACTAAAAAAGATAAAGTTTGGTATGGAAACCGAAATCTTGTGCTAAAATGAGTGATTTTATTCTTCTGCTGCGTTTGATTTAGAATAGGTTCGCCACTTTTCAATGCATTCGGTAATATCACTCGGAATTTCCGAATTAAAGCGCATGAATTCTTTGGTAATCGGATGTTCAAACCCTAAAGTTTTGGCATGAAGCGCTTGTCGTGGTAACACTTTGAAACAATTATCAACGAACTGTTTGTATTTGGTAAAAGTGGTTCCTTTCAGAATGGCATCGCCTCCGTAACGTTCATCGTTAAATAAAGTATGACCGATGTATTTCATATGAACGCGAATCTGGTGTGTACGACCCGTTTCTAAATTACAAGTAACAACGGTTACATACCCTAAACGTTCCAATACTTTAAAGTGCGTAATGGCCGGTTTTCCTTTGTCTTCATCAGCGTAAACTGACATTTGCATTCTGTTGGTTGGATGACGGTCGATGTTACCTTCTATCGTTCCTTCTTCGGCTTCAATATTGCCCCAAACGATGGCGATATATTCTCTTTCGGAAGTTTTTTCTGCAAATTGCTTGGACAGATAATCCATCGCATGTTCCGTCTTGGCAACGACCAATAAACCTGAAGTATCTTTATCGATTCGATGTACCAATCCCGGTCGGTTGGAACTGTTCATCGGAAGATTTTCAAAATGATACGCCAAAGCGTTCACCAAAGTTCCGGAATAATTTCCGTGGCCAGGATGCACAACCATTCCTGCCGGTTTGTTTACGACTATCAGTTGATCGTCTTCATAAACAATATCCAACGGAATGTTTTCACCTTTCAGCAAATGCTCATACGGCGGATGTTCCAAACGAACGGCCACAACATCATGAGGTCTGACTTTATAATTGGATTTTACGGGAATTTCGTTTACAAAAATATTGCCCGAATCGGCTGCTTTCTGAATTTTATTACGAGTCGTGTTTTCAATAAGATTCATCAGAAACTTATCAATCCGAAGCGCCTGTTGCCCTTTGGAAACTTCAAACCGATGATGTTCATACAACACATCATCGTCATCAAAGTCGTCTTGTTCTAAATCGATATTATTCTGCATTGTTCAAATCTTCCTCGGTTGGTACTAGAATTTCCTGTGAATTTACACTATCCATTTCTTCTTCCTGAAATCCGGTTTTTCCGTCACCAAGAACAAAATCAATTTTTGAATTTTTCAGAATTCTATCTCCGGCTTTTAATTTTTTACCGTCTTGTTTAATTTCTAAAACAACGTCTTTAGCCATGTATTCTACGTACTTTACGTTACCTTCTTGCAAACCTAACGAACGTAATGTTGACAATGCTTGACGATACGTCTTCTGAACCAAATCCGGCATCGTCACTTTAGCATAACCGCCCGAATTGATTTTCACGTAAACTTTACGTCCGTCTTTAACAGTTACTCCTGCCAAAGGATCTTGCTCCACCACAGAATAGGCTGGAAATGCAGGATTGTAATCAACCGTATCCAATAAGTGGAATTCTAAACTGGTATCATCTAAACGCTCTTCAGCTTTTTCAACGCTCATTTTTGCTAAATTCGGAACTGGAATTTCCTCGCCGTGGTTTGTCGCCACACTCAGAAATTTCATTACTCCAACAACAAAAAGTACAGCAATTAATAAAGCCAATCCTAAATGTTTAAAAAATACCGGACTTGTTACGAATTTTTTCCAACTCATGGTTAAAGGGTTTTGGGCAAAGATATAAAATACTAAAGATTTATTGTTGCTGCAGAAAAAGTAATTCTTTTCGCTAAGGTCATCAGAAAATAACTTTTCAATTTTATCGCAAGAAAAATATTTTTTGATGCGGGTTTCAACAAATAGTGATAATTTTGTAAGAACTATTACTTAACCAATAACGCACATCTATGAAAAATGTTGCCATCATTATGGGAGGCTACTCCAGTGAATACCAAATATCGCTAAAAAGCGGAAATGTCGTTTATAATTTTCTGGACAAATCACAATATAACGCCTACCGCATCCATATTTTTAAAGAAAAATGGGTAATGGTGGATGAAAACGAAAACGAACATCCAGTTAACAGACACGACTTTTCAGTGAACTATGCCGGTTTAAAATTAACCTTCGATGTGGTTTTTAACGCGATTCACGGAACTCCAGGTGAAGATGGTTTGATGCAAGCTTATTTTGAATTATTAGGCATTCCGCAAACGTCTTGTGATTATTATCAGGCAGCTTTAACGTTCAACAAGCGCGATTTGTTATCGGTTTTAAAACCTTACGGAATCAAAACGGCAACTTCTTTTTATCTGGATAAAGGCGATGAAATCAACGAAGATAAAATCATCAATACTTTAGGTTTGCCGTTATTTGTAAAGCCGAATAAATCAGGTTCAAGCTTCGGGATTTCTAAAGTAAAATCAAGAGAAGAATTACTTCCGGCGATTGAAAATGCTTATAAAGAAGACAAAGAAATCATCATTGAAAGTTTTTTGGACGGAACCGAAGTATCGGTTGGCGTAATCAATTACAAAGGCGAAACTACAGTTTTACCGATTACTGAAATTGTTTCCGAAAATGATTTTTTCGACTACGAAGCTAAATATTTAGGGAAATCTCAGGAAATCACTCCTGCCCGATTATCCGAAGACATTAAAGTTAAAATTGAAACAGTTGCCAAAAAGGCTTATGAAGTTTTGAAAATGAAAGGATTTTCCAGAAGTGAATTCATCATCGTAAACGGCGAACCGCATATGTTGGAAATGAATACCATTCCGGGTTTAACCACAGAAAGTATTTTACCGCAACAAGCCAAAGAAGCCGGAATTTCCCTAACGGAATTGTTTAGTAACGCGATTGAATCGGCTTTAGAAAAGTAATATGATATTTTTCGGCACAAAAAAAAAAGAAATCAAGAGAGGAATAATCTCCAACACAACTTGTAAAGTATGCGAGGAAAACACGCCAATGTACTATACGGTTGAAGCCAAATATTTTCATGTGTACTGGATTCCTGTTTTTCCATACAAAAAAAACACAACCGTTGATTGTAGTTATTGTGACACAACTTTTGAGAAAAAACAATTTTCAGAAAGTATTAAAAATAAATTACAGCGCGAAAATGAATTAGAACCGGCACGAAACCCGATTTGGATGTTTTCCGGAGTTATAATCTTAACGATATTAATTCCGTTAGCTTTTATGCAATCTGCCAGAGCCGATGATAAAAAAAATGATTTTGTAAACCATCCGAAAGTGGGCGATGTATATTTTATGAATAGTCTTCCTACCATTTATACTACTATGAAAATAGCTGCAGTGGAGAAAGACACAGTTCATTTTATCGCAAATGACACCATGGTTACGAAATTCACCAAAGTATTTTCAATAACTGATAACCGATATTATACTGACAAAATCAAATCGTATTCAAAAGCACAAATTCTTGATATGTATAGAAAAGACAGTATTTACAAAATCGACAGAAACTAATTATGAGAAAAGCAATCTTCCCAGGCTCCTTCGATCCGATAACTTTAGGGCACTACGACATCATCAAACGTGCATTGCCATTATTTGATGAAATTGTAATTGCCATCGGAGTTAATGCCGAAAAAAAATACATGTTTACCCTTGAAGAACGTAAAAAATTCATTGAAGAAGCTTTCAAGGATGAACCAAAAGTTTCTGTTGTAACCTATGAAGGTTTGACTGTCGAATTATGTCACAAACTAAATGCGCAATTCATTCTTCGAGGCTTGCGAAATCCTGCTGATTTCGAATTTGAAAAAGCCATCGCCCACACCAACAGACAATTAGTTACAGATGTGGAAACCGTTTTTCTTTTAACGGCTATAGACACGTCGCACATCAGTTCCAGCATTGTTCGAGACGTGATCCGAAATGGCGGAAATTATAAATTTTTAGTCCCTGAATCTGTAAAAGTAAAATAAGTATGAAATCACTTCTTAGTTCATTACTATTAGTCTCCACAAGCATTTTTGCCCAACAACCCGATTTAAAGACACCATACGAAAAAGGAAACGGAAATCAATCCGCAACTTATAAAGAAACAATTGAATTCTATCAAAAGTTGGATCAGGCCTACGAAACGATTTCCATGAGAGCCATGGGAATTACAGACAGTGGCGAACCTTTACACATCGTCACCTACAACCCGGCCAAAAACTTTGACTTTAATGCTATTCATTCTTCGAATAAGACTATTTTACTGATTAATAACGGAATTCACCCAGGAGAAACTGACGGAATAGATGCCACAATGCTTTTCATGAAAGATTTAGCATCCGGAAAACTTACTGCTCCTAAAAACACCGTTGTTGTTGCAATTCCGGTGTACAACATTGGCGGAGCTTTGAACCGAAATTCAACCTCACGAGTAAATCAAAACGGACCTGAAGCTTATGGTTTCAGAGGTAACGCCAGAAATTTTGATTTGAACAGAGATTTCGTAAAATCGGACACTAAAAATTCGAGAAGCTTTCAGAATATTTTCCAGATGGTCTATCCGGATGCTTTTATCGACAATCATGTGAGCAATGGTGCTGATTATCAGTATACTTTAACTTATATCGCTACGCATTATCAAAAATTGGGTGGCTATTTAGGAACTTTTTTCGACCGACAAATGATGACATCCATTTTAGAAGATGTGAAACATAAAGCCATCGAATCTGTTCCTTATGTAAATATTTACAACAAGACTCCGGAAAATGGTTTTGCCAAAAACATGGATACTCCTCGTTTTTCAACAGGGTATGCTTCTATGTTCAACAGTTTAGGTGTAATGGTGGAAACTCATATGCTTAAACCTTATTCAGACAGGGTTCGGGCAACCTATGAGTATATGCATTCCACTTTGGATTATATGGACACTAAAAATCTTCTGATCAAAAAACTGAGAAAAGAAGCTTGGTTAAACTATAAAGCAAATACTAAATATACTGTACAGTGGGAAATCGATTCGGCTGCAGTTAGAGAAATTCCTTTTCTAGGATATGAAGGTTCTTATAAAAGTAGTGATGTTTCCAAAAAACCAAGATTGTATTATGACCGAACAAAGCCTTTCAGAAAATTAATTCCATTCTACGAAGTTTACAAACCAAAAAAGGAAATTACTATACCTAGAGCTTACATCGTTCCAAAAGAGCAGTGGGAAGCAATCGATTTACTGAAACTGAACAAAATTGAGATGACTGCGCTTAAAAAAGACACGACAATTACAGTAGAAAGTTATAAAATAACAGATTATAAAACCGGAAAAGAGCCTTTTGAAGGACATTATGGGCATTACGACACATCTGTGAGCAGCAGTGAAACAAAAATCACATTTCATGAAGGTGATTATCTGATTTATACAATGCAGCGAAATGTAAAATATCTTTTAGAAACGTTAGAACCGGAAGCCACGGATTCGTTCTTTAACTGGAATTATTTCGATGCCATTTTACAACAAAAAGAATATTATTCTCCTTATGTTTTCGAAGATTTAGCGAAAAAAGTTTTAGACGAAAATCCTAAGCTGAAAGCCGAATTAGAGCAAAAAAGGAAAACCGATAAAGATTTTGCCGAAAATGGTGCGGCACAACTCGATTGGGTTTACAAGAATTCTAAATACTTTGAAAAATCGTATCTCCAATATCCGATTTACAGACTTAAATAATAAAAAAGCTCCTAAAACAGGAGCTTTTCTTTTTCAAACAATAACTTAATATTTTCGTAGGAATTACCTAGTGCTTCTCTAATCTCATCAGGTGAAAGCCAAGCAACTTTCTCAATTCCTTCTTCGATTTGCCCTTGTGGAATGCCTTTAAAATCCGTTTTCATTTCAAACCAATGGGTGATTTTAAGTTTGTATTGCCCGTTTCGTTTAAAAACATGATACGTTTTAGGAAGTTTATTCGTGATTTTTAAACCGGAAACCCCAGTTTCTTCTTCAACTTCACGAATGGCAGTTTCTTCAATCGACTCGCCTTTTTCTATGCCACCTTTAGGCAAATCCCATTTCCCGTTTCGGAAGATGAACAAAACCTGTCCTTGCTTATTGTACACCAATCCGCCACCAGCTTTGGCAACCGGAATTTTTTCTTTCAGCTTTTCCATGATTTCTTTCTCGTCCGGATGGTACAAAAAAGCCTTATCAATTTTATTCTGAAACATTTTTACAATAATCTGCTTAATATCAACACTTTCTAAAAGAAAAAGCTGAAAATCAGTTTCCTTAACGACTTCATTTGTCAGGAAAAGTGGCTTATCGTTTACAAAAACTTTATACATTTGCAGTATGATTTTTAACACAGACACAGCTAAAAAAACAGCCGAATTGCTTTTACAAATAAACGCAATTAAATTAAATCCAAAAAATCCTTTTACGTGGGCTTCAGGCTGGAAGTCTCCGATTTATTGCGACAACCGCATAACACTCTCATTTCCACCGATTCGCAACTACCTTCGTGAAGAGTTTGCTAAAAACATTGAAAAAGAATTTGGGAAACCCGATGTCATTGCCGGAGTAGCTACCGGAGCTATCGGAATTGGCATGCTTGTTGCTGAAATAATGGGACTTCCGTTTGTATATGTGCGTCCGGAACCTAAAAAACACGGTCGTCAAAATCAGGTGGAAGGTTTTTTACAGAAAGGACAAACTGTAGTTGTAGTTGAAGATTTAATCAGTACCGGAAAAAGCAGTTTACAGGCAATTGAAGCTTTACGCGAAGCCGGAGCAGTGGTAAAAGGTATGGTTGCTATTTTCACTTACGGATTTGAAATTGCTGAAGAAAACTGTAAAGAAGCGAATTTAAACGTTTATACCTTAGGGAATTACGACACGCTTTTAGAACAAGCCGTAACGCAACAATACATCACTGAAGAAGAACATGAAACCCTGAAAGAATGGCGTAAAAACCCTTCAACTTGGGGAAATTAACAATATAAAAATTAAACATGAATTTAGAAAGTCCAAAAGTAACGGTTTCAAAATCAGCTGAATATTTATTCAATGCTTTGAATGACGTAAAGAATTTTGAAAAATTAATGCCGGAAAACATCGCGAAATTTGAAGTAATCGATGAAAACTGCTTCGAGTTCGGATTAAAAGGCATGCCGGAAATCAAATTGGTAAAAAAAGGTGCAACGCCTCATTCGCAATTGGTTTTAGGAGCAGCATCGAGCAAATTACCTTTTACTTTAACCGGAAATTTAAACGCAATTGATGCTGACAATACCGAAGTTCAATTAGCATTCGAAGGCGAATTCAACCCAATGATGGCTATGATGATTAAAGGTCCGATTACGAAATTTATCGAAACGTTAGCACAGAATATGAATAAACTGTAATTCAGTTTTAATTTCAACAAAAGCTTCTTATTTGAGAGGCTTTTTTGGTTTAATACAATAGGGTAACTTCTTTTATTCCGAATTCGATCACTTCATCGTTTTCAAGTAGCACTTCCAATTTTCCGTTGGTATTTACTTTTTGAATAATTCCCATAAATCGATTTCCCTCGCTATTTTCAAATGATGACGGAATACCTTTTCGATATAAAAGACTGTCATAAGTTTGCCAGATTTCTTCGTAAAAACCGCGTTGTACCAATGTCAGATTACGTTTTAATTCTTCCAGCAACTGTTGTAATAGCAATTCCTTATCAAATTGTTTTCCGGTAACGGTGTACAATGAGCCAGCTTTAGGTAAATTCTCGAAATTTTGCTGATTGACATTCAGACCTATTCCGATGATGGATAAAATCTCTCGGTCACTTTTTAAAATGTTTTCGATTAAAATCCCGCCAATTTTTCGGTTGTCTGCCAAAATGTCGTTTGGCCACTTAATAGCTGTTTTCGGAATACTATTATTTTTAAAAACTGTTGCTACACTTACTGCAACCGCTACATTCAAATGAAAAACCGACTGCACATCTAAAAGCAAATCTTTAACTAACACACTGAATGTTAGATTTTTACCAGACTCAACTTCCCATACCGATCCCATCTGCCCTTTTCCGCTTGTCTGATTTTCAGCAACTACAACCGTAAAGTTTTCGAGATATTGTTCCGACAATTTTTCCTTTAAAAAATCATTGGTCGAACCTATGGCACTGAGTTTGATAATATTCATTAAAATATTTACTTTTAAGTGGTTTAATCTTTTGTTAAGTTATCAAAATTAACCACAAAAATGGTAACTTTGCGAAAAACACAGAAATATAGATGGCGGTAAAAGAGATTAACAACGATGAATTATTAGCAAATATCATCAAAGGGATTGAAGACGTAAAAGGAAACGATATAGATATTTTAGACTTAAGAGCAATAGAAAATACAGTTTGCGATTATTTTGTAATCTGCAACGGAAATTCCAATACTCAGGTGAATGCTATTGCTAGCTCTGTTCAAAAAGTAGTATCCAAAGAATTGAAAGACAAACCTTGGCATGTTGAAGGTACCGATAATGCCGAGTGGATTTTAATGGATTATGTGAGCATTGTTGTGCATGTTTTCCAAAAGCAAATTCGTGAATATTACAACATTGAAAGCCTTTGGGGTGATGCTGTAATCACTTCTATCGACAATAAATACTAAAAAAATACATGTCAAAAGAGAAAAAACCTACTCCGAATAATAAATTCAAAGTCAGTCCGTGGTTATTGTACGGTGCTGCACTTGTTATTTTAATTGCCATACAAATTGTATCCAGCGGAGCAAATTTTCAGGAAGTAAAGCCTACCAGTATTTCCAAATTCTATCAGTTTTTGGATTCTGCTCAGGTTAACAAAGTAGTTTACAATAAGACTACTGCTCAGGTTTTCCTTAAAAAAGAAGCGCTTAAAAGCAAAACACATAAAGCAGTTCCGAAAGAAACCTTGCTTAAAAAGGAAAATCTAGGACCTCATTACTCATTCGACATCGGAACCAACAACGAATTATTTCAGAAGAAACTGGAAGAAGCACGTCAGTCGGGTAAATTAAATGATTATGCCTCAGAACCGGAAAGTAATTGGGGTGAAATTTTAATCACCTACTTACCTATCATCATCATCATCGGATTTTGGATTTATATGATGAGAAGAATGTCTGGTGGCGGAGCTGGTGGCGGTGGCGGTCAGATTTTCTCTATCGGAAAATCGAAAGCCCGTTTGTTTGATGAAAAGAACGATGTAAAAGTTACGTTCAAAGACGTAGCTGGTTTGGAAGGTGCTAAAGAAGAGATTCAGGAAATTGTAGAATTCCTTAAAAACCCAGAAAAATATACCGAATTAGGTGGTAAAATCCCGAAAGGAGCTTTATTAGTAGGTCCTCCGGGAACTGGTAAAACCTTATTAGCCAAAGCCGTAGCTGGTGAAGCTAAAGTACCTTTCTTCTCGTTATCAGGTTCTGATTTCGTAGAGATGTTTGTTGGTGTTGGAGCTTCTCGTGTACGTGATTTGTTCAAACAAGCTAAGGAAAAATCGCCAGCTATCATCTTCATCGACGAAATTGATGCTGTTGGACGTGCTCGTGGAAAAAACAATTTCTCAGGCTCAAACGACGAAAGAGAAAATACTTTAAATCAGTTACTTACTGAAATGGACGGTTTCGGAACCAATACACACGTTATTGTATTAGCCGCAACCAACCGTGCCGATATTTTAGACAAAGCTTTAATGCGTGCCGGACGTTTTGACCGTCAGATTTATGTGGATTTACCGGATATTCGCGAAAGAAAAGAAATCTTCGAAGTACATTTAAAACCACTTAAAAAAGAAGAAGCTTTAGACACTGATTTCTTAGCGAAACAAACTCCTGGATTTTCAGGTGCTGACATTGCAAACGTTTGTAACGAAGCTGCTTTGATTGCTGCCCGAAAAAACAAAAAAGCAGTTGGCAAACAAGATTTCCTTGATGCAGTAGACCGTATTGTTGGTGGTTTAGAAAAGAAAAATAAAATCGTTACACCAGAAGAAAAACGCGCCATTGCCATTCACGAAGCTGGTCACGCGACTGTAAGTTGGATGCTAGAACACGCTGCGCCGTTGGTAAAAGTAACCATTGTGCCTCGTGGTCAAAGTTTAGGTGCCGCTTGGTATTTACCAGAAGAGCGCTTAATTGTCCGTCCGGAACAAATGCTAGACGAAATGTGTGCTACCATGGGCGGAAGAGCAGCTGAGAAAGTGATTTTTAATAAAATTTCGACTGGTGCTTTAAGCGATTTGGAAAAAGTTACCAAACAAGCACGAGCTATGGTAACCGTTTATGGATTGAACGATAAATTAGGAAATATTACCTATTACGATTCGTCAGGACAAACGGATTATAATTTCTCAAAACCGTATTCTGAAGAAACTGCCAAAGTAATCGATACTGAAATCTCTGATTTAATCGAAAAAGAATATCAGAGAGCGATTGCAATTCTGAATGAAAACAAAGACAAATTGGTTCAGTTAGCTGATATTCTAATCGAAAAAGAGGTTATTTTCAAAGACGATTTGGAAACCATTTTCGGAAAAAGACCTTTCGAAAAAGCAGAAACTGAAGCAGTTACAGAATCAGAATAAAAATATTAACAAATTTTTATAAAAATCTTACTTCATTTCGCAATTTGAAGTAAGATTTTTTTATCTTTGGTTGTTATCAAAGTGTAAAATTTCGAGATTCCCTTAATATATATGAGTCTTTTCAGAAAGTTTTTTGGCACCTCATCCGAAGATTCAAACGAAGAGAAGGATAAAGAGAAAACGAGTCCTTACCTACCGGATCCGGTAATGCCTATTGATGAGTTATTTACCTATAAATTCAAAAAAAACGGCGGTAAGTTTTTGTATTGCGAAAACTTGACCGAAGTTCACGATAATTTCGAAAGCATCTTAGAAGAAAACGATTGGTTTGAAAAAGACGCCATGTGTATTGAACCAAAACTTTTCAGTCTGCTTGACGAAAACAAACTCAACTATACCAATCCGCAGAATCCTGAATTTTTATTAGCCTCTTGTGAGAACTTAATTGCAGACGAAGGTTCAATCCTTTTCTCCTCGAATCAAATCAAACAGTTCAAACCTAACGATTTGCCGGCTAATATTGTGATTTTGGCTACAACAAGTCAAATTACTGGAAACAAGAGTGATGGTTTAAGGGAAATCAAAAGGAAATACGACAAAGAATACCCAACTAATATTACCACATTTAAATATTTCGAAAAAGCCAAAGAAGAAGACTTCTTACAATACGGAAGTTGCCCTAAAAATCTTTATTTGCTGCTTTTAGAAGATTTATAATATGCAGGAAAGCGTTACCAGAAGCCTTTCGGGTGTTGTTTATATAGCACTCTTGATATCAGCAACTTTATTTTCACAATACAGTTTTTCGTTGCTTTTCGGGATTTTCATGCTCATTTGTGTGGTGGAATTCTGCAAGCTGATTCACTTAAAAAGCTCGGTTCCAATCTTATTGGCCCTTTTGAGTTACGTTATTTTTGTGTTCTTCAGCAACAGCAATACCAAAACCGATTTTCTGTTAACTTTTGCCACATTATTCGTTTCCATCAATTTAATTTTAGATCTTTTTATTGAAAAGCTTAAACCGCGTGAAGACAAAATTTCAAAATTTGTAAAACTGTTCGGTTATATCATACTTCCCTTCGTTCTACTGATGAAAATGCCTTTTATTTCTGGTGTTTTTAACCCGAAAATCATCATCGGTATCTTTATTTTGATTTGGACGAACGATACCTTTGCTTATATCGTTGGAAAATCATTTGGAAAACATAAATTACTGGAGCGTATTTCGCCAAAGAAAACCATTGAGGGTTTTATCGGAGGGTTAGTTTTTACGACGATTGCGAGTTATGTTTTGAGTCATTTTTTTACTTTTTTTTCAGCTCCGGTTTGGATTGCAACAGGCTTGATTGTTGGATTCTTCGGAACGATTGGCGATTTGATTGAATCCAAATTCAAACGCGTTGCCGGCGTAAAAGACAGTGGAAAAATAATGCCCGGACATGGTGGCATCTTAGATCGCTTAGATAGTGTTATATTTGTAATACCATTTTTATATTTATTTTATCAAATTCTAAATTATGTTCATACAATTTCATAAAGAAGGAGCAAAAATCATTTTAGGAGCAACCATTGCAGCTGTAGCAGTGATTTTTTTAGCAGATATGTTTATCAATATTTTCTGGTTACAGAAAGCCGTTCAGCTTTTTACGCTTTTTATGTTGATTATGATATTGCAGTTTTTCCGTAATCCGACGAGAATTGTTGCCATCAACGACAATCATATCATCGCTCCGGTAGACGGTAAAGTTGTAGTTATTGAAGAAGTTTTTGAACCGGAATATTTCAACGACAAACGCATAATGGTTTCTATTTTTATGTCACCAATCAACGTTCACGTGACGCGTTATGCCTTAAATGGTTTGGTAAAATACAGTAAATATCATCCTGGAAAATATTTGGTTGCATGGCATCCGAAAGCCAGTGAAGAAAACGAAAGAACTACAGTTGTTGTTGAAAATAAAGTTTTTGGTGAAATTTTATACCGACAAATTGCTGGTGCATTAGCCAAAAGAATTGTAAATTACGCTAAAGAAGGCATGCAGGTTGTTCAAGGTACCGATGCCGGATTTATCAAATTCGGTTCTAGAGTAGATTTATATTTACCTGTCGGAACGGAAGTTAATGTAAAACTGAATCAGAAAGCCGTTGGCGGAAAAACAATCATTGCGATTAAAAATTAATGACTGATAAAGAGTTAGACATATTATTTGAAGAAGCATTTGAAAATGCGCAGTTGATTCCTCAAACTTCGGTTCCGATTGATCAACAGCTTATCCTATATGGCTTGTACAAGCAAGCTACATCAGACACATCTGACCGCTACTTCTTCCGTCCGGACTCGCAAAACATCAGAAGCGCTTTTAAACTCAATGCCTGGATGCAGGTCAATCATCTTTCGGCTGTTGAAGCTAAAAAACAATATATTGAGATTATTAACAATCTAATGAAAGAACGAAATTTGTAATCAGATTTCGTTTTTTTCTTTAAAATCTTTTGAAATGAATGCATTGAAAACTACTCTACTATTAGCGAGCATTGCACTTTTAACATCTTGCAGAAATAAAAACAACTTAGAAGAGGTGGTTCAAATACCGGAACCAGAAGCTCAGGAAACCCAATCCATTTATGGAAATCCAGCGGATGTAAAAGCAGAGAAAGGAAAATTCAAAATGCGCGGTTTACCCTATGCCTACAACGCTTTAGAGCCCTATTTTGATGCTCGAACAATGGAAATTCACTATTCCCGTCATCATTTAAGCTATTGCAATAATTTAAACAAAGCCATCAAAGGTACCGAAATTGAAAGCTGGACTTTAGAACAGATTTTAAAAAGCGGTGATCCAAATAATGTAGAAGTGCGAAACAACGCAGGTGGTTACTACAACCACAACCTGTTTTGGGAAACAATTGCTCCAAAAGCCGGTGGTCAGCCAAAAGACAGCTTAGCTGCAGCGATTAACCGTGATTTTGGGAATTATGATACTTTTAAAAATCAGTTTGTTCAAGCTGCCGGAAAGCAATTCGGTTCAGGTTGGGCTTGGTTAGTGGTTGATAAAACAGGCAAATTAATTGTTGGAAGCACCTCAAATCAAGACAATCCATTAATGCCGGAAATGCCTATAAAAGGAACGCCAATTATGTGTTTAGATGTTTGGGAGCATGCCTATTATCTTAAATTCCAAAACAAACGTGGTGAGTATATTTCAGCTTTTTTCAATGTTGTGAATTGGAATGCGGTCGAGAAAAAATATCTGGAAGTAAAAAAAAATAATTCCATATAAATTGATTCTAAATAACTTTAAAAAGTTAGTATTCTCAATTCATTTTATCATAATATATTCTCATCTTTACGAATAATCTTTTAGTAATACTACAATGCATAAAATAGAGCGGTTATTGAACATAATATCTAAATTAGGTTTTTGGAACGGATTGAACGTTAGCTTAAAAATAGCAACCGGTAATGTGGACAACATAAAACTATCAGGAATTAAACATCCGTTTTCATTAAGAAAAAAAACTTCTGACATTCCAACATTTTATCAGATCTTCATTAACGATGAGTATCGAATACCCCCACAAAAAAAAACAAATATTATAATTGACGGAGGTTCAAATATTGGATTATTCTCTATTAAAATGAAAAATGAATATCCTAATGCTAAAATTATTTGTATCGAACCAGATTTAGACAATGTTAAATC
The DNA here is from genome assembly GCF_032153895.1 of Flavobacterium sp. Lineage (GTDB taxonomy): Bacteria > Bacteroidota > Bacteroidia > Flavobacteriales > Flavobacteriaceae > Flavobacterium. Next base: position 36,146 of record NZ_JALDYN010000016.1, read on the forward strand.
AATCCATAAAAACCTTTCCCCTTATGATAATGTATTTATAGAAAACAAAGGATTATGGAGTAAAGATACAATGCTTAAGATTTCGGATAAATTCAATTTAGGTAAATGGGGTATGGTTGTAGAAGAAGTTGAAAAAGATGGAGACGTTGATGCTATTTCAATGAGCTCGTTATTAAAAAAATATTCTATTGAATATGTAGATATCCTAAAATTAGATATCGAAACCAGCGAGAAAAGTCTTTTTTCCGAAAACTATGAAGAATGGCTGCCTAAAGTTAGACTAATCATCATTGAATTACATGATTGGGCTGAAAGAGGTTGTTCAAAACCATTTTTTGAGGCTATCAATAAAGTCTATAATAATTACTCTTATTTGCCTCTTGGAGAAAATACCGTTATAATCAATCATGATTTAGACGACCAGTACTAACCCAATATTTCATCATTAAAAACCCCCAATTTTTTATTGGGGGTTTTTTAATTGTTTTTATTTCAAACTTACTAAACTTTGTTCTATAGTGCTAATTTTCGCTAAAGCATCAGCCTCTTTTTTGCGTTCCATTTCGATAACTTTCTCTGGAGCGCCCGCTACAAACTTCTCATTGGATAGTTTCGCTTGTACCGATTTCAAGAAGCCTTTGGTATAATTCAATTCTTCTGTCAATTTCGCGATTTCTGCATCGATATCAATATTACCAGTAATCGGAATAAAGTACTCGTTGGATTTTACACGGTACGATAACGCTCCATCCACTTTTTCAGAAACATAATCTAAATTAGTTACATTCCCTAACTTTTTGATAATAGAATCGAAGAAAACCGAAGCCTTTTCATTATTCACTACTTTCAATTCGATAGTATCTTTGAATGGAATGTTTTTATCTTTTCTGATGGTTCTGATTCCTGAAATTACATCGGTTGCAAAATCAAAATCTGCAATTAAAACTTCATTCGCAGAAGTCATTTTTGGCCACTCCGCCACAATTAAAGCTTGTTCTGGAGTTCTTTCTGCAATGTGTTGCCAAATTTCTTCGGTTAAGAACGGCATAAACGGATGCAATAACTTCAGATTGGCTTCCAACATTTCAATTGCTTTATCAAATGTTTTACGGTCAATCGGCTGTTGGTAACCCGGTTTAATCATTTCCAGGAACCAAGAACAGAAATCGTCCCAAACCAATTTATAAATCGCCATTAACGCATCTGAAATTCGGTATTTATCGAAATTATCTTCAATCTCCGCTAAGGTTTTCTGCAACTTCGCTTCGTACCATTCAATCGCTACTTTTGAAGATTCTGGCTGCTCGATATCAGCAACTTCCCATCCTTTAATCAAACGGAAGGCATTCCAGATTTTATTAGCAAACGCTTTTCCTTGGTTGCATAATTCTTCGTCGAATAAAATATCATTTCCGGCTGAAGCACTTAACAACAAGCCACAACGAACGCCATCGGCACCGAATTTTTCAATCAAGCCCAGCGGATCAGGTGAATTTCCTAAAGATTTAGACATTTTACGCCCTTCTTTATCACGAACCAATCCTGTCAAATATACATTCGAGAACGGTTTTGCATCAGCATATTCGTAACCTGCAATAATCATTCGGGCTACCCAGAAGAACAAAATATCCGGACCGGTAACCAAATCGTTCGTCGGATAATAATATTTAAAATCTTCATTTTCAGGATTCATAACGCCTCCAAAAACAGCCATTGGCCATAACCAGGAAGAAAACCATGTATCTAAAGCATCAGCATCTTGTTTTAAATCAGAAACTTGAAGACTTGCATTTCCAGTTTTTTGTTTAGCTAATTCTAAAGCTTCTGCTGGAGTTTCCGCTACAACGAAATCTTCTTTTCCTTCACCGTAATAGTAAGCAGGAATTTGTTGTCCCCACCATAATTGACGGGAAATATTCCAGTCGCGAATGTTGTTCAACCAATGCGCATAAGTGTTGTTGAAACGGCTCGGATACAATTTAATTTCGTCGGATTCTAAAACAGCTTTGATGGCTGGTTTTACCAACTCTTCCATCTTCAAGAACCACTGATCTGATAATCTTGGTTCAATTACAGCTTTCGTTCTTTCAGAAGTACCAACTTTATTTAAGTGGTTTTCAACTTTTGTTAAAGCACCGATGGTTTCTAATTCTTTAGAAATTTCCTCACGAACTACGAAACGATCTTTGCCTTGATAATGCAATCCGAAAGAATTCAAAGTCGCATCTTCATTGAAAATATCGATGATTTCCAAATTGTGCTTTGCTCCTAATTCTTTGTCGTTCACATCGTGCGCAGGTGTTACTTTCAAACATCCGGTTCCGAATTCCATATCAACGTATTCGTCGAAAATAATTGGAATAACTCGGTTGCAGATGGGAACAATCGCTTTTTTACCTTTCAAATGTTGGTAACGTTCGTCTTCTGGGTGAATACAGATAGCCGTATCTCCTAGAATCGTTTCCGGACGCGTAGTTGCTATGGTTACAAATTCATTAGAACCTTCTATCTGGTATTTTAAATGGTATAATTTCCCTTGTCGTTCTTCGTAGATAACTTCTTCGTCTGAAAGCGTCGTTTTTGCTTCCGGATCCCAGTTTACCATACGGTAACCACGGTAAATCATCCCTTTGTTGTATAAATCTACAAACGAACGGATTACCGATGCCGACATATCCGAATCCATCGTGAACTTAGTACGGTCCCAATCGCATGAACAACCTAATTGTTTTAATTGTTCTAAAATGGTTCCTCCATATTTATCGGTCCATTCCCAAGCGTGTTTTAGGAATTCTTCGCGGGATAAATCGTTTTTGTTGATGCCTTCTTGTTTTAACTTAGCAACAACTTTAGCTTCAGTAGCAATGGAAGCGTGATCGGTTCCCGGCACCCAACAAGCGTTGAATCCTTTTAAACGCGCGCGACGGATTAGTACATCCTGAATCGTGTTGTTTAGCATGTGTCCCATGTGTAACACTCCGGTCACGTTAGGTGGCGGAATTACAATGGTATATGGTGTTCTGTGGTCTGGCTTAGAATGAAAATACTTGTTCTGCATCCAGTAGTCGTACCACTTTTTTTCTACGGTTTTGGCTTCAAATTGAGCTGGTATCATGTTTTGTTATAAAATTTAGATTTGAAAGTTTAAACGTGATTTTTAAACTTATACTTACGATTACAAAAATTCAATTCGTACCCTATCTAGCCCCGATGGAAGCAACTACCTTGTAGTGCGCACAGCGGGAATAAGGCTCACAGACACAAGCTGTTGACTCGCTCCAAAAAAAGATTGCTATGAAATAAACTTTGGTACACTTTTTGTAATTTATCTGCAAAAATAACGATAACGGACAAATAAAAAAAGAGCGTTAAATTATTTGTTCGTTTATTAAAACAATGTAATTTTACAAATAACAATTAAAAACGTATTACAATGAAAAAATTATTAGGATTAGTAGCCATTTTAGCTTTCAGTGTTGCTTCTTATGCGCAAAAAGGACCTAAAATTGAGTTCAAAGCTAAAGATAACACGATTGATTATGGTACTGTAAGCAAAGATGCTGACACTGGAATCAGAACTTTTGAATTTACAAACACTGGTGACGCACCTTTGATTATCACTAATGTGCAGTCTACATGTGGTTGTACAGTTCCTTCTAAACCAACTGAGCCAATCATGCCAGGAAAAACCGGTAAAATTGATGTAAAATACAACATGAACCCTGGTAAAATTTCTAAAACCATTACAGTAGAATCTAACGCTGTAAATGTTGAAGGCGGAAAAGTTGCTTTACGTATTAAAGGTGAAGTTGTTGTAAAACAAGAGAAAAACGTTCTTGAAAAAGGAAAAGTTGGTCCACAATCGTAACAACTTTACTTGATAAAAAATAAAAAGCCTGCTTCATGCAGGCTTTTTTATAATAGTTTTTTGAGTTGGAATTCAAACTTTTTCCGAACGCCTTTTCGTTCGATTTCAATTATTATTGTCTTACCATCTTCGGATTGCAAAAGCTCTGTAATTTTTTGCTTTGTAAGATTTTGAACGTTTTTACCATCAATTCGTAAAACCAAATCTCCAACCTTTAGCCCAGCTAATTCTGCCGGCGAATCTTTTCTCATGGCTGCAATTTCAAAAATAGGCTTCAGAACAAATTTATACTTGAAGTTTCCTGTTTCAAAAGCAATATCAGACTTGCTTAATCCTTGTTTATTTAATTCATCTTTATCAATACCTTCGCTAACCCATTCAACTCCTGCGTGTTGTATTTCTAAACCACTCATATTATAATTAAAAGGCTCATGAAAATAATTGTTTTTTTTCAACATGATTTGACTTCCCTCAAAATCAAAAAATATGGTGAATCGCTTTAAAATTTCACTCCCAACTGAACCGTTTCGGTTGTTAATTAACCTTAACTGCTTATAAGATGTAGTGTCCGGATAGGAAACTAAAGGAGAGTTTAACTTGAATTTAGAAAATTGAATTTCATCCAAACGTGATTTTTTCCCTAAAACCGTCCCTCCGATTCCTTCACCTAAAACATCGTTAAAATAATTTTTATTAGATTGAATACTATCATTTTCAAACAACCATAAACCATCTCCTAAACCTGTATCAATTAACAACTTTAATGCATGTTCCTTGTCATCCAACTTGATTTTAACATCAAGATATGGTCTTCCTTTAGTAATTGAAATTGGAAATTTTGTAAATGTTTTTAATTTACTTGAATCTAGAATTTTTTTGTCTTTGTATAAGGTTATCTTTTTGGCTCCGTAATCAATTTTTACCACATGATTTGAAAAAAAAGAATATCCTAAAATACCATTGACAGGTATACCAATTCGAGAAGAGAAATTTAGTTTTTCATCTAAAATTATCAGTAAATCAAATTCTTTATTAACATATCCATCGGTCACTTTTGCAATATTGTTTTCTGAAAAAATGCCTTCTGCCATTTCTTCATTGCCTAATCCAGAAATTTTAATTTTTCTAGTATTATAAAGGTTTATGGAATCATTTTCCGGAAAACTAAACAACAAAGAAGGCTCCGAACCAGAATCTAACAACATATTGAGTTTCGTATTGTTAATTTCTATAGGGATAATAATTAAATTATCGACAAACGTAAAAGGAATTACAATCTTATCCTTCTTAGATTCCCATTGAAACCCTTTTTGGCTGAAAGCTTGTATTGTAAGAAAAACAAAAAGAAGCAAGTAACCAATGCGCATAAAATATCTTTTTCTGAAAATTACTACATTTTATCAAGAAAACCTATATTTTTTAAAAATTTATAACAATACATTTTTTCTAATTTTTAAAAATAATCGCACCTTTGCATATCAAAAAAACAAACCATGCCAAAAGTTTCAAATAAAGGACAACAAATGCCGGAATCACCAATCAGAAAGTTGGTTCCGTATTCTGAAATGGCCAAAAAGAAAGGTCATAAAGTATATCACTTAAATATTGGTCAACCGGATATCAAAACGCCGGATGTTGCCTTAAATGCTGTAAAAAATGCCAACATTGAAGTTTTAGAATACAGTCATTCTGCCGGTTTTGAAAGCTACAGAAACAAATTGGCAGCCTATTATCAGAAACATAACTTACCCATCAATTCTTCGGATATCATTATCACTACAGGTGGTTCTGAAGCGTTATTGTTCGCGATGGGAAGTACGATGGATCAAGGTGATGAGATTATCATTCCGGAGCCTTTCTACGCTAACTACAATGGTTTTTCGACTGCTTCTGGTGTAAAAGTAGTTCCGGTAATTTCAGGAATTGAAACCGGATTTGCCTTACCACCAATTGCTGATTTTGAAAAATTAATCACGCCAAAAACAAAAGCGATTTTAATCTGTAACCCTGGAAATCCAACGGGATATTTATATTCTAAAGAAGAAATTCTTCAATTGGCTGAATTGGTTAAAAAGCATGATTTATTCCTAATTGCTGACGAAGTATACCGCGAATTTGCTTATGACGGTTATACACATCATTCCGTAATGAACGTTCCAGGTATCGAAGAACATGCTATTATGATTGATTCCGTATCAAAACGTTACAGTATGTGTGGTGCAAGAATCGGTTGTATTGTTTCTAAAAACAAGGAAGTAATGACTACGGCAATGAAATTTGCACAGGCGCGTTTAAGCCCGCCAACGTATGCACAAATTGCCAGTGAAGCGGCTTTAGAAACTCCTCAAAGTTATTTCGATGATGTAATTACAGAATACAAAGACCGTCGTGACACTTTAATCGCAGAGTTAAATAAAATAGAAGGTGTTACCGTTGCTACTCCAAAAGGAGCTTTTTACTGCATCGCTAAATTACCGGTTAAAAACGCAGATGATTTCGCGCAATGGCTATTAGAATCTTACGATTTTAACGGAGAAACTATAATGGTTGCTCCTGCAGCAGGGTTCTACTCTACTCCGGGTGTAGGCCAGGATGAAGTCCGAATCGCTTATGTTCTTAAAAAGGAAGATTTAATCAAATCAGTGCAAATCTTAAACGAAGCACTCAAAGTTTATAACAACTAATCAAAAGCCTCTTAATTGAGGCTTTTTTTATGTTCAGGAGCAAGACAATTGGTATTCCAAATGGCTTATGGTTCCTGCTGTCCGTTATATCTT
>NZ_JALDYN010000050.1:0-8738 GCF_032153895.1 Flavobacterium sp.
TTAATGGAGTAACCGTAATTGTTCCTGTAGTAGCTGCAGGTGGACATCCGCCTGTTGTAGTTACCGTATAATTGAAGGTTCCGGATACTGTTGGCGTTCCTGTAATCGTAGCAACGTTACCGGCCCATGAACCCGTAACTCCTGTTGGTAATCCACTGAAAGTAGCTCCTGTTGCTCCTGTAGTAGCCAATGTAATATTAGTAATCGCTGAGTTGATACAGGTCGTTCTATTAACTCCTGCAGCTATAGTGTTTAATGGATTAACAACTACTGTACTCGATGTTGCTAATGGCAATGTACAACCCGGAGGAGTAAATGTATATTGTACACCATCAATCCACACTCTTCCTGCTGTTCTTGTAATTACAATAGTATTAGTAGCTACTGTTGTTGTAACAGTAATATATTGCAGTACGTCCTGTGTTCCTCCACTAAATGTGCCAATTGTTGCTGTACCGTCTCCAATATTAACAACGCCAGCTGCATTATCAATAGCTGTACTTATTGTGATTACCGTACCTGCAGGGACAGTGTGTTGTAAAGTTATTGTTAATGTTGTTGCGGTTCCGTCTACCAAAGTACAATTGGCAGCACTAGCAGCTGAACCTGAAGCCGAGATTGCACCTGTTGAATTTGCAGGTGTAGTACCTCCTGTTGCAGAAAGACCATTTGCAGTTAATGGTGTTCCGGCTGATGCTATTGAAGTTGCATTCAATGTTGTATTTGAAACTACAGAAGGAACCGTAACAGTTGCTACACCTGATCCATTCAATAGTACCGTTTGAGACGCCCCTCCATTAATATTGTATGTGACTGTCGCATTTGCCGTCCCTGTCAAATTAAAAACAGCATTGTTACCCGAGCATATAGCCGAATTATTAGTTACACTTGTAAGGCTTGGTGCCGGTCCTCCTCCTGAAAGCACAACATTTGATGGGGCTGATGCACATCCAGGAAAGTTGGTCAATATATTCGTATAATTACCTGCATTCAATCCAGTTATAATAACCTGGCCCGCAGCATTACTAGTCAATGTAACAGCTACAGGAGTTCCGTCATCCAAATAAGTAATATTATAAGATGTACTTGGATTTAAACCGTCGATTGTAATAGAACCATTTGTACCTCCACATGTTGGATTAATTCCAGTGGCAACAGGACAAACAATTGAACAATCGGTCGATCCAGCACCTGAATTTCCAGCATTAGTTTGTGTCATTGTTATATACCCAGCACTACCATTAAAATTGGTAATTAAAACCATATAAACTTGACCGACCTGCGCATTAGGTATTACTGCGGTCTCGGTTGCAGATATACTATAACTACAATCGACGACATTCCCTGTACATGTATGATCGGCAGTACAATCACCTTGTGTAAAATCTGCACAAGCAGCCGATTGATTTGCAAAAGGTCCCCATATTGCATAGTCAACATCCAATCCGGTTCCAGTTCCGTTAGGACCTGTAGTTTGAGCAATTGTTAAATTGATTGGCCCAGCTGTATCAACCTCAAGAAAATACCAAGCAGGTCGAGGTGCACTGATTAAACAGGTATTTGTGATAACTGCTCCAGGCACAGCTGGACTACATGTTCCTGTTGTATTTGGGAACTGTAATGAAGGCCCAGAGTTAGCACAAAATGGATCTGCACCAGAACAAACCGCGTTACCGGCAGATGGAGGACTAAAAGGTGTTGCGCTACAGGAAATAGTAGCAGTCCAGCCACTATACTGCAAAATATCATCTGACACAAAACGTATTGTGATACAACCAGAAGGGTCACTAGAACCTATCAATCCACTTCCACATGTTAGTGGTGATGCATCCCCATAATTTGCAATTACAGCACCTCCTGTTCCATTACCATTGTATATTGTCATAAAATCATAAGGTTCCCCCTCTACGTTCCATGCGGTAAATTGCAATTGTATATAAGTGCCCGGTGCAGGCGGACAAAACGTTAATTGATAATTTTCGTCAATTCCATAGTTTCCTCCATTTCCACCTGAATCATAAAAAGTTCCGGAACATGTAGTAATTGTTCCGTTTTGCATATTATAATTCTGTCCAAAAACAGAAAAAGAAACAAAAAATAAGAGTAGTAGTATTCTTTTCATACACCTTTAGTTTATGGTATTTTCTACTGGTTTAATTATCAAGATATAATCCGTATTCCCAATTCTATATATTTCGCGCTCTTTTGGCAGCATTGAAACATCATATTTTAAAGGATTAAATGTTGAAAGATTGACATTTACATCTCTTTTCAAACCCGAATTATATTTATTTGATAGTTTTACATCATCTAAAGATTTAAAACCTTTACCTCGTAATTCGGGAACATATTTTACTTCAACTCTGGAAAAAAAATCGGTTATCAATTGCAATCGATCCGTCTCAGATTTAAAGACGAGTTCATCAGCTGAATCACCAAAAACTTCTTTAATAAAAACCTCAATTTGTTTAGAGGAATAACTATTTGTTTGATTTTGAGCGTTGCTTAAAAGACAAAAAAGCAAAGCCACTACAAAAAGAATTTTTTTCATAGCAATCATATATTATTAATTAAAAATTGTTAAGGATAAAAATTGGTGCGAAAAAGTGGTTCGCTTTATAAAAAAGATGTGAATTTCTGATACGTAGTTTTCCAACATATTGTTCTTGAAATATTAATTTTTTGTTAATTAACAAATATGCAAAACTTTAGTAAAATAAAAAATATATTCTCAAAAATATTTAGATATCAGTAAATTATCTTTAAAACACCAATAAAACAAGGGCTTTATAATGATTTATTTCAAACAAATCGGTTGTTTTTTGTGAAAAAGTTATTAACAATTATTAACATTTCACCGAAAATAATTATCAATTTATCGATAATGAGTGATTCAGTTTAATTAATTATCTTTGCGTTGATTTTAACCATAAACACCATACCGTATATAATGATTCACAACGACGATTTGAATGATCAATTAGGTGACGATCATATTGCAACAAACGCTGAAACACCTTTACGTTCTGATGCTTTTGAAATGTCCGATGACGAAAAAATCAATGCAATCAAAAAAGATGTAGAAAGCATCTTAAACACTCTTGGCTTAGACTTAACCGACGATAGCTTGAAAGGCACTCCAAACCGTGTAGCTAAAATGTTTGTGAAAGAAATTTTCGGCGGATTACATCCTCATAAAAAACCGGGTTCTTCTACATTTGAAAACAAATACAAATACGGTGAAATGCTCGTAGAAAAGAACATTACTGTTTACTCTACTTGTGAGCACCATTTATTACCAATCGTTGGAAGAGCACACGTAGCTTATATTTCCAACGGAACTGTTGTTGGTCTATCCAAAATGAACCGAATCGTAGATTATTACGCTAAAAGACCGCAAGTTCAGGAGCGTTTAACCATTCAGATTGTTAAGGAATTACAACAAGTTTTGAATACTCAGGACGTTGCTTGTGTTATCGATGCGAAACACCTTTGCGTAAATTCGAGAGGTATTCGCGACATTGAAAGCAGCACCGTTACGGCTGAATTTGGCGGAAAGTTCAAAGAAGACAAAGTTCGCAGAGAGTTTTTAGATTACATCAAAATGGAAACCAATTTCTAACCGAATAGTTCCAATCGTTTACTAGCTCATATTCCTATGCAATTATATCAGAATCAGACGTTAAAGATTTACAATTCCCTTACTGGTGAAAAAGAACTGTTCAAACCCGTTCACGAAGGTCACATAGGTATGTACGTTTGCGGACCAACCGTTTACAGCAACGTTCACTTGGGAAATTGCCGAACTTTCATGTCTTTTGATATGGTGTACCGCTACATCAAGCATTTGGATTATAAAGTGAGATACATCCGAAACATTACTGATGCCGGACATTTAACGGATGATGGTAATGTGGAAAACGATCGTTTTGTAAAACAATCCCGTTTGGAAAAATTGGAACCGATGGAAGTTGTACAAAAATATACTGTTGATTTTCATAGGGTTTTACAACTTTTTAATTTGTTGCCACCAACGATTGAACCAACCGCAACCGGTCACATTATTGAACAGATTGAAATTACGCAAAAACTAATTGAAACCGGTTTTGCTTACGAAAGTAACGGCTCCGTATATTTTGACGTTTTAGAATACAACAAACGAGGCTTAAATTACGGCGAATTAAGCAACCGAAACATCGACGAATTACTGGCTAATACTCGTGATTTGGACGGTCAGGACGAAAAAAGAAACGCTGCTGATTTTGCCCTTTGGAAAAAAGCATCCCCAGCTCACATTATGCGTTGGACTTCCCCTTGGGGTGACGGATTTCCGGGTTGGCATTTGGAATGTACTGCAATGAGTACGAAATATTTAGGTCAGAATTTTGATATTCACGGCGGCGGAATGGATTTGAAATTCCCACACCACGAATGCGAAATTGCTCAAGGAAAAGCTTGCAACAGTCATTCGCCTGTAAATTATTGGATGCACGCCAACATGTTGACCATGAACAGCCAAAGAATGAGTAAATCGACTGGAAATTATATTTTACCGATGGAATTATTCGACGGTAATAATGACTTTTTCGAAAAACCATTCCATCCGAGTGTGGTTCGCTTTTGTTTTTTACAAGCGCACTACCGAAGCATTTTGGACATTTCCAACGAAGGCATGTTAGCTTCTGAAAAAGGCTACAACCGCTTAATGGAAGCTGTTTCCGATTTAAACAAACTTAATTCTGCAAACCAATCCACTATCGATATCAAAGGATGGCAACAATCGTGTTATGATGCGATGAACGACGATTTCAACACACCGATTTTGATTGCACAATTGTTTGAAGCTGTTCGTTACATCAACTTAATCAAAGAAGCTAAAGAAAGTTTAACTACAGAAGATTTAGATACTCTAAAAACCGCTTTGAACACTTTTGTTTTCGACATTTTAGGGTTACAAGATAAGAACGAAGCTTCTTCCAACAACGACAAACTGGAAGGCGTTATCAATATGCTGATTACGATGCGAAATGAAGCGAGAGCCAACAAAAACTGGGCACTTTCAGACGAAATTCGAGACAAATTAAACGACTTGGGCATTCTTTTAAAAGACGGCAAAGACGGAACGACTTTTACTTTGTAAATCAATTATACTATTAAGAATGATGGAGCCAAAACTTCATCATTTTTTTTGAATATATGCTGAAAAAGATTCTAATATTCCCTTTCCTTTTCCTGGTTCGCTTCTATCAGGTTGCGATTTCTCCGTTTACGCCGGGTGTTTGTCGCTACTCGCCTACTTGCTCTCACTATACCGCTGAAGCTTTACAAAAACACGGATTATTTAAAGGCGGATGGTTAGCAATAAAACGCATTGGAAGCTGTAATCCTTGGGGCGGAAGTGGCTACGATCCGGTGCCGTAAAATTTTCTGATTAAATTAACCCTTTTTACTCGCTTCACTATTTTTCATTTCTTATTTTTACCGAAATAAAGAATACATTTTCTATGACACAATCGTTATACTTCGTATGGAATCCTTCTGAAGGTATTGACTTAGGATTTTTCATGATTCGTTTTTACAGTTTGATGTTTATTGTCGCTTTCGGCTTAGGCTGGTATTTGATGAAAAGCATTTACGAAAGAGAAGGCGAATCGCTTGAAAAACTGGATTCTTTATTCATTTACACGGTATTTGCTACTTTGTTGGGAGCACGTTTAGGTCATGTTTTCTTTTACGATTGGAACCATTTCAAAGACCACAAATTAGAAATTTTACTACCATTCCGATTTGAACCGCAATTTGAATTCACAGGATTTGCCGGCTTAGCAAGTCACGGAGCTGCAATTGCTATTATTTTGGTTATGTTTTATTATAGCCGAAAGATTATACACAAACCGATTTTATGGATTTTAGACCGAATTGTAATTCCGGTGTCGAGTGGTGCAATTTTTGTGCGTTTGGGGAATTTCTTCAATTCGGAAATTGTGGGAAAAGAAACCACTTCATCCCTTGGTGTAAAATTTATTCGTGACCAATATAGTGCATTGGAAGCTGTTGACAAGACCGGAATTACTGATCCAAAAGCTGCATACGAAGCAATTGAAAGTAATCCTCAATATATTACTCTTCTAAATGATGTTGTGGTAAAACACCCTGCTCAGCTTTACGAAGCATTTGGATATATTTTTGTATTTGCTATTTTATTTTACTTGTATTGGAAAACTAATGCCAGAGAAAAGCAAGGTTATCTTTTTGGGTTATTTTTAGTTCTACTATGGACCGTTCGTTTTTTAGTCGAGTTCGTAAAAGAAAGCCAGCATGGTTTTGCAGATAATTCTGAAACAGCCCTTTTTTCTACCGGACAATGGCTGAGTTTACCTTTTATAGCAATTGGGGCTTATTTGATTAATAATGCGTTTAAAAAAGCACAATAATATGTCTTCATTTATTTCTAGAATAGTTTTTCCTCTTTTGCTATTCTATACCACTATTGCGCAATCTCAAGAGGTTAAGGATACTGAAGCGCTTCTCATCAATAAATGGAAACTGGAAAAGTATGAAATCAACGGAACGTTTTTTCCACCTAGAGAAGGTCATGAAACTGACGTTTTGATTCTCTCTGAAGACCACAAAGCGTTTTCTTCAAGCAACGGGACTATTTTAAAAGGTACTTGGACTTTCAACAAAGAAAACAAAAGTTTAATCATTGAAGACACACAAAACAACTTCAAATTAAATCTAAAAGTACTTGATATTCAAAAAGGGGAATGCAAAATCGAAATCGTTTCAGAAGAACAACCAATTAAAGCTTATTTAAAAGCGATACAATAACAAAAAGGTCAGTTTAACAACTGACCTTTTTAATTTTAAACAAATGCTACTAAAAGCTTGTAGCAAGAAAACCGTAGCAATTATTTTGCTACGAAATATTTACTACACTTCACAGACACTCCAAAAGCATACAGCTACTCCTGACCGCAACGGAAATCCTTTTTACTTGCTGGTGTTCAGTAAGTAAAAAGATTGCAGTGTAGGGCAGGAATTACGTTCGCAAACACGCCCAAGCCATTACTGTACAAACAAAAAAAGCCGCTCATTCCTGAACGGCTTTTGATTTATATAAACTACGATTAAGCGTTGGCTGCTTCGTGTAGTCTTTCTACTTCTTTCTTATCTGATTTAGGCATAGTATCTACTAATACCGGCGTTGCTAAGAATAATGAAGAGTATGTACCAACTCCGATACCGATTAACATCGCGAAGATGAAACCACGAATCGACTCACCACCGAAAATGAACATGATCAACAATACGATAATCATGGTTAATGAGGTGTTGATTGTTCTTGATAAAGTTGTATTAACTGAATCATTTACAATTTTGTTGAAATCACCTTTTGTATTACCTGCGATGAACTCACGGATACGGTCGAATACAATTACGGTATCATTCATCGAGTAACCAATTACGGTTAGAATCGCAGCGATAAAGTGCTGGTCCATTTCCATATGGAAAGGCATGAATTTGTATAACAACGAGTAAGTTCCCAATACGAAGATAACGTCGTGCGCTACCGCAGCAATCGCGCCTAATGAATACTGGTATTTACGGAAAGATACCGCTAAGTACAATCCTACTACCAACATCGCTCCGATAACCGCCCAGAATGAATTGGTTTTGATATCGTCAGAAACTGTTGCGCTTACTTTCGTAGACTGAACCACACCTAAAGTTTTACCTTCAGCCGTGTTGATGAACTCGTCGTATGAAATATTGCTTGCGTAGTACGATTTCAAACCGTTGTACAATTTCTCGTTTACTTCTTTATCTACTCCTACTCCGTCTTCTTCTACTTTGTATTTCGTGATGATACGCATCTGGCTTGGGTTACCAAACTCTTTTACTTCTACGTTTACACCAAACTCAGTTCCTAATTTCTCAGACACTTCAGATGGATCAACTGGTTTTTCGAATTTCACCTGGAAAGTTCTACCTCCTACGAAATCTACACCTTCATCCAATCCGTTAATTGCAAAGGAAATACAGCTTACAATCACAACTAAAGATGAAATCATATACGTCCATTTCTTAGCTTTGATGAAATCGAAGTTGAAGTTGGTAAACCAGTTTTTAGTTGTTGGCGTTGCAAACATTAATGATCTTCCCGCTTTGATATCTCTGTCGATGAACATTCTTGCAATGAAAATCGCTGTAAATAATGACGTGAAAATACCAATTAACAAGGTAGTCGCGAAACCTTTGATTGGCCCTGTTCCAAAGATGAAAAGGATTAAACCAGTTAAGATGTGCGTAACGTTCGCGTCAATGATAGAACGCATAGCACCATGCCAGCTGTATGAAGAATCTACTGCATCGGCTAATGATTTTCCGTGACGTAATTCTTCTTTTGCTCGCTCATAGATGATGATGTTCGCATCCACCGCAGTACCCATTGTTAATACGATACCTGCGATACCTGGCAATGTTAATACTGCGCCTAAACTTGCTAAAATTCCGAATAAGAATAATAAGTTAACAATCAAGGCAACGTTTGCATACCATCCAGCTCTACCGTAGTAGAATACCATCCATAAACATACTAACGCTAAACCAACGATTGATGACATGATACCATTATCGATAGCTTGTTGTCCTAATGACGGTCCAACAACTTCTTTTTGTACAATTTCTGCAGAAGCAGGTAATTTACCAGCTCTTAAGATGTTTGCTAAGTCTTT
>NZ_JALDYN010000017.1:0-42455 GCF_032153895.1 Flavobacterium sp.
TTTTTTGTTTGTGGGGAGAGCAGGATTCGAACCTGCGAAGACTTAGTCAGCAGATTTACAGTCTGCCCTCGTTGGCCGCTTGAGTATCTCCCCAACGCATAATTGCTTATTGCGGTTGCAAATATAGAACTGTTTTTTCGTTTTGCAAGCGTTAAGCAAAGATAATTCGCAACTTTTTTTTAATGTATTGGCTGTGAATAAAATAAAAAAATCTCCCGAAGGAGATTTTATAATATATTGTTTTGAAATGAGCTTATTTTGCTAATAATTCAGCGACTTTCGCTTTCAATTCTTCACCGCGTAAGTCTTTTGCAACGATTTTTCCGCTTGCATCTAAGATGAATGTTGCCGGAATTGATTTCACGTTGTATTGTTTTGCAATCGGATCTTCCCAGAATTTAAGGTTAGAAACGTGAGCCCAAGCTAATTTGTCTTTCGCGATAGCTTCTTTCCATTTTGCTTCGTCTTTGTCCAAAGAAACACCGATGATGTTTAAGCCTTTTCCGTGAAATTCGTTATAAAGCGCTACAACATTAGGATTTTCAGCACGACAAGGTCCGCACCAAGAAGCCCAGAAATCGATAATTGTTACTTTACCTAATGATTCTTTTAAAGAAACTGTTTTTCCTTCAGGATTTTTAGCTGAGAAGTTAGGAGCAACCTGTCCAACTTGAACTGAAGTCATAGCGGTTACAAACTCTTCTACACGTTTTCCGCTTTTACTTTTTTTGATATCAGTTGCTAAGCTGTTGAATAAAGTCTTAATTTTTTCAGCCTCAAGCGATTGTCTAGATACGAAATTTTCTAATAAAAGTACGGAAAGAAAAGCATCCGGATTTTTTTCAACGAAAGTCTCAGATAATTTATTCATATCATCCTGATAAACTTTGTTATCTTTCATCAGTTTATTGATAGTAACGGTGTCACCAGCTTTGCTTGCTTGCATGAATTTATCTTTATTGGCTTTTTGGAATGCAACCATTTTTTTGAAAATCACACTCGATTCGTCATTGTACTTTTGAAACTTTTCGTTGTTGTTTGTTCCTCCAACTTTAGACTTTTGAATAGTGTCTTTATCAATGGCAATGTTGATTTCTCCGTTTTCCAAAATGAAAGGAATCATACCATTGTTTACACCTTCAACCATAATGAAAGCGATTTCAGGGCCTTCTGTGTTAGCGCCTTTTATTTCAAATTTTCCGTTTTCAATTTTAACGGTGTCTTTTGGAAGCATTCCCATGTCATTCTGAACCTGAAGAATGGCCATTTTTCCGTTTTCAACACCTTCAGCTGTTCCGCTGATTAAAAATTCATTATCTCCAACTTTGCTGCAAGAAGCTAAAACAGCCAGAGTTGCTACTACAAGAATTCTCTTCATTTTAAGTTTATTTGTTTGAAGTGCAAAAGTATTTAAAAATAAGTATCAATTTTAAAAGATGATTCTTAATTTTTTGTTAGTCTTTGAGATAAAAAAATCAGGCCGAAGCCTGATTGAATTATTTTAATGTTGAAGGGCAGACAAATTTCGTCAGCGGAATATCCGTATTTCGAATTCCGGCCATGCCTTTTTCTACGTTAATCATGTTGTGATAGCCTCTCGATTTCAAGATGGAAGCCATAATTACAGAGCGATAACCACCTGCACAATGAATATAAAAATCTTCTTCTTTCGGAACTTCAGCTAATTGCTCGTTTACAAAATCCAAAGGAATATTGATGGCATTTTCTACATGCTCCGCTGAATATTCTCCCGGTTTTCTTGAATCAACAACCAGTAATTTGGTTTGGTCTTTTTCGGATGCAAATTGTTCTGGAGAAATTGAAGGCATGTTGTCTGTTTCAAAACCGACTGCTTTCCAGGCTTCCAATCCGCCTTTTAAGTAACCTAAAACGTTATCAAAACCAACACGGGCTAAACGGGTAATCGCTTCTTCTTCGCGACCTTCGGCAGTAATTAAAAGTATTGGTTGACGAACATCCATAATTAAGGCACCAACCCAAGGAGCGAAATTACCATCCAATCCAATGAAAATAGATCCCGGGACATGTTCTTTTACAAAGAAATCCTGATGACGAACGTCTAAAACCAAAGCTTCCGATTCGTTGGCAATCGTTTCAAATTCTTTTGGTTCCAAGGCTTGTTTTCCTTTGTTCAAAACATTGTCCAGACTTTCGTAACCTTGAATGTTCATTTGGACATTTTGTGGGAAATAGGCTGGTGGCGCTCCCAATCCGTCTAATAATTCTGTGATGAATTCCTCTTTAGACATATCGGCACGTAAAGCGTAATTCACTTTTTTCTGATTGCCTAATGTATCAGTAGTTTCTTTGCTCATGTTTTTCCCGCAGGCGCTTCCGGCACCGTGATTTGGATATACAATCAAATCGTCTGATAAAGGCATGATTTTAGTGCGAAGCGAGTCGAATAACATTCCGGCTAATTTCTCCTGAGTTAAATCATCGGCAACTTTTTGTGCTAAATCCGGTCGGCCAACATCGCCAATAAACAAAGTATCTCCGGTGATGATTCCGTGTTCTTTTCCGTTCTCGTCAATGACTAAATAAGTAGTACTTTCTAAAGTATGACCCGGTGTGTGCAAAGCTTTAATGGTTGCATTTCCGATTTTAAACTCCTGATTGTCTTCTGCAATAATAGCATCAAAATTGGGTTTCGCCGTTGGTCCGTAAACAATTTGTGCTCCAGTTTTTTTAGCCAAATCCAAATGTCCGGAAACAAAATCGGCGTGAAAATGCGTTTCAAAAATATATTTGATGGTGGCATTATCTTTCGCAGCTTTGTCAATATAAGGTTGTACTTCTCGTAACGGATCGAATATAGCCGCTTCGCCATTATTTTCTATGTAATAAGCAGCGTGAGCGATACATCCGGTATAAATTTGTTCTATTTTCATAGTATTTGTTTTCTGTAAAGATAAAATTTGTTCTAATGACCTGAAGTAACCTAAGTTACAATCCGAATAACTCTTTGGTTAAAATGAAAACTGCCATTAAAAGTACAAAGTAACCAAATCCTTTTTTAAGTTGGGCATCATTTAGGAACTTATTAAGATAGATTCCTATAAAAATCCCGGTAACTGAAATCGAGGTAAAAATACACAGAAATTGCCAATCGATATCTAAATTTTGAACATCGCCCGTAAAACCAATGAGCGAATTCAGTGCAATGATAAACAGTGATGTAGCCACGGCTTTTCGCATCGGCAATTTCGCAAAGAAAACCAACGACGGAATTATTAAAAACCCACCACCAGCACCAACTAATCCGATTAAAAAACCAACTGCGACTGTTTGTAAAATAAATTTAAAAAGGGAATCCGATTTTGTTTCTGTGGATAAATCCCGTCTTTTTTTAAGCATTGACAAGGATGCCAGTAACATAATTATTCCAAAGACAACCATTAGAAAAACCTCTTTGGTTAAAGTGAAGAATGACGTTTTGATCATCACATCCGGAATAATCGGAACAATGTATTTTCGAGTTAAGTAAACCACTGTGAACGATGGTATCGCAAACAAAAAACCTTTTTTCAGTTCAACATTGCCTTTGATGTAATTGTGAACTGCTCCAAAAGAAGAAGTTGTTCCTACGATAAACAGTGAATACGCCGTTGCGGTTATCGGATTAATTCCCAAAACATAAACCAATAACGGAACAGTAAGTATAGAACCGCCACCGCCGGTTAAACCCAATACCAAACCAATTAACAAGGCTCCAAAATACCCAAATACTTCCATTAGAATTGTAAAATTTCTATTTTGTTACGGTTCAGTTTTATTTTTCCTTCGTGTTCCAATGTCTTCAATAATCGTGAAACGACTACTCTTGAAGTATGCATTTCTGTTGCAATTTCCTGATGCGTGTTGGAGATTTCTGTAGTTCCCAATACTTTGGCTTTATCGGTTAGGAATTTGTACAAACGTTCGTCCATCTTCATAAAGGCAAGATTGTCAATGGCTTCAAGCATTTCCATCAAGCGCGTGTTGTAGCTTTCAAAAACGAAATTGCGCCAGGATTTGTATTTTACAACCCAGTCTTCCATTTTTTCTATCGGAATCATGATTAATTCACCTTCAGTTTCAGATACCGCCTGAATTTTACTTTTATTGTTTCCTAAGCAGCAGGTTAATGTCATCGCGCAGGTGTCGCCGCGTTCCAAGAAATAGAGTAGGAGTTCGTCGCCGTTTTCGTCTTCGCGCATGATTTTAATGGCACCATTTAGGAGTAAAGGCATGAATTTGATGGTTTCGCCGATTTCCATTAAAACCTCATCGGCACCAAATTTTTTTGAAAAACCAACGCTTGAAATTTCTTCAAGCAGCGGTGCTTCAAATAAATAGCTGTATGATTCCTGCAGCAACTGATTCATGCTTTATTTTTTTACAAATGTAGCTTTTTGATTTTATCAATAAGGTAACTTTTGTTACTGAATGATAATTCTGTTCAAGCTAATTAAAATGGAGTGTTAAATTGTTCTAAACAGACTTAAAATTAATTGAAAAATCAATAGGGTAAACTTAAAATAGTTATATATTTGCTTGCTTTTTTAAAGCCTCAAAAAATAAACAAACAATCAAAATTAAGTTGTAAATAATTGAAACTATGGCAACAGCAGTAAAGCAACAGCCTAGCATGTATGAGAACGTAAAAAATCAGTTCGAAAAGGCAGCTAACGTAATGGGATTGGATGACACAGTTAGAAAAATCCTTTCTTCAACCAACAATGAAATTATCGTTCACTTTCCAGTGAAAATGGACAACGGATCTGTAGAAGTTTTCACAGGATACCGCGTTCAGCATAACAACGTATTAGGACCTTACAAAGGAGGTTTACGTTACCACCCAACAGTAGATATCGATGCAGCAAGAGCATTAGCTACTTGGATGACTTGGAAAACTTCATTAGCAGGACTTCCTTACGGAGGTGGTAAAGGAGGAATCCAGTTAGATCCTAAAAAATATTCTCAAGGTGAATTAGAGCGTATTACTCGTCGTTTCGCTTATGCATTAGGAGATAACATTGGGCCAGAGTATGATATTCCTGCTCCAGACGTTAACACGAATGCACAAATGATGGCTTGGATTGCAGATACTTATATGTCTACAAAAGCTCCAGCTGATCGTTCAAGAAACCAACACGTAGTTACTGGTAAGCCAGTAGGTTCAGGAGGTTTAGAAGGTCGTGACCGTGCAACAGGATTTGGAGTAGTTGCTACTTTAGAGTCTTGGGCTAAATTAAGAAATACTACTTTAGAAGGTAAAAGATATATCGTTCAAGGTTTTGGTAACGTTGGTTACTGGGCTGCACACTTTATGAACAAAAACGGAGCAATCTTAGTTGGAGTTCAGGATGCAACAGGAACTATCTACAATCCAGACGGAATCGATCCGGAAGCTTTATTACGTTTCCAGGCGGATAACGGAACAATTTCAGGTTTCAAAAATACACAAGATTACAACGGTGCTGAATTCTTCGGAATGGATTGTGATATCGTAATTCCTGCAGCTTTAGGAAACCAAATTACAGATGCTAACGCTGATACAGTAAAAGCACAAGTTATCGCTGAAGGTGCAAACGGACCAATCGATACAGAAGGTGAAGCTATTTTATTAGCAAAAGGAATCGAAATCATTCCAGATATCTTATGTAACTCTGGTGGTGTAATTGGTTCTTACTTTGAGTGGTTACAAAACCGTAACGGAGAAATCTGGACTATGGATGACGTAATCATCAAATTGAGAAAGAAAGTAGAAGATGCTTTCAACCGTGTGGTTATCACTGGAGGTCAGTACAAAACGGATTGGAGAACGGCAGCTTACATTCAGGCGTTGGTTCGTATTGAAATGGCATACAAACAAAGAGGTATCTTCCCTTAATCGGGTAGAACTTTTAGAGATAAAAAAAACCGCTCAATTGAGCGGTTTTTTTATGCGGTAATCTTACCAGATTTTAACGCGTTTCTCCACCGGAATAAACATCTTATTATCTTCCTTCACACCAAACGTTTTATAAAACTCCGGCATGTTGCTTAACGGTCCGTTGATGCGCCATTGTGCCGGTGCGTGAACATCGGTCATGATTTGATTCGCTAACGATTCGTCTTTCATGTTTACCATCCAAGCGTAGCCATAAGCCAAGAAGAAACGTTGGTCTGGTGTTAAACCGCTGATTTTTTCCTGTTTTTTGTATTGTTCGGTTTTCTTGAATGCTTCGTAACCCATCACAATTCCGCCTAAATCGGCAATGTTTTCACCTTGTGTAGCGTCACCGTTTAAGTGTTTGGTTCCTAAAACCGTGTAGTTGTTGAATTGCTCTACAATCAGTTTGGTTTTTGCCTGGAATTTCTTCAAATCTTCCGCAGTCCACCAATTGTTCAAGTTTCCGTTTTCGTCGTATTGAGCACCTTGGTCGTCAAAACCGTGCGTGATTTCATGTCCGAAAGTCGAACCGCCGATAATTCCGTACAAAATAGCATCATCGGGCATTCTTCCTTCAAAACCTGGAACAATAATGTTACAAGCCGGTACTACAATCTCGTTATTACTTGGGTTGTAATACGCATTATAAGTTTGCGGATTCATGTGCCATTCGTTGCGGTCTACCGGTTTTCCGAATTTGGCAATCATATCGCTGTAGGACCAAACGTTTGCATTCATAACGTTTTGGCAATACGAATTTCTGTCCACAGAAAGTGAACTCATGTCTTTCCATTTGTCCGGATAACCTACTTTCATTACAATTTTAGACAGTTTGCTCAACGCTTTTTGTTTGGTAGCTTCGCTCATCCAGTCTAATTGTTTGATGCGGTTCGCATATACGTCACGAATGTTGTTTCCGATTTCCAATAGTTTTTCTTTCGAACCTTTTGGAAGGTATTCTGCAACATAAATCTGTCCGATTAATTGGCCTAATGAACCATCTGTTTGTTCTACAACTCTTTTCCAGCGCGGTTTCTGTTCTTTAACGCCGCTCATTACGGTCGAGTAGAAGTAGAAGTTTTGTTTGTCGATAGCCTTGTTTAAATATGAGGCGTAAGAGTTTATCAAATCCCATTTCAAATAAACTTTCCAGTCTTCGATGGAATAACTTCCTACCATAGTGTTCAACGCTTTGAAGAATTCCGGTTGTCCTACAATTACTTCATTTGCATTTTTGATACCCATAGACTGTAAAACTGGTTGCCATTTGATTGCTGATGTGGTTTTATCTAAATCCGCCACTTTCATTTTGTTGTAGTTTCGGATTGGATCGCGCAATTCTTCTAATTTTCTGGAAGATTTAGCCAATTCGGTTTCCATTTTCATGATAAGTGCCGCATTCTTTTTGGCTGTTGCTGCATCGGCACCTGTTAGTTTCTGCATGGCTTCCAAATGCTTTACGTATTCGGCTCTAACTTTTGCAGTTTCAGCATCGGTATTGAAATAGTAATCGCGGTTACCCATTCCTAAGCCACCCTGATACAAGAATAGTGCATATTGCGTACTGATTTTATCATCCTGCCCTACATAAAAACCAAACGCCGGACCAGCACCTTGTGTATGTAAATAACCGATAGTGGTCATTAACGAAGAAGCATCTTTAATAGCATCAATTTTCTGTAAATTAGGATTTAAAGGCGATAAACCAGCTTTTTCAATGGCAGCTTCATCCATACCCGAAGCGTAGAAATCACCAATCTTTTGTTCGTTACTGCCTTTTTCAGCGTTTTTGTTTTCAGATGATTTTACGCAAATCTGTTTAATTTGCGAATTGATGGTGTCACCGATTGTTCTGAAAATACCGTTACTTCTTTCAGACGAAGGAATAGGGTGTTGTTTGAACCATCCGCCATTGGCATAATGGAAGAAATCATCGGCAGGATTTACCGTAGTATCGCGATTGGTTACCAACGGATCCGGCAAGTCGGCCATATTTTCTTTGCCGTCTTTTTTACAGCTCGTCAGTAAAGTAGCTGACAGACATAACGACAAAGCAAGTGCAGTTGTTTTCATAAATGTATATTGGTTAATATTCAAGTAAAATAAGTAGTGAAAATTAGAAATTGTTACACGGATAATCCAAGAAATACCCAACCGGCAACAAGCAGAGAACCGCCAATTGGTGTTAATGGTCCGAGAAAACGCCATTTATTTCCAATCATACTGGTTATACATAAACCGTAGATACTGAAAGAAAACAGTAAAGTACCTACTATAAAACACCAGGTTGATAGTGCAATAAATTTGGTTTCAAAAGCATGAAAATAATTCAGATGGTTTAAAAACAAAAGTACCAAAGCATGATACATTTGGTATTTTACACCGGTTTCAAAACTTTTTAATAAATCTTCATCCATTCGGTTTTTTAAGGCATGCGCTCCAAAAGCGCCTAGTATTACTGCTAGACCTCCGTATATGGCTCCAAAAATAAGGGCAATTTCATGCATAAGAAATGTTTTATCTTCAAATATACTTAAACAGTTATAAAACTATATTGACGCTCAGTAATTATTTTCTGTGCTATTTTTTTTAAAAAACTAAAATGAACACGTTTTTTGTGATTTAAATTTGTTTTGAAAAATATAATCACGAAAACTGTGTTTAAAAAATAATTTTAAAAAAATAAACACAATTAATTTTGACAGGATGATTCAAAATATACTTAAGAAAGTAATTAGTAACTTTGGAAGTTAAATGGTGTATGATGTCACAAAACAAAACCACAGTCCAGTCGTACATGGACGCTTTCAACTTATTGAATCATGAAGCAATTCTTAATTGTCTTACGGATGATGTAGTCTGGCATATTCCCGGTTCTTTCACAATCGAAGGGAAAGCAGCTTTCGACAAAGAGATTGAAAACGATAATTTTACCGGAAAACCAATTATAGAGATTATCAGAATGGTAGAAGAAAACGATATCGTAATCGCCGAAGGCACCGTACAATGCCAGTTAAAATCCGGACCAGTTTTAAATTTAGTATTTTGTGATGTTTTTCACATGCGGAACGGGAAGATTAAACAATTGACCTCTTATTTAATGAATACCGAAGCACCCACGCATTAATCCATGAATAAAACCTACACCAAATATAATTTCCACAAGCATACGTTTTGCGTTTTCAAAGAAGTTTCAGCAACAGAAATTGAGAGTCTAAAACCAAATCACACCAGTAAATCAGGGAGTTCGTATTATTTCACGGAAGAAGGCGTTTACCGCGTTTCCAATCATTGGGGACGAGCGGCTAACTGTCGTTGGCGTTTAGCATCAGATGATAAAGCAGTCAACCAAAGAACAAAAATAGGGTATGCCAATTGGACTGACTTTCATCCGAATAACGAACAGGAAAATCTGTTTTACATCGAATGGAACAAGACCACAAACGAAGTAACTTTTCAGCACAAGAACAATCCGAAGTATCAGGGGAAGGAAATGCTCCGCAATGCATCGGCTACCTCGAAAACTATTAAAACTATCCACGAAATTCTGAGTACGGAATCTTGGGCAAAACATCTTACCTTTGATACTATGGAAGAGCTTCGCAAGGATATTGTTGAACAGCTGATTACCACTCATGAGAGTTTTATCGACATCAAACGAAACTATATCTAATTATGGGACGACGCAACGAAACCAACAGATTGGCACATAAAAAGAAAGTGGATCAGAAAAAGAACCGTGAAAAAGACGCCGAACAACTTCGCAAGGAGAAGCTGAAAGCGATTATGAAGCAGTTTAATAACGATACAACCAACGACTAACTTAAACGAAATTCAATGATGACATTTTTTATTTTTCTGGCCGTATTAATTGCAGTGTTTCTGGTTGCGGCGCTGGTAATGAAGAAAACCTACAACGTACATTGTGATATAGTAGTTAATGCTTCAAAAGAGAAAACGTATAACTATTTACGCTATCTGAAAAATCAGGATCATTTTAATGTTTGGGTAATGGCTGAGCCGGATTCCCAAAAAACATTTACTGGAGATGATGGTATCAAAGGCTTCATCTACGCCTGGAAAGGCACCAACAAAGCAGGAGAAGGCGAGCAGGAAATCACCAATCTTGTCGAAAACGAGTTGGTTGCTACCGAAATCCGTTTTATACGACCAATGGCAGGAATTGCGTATGCCGATTATAAACTGGAAGTCATTTCAGACAACCAAACCAAAGTAATTTGGAACAACAAAAGCACCATGAAATATCCGATGAACCTGATGATTTCCCTGATCGAAAAGATGTTGGAAAAGGATATGAAAACCAGTTTGGAGAATCTGAAGAACATTCTTGAAGTATAATCAGAAGTGGCTTCGAGAGCCTCAGCCACCGCAATGTATAACTATATATAAGCCGGAGACTGAGCCTGTCGAAATCGTAGAAAAGTGTGGCTTCGACAAGCTCAGCCACCGAGGGCTAAAATGAACAGTATAAATTAAATAATAGGTTGGTGCCTGAGGCTCTCGAAGGCACGTTTTTCAATAAGAAAGTACAATAAAAGATAACTTAATCGCTTAAGATTATTGTAAATAAAATTTCATAAATTTGAGAATACACATTCTCAACATGATACCAAAAACCAAACTTCGCGAATCCATTTTCAGACATTTAGACGGGATAACTATTGCGCCCGTTGCCATTTGCTTACAAGACAAAGGTGTTTTAGACTTTCTGCTTTCTGAAAAGCAAACAACTTTAAAGGAAGTAATCGCTAAGTTTAAAGCTAATGAAGGCTATATGAATGTCGCCTTGCGGTTGTTCGCTTCACAGGGGTTTCTGGACTATCAGGTTGATAATAAAACCAGTCAGGTTACGATAACTACAAATGCTAACACCGAATATGTTTTCTCGCTGTTTCCGTTGTATCAGGATGTTGTTCATCTTTTAAACACTACAGATGTCTTTACTTCCAATACCATTACAGCCGACAGTATCGAAAAACTTCAGCCGCTTTTTAAAAAGTATGCCAATCAATACGATTTAAAAATCGCCAAAGATGAAGAGCATAACGCTTTACAGCAACAAATTTTAATGCATATTGAAGGCTATCTGGTAGCGCCCTTAATCGTGAGTTTAGGGATGAGCGGTATGTTTCACAAGTATTTTATGGAAACCTCTTTCAGAGCGGAAGAATTTCATAAAAACCCGGAAGCCTTTACTTTAATGCTTGATTTCTTCACCCATTTAGGCTGGTTTACCGAAAAGAAAGGCAATTACCAATTTACTGAAGACGGTTTGTTCTTCGCCAAAAGAGCTACGGCTTACGGCGTAACGGTTTCCTATCTGCCAATGTTCAAACACATGGAAAGCTTATTGTTCGGCAATCCGAATGAGATGCGGGATTTGGCACCTAATCAGGATGAAATTCATGTTAACCGCGAAATGAATGTTTGGGGAAGCGGAGGCGCACATGCTACGTATTTCAAAGTTATCGACGATATTATCATTGAACTTTTCAACAAACCGATACACGAACAGCCCAAAGGAATTCTTGATATGGGTTGCGGTAACGGCGCCTTTTTAGAACATATTTTCAATGTAATCGAAAGACAAACTATTCGCGGAAAGTTATTAGACGAACATCCGTTATTTTTGGTAGGAGCCGATTACAATCAGGCTGCTTTAAAAGTAACGAGAGCCAATTTAATCAAAGCCGATATCTGGGCGAAAGTGATCTGGGGTGATATCGGTAATCCGGAAGGTCTGGCGCAGGATTTACAGGAGAATTACAACATCGATTTAAAAGATTTACTCAACGTAAGAACCTTTTTGGATCACAACCGAATTTGGGAAGATCCGAAAGTACCAACAGCAAACAGAGTGAGTACTTCCACCGGAGCTTTTGCCCATCGCGGTCGTCATATCACCAACAACGAAGTGGAAGACAATTTGCTGGAGCATTTCAAAAAATGGTCGCCTTATGTACACAAATACGGTTTACTGATGATTGAACTGCATACCGTTCCGTCGCAATTAACTGCAGCCAATATCGGAAGTACAGCTGCTACGGCTTACGATGCCACTCACGGTTTTTCTGACCAATACATTGTAGAGATTAACGTCATGCACAAAATAGCTGCCGAAGCCGGTTTGTTTCCGGATAGTTTGTACTTCAAAAAGTTCCCGAATACTGATTTTGCTACGGTAAGTATTAATTTGTTGCGCGGTTAATTCCCTTTAATCCGTTGGGTCATTTTAGAAAGTAAGGCTTTGGCGTCGCGTTTGTCTTTTGGGGCTTCAATGGCGTGTAAACCATTTTTTCCTTGTACAAACTGATAACTGAAAGCAAATTTAGGTGCTTCTGGATTATCATCTAAAAGACCGAAACGCAAATCGTTTAGGTATAAATGATTGTTTGTTTTGGTGATGAGGTACCAGCCTTCACTCGCAACTTTTAACTTTTCAAAATCTGTAACTCCTTGTAGTTGGTTTTCAAGCTGCTGATTTTTAGGATAAGTTTTGAAAGATATCGGTTTACTGTCAAACAATGAGTAATCGCCAATAAGATAGGCTTCTTCCGTATTTATGTTCGCATTCCAAAGGATGAGGTTGAATGGACTCGGTTTTACAATAATCTCCGAATAAGCTATATTTTGATTCTGGGCAGCGGTTTCAAACTGCTGTAAGGCATACAACTTGATAACGCAGGAAAGCAGTAAATAACTACTGCTGATTACTAAGCCTTTTGTAACATAGTTACGTCTTTTACTATCGTCTTTAGTACGCCAAATTCTAATTAAAAAATAAATAAGCGGTAAGGTGTACAACGGATCGATTACAAAAATACTCTGTAACGAAAACCTATTATTCAAAGGCCACAACAACTGCGTGCCCCAAGTGGTAAACCAATCCAGTAGGGCATGCGTAAACAAGCAGAGAAACACCATAAAAGCCAAAGTTCTTAGCGCTATTTTACCTTTTTCAATTTTGGTTATCAGCCATGCTAGCGGAAATGTTAACAGTAAATGAAACAGTAACGAATGACTCAATCCTCTGTGAATCAGAATCCCGTCAATAGGGTTGAGGAACTTCCCCACTAAAACATCTAAATCTGGAATTGTACCCAAGATAGCTCCGTATAAAAAGGTTCTGTTTTTGAGTTGCTTTCCGGCGCAGGCTTCGGCTACGGCAATGCCTAGGGTTATTTGGGTTAGAGAATCCATAGGGTAAAGATAGTGAAAAGTGAGAAGTGAGAAGTGAGGAGTGTTCAGTATTCAGTGTTCAGTGTTCAGTTATATGAGTCAATAACTTATAATTCATAACTTATAATTCATAACTTCCAATATCTTCGTAGTTTTGTGGAAATACTACACTTATGGAAATCAACTTTACCGAACTTCAAATAACCGTACAACAAGCTATCGATTTATTGGCAGCGAAAGACTTAAAAGGTGCGAACAACAAATTAGTAGATGCAAGTGAACTACTGGACGAATTGATTGATTATGCAGAAGAAGATGAGCAGCTTATTGAAATCAGTAAGTATCAGGTGCTTTTGAATCAGTTGCATTTGAAGGTTAGTGGGCAGTAGTTAGTGAGAAGATGTATTCAGTAATTCATAACTCATAATTCATAATTAAAAAGATGGCAAATTGTTATTGCGGTTCGGAGCAGTCTTTTGCGGAATGTTGTGAGCCGTTTATCTTAGGAAAAGAGAAAGCACCTACTGCTGAAGCGTTGATGCGCTCCCGATATTCTGCCTATTGCGTTCAAAACGCGGATTATCTGTTGGCTACAACGCATCTGTCTACCCGAAAGTATCATAACAAAAAAGATTTATTGGCTTTTGCGTCTGAGAATCATTGGGTTCGGCTGGAAATTGTTAAAGCTTCGGAAAGCGTAGTAGAATTTAAAGCGTACTATCTCGATGCGCAATTAGTACCACACACTCACCATGAAAAATCTACCTTTAAGAAAGCAGGGGAGCAGTGGTACTATGTGGATGGGAAGTGGTATTAGTTCTATACCGTATTTTTAATGCGAAATGTTTCCGATTAATACTGACAGCATTTTACTGCCCGATGAATAGATATGGTAATAGATAGTTGCTAAAACCATAGTAGGGTCTATGTTTTCGTCTACTACCACTACTTCTAAACCGTCGTCTTTTTTGGTGGCAATAATAAGGTCTTTGTCGTTTTCGTTGGTTAATCTTGTACCTGGTTTGAACCATCGGCCTTTAATATCGTAACCGGTATCGACTCCGTTGGTTACTATTTCGGCTCCTCCCCAAATGTAGTCAAACTTGAAGGTAAACAAGGCTTTGCCATTTTCTTTTAAAACCATGTTTTTGGTAGCGTCATCGCGTTCTACACGCAGTGTTTTACTGCTTCCGCTTAGGGTAGCTTCAATATTGTTCTCATCAAATATGATTTCAGAACGATCATTATTTTCGTTAGAAATGGTAAAGGTTTTGCCGTCTCTTTTTACACTATATTTTTTCATTGCTATAAGTTAAGTACTGCAAAATATAGCTTTTTTCTGTAGTGTGCAATCGGATTATTGCGAATTAAATTACAAAACAGCGCTTAATTGTTAAACGGGTATCTGTTCCGTTAAAATAAGGTTGCCGGCTTTGTCGTAATAGGTACAGGTTTTTGCCTCCATATCCATAATCCATTTTTCTATGCCGGACTTGGCAGCATCGCTGCGGAAGGTAGGGTAATCGGTTTGGCCTTGTTGATGGGCTTTTAAATCGGTTAGGAATTGGTTATTATAGGTGTCAGCTACGGGTAAAGCATCGTACTTGGCCGGCGAACTCAGTTTAAAGTTGTTGCTTCCGTTGTAGTCGCTGTGGCCGTCGGTTACATAAGTGGTGTAAGACAGTATGCCCAATTCGATTAAATCCTTTACATAGGCAGGGAAATCGGCACCGCTTTTTACTTTAGCGTGGGCGGCTTGTATGGCTTCCAGTGTAAACATTTTTGTATTGTTTGGTTAATCGACTTTCTTCATTACGACCAAAACACCGTTAGGGTTGGAAAGCACCATGTGGGTATCTTTAAAACTGTATTGCGTTACTTTATGCAAGGCAGCGTAGAGTTCGTTTTCTTTGTTGGTATCGCCGCAGTACCTCATGGTGCTCATGCCGCGTTCAAAGCGCAGTACACCCGGTTCGTAGAATAGACTTCCGCCTAAACCGTTGCAACCGCCATAGCCTTGAGAACTTTTCTCTTTGGCATTAATTTCAAAATAAGGTATCTCTTTGGTAAAATCGGCTAGGGTTACTTTCTTTCCGTTTAATTCTTCCAGTGCCCAGATGTCGTGAAAACGTTGTGGTAATTGATAATCCCCACAACCGTTATAAGTTGGTGCTGTTCCAGTTTTCTTCTTGAATCGGATAGTTACACTATACGGACTTGCTTCCCCGGACATATCGTTGATGCACTCTTTCTGTGTAATGGTAATTTCCATCTTCCCTTTATCATTCTCAGTGCGGTACTGTTTTACGTTGGCATCCATCGCTTTAATGGCTTCGGTATACGGGAAGGTATAGGTAGCGTCATCGGCTAAAGATTTGAATACAATTGCCTTGCCCGAAATAGTTAGATGCCAAAACGGTTCGTTGCCTGTGGCAGAAAAGAAGATTTCTTCGGTTAGGGTTTCGGTAGTAGTTTCGGCAGTTGCTTTGGTTTCTTTAGCAGAATTGCAGGATAAGAATGTTAGTGCCATAAGCCCTAAAACGATGAGGTTTTTCATAGTCGTGTTGTTTGTTGCGTAAAGTTAAAACAATCTGCCCTGACTGTAAAGCGGTTTGTTGTTAAATCTGAAACGGTCGATGATTTCAAATTGTTTGATACCCGGATTGAACTGACGGATGACCACATTGTCGCAGGTAAAATGCATATCGACTGTATTGAAAATCTCCTGGGCTTTGCAAAGAGCTTCCGGAGATAAGCGGCGTGCAATAGACATGTGCGGGTCGTTGCTTGTTTTTTTATCGGAGATATAAAGGGAGTTGTTGAGGTGGTTCATGATGGCTTTCAAACCGGACTTGGAACAGGCGTCTGGAGCGATGTAAAAAGCACCGTTCTGGTAGCAGCCATAACTATTCATGTGTACCGTGATGGGTTCGAAACCGTTGCAGATGTACGTAAGTTGCTTTTTGATGTTTTCCAGTCGCAACTCTGAGGTTTCAAACTCGTTGATGGTAATGTGGGCACGTGCGTTTTTGCTGTTAAACCAGCCTACTTCTTTGTTGAGTTCTTCCTTAAGGTATTTGACCCAAAGGATGATTTCTTCGGGGGGAGAAATGGCTATGGAGTAGCGGTTTTGCATTGCCTTTCTTTTTGAGGGATTTACAAAGATAAGGATTTAATTTGTTGATTTTTAGTGTTTTGTGTTTTTGTTTTTGTTGCGAGGAGGGACGACGTGGTAATCTTTTGATTTAAAAGCGGTTTTTGCTCAACAGGTTGCCGCGCTTCACTTTGTTACGCTCGCAATGACGGTGCGTTGATTGGTATATCGTGTTTGCTGGCATAGTGACGCTCGCTATGGTGGTGAGTTGATTGGTCATTGCGAGGAGGTACGACGAAGCAATCTTTTCAATTTAATACGGTGTTTGCTCAACAGATTGCCGCGCTTCACTTCGTTGCGCTCGCAATGACGGGGCTACTTGAGTTTGATGTTGAGGGTGTCGGGGTTGAGGCCCATGTAGTGGCAGAATTCGTAGATGGTGACGGGTTGGTGTTTGGCTTTGTTGTTTTGTTTTTTGATGGTGGCGATGATGTTGCGGCACTGACGTTCGCTTTTTCCGGTGATTTGTTGGATGTCTTTGGGGTAGATACAGATTCTTTGCATGGTTTATTCTGATTTAAGATTAATGATTGAATGATTTTGTTTAAGGGTTGTTTGTTCAGTGTTATTACATCGGTTTTTGCGCTTCAAATTGTTGTTCGGCTTTACTCGGCTTTGGTACGGCTTTGGTACGGCTTTAGTACGGCTTTGGTTCGGAGTAACTTCGGATTACTTTTTTATGACTTTTCTTTCAAATTTGATTTTCAAACATCGTGCCAATTTTGTAGGAAAAAGTTTTGTTTCGGAAATTTTGACTTGAAAGGGTACTTTTTGGTTTTGTTCGGTAAAAAGCGGCAGTTTCGGCTATGGCACGGTTTTTTGGCGCGGGCTTTGTTTTGACTTTGGTATGAACAATTTATTAACCATTAAATTTTTAACAGTATGGCAAAGTCTAAAGGAATTATCAAGATTGAAGGAACGGTAGAAGATTTAACGTTCTACAAGCACGAAGGGGAATATTATGTGCGCAAAAAAGGGGGGATTGACAAAAACCGCATTGCCAACGATCCGAATTTTGTGCGTACCCGTGAGAACAACAACGAGTTTGGCACCAGCGGGCACAGCGGTAAAATACTGCGTAACGCTTTAGGGACGATGGTATTTAAGGCGAAAGACAGCCGTTTGAGCAGCCGTATGCTAAAAGTGATGTCTGTGGTGAAGCGTTATGATACGACTTCGGCAAGGGGACAACGCAATGTGGCGAATGGAATTGCCACACCGGAAGGGAAGCAAGCCTTACGCGGTTTTGACTTTAACGGTCGTGCGGAATTGGGCAGTGTGTTGTATGCGCCTTTTGAACTGGACACGGCAACCGGGGTGATTACTTTAGCAGATGTATTACCGGCTGAACAAATTCTGTTTCCGCAAGGGGCTACCCACGTAAGTTTTCAGGGTGCGGTGTTGGCACTGGATTTTGAAACGGAGGAATCGAGTGTGGCGTATTCGAACGTGGTGAATTTGCCACTGAACATGACGCTTAACAACATCACGCTAACGCCCACGAGTGTACCGACGGGAACGGGGCAGCAGTTCTTTTTACTGATGCTGTCGTTTTATCAGGAAGTGAATGCGGTGCAGTATTCGCTGAAGAATGAGGAGTATAATGTGTTGAATATTTTGGAGATTGTGTAGGTTGGTTTATTGAACTACTGCGTTGGCTCAACAGTTTGCCGCGCTCCACTTTGTTTCGCTCGCAATGACGGCTGGCAATGACAGACCCTGTGCTTTTGGCATGGGGTTTTGTTGTCATTGCGAGGAGGAACGACGAAGCAATCTTTTCAATTGACTACTGTGTTTGCTCAACAGATTGCCGCGCTCCACTTTGTTTCGCTCGCAATGACGGTGGTGATTTGTGTTGTCATTGCGAGGAGGGACGACGCGGCAATCTTCTGATTTTTACAATATCACTAAATTTAGTGATTGTGTAAGTGTTTTATTATGGTTAAGTTTGGAGAAATTGATTCAAGAGTAAAATCATGTCGTTATTTCAGAATACGGTACTTAAAAAATACCGCCAAGCTATACCTCAAACTGCTTTAGATGCGCAATGGCAACTATTCACTTCTATCTTTCACGATGCGAGTAAACAAACTAATATCCGTTCGAGTAAGGAAGAACAATATCAGGAAGGTTTTTTACGCGAATTGTTTGTACAGGTTTTGGGCTATACCATTAATCCCGATGTGAATTTTAATTTAACAACCGAGTTAAAAAACCTGACCAATAGCAAGAAAGCAGACGGTGCCATTATCATAGACGATAAAGTAATGGCAGTTATCGAGTTGAAAGGAACCGATACTACCGACTTAGGCAAAATCGAAGCCCAAGCCTTTGGTTATAAAACCAACCAACGCGATTGCCGTTATGTGATTATCTCCAATTTTGAAAAACTTCGCTTTTATATCGACGATGCTACTGAGTTTGTAGAATTTAATTTGTTTACGCTTACCATGGATGAGTTTGCTACCCTATGGTTGTGTTTGGCATTTGACAGCATTAAGAACGATTTACCCGGAAAGCTGAAAGCCGAAAGTGTATCGAACGAAGACAAGATTACCAAGAATTTATATAAAGACTATTCTGCTTTTAGAAAAGAGTTGTTTAACAACATTGTAGCCTTAAACCCTGAGCACAACAAACTGGAGCTTTTTAAGAAAACGCAAAAATTATTAGACCGCTTTTTGTTTATTTTCTTTGCCGAAGACCGATTGTTATTGCCTACCAACTTAATCTTTTCTATTAACTTGGAATGGCAGAAACTGAAAGAAGCCCGTGTACCCGTTTCGTTATACGACCGCTATAAAATGTATTTCGATGATTTGAATACTGGTGCCAGAGTATCGTTACCTGCTTTTGGAAAACATACCAACGAAATTGTAACCGCGCAGTATGATATTTATGCCTATAATGGTGGTTTGTTTCAGACCGATGAACTGTTAGACAGTATAAAAATTGACGACGACTTACTTTTTAAACATACCCGAAAACTGAGTGAGTACGATTTTGAAAGTGAAGTGGACGTAAATATCTTAGGGCATATTTTTGAAAACTCTTTGAACGAGATAGACGAAATAGCTAACGAGATTGAAGGCACGGTAACCGAAAAAACCAAAACCAAGCGTAAGAAGGACGGTGTTTTTTACACCCCGAAATACATTACCAAATATATAGTTGACAATACTATTGGTAAACTGTGTACCGAAAAGAAAATCGACTTACAGTTAGACGAAACCCAGTACACCACCGACAAACGCATACAACAGAAAACCAAAAAGGACTTATTAGGCAAACTGGAAACCTACCGCAAATGGTTATTAGAACTAACCATTGTAGACCCAGCCTGTGGAAGTGGTGCGTTTTTAAACCAAGCCTTAGAGTTTTTAATTGCCGAACACCGTTATGTAGACGAACTGCAAGCCAAATTATTTGGCGATGCCTTGGTATTGAGCGATGTAGAAGGCAGTATTTTAGAAAACAACCTGTACGGTGTAGATTTAAACGAGGAAAGTGTAGAAATTGCCAAACTTTCTTTATGGTTACGCACTGCACAACGCAACCGAAAGCTAAACAGCCTAAACAACAATATTAAATGCGGTAACTCGCTAATAGACGACCCTGAAGTAGCCGGCGATAAAGCCTTTAACTGGCAAGAAGCCTTCCCAAAAGTGTTTGCCAAAGGTGGGTTTGATGTGGTGATTGGGAATCCGCCTTATGTCCCAACTGAATATATAAATGAAATTGATAAATTATATTTAGAAAAAAAATATCAATCTGCATTTGGAAGAATAAATTTATATCCTGTTTTTTATGAGCAAGGAATAAATATTCTAAAGACTAATGGTATACTTGGCTTTATTACACCGTATACAATTCTAAAAAATCAATATTATAAAGAAGCTAGAAAATATATTTTAGAAAATTCTTGTATTATAGAATTAATTGATTTTAAAGGTGTTTTAGTATTCCAGGATGCAGCTGTAGATTCAATTATATTAATACTTGAAAAAGTAGTAAAGGAGAAATACGAGTTTAAGCAGATTTCAAACATAAAGTCGTTTGAAAGACAATTGTATGAAATTGATAGCTTTAAAGTATCCGAAATTTTATCAAACGAAGATTTATCAATGTTGATTTCAGTTAATGATAAATTTATTAAGAAGATTAGTAAAAATTCAGAATCGTTAAAAGAAATAATAAATTTTAATCAAGGAATAATAACTG
The DNA here is from genome assembly GCF_032153895.1 of Flavobacterium sp. Lineage (GTDB taxonomy): Bacteria > Bacteroidota > Bacteroidia > Flavobacteriales > Flavobacteriaceae > Flavobacterium. Next base: position 20,514 of record NZ_JALDYN010000017.1, read on the forward strand.
GAGGTAACAGTAAATACCTTTCATTAAATAAAACTGAAAATACTGTAAAAGTTTTAACTGGTTCGGATTTCAACAGATATTCATTAAATTCAAGTGAACAATATCTAATTTATGATATTAAGGAATTACATAGACCTAGAAAAAGAGAAATTTTTGAGGTTGAAGAGAAAATCTTATTAAGACAAACTGGAGCATTTCCAATTTGTATGATTGATAATGAGCAATACTTTACTTTAGATACAATACATAATGGCCTGCTTATCAATAACAAGTATAACTTAAAATTTATTGTTTCATTATTAAATAGTCGATTGATGAGGTTTTTATATGAATCTCAGATAAATGAAGGAGGTAAAGTTTTTGCCCAAGTTAAGATTATTTACATCGATCCATTACCAATAAAAAAGACATCACTTTTAGACCAAAAACCTTTTGTTGAAAAAGCAGATTCTATGTTAACCTTGAACAAAGAATTACAAGAAACCTCTCAAAAATTCCAACGCACCCTCCAACGCAAATTTGAGTTAGAAGATTTAAATAAAAAACTACAGGATTGGTATTTATTATCCTATGCCGAGTTTATAAAAGAATTAGCAAAAAAGAAAATAAAACTTTCCTTAGCCCAAGAAGCCGAATGGGAAGATTATTTTATTAGCGAACAGCAAAAAGCACTTGCTTTAAAAACCCAGATTGATGCTACGGATAAGGAGATTGATGGGATGGTTTATGAGTTGTATGGGTTGACGGAGGAGGAGATAAAGATTGTGGAAAATAGTTAAATTATGCTTGAACAAATCGAAATTAAAAAAGTTGCTTCCTACGATGATATTGGAATTCAAATCAACGGTTTGAAGAAAATAAATTTTATTTATGGAGCAAATGGTTGTGGTAAAACTACCATTTCTAATTTTTTAAACAATCCAGTTGAAGATAAGTTTTCAGGTTGTTTAGTAAATTGGAAGAATGTACAATCATTAAAAACCTTGGTGTATAATAAACAATTTAGAGAACTAAATTTTGGTAATGGTAAATTAAGCGGTGTTTTTACTTTAGGTCAAGCATCTACAGAACAAGTTGCAATAATTGAAAGTAAAACAGAACAATTAAAACAAATTAAAAAAGAAGGTGAAGGCTTTAAAACTACACTAGATAAATTAAAAGAGGGTAAAATTAAAGCAGAAGAAGATTTTCGTGAAAGTGCTTGGTCTGATGTTTATAAAAAATATGAAGTGGTTTTTAACGAAGCTTTTGATAAACTAAAACGCAAAGACGCATTTAGAGATAAAATATTATTGGAGTTTACTGAAAATACAGCAACACTAAGAGCTTTTGATGATTTGAAAGAAAGTGCTAAAACTATTTTTGGGGAGGTTCCTGTTGAAATTTCTGAAATACCTAAAATAAATTTCGATCGAATTAAAGAAGTTATTAATGATCCTATTTGGAAAAAAATTATTGTTGGTAAAGCAGATGTAGATATTGCAAAATTAATTCAGAAACTAAACATCAACGATTGGGTAAACCAAGGTAGAGATTATATACAAGAAGACAATACTTGTCCATTTTGTCAAGAAAAAACAATTACAGAGGATTTCAAAATCCAGTTAGAAAATTATTTTGATGAAGCTTATGTAGCCGATTTAAACAGATTAAAAACGCTGAAACAAGAATACAATCATTTATTAGAAAATCTAATAAATGAGCTGTATATTATTGAAGAAAATCAAAAATCAATTCCTAATTCTAAATTAAATAATGAAGTTTTTTCGGCTTATTTAAAAACATTGATTAGCCAAAATACAGCTAATTTTGAAATTATTAATAGTAAAGCAAAAGAACCAAGTAGAAGCTTTGAACTTGCTAATTTAGAAGAACAATTAGAGCTAATTCAGGGATTAATAAGTGTTGCAAATACTGATATTGGCAAACACAACGCAATAGTTTTAAATTTCAGAACAGAAAAAACAAAATTGATAAATGAAGTCTGGAAGTTTTTAGTGGAAGAATACAAAACTCCAATTACCACATATAATACGACAATTTCAGGAAAAAACTCTGGTATTTCAAACCTAGAATCACAACTTACTACTAAACGTTCGGCTTACAGTGTTTTAAAGTCAGAAGTAACTGAATTAAGCAAAACGGTAACTAGCATTCAGCCAACTATTGATGAAATTAATAGATTATTAGTGTCCTATGGTTTTTTAAATTTTAATATCGTCCCAGCTTCTGAGGAAGGATTTTATCAAATTCAAAGAGAAAATGGTGAATTAGCGGAAAATACTTTGAGTGAAGGAGAAATAACGTTTATTACTTTTTTATATTATTTGCAATTAGCAAAAGGAGGCAGTACAGAAGAAAATGTAAATGATGAAAGAATTTTAGTAATTGATGACCCTATTTCAAGTTTAGATAGCAACGTATTATTTGTAGTCAGTACTTTAATTAAAGAAATAATAAAAAATATTAAATCAGATACTGGGAATATTAAACAAATTATTCTTTTAACACACAATGTTTATTTTCATAAAGAAGTATCTTTTGAAGGTATAAACAGAGGAGCTGGTGAAAGAGCTTTGTTTTGGATTTTAAGAAAAAGAAACAAAGTAACAAGTGTTCAGTTTTATGGCAACAACAATCCTATACAATCATCGTATGATTTATTGTGGAGAGAAATTAAAGAATGGGATAGAAATTCAGGAATTACCATTCAAAATACAATGCGTAGAATTTTGGAAAACTATTTTAGTATTTTAGGTAACAAAAGAGACGATTTTTTAATAAATAAGTTTGATACAGCAGAAGAAAAAGATATTTGTAGGTCATTATTAAGTTGGGTAAATGAAGGTTCACACACACTACCAGATGATTTGTATATTGAAGCTCCCGATGATACAATCGAAAAATATTTAAAGGTATTCAAAGAGATATTTGAATACACGCATAATAAAGGACATTATATAATGATGATGGGTGAAGGTGAAATAATTTCTTAAAAAGAAAATATTAGTATTTATCAATGGCTAAAAAACCAAAATTTTACGTAGTCTGGAAAGGTCGAGAAACAGGTGTTTTTACTACTTGGGACGATTGTAAAGCACAAACTAATGGTTTTGAAGGTGCTGTTTATAAGTCTTTTGAGACCAAAGAACTGGCTGAAAAGGCATTTCACAGTTCAAGTGAGGATTATATTGGTAAAGATAAAAAGGTTGTTAGTCAATTATCAAGAGATGAGCTACTATTAATTGGTGACCCCTACGAAGATGCCATTGCTGTTGATGGCGCATGGGACAATACAACAGGATTAGTAGAATATCAAGGGGTTTATATTAAAACGGGTGAGGTATTATTTCATATTGGTCCTTTAGAAGACGGAACCATTAATATGGTAGAATTTTTAGCCATAGTTCATGCACTGGCATTATGTAAACAGTGGCATTGGAAAGTACCTATTTACTCTGATAGTAAAACTGCTTTGAGTTGGATTCGTGATTTACAATTTAGAACCAATCATCCGAGAAGTGAGAAAAACGTGAAATTATTTGACATGTTGGAAAGAGCAGATAAATGGTTAAATACTAATACGTTTGAAAACGAAATATTAAAATGGGAAACCAAAGCCTGGGGAGAAAACCCTGCTGATTTTGGTAGAAAATAAAATACTATGTCAAGAGATAATTCAATACTAGAGGGTTTAAACGACAGACAACAAGAGGCGGTAGTTAGTGATGCTAAACGCCTTTTGGTTTTGGCTGGAGCAGGTTCTGGTAAAACAAAAACTTTGTTGCAGAAAATTATCTATTTAATAGAGGAGAAGAAAGTTCATCCTTCTAACATTTTAGCGATTACTTTTACTAAAAATGCTACTAACGAAATGATTGATCGTTTAATTGTTTCGGCCGACACTACAGGTATGTATGAACGAATTATTTTCAGTAAGGTCTTAACCAAAATGGAAAAGGACTTTGAACGCCGTAACTGGCAACGAAAATACAAATGGATTGAAGGTTTAACAGTCCGTACGTTTCATAGTTTTTGCTACGGTGTACTTCGTGCAGACGGTGTTAAGGAGTTTGATAATAAGTTTAAAATTATTGGAGATGCGAAAGCCAGTGATTCGGATGAACTTTCAAATCGAATTGCTGATGAAACTATTTTTGATGTGTTTCATAAACTGTTTATTGAAAAATGCAACGACAACGAATTTCTAATCAAGGTAAAACGATATATTTTAGATTATCTGGTAGATAAAATTCATATACCAACAGAATATCAAAATCCAAAGGTAACAGATGGCAAGTTTTATACGACTTTAAACGGTACTAAGGTTAAATCTAAATCAGAGCAATATATTGCTGACTGGTTGTATCGCCACAGTATTACATTTGAATATGAGCCTTTACTTAATATTAAAGACTTTTATTTTCATCCTGATTTTTATATTCCTGATGCGAACTTGTATTTAGAACATGTTAGCGACATGAGTTATCCGATGGAGGATAAGGAAAAACAATTTGCTAAAGGGAAGATTCTATATGCTAAAACATTTGAAAAGGATACTCAAGATTCTGCTGTATTCAATCATACACTAGATCAAATTGTTAAAAGTAGATTGCCATATAATTTTCATCAAAACAAAAAACTTAGCTTCTTAGAAGAATTTAAAGGATACTTTGAAGAAGTAAAAGATTTTGTAATTCAAATCATTCGTATTTGCGATATGATTAAGGTCGAAAATATTGCGATTGAAGATGTAATCGAAAGAGCTTCAAAAGATAAACATGAACGGATAAGGATATTCTATGAATTGGCGATTCCAATTATTAATGATTACAAAGAGTATTGCACTAACAAATCGTATTTGGATTTTAATGATTTAATATCTAAAACAGCTTCATTATTTACAAATCATATAGATGTAAGGCAACGTTATCAAGATAGATTCCAATACATTTTAGTAGACGAGTTTCAAGATGTAAATAATTTACAAGTAGAGCTAATTCGATTAATTGTTAAGCCAGAAACTCAACTGTTTTGTGTAGGAGACGATTGGCAAAGTATCTATGGATTTAGAGGTTCTAATGTCGAATATATTATCAATTTTGAAAAGTATTTTTTAAACGCTCAGGTTATTAAATTGAATCAAAATTACCGTAGTGAGAAAAATATTGTAGCCGCAAGTAACGAAGTTATTAAATATAATAAGCATAGAATCGATAAAGAGATTGCTGCTACTAAAGATACGCAACAAAAAATTATTGTTCAAAAAGGAAGTGATGAGCAAGAGAATATTCGATTTTGTATAGAAAAGGTGCAAGAGTTATTAGAAGACGGCTATGCTAAAGATGATATATTATTTCTGTACAGAAGGAGTAAAATGTTTTATAATTATCGCGAAGAATTTAAACAACATAAGTTTTTTGTTAATGGTAAAACTATACATGCTTCAAAAGGTTTAGAAGCAAAAGTGGTATTCATAATTGGCTTAACAGAAGGTAAGGGAGGTTTTCCTGACGTATGGTTAGAGGACAGGTTATTTCAAATTGTTAAAACTGCTGATTACAACTTACTTTTAGAAGAGGAAAGAAGGTTGTTTTACGTTGCAATCACTCGTGCAAAAGATAAACTATACCTTGTTACAGAAAGAGGAAATGAGTCTAGCTTTTTAAATGAAATCCCAGAAGAATATATCACTAAGAGTAAAAAAATATCAAAAAGTAATTATAGAGATAATGAGTGTGTAAAATGCCAGGCGCCAATGAAAGATGATGATGTATTTTGTAGAAAATGCGGACATAAAAAAAGTGTGTAAAATTATCAATCAAAGCACCCGCGACCTCGAACACGCAGCCGTTAAGAAAATGCAAAGCGATTCCGTTAAGAAATATCCGCTGTTTGAGCGAAGCGAGTTCGGATATTTTAGGAAGCGCTTTGTATTTTTAGGTGGAGGATTCGCAGTCTTGAATTTTTGTTTCTTTTGTTTCAAGACAAAAGAAAAGGATTGCTTTGCATCGCTTGTAATGACGGTACGTTGATTGAAGCACAGCGTTTGCTCAACAGATTGCCGCGCTCCACTTCGTTTCGCTCGCAATGACGGGTGGGTTGATTGATTGAAGTACGGAGTTAGCTCAACAGATTGCCGCGCTTCGTTTCACTTCGCTCGCAATGACGGTGGGTTGATTTGTCATTGCGAGGAGGCACGACGAAGCAATCTTTTGATTGTATGTGGTGTTTGCTCAACAGATTGCCGCGCTTCGTTTCACTCCGTTCGCAATGACGACGCATTGATTGATGTACGGTGTTTGCTCAACAGATTGCCGCGCTTCACTTCGTTACGCTCGCAATGACGCAATGACCATTAATAATTATAAGCCATGAAAGAAGGATTTGTTTACATAATTACAAATAAGAATAATACGGTATTGTATGTTGGAGTTACTTCTAATTTGATTGAGAGGATTAGGCAGCATAAGGATAAACAATACAGTAATTCATTTTCTGCACGGTATAATTTGGATAAGCTTGTATATTTTGAAAAGCTTGATAAGATTGAAGATGCTATTGCTCGGGAGAAGCAGCTTAAGGCGGGGTCTAGGGCGAAAAAAGTTGCTTTGATTAATGAGGCTAATGTTGAGTGGCGGGATTTGTTTTTTGAGTTGTGATTGCTGCCGTCATTGCGAGGAGGCACGACGAAGCAATCTTTTGATTTATAAGCGGTGTTTGCTCAACAGATTGCCACGCTCCACTTCGTTGCGCTAGCAATGACGGTGCATTGATTGATTTGTCATTGCGAGGAGGCACGACGAAGCAATCTTTTGATTTGTAATTAGCGTTTGCTCAACAGGTTGCCGCGCTCCGTTTCACTCCGCTCGCAATGACGGTGCGTTAATTGGTAGTAACGCTCGCAATGACAGGCGTTGTACTATATTCACTACATTTGTAAAAAAAAAACCAATGCCAAACCACTACCTCTACTGCCTAGAATCCGTCGCCACCGAAAGCGCCCTGCACCGCAGCGCAATCCTCCCGGCACTGGAAACCCTAGCGAGCCAGTATGGCATTACCAACATCTACAAAACCTGCGAAAGCATCGAGGAGTTTGAGGAGAGCATCAGTACATTGCTATACGAAGACCGCCATTTTAAAGACTACCAAATACTCTATTTGGTTTTTGAGGGCAGAAGCAACGAACTCAAAATAGATAACTACTACTACAGTTTTGAAGAAATTGCTGAGTTTTTTGAAGGAAAGCTCAAAGGGAAGATCGTACACTTTGCTAATACGCTGTCATTAGACTTAGAGGAAGAAACCTTTCAGTATTTTCTCGATGTAACAGGAGCCAAAGCCTTATCAGGCTATACTAACCATGTACCGATTTTGAGTACCGTACTTGATAATCTTTATTTCTCTCTGAGCGAAGAACATGACGATGTAATCGAACTGACTGAGGCGTTGTTCGACAAGCAGTATAACTTGGCGACTTCGTTGGGATTTCGGTTGTATTATTGAGGGTTACAACAATAAAATCAGCAATAAAATAATAATGATAATAGCTCCCACCGAAAGGTAAACGCCATTCGAGCCTTTAAGCTGTTTGTTAATAGACTTGACTTCTTTGCGGAGTTCGCGCTTCTCGACACGGGTTAAAGTGCTACGGTCGATGCTTTTAATTTCTTCCAAACGATTGATTAACTGTTGGGCTCTTTCCGCTTCGATTGTTGTGCCAGCGGTTGCCGGAATCGTGTCGTTAGTAGTACTTGGGTAAACCGGTAAACAGATTATCGATAATAGCACAAGCAATACCATTTTAAAACTTTTTGCTTTCATAATCCTACTTTTTAAGTTGTTAACCACAATAAGAAATAGATTATAAAGATACGTATAATTTTGAAAATGAGTACTTTACGTTTTTTGGTTACTTCCCGATACAGAAATTCGCAAAAATATTCCCTAACAACTCATCATTCGTCACTTGCCCTGTTATCTCCCCAAAGAAAAACAACGCCTGACGAATATCTATCGCCATTAAGTCTGAAGATAAATTGTTTTGCAAGCCCCATTTTACTTTCTGAATTTCTTCTAGTGCTTTTAATAAAGAATCGTAATGACGCGTGTTGGTTACAATGGTTTCATTATTACGTAGAGCTCCTGTGTTTACAAAAGAAAGTAAGGCGTTTTTAAGTTCCTCGATTCCTTCTTTGTTTTTGGCGGAAATGAACAAACTTTTGTCGATTTCAGATTCAATCGCTTTGATGAATTCGGCACTTAACAAGTCTTTTTTATTGAACAGTACCAACAAGGTTTTTAAAGGATATTGGTTCTTGATTTGCTCAATTTCCATTTTAAGCGCTTCAATACTGTAGGTTTTCTGTTGAGAACTGTCAACTAGGAACAAAACTACCTGAGCCTGTTCAATCTTTTCAAAGGTTTTTTTGATACCGATGCTTTCTACATGGTCTTGTGTTTCACGAATACCGGCAGTATCAATGAATCTAAAACCGATACCGTTGATAACCAATTCGTCTTCAATAGTATCACGAGTGGTTCCGGCAATATCGGAAACAATGGCGCGTTCTTCGTTTAATAAAGCATTCAGTAAAGTTGATTTTCCAACATTCGGTTCGCCTACAATTGCTACCGGAATCCCGTTTTTGATAACATTTCCAACGGCAAAGGAATCAATTAAGCGTTTTAAAACGAACTCGATACGGTTTACCAATTCATGAAAGGCGGTTCGGTCTGCAAACTCTACATCTTCTTCGGCAAAGTCTAATTCCAATTCGATTAAGGAAGCGAAGTTGAGCAATTCTTCTCTTAACTTAGCTATTTCGTTGCTGAATCCGCCACGCATTTGCTGCATCGCTATCTGATGACTGGCTTCGTTGTCGGAAGCGATTAAATCGGCTACGGCTTCGGCTTGCGATAAATCCATTTTACCGTTTAAAAAAGAACGTAAGGTGAATTCACCTGCCTGAGCCATTCTGCAGCCTTTACGAAGAAACAACTGAATGATTTGCTGTTGAATATAAGTAGAGCCGTGACAAGAGATTTCTACCGTATTTTCACCAGTATACGAATTCGTTCCTTTGAATAGCGATAGTAAAACCTGATCGAATACTTTGCCTTCATCTACTATATGTCCTAAATGAAGCGTATGCGTGCGTTGCTTGGTAATGTCTTTATCCGAGATGGATTGAAATACTGAAGCCGCAATAGCAACAGCTTCTTTACCCGAAATTCGGATTACGGCAATAGCACCCGCTCCGGAAGGTGTAGCTAAAGCAACAATAGTATCGTTTGGAATCATTTAAAGTGACTGAGTTACTGAGTGGCAAAGGTACGAAGTTTTTGTTTTATGTGAGAAGGGAAAAGTGAGAAGGGAAAAGGGAAACAAATGTAAATACTAAACACTAATTACTGAACACTGAATACTAAATACTGAGTACTAAAAATGGTTAAATAATTGTAAAACTGACAATTATCAGAAATTATCTGTCTCATTTTTAGTAACTTTATGTAAGAATCTTAAACTATTGTACCATGAAAAAGATACTTTTTCCCACCGATTTTTCCGAAACCGCTAACAATGCTTTTGTGTATGCTTTGGAAATGGCAAAATGCATCGATGCTGAAGTTGTTGTTTTACATGTGTACGATTTGCCCAGTGTTTCGTATGGTGAAATTCCGTTTGTGGTTTCTGAAATTTACGATTCCATTGAGTTGAATAATTTTGAGAATTTCAAAGATCAGATTCCTTTTTTACGGGAAATTGCAGATAAGCATCAATTGGGAAGCGTCAAAATGAGTCACGTGTTGCGTCATGGTGATTTGATCCGTACGATGAAAGAAATCTGTCACGATGAATTGATTGATATGATTGTAATGGGAACCAATGGCGCTACAGGACTACAGGAAATGTTCTTAGGTTCGAATACCGGTAATGCTATCGTAAATATTCCCGTAACTCTATTGAGTGTGCCGAATGGTGCCAAATATACCCGATTACAGCATTTCGGGTTTACCACTAAATTTGACGATGCGGATAGAGAAGCCTTGAAAAAAGTAGTTAACATTGCCAAAAAGTTTCACGCCGATGTAAAATGTTTAACGGTGAAAACCCACGGTTTTGATGTAAGCGATGAAGGTATGACATTCTGGAAATCGGATTTTAAAGATGAACCAGTTGAGTTTTTCCTTGTACCACACGATGATGTCAAAGAAACCATTTATGATTTCGTAGAACATCAGAACATTGATGTTTTGGCGATGGTAACTCACAAACGTAATTTCTTTGAAGAATTGTTTACACACAGCTTAACACAGAAGTTGTCTTACCACAGTGAAAAACCGATTTTAGCATTCCATTAATTGCTATTACTATAAAAGTAAAAAACCGCAGTCCGTTAGGTACTGCGGTTTTTTGGTATAAAGGGTTGGTTATAGCTTTTTGTTAGTTAACAGTGTTCAGATAGTAGTAGGCAGTGCAAACTGAAAACTGAAAACTGAATACTGATTTACTAGTTATTCAACATCACCGGCATTACCAACATGGTAACCGTTTCGCCTTCGTCTAATCCGTCAACAGGCGTAAGGATTCCGGCGCGGTTTGGTAACGACATTTCCAATTGAATTTCGTCCGATTGTAAGTTGGTCAACATCTCCGTTAAGAAACGCGAGTTGAAACCAATTTGCATATCATCACCTTGGTAATCACAGGTTAAACGCTCTTCGGCTTTGTTTGAGTAATCGATGTCTTCTGCAGAAATGTTCAATTCCGCTCCAGCAATTTTCAAACGAATTTGGTGTGTGGTTTTGTTTGCGAAAATCGCCACACGACGTACAGAACTTAAAAACTGGGTTCTGTCCATCAATAATTTATTTGGATTTTCTTTCGGGATAACTGCTTCGTAATTAGGGTATTTACCGTCAATTAAACGACAAGTTAAAGTATAATTATCGAAAGAGAACGTCGCGTTCGAATCGTTGTATTCAATTTTAACTTCCGCATCCGAAGTAGCTAAAATTCCTTTTAAAATGTTCAAAGGTTTTTTAGGCATGATGAAATCTGAAGCTTGAGATGCTTTTACATCGGTTCTGGCGTATTTTACCAGTTTGTGCGCATCAGTAGCCACGAAAATCAAACCTTCCGTAGAGAACTGGAAGAAAACTCCAGACATTACCGGACGTAAATCATCATTTCCGGCAGCGAAGATGGTTTTGCTGATCGCTGTTGCCAATACTTCGGCAGGAACTAAAGTTGAAGATGGTTCGTCTAAAACTACAGCTTTCGGGAATTCTTCGCCTGGAGCGTAAGCTAAAGCATATTTTCCTGAGTTAGAACTGATTTCAATCGTGTTGTTGTCTTCAACTGTAAAAGTTAAAGGCTGCTCAGGGAACGTTTTAAGGATTTCCAACAATAATTTTGCCGGAACCGCCACACTTCCTTGGCTGGTTGAATCGATTTCTAAAGTAGAAGACATGGTTGTCTCTAAATCGGAAGCCGAAACTTTCAACTGATTGTTATCTAATTCGAATAGGAAATTATCCAAAATAGGCAAGGTGTTGCTGCTGTTAATCACGCTGCCTAATACTTGCAATTGTTTTAACAAATACGAACTGGATACTATAAACTTCATCTTCTTCTTTTTTAAGGATTGTAAAATTCGTTTTAAATTTTACATTTCGCAAATATATTTTAATCTAATTAATGTCAAAAACAATTTTATTAACAACTAGCGGGCATATTTACGCTTTCTTAAGAACGTAAACACAAAACCGAAAATTGCCAGCACAACAATTGGTAACCCGACAGTTAGGATTTGCGTAAAGGTATAATTCTCGTATACTTTTTCTTTGTCCAATATCGGTAAATCAACGTCTTTGCTTCGGATGTTGATAAGTCCGTTGTCGTCTAAAAGGTAGTTCACACAGTTAAGCATGAATTCTTTGTTGCCGAAAAGATTATTCGTCCATTTGTCATAACCCAATTCTAAGGGCTGAAACGCTTGATCCAATTGGTTTTTTACCACATCACCATCGGAAATGATTATCATCTTGGTTTCTTTTCCAACCGTTTTGTAGTTGTTGTCTTTGAATGGTAACACTCGGTTTTCGTACATCGAATGGAATTTTCCTTCCAATAATACCGATAACGGCAAACGACCGCCATCAGGATAATCTTTCGGCCCGGTTTCTTCGGTTACCATGTCCAAACTTACCTGAACCGGAGTTCCAACGGCTTTTGAATATTGCGAAGTTTCCAGTAAAACGGTTTTCTTGATGTCGTTTTTCAGCAATTCAATCGGGTTAGCGAATTCAAATTTTACTCCTTCGATATTCTTAACAATCGGATGTTGCGACTGCGGATACACAAACGGCGCATATTTCCAGAAATATTGTTCATACTGCGTTTGGCTTCCCGGTTCTCCGGTGGCTAATTTAATTGGCGTTGCCTGTTCGTCTTTTGCCAATAACGGATTGATTCGAACACCATATTTGAAGAACATATCCGATAAATTCAAATCCTTCGGATAGGCGAAAATAGAACCGGTTTCGTTATATAAACTATCCATTTCGGCTTGCACATTATCTACCAACCAAAGGGTTTTTCCGCCGTTGATGATGAATTGGTCTAAGACTTCTTTTTCTTCATCTGTGAAGCGTTTGGATGGTTTGGCGATAATGGCCATGTCGTATTTTTTCAGCGCTTCCAAGGAACCGGTCGGGTTTACTTTTACCGAATCCATGGTGAACGGACCGATATAGTAACTTTCGCGAACCGACTTTAAGAAATCAGCAATCTGTAAATCGTGCAATTCGCCAATGCCTTTGATTACGGCAATTTTCTTCTGCTTCTCTTTGATGATTTTGTTGAAAGCATCAGCAAAAGCGTATTCCAAATGCTGAACAGAACTCACTACTTTTTCTTCGGTAGTAGCGCCCATCATGTTTTTCAACAACTGAACTTTGGTTACTTTTTCGTTATAGGTTGCAACTGCCCACGGAAAAACCATTTCCTGCGATTGTTTTCCTTTGTCGTCAACCGTAATGCTGATTGGAGTTAAACCGCGTTGGTATAACATTTTCATGTTAGCATCGCGCTCTTCTTCTTTTTCTAACGGATTGACAAACTGGAAGACGATGTTGGAATTGTAGGCTTTGAATTCCTCTAAAGTCTGACGGGTTTCGCTTTGTAATCGTTTGAATTCTCCCGGAAATTGACCTTCCAGATAAACATCGATATACAATGGCGCATCAACTTGTTTGATAAGTTCTAACGAAGTTTCGGAAAGGGTATAGCGTTTATCGGCCGTTAAGTCGAAACGCTTGAAAAAGTAATTTCCGAAGATGTTCAAGGCAATCAACCCAACGATTAAAATACCTAATTGTTTCAGGGCTTGTTTTTTAGCGTCTTTCATTACCATTTTAAAGATTTAAGTTGATAAACCGTTCCTGCTAAAAAAGCAATGGTAACGCTGGCGAAATATACAATATCACGAGTATCGATTACACCGCGACTCATACTTTTAAAGTGAGATTCAAAACCGAAGCTGGCAAATAAATCACCAAAACTTCCCATGAAACTGGCCATGCCTTCGAATCCGTAATAGAAAACGAAACACAAAAATACTGCGATGATAAACGCCACAATCTGATTATCCGAAAGGGTAGAAGTGAAAATTCCGATAGCTGAATACGCCGCAATTAGGAACAAAAGCCCGAAATAAGAGCCCATCGTACTTCCCATGTCTAGATTTCCTGCAGGATTGCCTAAATCTGAGATTACGAAAACATAAATAAAAGTTGGAATAATCGCAATAACAATTAAAAGGAAAGCGCCTAAAAATTTACCGTTTACAATTTCCCAAGTGCTTAAGGGTTTGGTCAGCATTAATTCGATGGTTCCCTGTTTTTTCTCATCCGAAAAACTGCGCATGGTTACGGCAGGAATCAGGAAAATTAAAATCCACGGAGCTAATGTGAAAAACGGACTCAAATCAGCAAATCCGGATTTTAAAATATTGAATTCTCCTTCAAAAACCCAAAGGAAAAGCCCGTTGAGCAAAAGAAAAATAGCGATAACCAAATACCCAATCGGCGAACCGAAAAACGATTTGATTTCTCTTAATAATAATGCTTTCATATTGTCATTGCGAGGAACGAAGCAATCTTATCCTCATTAATTAATTTTATTTTTTATTACTCTAAAGTAGCCAATTTATCCACGCTCCAGGCTTCCGGCTTATCATTGAACAGTTTTTTAGTGAACGTCCAAACATCGTAAAACAGTTCCGAATTACGGTAGTTTTCCAAATCCTGCTCGGTTTCCCAGTAACTATACGTGAAAAAAATACACGGATTGTTTTTGTCCTGATACAATTCTAAAAAACGGTTTCCGGGTGCATTTCGTATTTTCTCTTTCATCTGTTCGAAATTTTCGAGAAAGGCCGGTATATTTTCCTGGTGAAAACTCAGTTTTACAATGCGTACAAACATACTGTTTTTTTATTATTTAGCAATTAGCTCTTAGCTGTCGGCAATTAGCTAATCGTGTTGTTTAATTTATTTCTTTTATCTTCCCGATTTATAAAAACTGAATCGTTATTAAATCATGGTAACGTAATCCTAATAAAGAAGTTGCCGCTCCAACTGTTGAAGGATTACTTTTATAGATAGCGATTTCTAATTGCCCTGCTTCATTGAACAAGGCTAAACGTTCACCTTCATAATCCTTTAATGAAAACTTGTCGGGAATATTAAAATCAGAATAATTTTTATGAATTTTTCGGATGATAATTTCTTTAAAACGTTGTGCTGATGAGCCAAATTTGATTTCAAAGTTTCGCCCTTTGCCAGTTTGTTCGAACAGTTTTTTAGAAATATTGGTGACACAATTTCCGAAGTGATCGATATATACCACATATCCTTTAATAGAAGAAGCGTCTTGCGAGATACTCGGCTGTAATTCACTCATCGGTTTGATTTGTGTAATTTCTTTACCGATAACACTTAAAGTACCGCCTTTTGCCAAATGACATGCCACTTTTACGAAAACATCCATATCGGAAGAACCCTCTGGTAATCTATCATGAATATTGATTTCCACGATTTGCTGCGGAACGATTTTCTGGGTCAGTATGCTCAAAATTCCGTTATCAGCACAAATAAAAAAGTGATCGTTCCATTGTAAAGCGATGTGTTTGTTCTCTAAAGTACGTTCGGAATCGACACCAATTAAGTGAACCGAACCTTTTGGAAAGCTGTTGTAAGCGGCATTAACCACATAACTGGCTTCGGAAATATTAAACAAATCAATATCGTGTGAAATATCAATTATTTGAGCCTGAGGATGTTCTGTAATAATCTTGCCTTTTAGGGCTCCCACAAAGTGGTCTTTCAAGCCAAAATCGGTAGTTAACGTAATTATTGACATCATTTTGTTTATAACTATTACAGAAAGGTTTTCTAAAATTTATTAGATTTGAGATATGCAAAGCTAACTTATTTTTTAATTAAATCCTTGTTGCTTTTGAACGAAAGAACCATTGAACTTACAGACATTACTCCAAAAGATTTTTGGGGTGCACAAGATGCTCATCTTGAACTAATTAAAAAATTATACCCAAAGTTAAAAATCGTAGCCCGTGGCACCTTGGTAAAAGCTTACGGAGAGAAGGAAATTTTGGATGAATTTGAAGTCCGCTTCAATCGAATCATGACCCATTTTACCCGCTTTAATTCCATTGACGACAATGTGATTGAGCGTATTGTTCAAACTAACAGTCAGGACGAACAACGCATGCCTGACCACGATAAAATTTTAGTACACGGAATTGGCGGAAAGTTAATTAAAGCCATGACACCAAATCAACAGAAATTAGTTGATTACGTACAAAAAAATGACATGGTTTTCGCCGTAGGGCCAGCCGGAACCGGTAAAACCTATACAGGTGTAGCTTTGGCGGTTAAAGCCTTGAAAGAAAAACAAGTAAAACGTATCATTTTAACCCGTCCGGCGGTAGAAGCAGGGGAGAACTTAGGATTTCTTCCGGGTGATATGAAAGAAAAACTGGATCCGTACATGCAGCCGTTGTATGATGCGTTGCGTGATATGTTACCGCCACAAACCCTTGAAGACTATATTCTAAAAGGCATTATTCAGATTGCTCCGTTGGCCTTTATGCGCGGACGAACACTGGATAACGCTTTCGTAATTTTGGATGAGGCGCAAAACACGACGCATTCACAAATGAAAATGTTCTTAACCCGTATGGGGAAAAACGCGAAGTTTATCGTAACCGGCGATCCGGGACAGGTTGATTTGCCTAGAAGAACCATTTCCGGTTTGAAAGAAGCTTTATTGGTTTTGAAAGACATAGACGGTATCGGAATTATTTACTTGGATGATAAAGATATCGTTCGCCACCGTTTGGTTAAGAAAATCATCGATGCGTATAAGAGCATTGAAAATCACGATTAAAAAGAGTTGCTAAGTTACTGAGTAGCTAAGCAGATGAGTTTTTAAGCGAAAGGATGATTATGATATTCTTTCGCTTTTTTAGTTTAATACAATTCGTTTGAACAAGTTATTTAAAATTATTCGGTGGAAATTCTGTAATAATTTAAAAAAATACTGTAATCCGTTTTTTATAAAGATGTAAGTACTTTGTATTGTTAACCTATAAAATGGATATTATGAAAAAGCTATTTTTAATATTAGGAATCGGATTGTTTTCAGTTACAGCAATCAACGCTCAGGAAACTGAAATGCAAAAAATTGAACCTACACCAGATAATTCCTGGTTTAAATTGGGTCTTACAGCTGGTTTACCGGTTGGTGATGCGAAAGATGTAGCATCATTTAATGCCGGATTGGATGTAAGAGCGCAATATATGGTGACTCCAAATTTAGCATTGGGTATCGCTTCTGGATATAATCATTATTTTGCGAAAGACGATTTTGATGATTTCGGAATGATTCCGTTAGCAGCCTATTTACGTTACTATTTTACACCGAGTGGAATATTTATTGGAGGTGACGTAGGTTACGGATTTTTAACCAACGTGGATGATAATCAAGGTGGTTTGTATTTTAGTCCGCAAATTGGTTACCACAATCACGATTGGAATATCTACGGCTATTACCAGCATTCCAACACCGATAATGACTTTAAATTGCAGAGTGTTGGTTTAGGGGTAACCTACAACATTCGATTTAAATAAGTAGAATAAGTATGATGTGACGAAAAAGGAGAAAATTAGTTTTCTCCTTTTTTATTTATCTTGTTGTTTAACATGTAGAAACAAGTTAAATTTGCGCCTTTAAACAACAACACAACAACTACATGAATACAATTACGACGACCAATTTCAACTTTCCGGGTCAAAAATCCGTTTATCGCGGTAAAGTAAGAGAAGTATACAATATCAACGACGAACTTTTGGTAATGGTGGCTACAGACCGCCTTTCTGCATTTGATGTGGTGATGCCAAAAGGAATTCCCTATAAAGGACAAATCTTAAATCAGATTGCTACTAAATTTATGCAATTGACAGAAGATATTGTGCCGAACTGGTTAATCGCAACTCCGGATCCAAACGTAGCAGTAGGTCATTTATGTACTCCGTTTAAAGTGGAGATGGTTATCCGTGGCTATTTGTCTGGTCATGCGGCTCGTGAGTATGCTGCTGGAAAGAGAATGTTGTGTGGTGTAGCACTTCCGGAAGGATTAAAAGAAAACGATAAATTCCCGACACCAATTATTACGCCATCTACCAAAGCGGGTAATGGAGAACACGATGAAGACATTTCAAGAGAAGATATTTTAGCTAAAGGAATTGTTTCCGAAGAAGATTACATCGTTTTGGAGCAATATACCAGAGCTTTGTTTCAAAGAGGAACTGAAATTGCCGCTTCAAGAGGTTTGATTTTGGTAGATACTAAATACGAATTCGGTAAAACCAAAGACGGAAAAATCGTTTTAATTGATGAAATTCACACGCCAGATTCTTCCCGTTATTTCTACGCTGAAGGTTATCAGGAAAGACAAGATAACAACGAAGCCCAAAAGCAATTATCAAAAGAGTTTGTACGTCAATGGTTAATTGCAAACGGTTTTCAGGGAAAAGAAGGTCAACAGATTCCGGAAATGACAGATGAATACATCGCAACCGTTTCGGAACGCTACATCGAATTGTTCGAGAACATTTTAGGGGAATCATTTGTAAAAGCGGATATTTCAAATATTAACGAGCGTATTGAGAAAAACGTCTTAGCTTTTTTAAACAAATAAGATAATCCAATCTTAAAGTTATACTAACCACGCTTTGCGTGGTTTTTTTGTTCTTTGTGGTGTTGATTTGAAGTTGTGATACAGTTATAAATAATCGACCAAATGTTTAAAAAAACCGATTATCAGTAAAGATGTGTTAAACTTTTGTTATAATGAAGAAATTCAGGTAACGATTTGAATTTGCCAGCGTCTATTCTGTAAATCAATCATCACTCGAGGCGTAACAAAATTGTTTGGAACACCGAGGAGCAAATCAAAATCAATCATCATGAAATCAATCAATCAAAAAACCGGCATCTTATTAGGGATTTTCGTTGTAGCATTTGTAAATGTTGCCCTAGCTCTTAATTCACAGCAGTCATTCCGTAATGAAATGATTAGTGTAACTCAATCCGAAGATTTAGCTGTATGTATAAAGACTGAAACAGTTAAAATACATTTAAAAGAAGTTAAAAAATCAAACACTTACAAAGGGAACAGAACCACACTTGAAGAACAAAGTCTGGTTGTGATGGATCCGTATGAAAAAACCATTGAAGAAACCATAGCAGAAGACAATCAAATTATTGAAAATGCTATAGTAGCAGATGCTCAATCAGTTAAAATGTCTGCCGATGAAGCTTATGTTTTTGAGAGCATTGTTTATAATGCACCATCAACCGAAGAACGCATTATTGAAGACAGTAAAATCATTGAAAACCCAATTTTAATCAGGAATTATGGAAAACTAGAAGAAAATAACAATTAAATAAATCATTAATCAAAAATCAAAACAATCAATCATGAAAAAAACGATCAGTTTATTAGGTTTGGCTTTAGTAGCTGCAACAAATGTGGCTTTGGCTTCCAATGTAGAAACAACAAATTCACAAGCAATTGAAATTGTAAATTACGATGCAACGCCATTGTGTGTGGCCATCAGTAAAGGCGATGTTACAACCGTTAAGAAATTCATCGAATACGGTGCGAATGTAAACGAAAGAAACAACGGAATGACCCCTTTAATGTTTGCTGCACGCTACAATAACGCTGAAATTGCTAAAATTTTATTAGACAACGGAGCAGATTTAAATGCCAAAGACAACAACAATAAAACCGCTTTACAACATGCTGAAGCAGGAAAAGCCGAAAAAGTAATTGAGGTTTTGAATCAGTATAAAAAGAAGTAGTTATTTTTATTTGACAGTTAGTTATAATGAAAAACCGCGCAAATGCGCGGTTTTTTTATTTCAAAATCTCAATACGAACCTTGAGTTCACCGTGATTTTTGTTGTCGGTAATTTCCATGAACGCTTTTCTGGATAAATCAATTTCGCGCCCTTTAGTAAACGGACCACGATCGTTGATTTTTACAATTACCGATTTATCGTTGGCAATATTGGTTACTTTAACTCTTGTTCCAAAATTCAATTCTTTGTGTGCCGCCGTGTATTCAGAATTACTAAAGCGTTCTCCGCTGGCGGTTTTTCTTCCATTGAATTTATCGTGATAGTACGAAGCAATGCCACTGCTTTTGTATAGTTTAAAGTCCTTACTGTCGTCAGACGTTTTAGTCGTTCGGATTTTTGAACCCGATGAACCACAACTGTCTAAAGTAAGTACAATTGCAAAAGCGGAAACAACAGCCAAGAATG
This sequence comes from Flavobacterium sp., assembly GCF_032153895.1. GTDB lineage: Bacteria > Bacteroidota > Bacteroidia > Flavobacteriales > Flavobacteriaceae > Flavobacterium. The sequence goes on from NZ_JALDYN010000017.1 coordinate 40,441, forward strand.
TATTTCGAAATTGGAGCATAAAAGTGGTTTTATTTTTTGAAATAAGAGAACGTTTCGTTGTTCTCGATTTTTAATAAACTTTCGTAAATCAGTTTGATTACATTTTCTACATCATCTCGATGAACCATTTCTACTGTGGTATGCATATAACGAAGCGGTAAAGAAATCAAAGCCGAAGCAACACCTCCGTTGCTGTAAGCAAAAGCATCCGTATCGGTTCCTGTAACTCTTGAAGACGCATGGCGCTGGAACGGAATTTTCTTTTCTTCTGCTATACCAACAATTAATTCTCTTAATTTATTCTGAACTGCCGGCGCGTAAGCAATAACCGGTCCGCGTCCCATTTTTAAATCACCTTCGATTTTTTTATCAATCATCGGAGTAGTGGTATCGTGGCAAACATCAGTTACAATGGCAACGTTTGGTTTGATGGTTTCGGTAATCATTTCGGCACCGCGTAATCCGATTTCTTCCTGAACCGAATTCACAATATATAATCCGAAAGGTAATTTCTTTTTGTTCTCCTTTAATAAACGTGCTACTTCGGCAATCATGAATCCGCCCATGCGATTATCAATGGCGCGACAAACGAATTTGTCCTTGTTTAAAATCATGAATTCATCCGGATAAGTGATTACACAGCCCACGTGAACGCCTAATTTTTCTACTTCATCTTTGGTTGAGCATCCGCAATCGATGAAAATGTTTTCGATTTTCGCAGGTTCTTCTTTACCGCTTCTTCCTCTGGTGTGAATAGCCGGCCATCCGAAGACCCCTTTAACGATTCCTTTTTTCGTATGAATATTTACTCTTTTGGAAGGTGCAATCATATGATCGGAACCACCATTTCTAATCACGTAGATTAAACCGTCGTCCGTAATATAGTTTACGTACCAAGAGATTTCGTCTGCATGACCTTCAATGACTACTTTATATTTGGCTTCGGGATTGATTACGCCAACTGCGGTTCCGTAGGTATCGGTTATAAAAGTATCGACGTAAGGTTTTAAATAATCCATCCATAGTTTTTGTCCGCTTTCTTCGTAACCTGTTGGAGATGCGTTATTTAAGTATTTTTCAAGAAATAAAAGTGATGATTTTGATAGTATAGATTTTGCTGCCATAAAATTATTTTTTGCTAAAATAACGATTTGGTATTATAGTTGCACAGCATTTTTTGTATAAATTTGACTAAATTCTTTAGTAAATATGAGAATAGTATACCTATTATTTGTTTTCGGTTTATTTTCGGTTTCAGCCCGTTCGCAAGAGATTGTTAAAGATTCTGTTGAAACTTTAAGCGATACTACTATTGTGTTTACTTCTGAAATGGATGAACTTATCATTTCTAAAGACAAAGCCTACGAAGAAGAAATGCGTAAGCTGAAAATTTTAGAGCGCAGAGTACTTAAAGTATACCCGTATGCTAAACTTACAGCTGATAATTTGGTTATTCTGAACGCGAATATGGCTAAATTAAAGACTGAACGCGAAAAAAAGAAGTACTTTAAAATAGTAGAGGATTATCTTGAAGATGAATTTGGCGCAAAACTGAAGAAATTTTCCCGAAAAGACGGTCAGATTCTTATTAAGCTGATAAACCGTCAAACCGGTAAGACTACTTTTTCGTTGGTGAAAGATTTAAAAAGTGGTTGGAAAGCCTTTTGGTCGAACAACGCAGCAAAGTTATACGACTTAAATATGAAGGACGAATACGAGCCCTTCACTGATATCGAAGATTTTTATATAGAATCTATTCTTATTAAATATTTCGCTGCGAACAGACTTCAGAAGCAGGAACCAGCAAAGCCAATCGACTTAGCAGAGCTATCAGCCACTTGGAAAGAGCGAATCAACTTATCCAAAAAAGCCAGAGAAGAGCGTTTGGCTAAAGAAAAAGCAAGTAAATAGTTTTTGGAGCGAGTGTTCCGGCTATTTTGTGGTCGCAATTCCCGCTATCCGTTTCAATTCCTCCGCTTTGCTGCGGGATTTTCACTACTATCGGGGCTAGGAGA
>NZ_JALDYN010000018.1:0-42180 GCF_032153895.1 Flavobacterium sp.
TGTTTTAAGAGCCACTTGGCAAGCTGTAGCAAGAATGTACAATGAAGAAGCTACTAAATACGGTGCAACTATGGCGACCGGATTTGCTTTGCTGAGTATTGACAGAGAAAACGGAACTCCTTCAACAGCCATTAGCGCGAGAATGGGAATGGAAGCCACAAGCCTAACCCGAACACTCAAGTCAATGGAAGAAAAAGGATTAATCGTTAGAAAGAAAAATCCAGTTGACGGACGCGGTGTTTTAATTCACTTGACCAAATTAGGGAAAGAAAAAAGAGAATTATCCAAATCAACCGTTTTAAAATTTAATGAAACGATTCGCAAACACGTTTCAGAAGAGCAACTAAATCATTTCATGGAAGTTTCAGAAATCATCAATGAATTGATTGTAGACAAAAACATTTTCGGCGACGAAAAACTGGAGAAATAAAAAGACAAACTATAAAGTAGATTATACTATTACAACAAACAAATGAAACGACTAATTAAAAAAGTAGCAGTTATCGGTTCGGGAATTATGGGTTCAGGAATTGCCTGCCATTTTGCGAATATTGGTGTGGAAGTTTTGCTTCTGGACATTGTACCGCGCGAGTTAACCGAAGCTGAACAGAAAAAAGGATTAACGTTAGAAAACAAAGCTGTTCGCAACAGACTGGTTAACGACCATTTGGCGAATGCTTTAAAATCGAAGCCCTCTCCTATTTACGATCAGAAATTCGCCAGCCGAATTACAACGGGAAACACCACCGACGATTTAGAAAAAATCAAAGACTGCGACTGGATTATTGAAGTTGTTGTTGAACGTTTAGACATTAAAAAAACTGTTTTCGAACAGATTGAAAAATACAGAAAACCGGGAACATTGATTACTTCAAATACTTCCGGTATTCCAATTCATTTTATGAGCGAAGGCCGAAGTGAAGATTTCCAGAAACATTTCTGCGGAACCCACTTCTTTAACCCGGCTCGTTACTTAAAATTATTCGAAATCATTCCTGGTCCTCAAACTTCAAAAGAAGTATTGGATTTCTTGAATGAATACGGTGAGAAATTCTTAGGAAAAACTTCGGTAGTTGCTAAAGATACACCGGCATTCATCGGAAACAGAATCGGAATCTTCGGAATCATGAGTTTATTCCACTTGGTAAAAGACATGGGATTAACCATTGAAGAAGTTGATAAATTAACCGGACCAGTTATCGGAAGACCAAAATCGGCTACTTTCAGAACTGTGGATGTAGTTGGATTAGATACTTTAGTTCACGTAGCTAATGGTTTGTACGAAAACTGTCCGAACGACGAAGCTCACGAACTGTTCAAACTTCCTGACTTCATCAATACCATGATGACTAACAACTGGTTAGGAAGCAAAACCGGACAAGGTTTCTACAAAAAAGTTGACAAAGACATCTTATCGTTAGATTTAGATACTTTAGAATACAGAGCTGCTAAAAAAGCCTCATTCGCTACTTTAGAAATGACCAAAACGATTGACAAACCAATCGACCGTTTCAAAGTATTGGTAAAAGGAACTGATAAAGCCGGAGAATTCTACAGAAAGAATTTCTCTGCAATGTTCGCTTATGTTTCTAACCGAGTTCCTGAAATTACTGACGATTTCTACAAAATTGACGATGCCATGAAAGCCGGTTTCGGTTGGGAAAATGGTCCTTTCGAAATTTGGGATGCTATCGGTGTTGAAAAAGGAATCGAGTTAATGAAAGCGGAAGGCCTTGCTCCTGCTGCTTGGGTTACTGAAATGATTGCTTCTGGTAACAAATCATTCTATTCTGTAAAAGAAGGTGCTACACATTATTATGATATCGCTTCTAAATCGCAAGTTAAAGTTCCGGGACAAGATGCGTTCATCATTTTGAACAACATCCGAGAAACTAAAAAAGTGTGGAGCAACAGCGAAGCTATCGTTCAGGATTTAGGCGACGGAATCTTAAACTTAGAATTCCAATCGAAAATGAATTCTATCGGTGGCGGTGTAATCCAAGGAATCAACAAAGCTATTGATTTAGCTGAAAAAGATTTCCGTGGATTAGTAATCGGAAACCAGGCACCAAACTTCTCAGTTGGAGCCAATCTAGCCATGATTTTCATGATGGCGGTTGAACAGGAATACGACGAATTGAACTTGGCTATCAAAATGTTCCAAGACACAATGATGAAAGTACGTTACTCCGGAATTCCAGTAATTGCAGCACCTCACGGAATGACTTTAGGTGGTGGATGTGAATTAACCATGCACGCAGACAAAGCTGTTGCCGCTGCTGAAACCTACATCGGTTTAGTAGAATTCGGTGTTGGAGTTATCCCTGGTGGTGGTGGTTCTAAAGAAATGGCTTTACGAGCATCGGACACTTTCCGTAAAAATGATGTGGAATTGAACGTTCTTCAAGAATATTTCCTAACCGTTGGTATGGCGAAAGTAGCAACATCGGCTTACGAAGGTTTCGATATCGGTGTTCTTCAAAAAGGAAAAGATATTGTGGTAGTTAACAAAGACAGACAAATTGCAGAAGCTAAAAAACATGCAATTTTAATGGCGGAAGCTGGTTACACACAACCTGTTAAGCGTAATGATATTAAGGTTTTAGGAAAACAAGCTCTAGGTATGTTCTTGGTTGGAACCGATCAGATGGTTGCCGGACAATACATCTCGGAACACGATCAGAAAATTGCTAACAAACTAGCCTATGTAATGGCCGGAGGTGATTTATCTGAACCAACTTTAGTAACTGAACAATACTTATTGGATTTAGAAAGAGAAGCCTTCCTATCGCTTTGTACCGAAAGAAAAACTTTGGAAAGAATCCAATTCATGTTAACCAAAGGAAAACCACTAAGAAACTAAACAATGAAAACAGCATATATAGTTAAAGCCTACAGAACCGCAGTTGGTAAAGCGCCAAAAGGTGTGTTCCGTTTTAAAAGACCTGACGAATTAGCAGCCGAAACCATCGAATACATGATGAAGGAACTGCCTGATTTCGACAAAACAAGAATTGACGACGTAATGGTTGGAAACGCCATGCCGGAAGCCGAACAAGGTCTAAACGTTGGTCGTTTAATCTCTTTAATGGGATTGAAAGTTGACGATGTTCCGGGTGTTACCGTTAACCGTTACTGTGCTTCAGGGTTAGAAACTATCGGAATGGCGACTGCTAAAATTCAATCGGGAATGGCGCATTGTATCATTGCCGGTGGTGCAGAAAGTATGAGTTATATTCCGATGGGTGGTTACAAACCCACTCCGGATTATAAAGTAGCCGCAGCAGGTCACGAAGATTATTACTGGGGAATGGGTTTAACTGCGGAAGCGGTTGCTAAACAATTCAACGTTTCCCGTGAAGATCAGGATGAATTTGCGTACAATTCGCATATGAAAGCTTTGAAAGCACAGGCAGAAAACAAATTCGAAAAACAAATCGTTCCGATTACTATTGAGCAGACGTTCATCAACGAAAATGGTAAAAAAGAAACGAAATCCTATACCGTTACTAAAGATGAAGGACCAAGAGCCGATACCAACATCGCTTCCTTAAACAAGCTACGTCCTGTTTTCGCAGCGGATGGTTCGGTTACAGCGGGTAACTCTTCACAAATGAGTGATGGAGCTGCATTCGTTTTGGTAATGTCGGAAGAAATGGTAAAAGAATTAAACTTGGAACCAATTGCACGTTTAGTAAACTTCGCTTCTTCAGGTGTTGAGCCAAGAATCATGGGAATCGGACCGGTAAAAGCTATTCCAAAAGCTGTAAAACAAGCAGGTTTACAAATCAAAGATATCGAGTTATTTGAGTTAAATGAAGCTTTTGCGGCACAATCGTTAGCAGTTATCCGTGAATTAGATTTGAATCCGGAGATCATCAACGTAAATGGTGGCGCTATTGCATTAGGACACCCGCTAGGTTGTACCGGAGCAAAACTTTCCGTTCAGTTATTCGATGAAATGAAACGTCGCGGCAACAAATACGGAATGGTTACCATGTGTGTTGGAACCGGACAAGGAACTGCCGGAATTTATGAATTATTATAATTAGTCAATCAAAGAACAAAATATTTTAAGTTATGGAAGATATTACAAGAGGTGGACAGTTTTTGGTGAAGGAAACGAAATCCGAAAACATTTTCACACCCGAAGATTTCAACGAAGAGCAACTTATGATGCGTGATTCTGTTAAAGAATTCGTAGACAAAGAATTATGGGCTCACAAAGATAAATTTGAGAAGAAAGATTACGCGTACACCGAAGAGTGCATGAAAAAAGCCGGAGAACTTGGTTTCTTAGGCGTAGCCGTTCCGGAAGAATACGGCGGATTAGGTATGGGCTTCGTAAACACGATGTTAACTTGTGACTACATTTCTGGCGCAACAGGCTCCTTCTCAACAGCTTTTGGCGCACATACAGGAATCGGTACTATGCCAATTACTTTGTATGGAACTGAAGAACAGAAGAAAAAATATGTTCCGAAATTAGCTTCAGGAGAATGGTTCGGTTCTTACTGTTTGACAGAGCCAGGAGCAGGTTCTGATGCAAATTCAGGAAAAACCAAAGCAGAACTCTCAGCTGACGGTAAAACATACAAAATCAACGGTCAGAAAATGTGGATTTCCAACGCAGGTTTCTGTCACTTAATGATTGTTTTCGCAAGAATCGAAGACGATAAAAACATCACGGGTTTCATTGTAGAATATGATGCTGCCAATCCAAACGGAATCACTTTAGGTGAGGAAGAACACAAATTAGGAATCCGCGCCTCTTCTACTCGTCAGGTTTTCTTCAGCGACACTGTAGTTCCAGTAGAAAATATGTTGGCTGGTCGTGGTGAAGGCTTCAAAATCGCGATGAATGCCTTAAACGTTGGTCGTATCAAATTAGCGGCAGCTTGTTTAGATGCACAAAGAAGAACCATTTCGGCTTCAGTAAATTATGCCAACGAAAGAATGCAGTTCAATACACCAATTGCAAACTTCGGAGCTATTCGTGCAAAATTAGCTGAAATGGCAGCTTCTTGTTATGCAGGAGAAAGTGCTTCGTACCGTGCAGGTGGAAGCATCGAAGAAAGAATCAACGCTCGTACAGAGGAAGGAAATTCACACCAAGAGGCTGAATTAAAAGGTGTTGAAGAATTCGCTATCGAATGTTCTATCTTAAAAGTAGCGGTTTCTGAAGACATCCAAAATTGTACAGATGAAGGAATCCAAATCTTTGGTGGTATGGGATTCTCTGAAGATACACCAATGGAATCCGCTTGGAGAGATGCTCGTATCGCTCGTATTTACGAAGGTACGAACGAAATCAACCGTATGCTTTCCGTAGGAATGTTGATTAAAAAGGCAATGAAAGGCCATGTGGATTTATTAGGTCCAGCCATGAAAGTTGCCGAAGAATTAATGGGAATTCCGTCTTTCGATACTCCTGATTACTCTGAATTATTCGCTGAAGAAAAAGAGTTAATCGGGAAACTGAAAAAAGCTTTCTTAATGGTAGCTGGTTCAGCCGTTCAGAAATACGGTCCGGATTTAGAAGCACACCAACAGTTGTTAATGGCTGCTGCCGATATGTTAATCGAAATATACATGGCAGAATCAACAATTTTAAGAACTGAAAAATTAGCCAAATCGAAAGGTGAAGCTAATGTAAAAGAACAAATCGCAATGGCGCAATTGTACTTATATCACGCAGTTGACACTATCGCTCAGAAAGGAAAAGAAGGAATCGTTTCTTTTGCTGAAGGCGACGAACAACGCATGATGTTAATGGGATTACGTCGTTTCACAAAATATACAAATATGCCTAACGTAGTTGCGTTACGTGAAACTATCGCTGCTAAATTAGTTGCAGAGAACGCTTATTGCTTTTAACCGATTGCAATAAATTTTGGTTTAGTTTGTTTAAAGACCGCTTTTGTAGTAATACAGAGCGGTTTTTTAATACTTTTTAACAGTGGGTTTGTATCAATTTTCTTTAAATTTGAAAAAAAGGAAATTATGAAAAAATCAGTTTTATTGTCATTGAGTATCATGGCGTTACTTTTTGGGTGCAAAACCAAAACCGAAACAAAACCCAATGAACTTACAATTACCTTAGAGCCGAAAAGTGGCACCAACACTTCCGGAACTGCCGTTTTTTCAGAAAAAGGAGGTTATGTTACCTTTACAGCGGTAATAGCAGGTTTAACGCCAGGTGTTCACGCGATTCATATTCACGAAAAATCAGATTGTTCGGCAGCCGATGCTACTTCAGCCGGTGGACATTGGAATCCGACCTTTAAAAAACATGGTAAATGGGGACAAGCCGAATACCATAAAGGCGACATCGGTAATTTTACAGCTGATGCCAACGGAAATGGAAAAATCACTTTAACCACAAACGAATGGTGTATTGGCTGCGGCGATGAAACCAAAGATGTTTTAGGAAAAGCTATCATTGTTCACCAAGGTTCAGATGATTTTACGACGCAACCAACTGGAAATGCTGGTGGTCGCGTGGCTTGTACGGCGATTATCCGATAATTATTGATGAAAGAAAAAGCACTTCATTATTTCAAAAATCCCGAAGAATGGCGCAATTGGCTCCATGAAAATCATGCAACATCTTCCGCAGTAGATTTGATTTTTTTTAAAGTTGAAAGCGGTAAAGAAAGTATGCGTTGGGAAGAAGCGGTTCAGGTGGCGCTTTGTTACGGCTGGATAGATTCAACAGTTAGGAAGATTGATGAAGAGCGTCGTAAACAAACTTTCGGTCCACGAAAAGACAAAAGTGTTTGGAGTAAAATCAATAAGAACTATATCGAAAAACTAATCGCCGATAATTTAATGCACGAAAGCGGTTTGGCTAAAATTGAAATCGCTAAACAAAACGGTTCCTGGAATTCGCTCGATCATGTGGAAGACTTAGTAATTCCGGATGATTTACAATCCGCATTCAACAAAAACAAAAAGGCGTTCGAAAATTATAATAACTTCAGTTTCAGTTACCGAAAAAGTTATTTGTATTGGTTAAATCAGGCGAAGCGCGAAGAAACCCGAAACAATCGCATTGAGGAAATTATTAAACTATGCGAAGCCAATTTGAAGTCGCGCCAATAATTACGAAAACTTAACGCCTTTCGCATACAGATTTGCAAAAATACTCTAGCTTTGCAGTATAAAATTCCTAGATGATTAACCCTTCTACAAACGGATGGATTGACAAATTTTTTGCAGAACAACAACCTCTGCCCTTACCTGTCGTGATTTATTCGAAGGAATTTTATCTCAATGTTCGCAATACCGGTTTCATTTACGGGCATACAGTTGATTTTGACGTAGAAAAACCAATCAATACCAAAGGCTGGAAACCTCAGGAATTTACAAAAGTTGCGCTTCTTCATACGTTATACGGTGTTTTCGGATTGATTACACACGATGGAAATCCAAAGGATTTTATTGAGAAAGCTAACGGATTTTACAAACAGATGAACCCGGAAAGCTTCAATCTTTTGAAGAAAATGTTACCGGAAGCCTCAGCCAGTCATCGCTTGGAAGAAATGATTGACGAACGTGTTCAGACCAACGATAACATCATCAGTAAAAATTTCTCGCACATTCTGACTAACGCGCTCCTGTTTATGGATGTTTTGGCCTTTCGTCAATATCTTTTACACAAGGAAATTCCGGAAAGTTATCTGAAGAAATTGGAGGAAACGATCATCAGCATTGTTTCTTTGGCGCTGAAAACCAAAAACACAAAATCCAATTACGATGATTTACTGATTAAACTTTTTGAATCATCCGTTCGTTATACGAAATTCTCTAAAATCAATATTGAAAACATTGAGATGCTTGAATTAGAATATTTTGCATCGAATTTAGAGAAAAATTACCTTCTCGATATGGCCGGAATGGCAATGTGGAGCGATGGTATTTTAGAACAAAAAGAAAGTGACTTCCTATACAAACTATCTGATTTACTGGAAATTGACAGAACCTATGCTGTTCAAAGTATTGAGTCGATTGATAGTTTTATACTGAAATACAAAAATGAGATTCCGTATTTCAAATATTCGAATCCGGTGAAGCATTTTTACGATCAAACGACGCAAAATGTTCAGGTTTTATTGAGCCGAAACAAAAGTCGCTTGGCTAAAGAAATCACCGAAAGTGGCGAACTCATGAAACTTATCGCCTATTCTGCCAAAAGAGATTTAACCGACAAGGAGAAAAAACGCATGAAAAAGCAGATTTTAGACATCTGTAAAACCATTCCGTCTTTAACCATATTCCTTTTACCTGGTGGCGGATTATTGTTACCGATTCTGATAAAATTCATACCGCAACTTTTACCATCGGCTTTTAATGAAAATTTAGATTTAGATAACGAATAAAAAAATCCGCCTTTACGACGGATTTTTATGTTTTTGGAAATAGTTAATTCTTATAATTCTTTCAAACTCAATTCCGGATTTTTCTCATCCTTGATGAATTCTGTTTCCGGGTAAAATTCTACAGCTCCGGTTTCGATGTTGTACATAGCGCCAACAATTCCGATTTCGCCGTTTTCAATCATCTGCTCTAAAATATAACTTCTTTGGATGATAGATTTTACCGTACGTCTCACATTGATTTCTGCTACATTTTCTACGAATTCTCCATTTTTAGAACTTCTGTTTTCTTTAGTCGTCTGCTCTTCGTAAACTGCCGGTTGTAATTTAGACAGCAATTCCGTTAAGTTACCCATTTCTACATGATCGCAAGCGCCTTTTACAGCTCCACATTTTGTATGTCCTAATACTACAATCAGTTTAGAACCTGCCACTTTACAAGCGAATTCCATACTTCCTAAAATATCAGTATTCACAACGTTTCCAGCAATACGGATTGAGAAAATATCACCCAATCCCTGATCGAAAATTAACTCCGCAGAAGTTCGGCTGTCGATACAACTTAAAACGGTTGCAAAAGGCCATTGTCCGTCGCGTGTATCGTTTACCTGCTCAAGTAAATTACGGTGTAATTTCAGGTTGTTCTCGAAGCGGTTATTTCCTTCTTTTAATAAATCTAAAGCTTTTCTTGGTGTTATTTGAGATTGTAATTCTTTATTTAAGGTTCTCATTTTGTATATTTTTTTAAAAGTTTTTAATAACATTTTAGTTCGTCGTTAATTCTTCAATTGCTTCCTTATGTGACGAAATAGCGTTGTTTCGATATTTAATTAAAGCGTCGTGCTCCATAAATACGTGGTTTTGTTCGTATTGGTTGTTATCCAATTCGTAGGCATCTTTGAATCCGATTAAAGTAACATCGATATTCTTTTCAACTGCATTAATATGCTTGAATTCTTTTATCAAGTCGATTACATCGTGAGCGATATAAACAGTATCCGACGCGTTGATAATTACTCTGGAATCATCTGGTAAATTACTCAATGTCAATTTGATAGCAGCTTTATTCAAGAAAGAAACTTCCTGAGCTAAATCGATGTGGATGATATCACCTTCTTCGTATTCTTCTTTACGGAAATAGTAAGCACGCTTTAAATTTCCACGAAGTACAAAAATAATACTGATAATCATACCTAAGGCAACTCCTTTCAATAAATCAAGGAAAACTACCGCTAAAAGTGTTGCAATAAAAGGAACAAACTGGTATTTTCCTTTGTGCCAGAAATGCATAATGGTCGCCGGTTTTGCTAATTTATAACCTACCATCAATAAAACGGCAGCTAAAGTAGCCAATGGAATTTTATTCAGAATAACCGGAATTGCCAACACACAGATTAACAATAAAACCCCGTGAACAATGGTAGACATTTTCGATTTTGCTCCGGCGTTAATATTAGCCGATGTACGCACAACAACCGAAGTCATTGGCAAACCACCTAATAATGAACTTACTAAGTTACCGATACCTTGTGCTTTTAACTCATTGTTCGTGTCAGTAAAACGCTTTTGCGGATCCAAACGGTCTGATGCCTCAATACAAAGTAAACTCTCAATAGAAGCCACAATAGCAATAGTTAAAGCAACAATCCAAACTTTAGAATTGGTAATTGCTGAAAAATCAGGGAACATCAAAATGTTTTTAAAATCATCTACTGATGTTGGAACTGGTAACGAAACCAAGTGTTCTTTTGCAATCGCTAAATTACTTCCGCCAGCTACAAAAGCTTCATTAATTACAACGCCAACGATTACAGCAACTAAAGCTCCTGGAACCAATTTCATTTTCTTTAAGAAAGGAACTTTGTCCCAAGCGATAAGAATTGCCAAAGAAATTAAAGTAACAATCACAGCGCCTAACTGAATGTAATCTAATGCACCAAATAAAGCAGAAAAGGTGTTTCCACCATCAGCTTGCTCGAAAGCCATATCACCTTCGAAATCAGCATCGTAACCAACAGCGTGTGGTAATTGCTTCAGAATAATAATTACACCGATACCGGCCAACATTCCTTCAATTACATTGGTTGGAAAATAATTGGAAATACTTCCTGCTTTTAAAAAACCTAAAAGTAGCTGGAAAATTCCCGCCAAAAATACAGCGGCCAAAAAGATGTTAAACGCTCCGAAATCAGTAATTGCAGTTAATACAATCGCTGTTAAACCCGCAGCTGGTCCGGAAACACTCACGTGGGAAGAACTCAAGTAACCTACAACAATACCTCCTATAATCCCTGCAATAATTCCTGAAAATAAAGGTGCTCCAGAAGCCATGGCAATACCTAAACACAACGGCAATGCCACTAAGAAAACCACTAAACCAGAAGCAAAATCCGATTTAAGGTTGCCAAAAATATTTGTTTTTTTTGTCATAATCCGATAAAATATAATACATAGAACTCATTGATTTCCAGACAGAAACCAACATCATTTAGTTGAAAAATGTATTATACGAATTCGGGAGGCGGCGAGAAAATTTCTTCCGAAGCGCTGTCGTGCTTCAGCTTATTTTCAGAATTAATTGCTGTAGATTTTGTAATCGAAGAAACTACCGGAATTTGAAGTATATCTCCGATGCTCATAGGAATTTCTTTTACCTCCTTATGAATTTCTTCTTCTGAAAATGCGTAAACCATAGACGTGTCTATTTTTTCCTCAATCACGCCAATTACCGTAGGCGTTGCCAAAAAGGAAAGAAATAAAAACAAAACTATGTTTACTAAAAATTTCATGTTGCGAATTTATAAAAAAATGAATAGGCTGAAAGCAAATTATGAATATTTTAATACTCTCAGCCTTGTTGATAATGCATTATTCGGATTAGATTTCTTCTTCCAACCACGCTTTCATCATCCAAATGGTTTTTTCCTGTTCGGAGATGAAATCACTCATCATGCTGTTGGTTCCTTCGTCGTCAATTTCACCGGCTTGTTTTAGAATAACGCGTTCAATTACCAAAAGTTCTTTTAAGGAACTGGTTATCAATTGAATCGCATCTTCATCATTTGAAATATTTTTCCCGATAGCAATCTTTTTGTTCTTAATATAATCTTCAAAAGTATGCAACGGAGTTCCGCCCAATGTTAAAACCCGTTCGGCAATTAAATCGATTTTAAGCTGACTGTCGTTGTATAGTTCTTCAAATTTTAAGTGCAAATCGAAGAAACGTTTTCCGCGAATATTCCAATGTAATCCTCTCAAATTCTGATAGTAAACCTGAAAGTTGGCTAATAAGATATTTAATTCGGCTACCATAATCTGCGTTTCTTTAACCGGCAACCCTAAACTATTCATTTTCATAACTTTATTCTTTAATTAATGATTTTAAACAAATTTATTTATTATTTGTGAGTCATAAGTATAATTATAATTGATTGATTTTATATTTTTATCAAAATTTTCTATACAATGACCATTACACAACTATATTATGTTTTAGCGGTCGCAGAGCATAAAAACTTTACACTTGCTGCAGAAAAATGCTTTGTCACACAACCAACTCTAAGCATGCAGATTCAGAAACTGGAAGAAGAACTGGATATTCTGATTTTTGACCGAAGTAAAAAGCCGATTCAACTTACTGAAATTGGAGAGAAAATTGTAGCACAGGCCCGAAGTATTGTCAATGAATCCGATAGAATCAAAGATATTGTTGATCAACAGAAAGGTTTTTTCGGAGGAGATTTTAAAATTGGAATAATTCCAACGGTTATGCCGACATTGTTGCCGATGTTCCTGACCAATTTCACCAAAAAATATCCAAAAATTAATTTAATCATTGAAGAATTAACTACGGAAGAAATTATAAAAAGACTTAAAAACGGTCAACTCGATGCCGCCATTGCAGCAACTCCGCTCGAAGAAGACAGCATCAAAGAAATCGTTTTATACTACGAACCATTTGTTGGCTATTTCCCAGAAACACACAGTAATTATGGTAAAACCGAAATCGAAATTGATGATTTAGATTTAGATAATGTATTGCTTTTACAAGACGGACATTGTTTTAGAGACGGAATTTTAAATTTATGCAAAAACACCAATCAAGGAAAAGCCAGTAATTTCCAGATTGAAAGTGGCAGTTTTGAAACTTTAATCAAACTAGCTGATGAAGGATTAGGTTTTACACTCCTTCCTTACCTACACACACTTGATTTAAGCGATAAGAATAAAGCAAAGCTAAGGCATTTTAAGGAACCAAGACCCGCAAGAGAAGTCAGTTTAATTTTCCCTAAAAAAGAACTGAAACTTCATATAATTGATGCGCTACGCAATACAATTTCCGGTGTGGTTAAAGGAGCCATTGCTTTTCACAACGTGCAAATAATAAGCCCTTTACAGAAAAAATAAAAGGAGCCAATTGGCTCCTTTTATTTTTTGGTTAGTTAGTTAATACATGTTTTGGTTAAGTTTCACTCAAGACAGATAAACAGGGTTTTAGCTGTGGCTTTTCTTCTGTGAAAAAAAACAACCATTTGGTAAGTTGTTCTAATTCGTAAGGCAATAAAGTTTTTACAGCTTTTTTTAATTCTTTCATGAACAATAACGGGTCAAAACTTACTCTTTCAAGCACCGATTTGGTGTAATCATAAATCATTCGAGGCATAGTCAATCCAAATTTTAGTTAACTCATTATAAGAACGTTAAGTAAATGTAATTAATCGATTAGAATAAACCAAAGATTTAAAACATTTTTTATCGATAAAAAGCATTTTTATCAGATAAATAACAAAAACTGTTAAAAAATAACGATTTACTTTACAAAAAAACAATAAAAAAAGAGCCAAATGGCTCTTTTAATGATTGATATAAATTAAACACTGTCTTAATTCTGGTTTTTCTTTGGTAAAGCTTAAAAGCCACTCTGTTAGTTGTTCCAATTCATATGGTAGAAGAATCTTAACGGCTTTTTCCAATTCTTTGCAGAACAATTTGGGATCGAAACTTACACGCTCTAAAATAGACTTAGTGTAAGCATACATTACTCTTGGCATAGTTTATTAAGTTTTGCATTAAATAATATTTTAACTCAGAACGTATGATAAATTTACAAAAAAATAATCTTCAATTAATATTAATTTTTAAAATTTAAGATAAAAATTTAATAAACGAATTATTTTAACAAATTACCTTTAAAAGCTCTAAGCATTTCACGTTTTCCTGGCGGACCTTTCAATTTCTGAGTTGTAAATCCAACTTCCTGCATGGCTCTTTTAATCGGACCTCTGCAGGCATAAGTAACCAAAACCCCTTCCGGTTTTAAAGCGTGAAACATTTTTTCGAATATAGCCACAGTCCAGAGCTCTGGTTGGTACTGAAATCCGAATGCATCAAAGTAAATCAAATCAAATTGATTTTTGTCCGTTATTTCGTTAAAGTATTGTTGTCTTTTTGTTAAACTGAAATGTTCCGAAACTACTGTCTTTATTGACCATTCTGAAGAATGCAACTTCTCGAATTCTCCAACAAACTGATTTGCATCAAGTTGAGAAACATAATTCAGTTTATCGGCTTCTTCTTTTAAAATCGGGTAAGCTTCAACGCCAACATAATCAATTTGCTGTTTGTTTTTTTCGGCTTCTAAAAGTGTGATAAAAGCGTTCAATCCGGTTCCGAATCCTATTTCCAAAACCGAAACGGACTGCCCTTCAAAAAGTGACAGTCCGTTTTGTATGAATACATGCTGAGCTTCCTGAATGGCCCCGTGTCTAGAATGGTAGGTTTCTCCCCAATCTTCAACAAGAAGCGACGATGAACCATCAGCCGTTTGTATAATTGTTCTTTTCAATACTATTGAATATATAATTTTTTAATCCTCGGAATTGGTCCGCTGCATTTCACTTCGTGACATTTAATACAAGCATCAACTCCAGTATTGAAATGCTCTTTCGCATTTTTTGGATCTTTATAAATCATTTCCTGCGCCTTGATGAATTTTGCAGCCTGCTCTTTAAAAAAAGCATCATTTTCCTGCTTATCGGTCATTACTGCACTGTGGATTTTCATGAAATGCGAAGGAAACTGACCAATTGTATCTCCAGATTTAATACGCTCTTTCAAACGTTGATTATCCACATACATTTGCTCCATCAAAGCCGCCATTTCTGACATTTCGTACATTTCAAACTGCTTCTCTTCTTTTTTTGGAGCTTCAGCCTGAACTTCTACTTGTTCTTCCTGCTCTTTCTTTTTGTCACAGGAAAACAGCAGCACAGTTACTAATAGGAAAACGAATTGCTTCATTATGACTTCTTAATTAAAACTCCAGTTGCCTGAAAAGCATAAGTTACTTTCGGCTTGGTAATTTTATTGATTTCTTCCTGAGATTTTTTAGCATCTTTTGCATAGTGGCGTAATTCTTCAACAGTCACTACATCGATGAACGCTTTTCCATTTACAATCGCTTCGCTACCATCTGCATTTAAAGGCACAAAGAATCCGTAATCTTTAAAACGTACGAAAGAATTGGTATCATTTGACAAATCCATATTCATCCAACAACCTTTCTTTTTACAAACATCTTTAATTACTGATTTGTATTTAACCACGATTGTATCTCCTTTTTTCAAAGTCTTGTATTTTTTAAGCATTTCTTTTTCAGACAATACTTTTGTAGGTGTAAATTTCTCACCGAAAACAGCATAATCGTTCATATTTACAGCCGTTTTCTTAGTTTTAGTAGTTTGTGCACTTACAGTAAAACCTGTTAAAACAATTACCGCTAAAGCCAAAAATTTAATTGCTTTCATATCTATAAAATTTGATTTAAATATTTTTCCAAAGAAACAAATTAAATCTGAATGTGAATTCTACTTTATATTTTTTTTAATAATGCTGATAAAATCGAATCAAAATCAGGGTTTTATTAAGAATGTGGAAAGAAATTTAATCTGTAAGACAAGAATCTGATATTTTTTCAAAGCCCTATTTACAAGGACGGTTTTTTTATTAGATTTGCACAGACACAACCGGTTCATCGTCCTATTTTAATTCGATATTAAAATCTGATAATCAACACGTTAATGTTTAAACAATAATTTTAAACAATTAAATGAACTTAACCACGACAAGTAACATTAAAATAGTTACAGCAAGCACGAGTAAAATCAATTCGGTTGATTTTGAAAACCTGACTTTCGGAACCATTTTTACCGACCACATGTTGGTTTGTGATTACAATAATGGTGTTTGGGAACAGCCTGTAATTCAGCCTTACGAACCTTTCACTATGGATCCTTCGTCTCGTGTTTTTCATTACGGACAAGCTATTTTTGAAGGCATGAAAGCCTACAAAGATACTTACGACGCTATTTGGTTATTCCGTCCGGATGAGAACTTTGACCGTTTTAATAAATCGGCAGTTCGTATGGCAATGCCTGAAGTTCCGGAAGATGTGTTTTTAGGTGGTTTGAACCGATTACTTGAAATCGAGAAAGAATGGGTTAAGAAAGGAAAAGGAAACACCTTATATATTCGTCCGTTTATGATTGCTACGGGTCATGGTGTAGTAGCTTCTCCTTCAAGCCAATATCGTTTCTGCATAATTCTTTCGCCTGCAAAAGCTTATTATTCAGGTGAAGTAAAAGTTATTATTGCCGATTATTACAGCCGTGCTGCGAATGGTGGTATTGGTGCTGCAAAAGCTGCCGGAAATTATTCGGGACAATTCTATCCGACTAAATTAGCCAACGAAAAAGGATTCCAACAGGTAATCTGGACTGATGATGCAACGCATACGAAGCTGGAAGAAGCCGGAACCATGAATGTTTTCTTCAGAATTAACGATACTTTATATACTGCACCAACCAGTGAGCGCATCCTTGATGGTGTAACCCGTAAAAGTATTGTCGAGTTAGCACCAACTATTGGAATTAATGTGGAAGTTCGTCCGGTATTAGTTTCTGAAATCGTTGAAGCTGCTAAAAACGGTACTTTAAAAGAAATTTTCGGAGCCGGAACAGCCGCAGTAGTAAACCCGATTGCAGGATTTTCGTATCAGGACACTTATTATGAGTTACCAAAATTAGAAAATACTTTCGCGTCGCAAATCAAAGAGAACCTGACGAATATTCAATATAAACTGGCTGAAGATACTTTTGGCTGGACAGTTAAAATCTAATTAAAAATCCCGATTGAATCGGGATTTTTTTATTTTAAAATCGCTTCAAAATTCGGTTTGAAGTAATTCGGTCCTTTCATAACCTTGCCGTCTTCACGATAAATCGGTTTTCCGTCTTCACCTAATTTACTCATATTACTACGCTGAATTTCGTCGAAAACTTCTTCAATTTTATGTTGTAAACCATGTTCTAGAATCGTTCCGCATAAAATGTACAGCATATCGCCTAAAGCATCGGCTATCTCAACCACATCGTTATTCTGAACTGCTTCTAAATATTCCTCGTTTTCTTCTTTCATCAGGTTGAAACGCAGCATGTTTTTCTGCTCTCCCAAATCTCCTTTTGGCGAAAAATTCACGCCTAAACCAAAGGCTTCGTGAAATTCTTTTACGCAATTAATCTGTTTTTGCATAGCTCTAAATTTTGTGAGGAAATTAATTAAAAAGACAATTCAAAAAGTTAATTTTACAGAAATTTTCAAACCATGTTTTCAACAGGCCAGCTCTATTTTGCACTTTTCTTCGTAATTGTTTTTGTTAGTGTGATGATCTATGTTTACCGAAAAGATTTATCATTACACAGAATTCATTACAAAGGAAGTTTATGGGTTTTATTCTTCTTTTTTATGTTTATAGGAATTTTATTTCTAATAAAACTTTATTTGAAAGAATAATATTGTAAATTTGGAAAACAACTATTATTTCAAGCCAAAATGCGTATTGTAAAGTATATTTTTCTTTTGATTCTTCTAGCGGCTATTGCCGTTTCGGTATATATCGGTACTCAAAGTAATAAGTTTGATATTCAACGAAGTAAAGTGATTGCGGTCGACCAAAGAACCCTTTTCGAATATGTTGATGAATATCGAAATTGGGAAAACTGGGGACCTTGGGCCAAAGAAGATCCTTCCATGCAATACACTTACAGCTCTAAAACCAAAGGTGAAGGCGCTTCCTATTCCTGGACGGGAAAAGATGGTGACGGAAAAATGAATACCGTTAAAACCATTACCAACGACAGTATTTTTCAGAAAATTTCTTTTGAAGACAGCACGCCTTCCGATGTAATTTGGGGCTTTGAAAAAGTAAACGGCGGAACCAAAGTGACCTGGAGAATGAAGGGTGAAATGGATTTCATGATGAAAGCATTCGCCATGTTCAGTGGTGGTGCCGAAAAAATGATGGCTCCAATGTTTGAAGAAGGTTTGAACAATATCGATACTAAACTGGTAAAAGAGATCAACAATTATAAAGTTGAAGTACATGGTTTGGTTCGAAAACCGGGTGAGAATTACATTAAACAATCTCTGACTTGCAAAATCACTTCTTTATCGCATAATATGGGCGTTTTGATGCGAAACATTACCAAATTTGCTGAAGACAATAATATTAAAGTGACGGGAGCTCCATTCGCTATCTATAATACGTATAATGAAGCTACAGGAATTACTTCTTTTTCAGTATGTTTACCAGTAGAACAGGAAATTTTCACTTCTGAAGGCAGTGATATTTCAGGTGGAAAATTTGGTTCATATCTTGCGTTGAAAACCACTTTAAAAGGCGATTACTCACACAGTAAAAAAGCTTGGGATAAAGCGTACGAAGAAATTACCAAGAAACATTGGGTTGAAAATCCGACAGGTAAATATCTGGAAGTGTATAAAGTAGGATTGAAGCAGACGCCGCGTCCGTCAGAATGGGTTACCGAAATCTACATCCCAATTGTTGAAAAAGCAAAACCGATTGTAAAACCGTTACTCCCTAATGCTGTAACAAGTGATACAACCAATGTTCAATAATAAAAAAGTCCCGTTTTAAGCGGGACTTTTTCTTTATATTCTTCTAATTATTTTTATTTCTTCTCAAGCAAATACTGCACTACAGTTTGAGCTGCATGTAATCCGAACAAGGCTGGCATCCAACTGTTTGTTCCGAAAAATGATTTTTTGAAGTTGGTTCCGTCAGTCATTTTTAAACTGCTCTGATCTGGTTTTTCTACCGAATAAACAGCTTTCACGCCGCTTGAAATTCCTTCTTTTTTCAGACGTTTACGAATTACTTTCGCCAACGGACAAACATCGGTTTTTGAAATATCACGAACCACCACTTTACCGGGAAGCATCTTTCCTCCTGCTCCCATATTGCTGATAATTTTCACTCTTTTGCGTTTCGCTGCAATAATCAGATTCAATTTTGGGGTGATACTGTCGATACAATCTAAAACGTAATCAAATTCATCGGTTACTAATTCGAATGCTCTTTCCGGTGATAAAAACTCCTGAACTCTTGTCAATTGCAATTCCGGGTTAATATCCATCAAACGGTCTCCAACAATTGTAACTTTCGGTTGACCGACTGTGGAATGTAATGCTGGTAATTGTCTGTTGATGTTAGTGATATCAACAGTATCGCCATCCACTATTGTCATTTTCCCTACGCCTGCACGAGCGATAAATTCTGCGGCAAACGAACCTACTCCGCCCATTCCAACAACCAAAACATTGGAATTCTTTAATTTCTCTAATCCTTCTTCTTTAAATAATAATTCGGCTCTTTCTGTCCATTCTGCCATTGTAAAACGTGTTGTGTAATGTGATTCCGGTCGAAAAACCGGTCTTCATTACAGGTTAAAAACTAACTTAAAATTATCTTCGATAATCTGCTCTACATCATTTCCTTTTATTGATGCAGCTTTTATATAAACATCGTTGATGCTTTCTTCAATTGTATCGGTTTCCAGAAAAAAACGATTGTTCGGAACTTGCTGAAACACTTCTGATAGCTCCGGATTTCGCAACAAATATTTCCCAAACGACAAATAAAAACCATTATCCAAAAGTGATTTTGCTACTTGCCAGTTTTTGGAAAAACCGTGAATCACCATCGGAACGTTTATTTTCAATCGTTTTTTGATTTCAATTACTTCCTGATAGGCTGAAACGCAGTGCAAAATTACAGGTTTTTGGTATTTTACAGCTAAGTGTAACTGTTTTTCGAAAACTTCGGTTTGGTTTTCTAGCGGTGTTTCTATTCGTTTGTCCAATCCACATTCGCCTAAAGCCAGACAGTTTTGAAGTTGAAGCTTTTCTTCAATAATCTGTAAATGCTCTTCAATATTCTCTAAATCTATATACCACGGATGAATTCCGATGGAAAAATGTCGCACATCAGCATCAAATTCATACGGATATTGATTGACAATTTCCAGAACTTTTTCTTGATTCGTGCTTTTATGGGTGTGAATGTTGAATTTCATCTTTTTCAAAACCTAATCATGAAACTTCTTCACACCGGCACGAACTTCCACAAGCAAATCATTCTCCTTTGGTGGAATCGGACAGGAATATCCTTCATTATAAGCACAATACGGATTATACGCCTGATTGAAATCAAGTATCATTGTGTCTTTATCGGTTGCTTCTAAGTCGATATAGCGA
This sequence comes from Flavobacterium sp., assembly GCF_032153895.1. Taxonomy (GTDB): domain Bacteria; phylum Bacteroidota; class Bacteroidia; order Flavobacteriales; family Flavobacteriaceae; genus Flavobacterium. Next base: position 19,992 of record NZ_JALDYN010000018.1, read on the forward strand.
CCGCCGCCGTAACTTTCCACTCCGCTGGTTAAATCGGTAAATGGAAGAAACAAATGATTTTTATATTTTTCCTGTTTTGACAATTCTATATTTCGGAACACATTCAACTTACATTCTTTTCCTCTTAATGTAAAATGAAGTTCGCCATATTTCACATACAACGGCGTTCTGTTTCCGGATGTTTTCATAGCAAACGGTTTGGCTTTTGGCGTTTTGACCAATTTCGCTTCAACGCAGAAATCTTTGTTGATTTCATAGAAATGCAGTCCATGAAAAATTTTCAAATCCTCAGGTTTTAAAGGGCTTTCTTTTGCATCAGCATATTCTTTATCTAACTGATTTTGAAATGCTTTTGATACCGATTCATCACATTGTCCAAAAACCACAAATGGAAATAAAATTGCTAAAATTACTTTTTTCATACGTTGAATGATTTCTGCAAAAATAATCAATTTTCAGTGTAAAAAAATTCACAACAATTTAACACGGAAGCCCGTAAATCATTACCTTTAAACACAGCGCAAGTTTGTAACTTTGCACTTTAATTTCCTCCCGATGCTTTTAAACGCCTTTCAACGATATATCAATAACTTCAAGGGTTTTTCACGTGAAATCTGGATTCTGACGTTGGTTACTTTCATCAACAGAACCGGAACAATGGTATTACCATTCCTCTCCAAATATCTGAAAGAAGATTTGCATTTTTCGTACGATCAGGTGAAGTGGGTTTTGATTTGTTTCGGACTTGGTTCGATGATTGGCTCTTGGCTTGGCGGGAAACTATCCGATAAAATAGGTTTTTATAAAATCATGATTTTCAGCTTGTTTACCAGCGGAATTTCATTTATTCTATTGCAATACATTACCAACTTTATTGGTCTTTGCATCGGTATGTTTTTAATTATGGTGATTGCTGATATGTTTCGTCCGGCGATGTTCGTGTCGTTAGGAGTTTACGCCAAACCAGAAAACAGAACCCGAGCCTTAACTTTAGTACGACTTGCTATTAATTTAGGGTTCGCTGCTGGTCCGGCGCTTGCTGGTATTATCATTATGACAGGTGGTTACTCGGGATTATTCTGGGTTGATGGGATAACATGTATTGTCGCTATCAGTATTTTTTGGCTGTTGGTGAAGGAGAAAAAAAGAGAACCAGTTCATCAGGAAATCATAGACTCGCAACCGAACAAATCCGTATTTACAGATGCGCCTTTCTGGATCTTCTTATTCATTTGTACGGTAACCGGAATTTTATTTTTCCAGTTGTTTACAACGCTTCCGTTATATCATAAAGAGCAATTTAATTTAACCGAATTTCAAAGTGGTTTGCTATTGATGCTGAACGGATTAATCATATTCTTTTCAGAAATGGCTATTGTAAGCTATGTGGAGCGCAAACAAATTGATAAAGTTAAAATGGTAACCTACGGATTGCTGGCCATGACCATAAGCATGTTCCTTTTACTGGTTGATTTTTGGGCCGGAATCTTAATTGTGATGATGATTTTCATGAGTTTCGGAGAAATGTTTGCTTTTCCATTTTCGAATTCGTTTGCGATGAGTCGGGCACCTAAAGGTCATGAAGGACGTTATATGGCTATTTTCACCATGAGCTACAGCTTAGCCCACATTTTAAGTTCCAACATCGGATTTGAGATTGTTGATTTGAAAGGTTATCAAGCGAATTGGTTTTTCATGGGCGTTTTAGGCTTCTTTGCTTTCTTACTGTGTTTGTACCTTCAAAAGATTTTAGCGGAAGAAAACAATTAATATTATAAAAATCAACCTTTTATCTTGTTTTCTATTACTTCAAACTGTTAATAAAACTATAAATTTCGTTGCTCAACTAAAAAAATAGTTGTGTAACTAAAAATATAGTTGTACGTTTGTTTTGTGCTTGAGTGAACACTCGGGTTGCGTTAGATTTGATATTAAGAGGAGGACAGCCAGTGGCTGTCAGGTATAAATCTTCGCAGCTAATATGCGTTAGGGATAGTAGCGGCATCCTTTTTCTTTCGGACATTGAGGCTCTCGAAATGCCCGGAAGAAAAAGATACAGCGAATAGCCCGACCCTTGTGGTAACGCCCAATTAAAAAAAAGAATCATGCAAAAGTTAACCAACAAAGAAGAAGAAGTAATGCACATTTTATGGAAGCTGCAAAAGGCATTCGTAAAAGAAGTTTTGGCCGAAATCACTGAAGATCAGCCGCATTACAATACACTTTCGACGATTATCCGTAATTTGGAAGAGAAAGGCTATGTATCGCACAACGCCTTCGGGAACACGCATCAGTACTACCCTATCGTTTCCAAAGAAGATTACCGAAAAGGGTTTATGAACACCGCTATTGAAAATTATTTTAATAGTTCCTATAAAAGTATGGTTTCCTTTTTTGCCAAAGAAGAGAAAATCAGCGCCAAAGAATTACGCGAAATTTTAGAAATGATCGAACAGAAAAAATAAAGCCTATGGAAGCTTTTGGAATTTATCTGCTTAAAGTAAGTGCCTTGATGGGTGTTTTCTACCTTGCCTACTTACTATTTCTTCGAAAAGAAACCTTTTTCAATTCGAACCGATGGTTTTTACTGACCGGATTGATTACTTCGATGGTTTTGCCGTTTATCACGTATACCAAAGTGATTTTGGTGGATCCGACGCCGGTTTATGAATATTCGGATGTTCCGCTTACTTCTTATGTTCCGGTGGAAGAACCTGCTTTTGAAATCAACTGGTTTATGATATTGGCAATTGTGTACGGAATTGGAATTAGCGTTTTTCTAATTAAGTTTTTGATGGATTGTTTTGCGATTAAACAGTTACTGAAAAATCCGAAGGCGTTCAAAAAGAATGATTTCTACATGATTGATACCGATAAAGTACAATCACCGTTTTCGTTCTTTAATTATATCGTGTACAATTCATCAGTTTTTAAAGAAGAAGAATTAGAAAACATTTTACAACACGAACAGGTTCACAGTGCCCAGAAACACTCGTGGGACATGATGTTAGCGCAGATTTTTTGCATCACATTTTGGTTTAACCCAATTGTTTGGCTGTATAAAAAAGCTATCGCTCAAAACTTAGAATTCATTGCCGATTCTGAAGCAACTAAAAATATTGAAGACATTAAAAGTTATCAGAAAACCTTATTAAAAGTAACAATGCAGTCGCAGTGCATTGCAATCACCAATCCATTTTATCAATCATTAATCAAAAAACGAATTGTTATGTTAAATTCAAATCAATCCAACAAAAAGAATTCCTGGAAGTACTTTGTGGTTTTACCGCTATTGGCACTATTTATCTTCCAGTTTCAAACCAAAATTATTGCTCAGGAAAAATCAGTACCTAAAACTGAAAAATTAAAATTAAAATCAAACATCAACTTAGTAACTGTTGTTATCGACAAGAACACTTCCGACGCTGAAATTAAAAAAGATGCCGAAATGTTGAAAAACAATTTCAATGTTACTTTAAAAACGTCTAAAATCAAGCGAAACAGTAAAGGGGAAATCACTGCCATTAAAGTTGATTTTAAAGACAAAGACGGCAGAAAAGGAACAACTCACATTCAAAGTGATGAACCGATTCAACCGATTCATTTTTTCAAAGAAATGAACGACAACGGGACTAGCGATGTTGGCTTCGGAAAACCAAAAGGAAAAACACTTAGACAACAATTGGCAAAAGTTAGAAAAATTGAAAACTTAAATGAAGATGGCAAAGAAATAAGAATTATCACCACTGACGAAGAAGGCGATTTAGCCTGGACCGACGAAGATTTTGATTTCGATTTCAACTTTGATTTTGAAGCTCCTGAAGTTCCCGAAGTACCTGAAATTGGAGAAGCACCGAAAGCGCCTAAAGCGCCAAAAATGATCCAGAAAAGCGTAGTAATTAAACGCGATGGTGATAAAAAAGAAGTTTGGATTAACGGCGAAAAAGCAACCGAAGATCAACTTGGAAAATTAGAAGATATTAACGGAATCGGAAGTGTATTTGTATACGATTCTAAAGGTCCTAAAGGTGACAAAGGAGAAAAGGGTGCTAAAAATTTTGTTTTCAGAAACGATGATGGTGATGTTGTAATTTCATCGAAAGATGTTGAAATCATTCGTGGAAATGCTATGAAAGAAGCTAAAATCCATATGGAAAAAGCCAGAAAACAAATGGATGAAATGCGCCCGGAAATGGAAAGAGCTAAAATCCGCATGCGAGAAGCACAACCAGAAATGGAAAAAGCTAGAGAAGAAATGATGAAAGCTAGAGAAGAAATGCTAAAGGCTAAAGAAGAAATGATGAAAGCTAAAGCCGAAATGGACAAAGCAAGAGCCGAACTCAAAAATAAAAAAGCATAACGAAAAAGACCGCTAAATTTAGCGGTCTTTTTTTATACATTTGCGCAAATATTTCACTTATGTTCAAAGTATTAGCCAAAATAAACAAACTGATTTTACCAAGCTTTACCAAACAACGTCTTGATTTAGCGAAAGCTAAAAAGTGGCAGAAAGCAATTATTGCTTATCGGTATTACGTTACTACTCGCGCTTTGGGTTAATACGTTAAAGCAGCATATATTTCTTTTCCAGTTAATTTTTCTCTTCCGTTAAGAAAAGTGAGCTCCATCAAAAAATTGCATTGAACAATTTCTCCGCCTAATCGTTCGACCAATTCACAAACAGCATTTGCGGTGCCACCTGTTGCTAAAACATCGTCGTGAATTAAAACTTTATCTCCTTTTTGAATGGCATCAGTGTGAATCTGAAGGGAATCGGTTCCGTATTCCAGTTCGTAAGTAGCTTCAATAGTTTCAAAAGGCAATTTGTTGGGTTTTCTAACCGGCACAAAACCTGCATTCAATTCACGAGCTAATAGTGTCGCAAAGAAAAAACCACGGCTCTCCACTCCTACTACTTTATCAATTTTTCTACCATTCAGGCTACTGATTAACAACGATAAACATTCGCTTGTTGCTTCGGGATTCGCTAAAAGTGGTGTAATATCTTTAAAAACAATTCCTGGTTTCGGAAAATCCTGAATATCACGTATATACTGGTACAACGACATTTTTTTGCAATTTTTATTTGAATTTGATTTGCAAGTTACGCAATTCTTCCTATATTTGCACCCGTTAAAACAATGGCCTCGTGGCGCAACTGAATAGCGCATCTGATTACGGCTCAGAAGGTTACAGGTTTGAATCCTGTCGAGGTCACAAAAGCTCTGCAATGCAGAGCTTTTTTTATTTTAAATCAGTACAGCTTCCTCACTGTTTAGTCCGGAAATTTGTTTATATTTACAATTAATCGGAACGGATTCCTTTTACAATGCGCATTGACGAAAAGATAACATCGCTGAGCAGTTGGTTTGTGTCGCGCCCTAAAACTTCAGGGATACTTATCTTCATTGTATTTTTCTTCATTTTAAACTTAGCATTGTTTTTTAGATATCAGGTTGTAAAAAAAAGTCAACAGGCTGAAATGGAAAACCTGCTTTCCATTGTACACGGAAACATCGAACAAACGTTAAAAAACAGTTACGCTACAACAACCGGATTAGCACTTACTATTGATGATAATGGAAATCCGAAGAACTTTAACGAAGTCGGAAAACAACTTTTAAGCTACAATAATTCCATTGACGCAGTGCAATTGGTTCCTGGTGGCGTTATCAAATACACATATCCCTTAAAAGGTAATGAGGCCGCCATGAATTACAACATTCTAACGAGTCCTTTGCATAAAGACGCTGCTTTAAAGGCAATTCAAATACGAAAAATGTATTATGTAGGACCGGTTGAATTGCAACAAGGCGGATTAGGAATTGTGGGACGTTTACCTGTTTATAAAAAAGAAAAATTCTGGGGATTTTCTGCTGTTGTGATACGATTTTCAACCTTCATGCAGGCTGCCGGAATCAGTACCACAAAAGATAATCGTTTCTTTTTCGAACTTTCAAAAATTAATCCGGACACTAAAGTTGAGAAGTTTTTCTTAAACGAGGATATAAATTTCAAATCCAAAGCATACAAAAGCATTTCAATTCCTGAAGGTGATTGGAAACTGTACATCGTTGAAAAGAACGGCAATGCGCTATTAATGCAGTTTTTTCCGGTTTTCTTTTTAACGTTTATCGTATCCATTTTGAGCGGTTTCTTTGTCAATATGATTTTAAGACGTCCGTACGAACTGGAAAACCTTGTAAAAATTCAAACAGAAAGAATCATCAAGAACGAATTGCTTTTCAAATCGCTTTTTGAACACGCCGGATTAGGAATTACTCATACAGATTCAGTAAACGGTACATTTATTGAGGCTAACGAAAAATTTTGTGCACAAATTGGCTATTCACATCATGAAATCAAAATTATGGATTACATGATGATTACCCATCTAGACGATTTAGAATCTGATTTAAAGCAAATGGAACGTTTGCGCAATGGAGAAATTGAAGGTTTTTCTCTGGAAAAAAGATATTTTCATAAAAACGGCAGCATCATTTGGGTTAACATTACGGTTTCTCCGCTTTGGTCAAAAGGTGAAAAACCAACAAGCCACATGACAATTGTTGAAGATATTACCAAACGAAAACAAGCCGAAAAAGAACTTTTACAATCGCGCCAAAAAATCGAGTCCTTAATAAACTCTGTAGATGGAATTGTTTGGGAAGGTTATCCGGATAAGCCGGGAGTTACTTTCGTCAGCAAGAAATGTGAAGATATTCTTGGTTATTCTGCAGAAGAATGGATAAATGATGATAATTTCTGGTACGACCACATCCATCCGGATGACCGAGAATGGGTCATGCAATTTTCTAAAGAATGTGCCGAACAGAAAAGGCCACATATCTGGGAATATCGAATGATTAACCGAGAAGGTAACATATTGTGGATGCGGGACATCGTAAGTGTTTTTATTGAAGACGATGACTCCTTTAAATTCCGAGGAATTCTGATTGACATTTCTAAAACCAAACAGTTTGAAATCGACCTCAACAATTCGTTGCAATTGGTTACCGAGCAAAACAAGCGCCTTATGGATTTCTCTCATATTGTGTCGCATAACTTACGTTCACACACCAGTAATATCGATTCATTGACTAATCTTATTGAGGAAAGTGACGATGAAGCCGAAAAGAAAGAACTTATTGGTTTACTGAAAAAAGTATCTGAAACACTTAATGAAACCATGGACAACCTCAACGAAGTGGTTTCCATTCAGACTGAAATCAATCATTCGACTGAATGGCTTAATTTAAGAGAAAACATTGTTAAAACGGAAGCTATTTTAAGTAATCAAATTGTCAAAAAAGAGGCTAAAATCATCAATTCTATTGACAATTCCGTTCGTATAAAATATAATGCTGCTTATCTGGAAAGTATTCTTCTTAACTTAATTTCCAACGCTTTACGATATGCGCATCCGGAAAGAAATCCTGTAATTGAACTGACTTGTTACGAAGAAAATAACTACCTTGTGCTATCTGTAAAAGATAATGGTATAGGAATTGATCTGAACAAAAACAAAAACAAATTGTTCGGTATGTACAAAACGTTTACTGATAATCCGGAATCGAAAGGAATAGGACTATTCATCACCAAAAATCAGATTGACACGATGCAGGGAAAAATTGAAGTGGAAAGTGAATTGAATATCGGAACTACTTTTAAAGTATTTTTCAAACGATGAGCAAGCAGTCAATTTGCATAATAGATGACGACCCAATCTATCAGCTCGTAACCAAAAAAGTTATCGAGAAGAGTGCTTTTTTTCCAATAGTAAACTCATTCAGTAACGGATTGGAAGCCATCAATTACATCAAAGAAAACCTTATTTTGCCTGAAGTTATTCTTCTGGACATTGAAATGCCTTTAATGGATGGTTGGGATTTCTTGGATGAAATAACGCGTTTACGAAAAGAATTGCAAAACAATAGCAATATTTACATCGTGAGTTCTTCCATCGCTCGCGAAGACAAAGAAAAAGCAGAAGCTTACGATTGCATTAAAGGGTTTATCAGTAAGCCGATTAGCCTTTCGATTATTGAAAAAATTGCCAACGAAGACTAACGTTAAAAAGTCTATTACCTTATGATTTCTGATTTTATTTACGACAAAGAATACAAAAACAATATTTTTTCCCAATACGAAATCTGTCAAAAAGAGTTTGAAAACTGTACGTTTATAAACTGCGATTTTGCTCAGGCCAATTTCACCGGTACACTATTTATCGACTGTACTTTTTACGAATGCAATTTTAAGGATGCTAAGATTGGTCATGTTGGCTTTCGGAATGCACTTTTTAACCATTGTAACTTTACTTCGGTGAATTTTGCGATGACCGATCAGGTAATTCATGAGTTTCACTTCAATACGTGTTTATTGGATTATGCGCAATTCTATGCCTTGAAATTGAAGAAAATCAGTTTTACCAATTGCAGTATGGTAAGCGTTGATTTTATGCAAACCGATTTATCCGAAGCACTTTTTGACAATTGCAATTTACGTTTAGCTGTTTTTACTGATGCTAACTGTGAAAAAGCTGATTTTTACACAAGTTTTGATTACACCATCGACCCTGAAAAAACAAAACTCAAGAAAGCAATCTTTTCATCGGATGGTATTAAAGGATTATTAGCGAAATATAATTTAGTGATTAAAGAGTAAGATGATTCGAGCCTATCAAGAAGACGATTTCGATACTTTAGTAGCCGTTTTAAAACTAAACGTTCCGGATTATTTCGCGCCGTCCGAAGTGGATGATTTTATTGAGTACCTCAACCATGAAACCGAAGACTATTTTGTAGCAATAGAAGCTGGCAAACTTATTGGAAGCGGTGGTATCAATTATTTTTACGACGATAAAACCGCCCGAATTTCGTGGGATTTAATTCATCCGCAATATCAGGGAAAAGGCATTGGTAAAAAACTGCTTCAACACCGATTAGAACTACTCAGAAACAATCCAAATATTGAAACGGTTGCTGTTCGAACATCACAATTTGCGTATCCGTTTTATGAAAAGTCAGGATTTGTATTGGTAAAAACTGAAAAGGATTTTTGGGCTGAAGGATTCGATTTGTATCAGATGACTTTAAAAGTAAAATAATTATTCTTCTTTAATAATCATCACCGAACCTTTGAATCCTGTGGCTAAATCCCACTGATTTCCGGTAATCTTATTTGCTTTCTCGTCATAGATCTGAAATTCCGCTGTATTCGGGCCGGAAGTTCCTTGGTTTAAAGCTTCAAACTCTATCTTATTAAATCCAGGAGTTAGTCCTAAAGTGATTGTTTTATAACCATTAGTTAGATATACTCTGGCATTCACAACCATGCTGTTAACCATCACTTTAACTAAATCGCCATCTTCCGCCATATGGTCGCGACAAATAATACGAACTGTATTTGATTTTGTACGGAATTCTCCAAAGGATTGATTTCTTCTGAAAACTTTGGTATTTTCATCGCCTTGTCCTTTTGGCAAAGCATTACCCGGAATCTCTCTCGGATTAGCAAACTTTTCCGGAGTCATATCTTTGGATTCTCCTATCTGAAAAGTGGAATTACCTTCTTTAGGAAACGTGTATTTTTTATCATCATCCATTACAGAAGTGGCAAATTCCATGGCTTTGAAACGTGGTTCAGCGGTTTTTGCAGCTTCATTATTTGCTTTTACTTCCGGATCTTTCAAACGCGGAATTACAACCGTAGTCGTTCCGTTATCGGGTTGAGCATATCCAACCGCTACAACGAATAATGCAATAAATAATGTAAAAAGATACTTCACGTCTTTGGCTGTTAATTTTTCAAAAGTAATAAATCAAAAACTATTCCAATTCATAAATTTTGCATGCAAATAGTTAAAAAGGGTTAAAATATCTTAAAAACAAAAAAGTCCCTCAAACTGAGAGACTTCTTTATATAGTTAAATGATGTTTAGAAAACAAACATCGCTCTTTCTCCCATCATATCGTTTACCTCATCGGCAATTTCTTCTAACATTTCTTCGTTAGTGTGGTTCATGATAACTCTGTCGATCATATCTACAATAGTTTCCATATCAGACTCAACCAAACCGCGTGTAGTAATTGCAGGCGTTCCAACACGAATACCTGAAGTTACAAACGGTGATTTATCATCAAAAGGAACCATATTTTTATTTACAGTGATTTCCGCTTTTACTAATGCGTTTTCAGCTTCTTTACCGGAAATTCCTTTGTTTCTTAAATCGATTAACATCATGTGGTTGTCTGTTCCGCCAGAGATGATGTTGTAACCTCTCTTTACGAAAGCTTCAGCCATGGCTTTAGCATTCTTTTGAACCTGCATTGCATAGGTAAAAAACTCATCTGTTAAAGCTTCACCAAAAGCTAGCGCTTTAGCAGCAATAATATGTTCTAACGGACCACCCTGATTTCCAGGAAAAACCGACATATCCAACACATGTGACATCATGCGAATTTCACCTTTTGGAGTTGTTAATCCCCAAGGATTTTCGAAATCTTTCCCCATCATAATCATACCACCACGAGGACCACGCAATGTTTTGTGCGTTGTAGTGGTTACGATATGACAATGCGGCATCGGATCGTTCATTAATCCTTTTGCGATTAAACCTGCCGGGTGAGAAATATCTGCCATTAAGATTGCTCCTACTGAATCTGCGATTTCACGGAAACGTTTGAAATCCATATCACGAGAATACGCCGATGCTCCAGCGATAATCAATTTAGGTTGTTCCTTAGTAGCAACTTCCTGAATTTTATCGTAGTTCAAACGACCTGTCTCCTGCTCTACTCCGTAGAAAACCGGATTGTACAATTTACCAGAAAAATTTACCGGAGAACCGTGCGTTAAGTGACCACCGTGCGATAAATCGAAACCTAAAATTTTATCTCCTGGCTTCAAACACGCTGCAAAAACTGCAGTATTCGCTTGTGATCCGGAATGTGGCTGTACGTTTACATATTCAGCACCAAAAAGTTCTTTAGCTCTGTCGATAGCGATTTGCTCAATAACATCTACTACTTCACAGCCTCCGTAATATCTTTTACCTGGATAGCCTTCTGCATATTTGTTGGTTAATACCGAACCTGCAGCTTCCATTACCTGGTCGCTTACAAAGTTTTCGGATGCAATAAGTTCTAATCCGTGGATTTGTCTGTCTTGTTCTTCAAGAATTAAGTCGAAAATTTGTTCGTCGCGTTGCATTTTCAATAAATTTGTTAAATCGAGCTCAAAAATACGAAAAGAGTTTGGTAAAATCCCAATTGAAAGTATATTTGATGATTGAAAATTCAACATTCATAAAAAACACAACATCATGCCTATAACAGCAAACGATCCTAATAGAACATCATGGTTGTCAGTTCCTGAAAACTGTGATTTCCCGATTCAAAATATTCCTTTCGGAGTTTTTATTACTAAAGAAGATGTCGTAACCATCGGAACAAGAATCGGTGATTATGCTATCGACATGGGTGCTTTACAGCAATTAGGTTATTTTGAAGGAATTGAACTAACCGATGACATGTTCATGCAGGACACGTTAAACGATTTCATTTCCGACGGTAAAAAAACCTGGAGATTGGTTCGTAACCGTCTAGCTGATATTTTCGATGCCAACAACTCTGAATTAAGAGATAATGCTTCTCACAAAGAAGTAGTTATCTTCAATATAGCCGATGTAGAAATGCAGCTTCCAGTACAAATTGGTGATTATACGGATTTTTACTCAAGTAAAGAGCACGCTACCAATGTTGGGAAAATGTTCCGTGATCCGGAGAATGCTTTGTTGCCGAACTGGTTACACATTCCGGTTGGTTATCATGGAAGAAGTTCTACAATTGTTCCTTCAGGAATTCCGGTACATCGTCCGATGGGACAAACGATGCCTGCTGATGCAACTGCTCCGGTTTTCGGTCCTTCCCGTTTAGTTGATTTCGAATTGGAAACCGCTTTCATTACGACTGATGCTAACCTTATGGGTGAAAACATTCCAGTTGGAGAAGCTGAGGATTATATCTTCGGAATGGTATTGTTGAATGACTGGTCTGCACGTGACATCCAGAAATGGGAATATGTGCCGCTTGGACCATTCTTAGCGAAAAACTTTGCTTCGTCTATTTCTCCTTGGATTGTAACAATGGACGCTTTAGAACCTTTCCGTTGTGCATCGCCTAAACAGGAACCGACGCCGCTTCCGTATTTACAGCAAACTGGTGACCACGCTTTTGATATTAATTTAGAAGTATCAATCACACCTGAAAATAATCAGGAAACTTTGGTGAGTAAATCGAACTTAAAATACATGTACTGGACGATGAGCCAACAATTGGCGCACCATACAATCAACGGTTGTAGAATCAACTCTGGTGATATGATGGGTTCCGGAACGATTTCCGGTCCTACTGAAGATTCTTTCGGTTCGATGTTGGAACTTACTTGGGGCGGAAAAAATCCTATCCAGATGAAAGATGGTTCCGAGCGCAAATTCATCAACGATGGCGATACGGTTACCATGAAAGGTTACTGTACCAATGATGAAGTACGAATTGGTTTTGGAGAAGTTTCCAGCAAATTGCTTCCTCCTATTCCGACGAAATAATAAAAACACATACTAAACTCCGAAAATTATCCTTCGGAGTTTTTTTTATCCTTTTAAAACTATTTCCCTAGCCTCGATAGAAACGGCATCCTTTTTGTATTACTTTTCGTAAGACAAAAAGATATAGTGGATAGCGGGAAAAGCTCCTGAAAAATTATATTTTTGCTAAAACTTACAATTTATGAAGAAAATTACTTCTCTCTTTTTATTGGTGCTTTTCATTTATTCCTGCGGAGTGAAACAAACCCAAAGCATGTTAAGCGACGGAGATTATGACGGTGCAATTCATCGTGCAGCCGAAGCTTTGCGTACCAACAAAACTTCTAAAGGTAAACAGGATTATATCTATTTGATGGAAGAAGCGTTTGCCAAAGCCAAAGAACGTGATTTACGAACTGTTGAGATGTTGGCTAAAGATGCCAACCCTGCAAATTTGGAGAAAATTTACAACACGTATTTGCAGTTGAATGCGCGTCAGGAGAAAATTCGTCCGTTGTTGCCGTTGCGTTTGATAAAAGAAGGCAGAAATGCTATTTTCCCTTTTGAGAATTATTCTGATCAGATTGTAAACAGTAAAAACGCGTTGTCGAAATATTTGTACGACAATTCAAAATTGTTATTGAAAACCAATGATAAAATGAGCTATCGTCGTGCATATGATGATTTTGCTTATTTGGAAAACATCAATCCTGGTTATAAAGATGTTAAGCAATTGATGGACGAAGCGATGTTTAAAGGAACCGATTTCGTTAACGTTTACACGAAAAACGAAACGAATATGGTTATTCCGGCGCGTTTGCAAAATGATTTGTTAGATTTCAGTACTTTCGGTTTGAATGACAAATGGACGGTGTATCACAGCAACAAACAAAAAGGAATCAATTATGATTATGGAATGATTGTGAATTTCCGTCAGATTAATATTTCTCCGGAACAGGTTAAGGAAAAAGAGTTCATCAAAGAAAAGCAAATTAAAGACGGAACGAAAACCTTACTGGATTCTAACGGAAATGTAGTAAAAGACAGCTTAGGAAATCCGATTAAAGTAGATAATTTCAAAACGATTAAAGTTAATATTTACGAGTTCAGTCAGTTCAAAGCTTGTCAGGTTACGGCTAAAGTGGATTATATTGATTTTAGAACCAATCAGTTGATAGAAACTTTCCCATTAGCAAGTGAATTCAATTTCGAACACATTTACGCTAATTACAACGGAGACAAACGCGCTTGTGATGACAGTTATTTACCGTATTTTGAACGAAGAGCTGTTCCGTTTCCAAGCAACGAACAAATGGTTTACGACACCGGCGAAGATTTGAAAGCGAAACTAAAAGCCATTATCACACGGAATAAGTTTAGAAGATAATATTTCTCATCAATAAAAATTAAACACCTTATAATCAAGGTGTTTTTTTGTTTTTAAAATTAATTTGTAATACATTTACTACTATCCAAAAACAATTTTAATTATGAAAACAAAATTAGTACTCGGTGCTGTTTTGCTGCTGGGATTACAGTTGCAGGCACAAGAAGTTTCAAGAGTTAAGGAAATTTCGCTTAAGGAGGAATTTACAAATCCTTTAGCTTCTCCGGATGGAAAGTATGCTATTCTAACTCAAGAACACAATCATGGTGTTTTTCTGTTGAACATTCAAACACAGGAAATCACTCCAATTTCTCCAAACGAAGGCATTGGTTATGGTTATTCCTGGAATCCGGACAGCAATACTTTCTACTACAAAGAGAAAAAAGAAAAAGAATACTTCTCTGATGCAAAAGTTAAGGGTTATTCCATCAGCTCAAAGAAAATAACATCTTTAGACATCAACCACAATTTCCTTCCATCCTACAACGGAAAAAATGATGTTGTAGTTCACACAAATCCTTCGACTTTACGAATTGAAGCTACCAATGTAAAAACTTTAAAAACCTGGTTGGTTACAGGTGATGAAGGGCAATACTACAACGCTATACTTTCCAATGACGGAACAAAAGTTGCGGTACACAAAGGAGCTGAAATCTGGGTTTATGATGTCAATGGTTCCGAAAAAGGAAAATTAATCGGACAAGGAATTGCCACTGCATGGTCTTCTGACGATCGATTCCTGATTGGTTTCTTAGATGAAAGCCGTGATGGTCATAACATCAGCAATTCTGAAATCTTATTGTTTGATGTTGAGAATTCAAACACTCGTAAATTAACTTCCACCGAAAATCAGATTGAAATGTTCCCATCGCTTTACGGAAACAATCAAATTATTTTCTCGGAAGAAAGAACTGGAAAAATCTATACATCAACTTTAAAATTCTAAGTCATGAAAAAGCTATTTACTTTTCTTATCGCACTTTTAGGCACCGTTGCAATTCAGGCTCAGATAGTTGTTATTGATCCCGGACATGGTTATGGAGCCACTACAAGCGACAACCCAGACGGCAGAACCGCTACAGAAATTGAAACAGCACTTGAAGTGGGCTTACGTACCCGAAATCTAATTCAAAACTCATGTACCGCCTGGACCGTTTACATGACCAGAACCACTAATTTAAACAGTTGGACATCGGTAACGCAACGTGCAACCATGGCTAACAACTGGAATGCAGATCGTTTATTAAGCGTTCACTGTAATGCAGGCGGCGGAACCGGAACGGAGACTTTTTATTGTACTCATACTGATACCAACACGGCTCCAGATATTGCTTTTGCTCAAAAAATCCAAAACGATATGGCAACCAATGGTGCCTTAAACAACCGTAGATGTGTTGAAGACAATACGTATTTAGGCTATCATTTGGGCGTTCTAAGATATTCTTCCGCTACCGGATGTTTAAACGAACTTGGTTTTGTTGATTCTGCAGATGCTACGAAATTGACTAGCACAACGTGGAGAGATACCTTTGCACTATCCTATTTCAATTCTTTAAAATCAAATTTGGGCGCCACATGTGCTGCTCCGTTACCGGGTTCATTCACTTTAACATTAACTCCGGAATGTAATGGAACAACCAGTCAAATCCGTTTAAATTGGACTGCTTCTGCTAACGCAACTTCATATGACATTTACAGAAACGGGTCTTTGTATGCGAGCGATATTACCGGGACACAATTCATCAACACTTACCTGATTACGCCCGGAACAAATTATTCTTATTATGTAAAGGCTAAAAACGCAACCGGAAGTACAAACAATTCCAACGGCACAAAAACTGCAACTGGTGTAACTTGTGTTCCTGGATCGTTTACAGTAACCGCAACTGCAACTTGTAGCGGAACAACGAGTGCTATTAATTTAACTTGGACAGCTTCTGCTAATGCAACCTCGTACGACATTTACAGAAACGGTAATTTATATGCACAAGATGTTACTGGTACTTCATTTCTGAACACCTATCTGATTACTGCCGGGACAACTTATACTTATTACATGATTGCTAAGAATACAGCTGGAACTACAAATAATTCCAATGGGACAAGATCGGTTACTGCAATCAATTGTGCTGCAAAAATGAGTACTGGCTCTGAAAATACAGGTTTGGTTGAAGTTACTGAAATAAAAACCTATCCGAATCCAACATCAGGATTACTTACGATTAGTTTAAACGGAATACAAACGACAAAAGCCTCTTTCTCCGTTTTTGATGTTACTGGAAAACTCGTTCATTCAGAAAACTCACAAATCAAAGAAGACAATCAAACTACCGAATTAAACCTGTGTAAACTGGCAAATGGAACCTACATCCTACTTGTTCAGCTGGACAACAGAGAGTTCACTCAAAAAATAGTGAAACAATAAATTAAAAAGCCGGAGATTGAACCCCGGCTTTTTTTATATAAACTGTTTTAAATCTTCAGCATCAATATCGCTGTGGGAAGTATCAAAAATAGCTTTACCTTCTTTTATGACAATAAGCTGTGGTGATTGATGAACAACTCCAAAACGTTCAGCAACCTCATTAGAAATGGAACGATAAGCTAATAAGTCCAGGAAATACAATCCCATTTTCTCAAATTCAATATCGAACTGATTTGAAAATTGATTCCAAGCCATTCTACTAACTGAACATCTTGTACTATGCTTAAAAATTGCAACTGGTTTTTCGAAAGAAATTTTCACAATTTCATCCAACGGCGTTTCTTCCAAATACATCCAGAAAGATTCAGGTGTTGTATCTTCTGATTTATTTACTCCAAATATCTTATTAAAAAATCCCATATTTTGTCTTAATTTCAGACATTTTGTCTTAATACAAACTCCAAAAACAACCAAAATCAGTCATTTTGTCCTGATTTTTACTTTGGAACACAAATTGTCTATTCCATTGCAAAGTTAAACAAAACAACTAGCTATCACAATAATAAACAATATGAACTTAAATAACTTAACAATTAAATCGCAAGAGGCTTTGCAAATTGCACAGCAAATTGCACAAGCCAACGGTCAGCAACAGCTGGAAAACGAACACATCTTCAAAGGAATTTTGGAAGTGGACGAAAACGTTGCGCCTTTCATCCTAAAAAAACTAAATGTAAACCTAAACCTGTTCAAACAGATTTTAGACAGTACTATTCAGAGTTTTCCGAAAGTTTCTGGTGGAGACATCATGCTTTCCCGTGAAGCCGGAACTGCCTTAAACGAAGCCAACATCATCGCTAAAAAAATGAACGATGAATACGTTTCCATCGAACATTTAATTTTAGCCATTTTCAAATCGAAAAGTAAAGTTGCCCAAATCTTAAAAGATCAAGGCGTAACCGAAAAAGGTTTAGAAGCTGCAATTACCGAAATCCGTAAAGGAGAACGAGTAACATCTGCATCTGCCGAAGAAACATACAATGCGCTGAACAAATACGCGAAAAACTTAAATCAGTTAGCCAATGACGGTAAACTTGATCCGGTAATCGGTCGTGATGAGGAAATCCGTCGTGTATTACAGATTTTATCGCGTCGTACCAAAAACAATCCGATGCTAATTGGCGAACCCGGAGTTGGTAAAACCGCTATCGCAGAAGGATTGGCACACAGAATCGTAGCTGGAGACGTTCCCGAAAACCTAAAAGACAAAGTAGTTTTTTCTTTAGATATGGGAGCCTTAATTGCCGGTGCGAAATACAAAGGCGAATTCGAAGAGCGTTTGAAATCGGTAGTAAAAGAAGTAACTTCTGCGGAAGGCGACATCGTCCTTTTCATTGACGAAATCCACACTTTAGTTGGAGCTGGCGGTGGCGAAGGCGCTATGGATGCTGCAAACATTCTAAAACCTGCTTTAGCACGCGGAGAATTAAGAGCTATCGGAGCAACAACTTTGGACGAGTATCAAAAATATTTTGAAAAAGACAAAGCTTTGGAACGTCGTTTTCAGAAAGTAAATATTGATGAGCCTGATACTGAAAGTGCTATTTCAATCTTACGAGGAATTAAAGAGAAATACGAAACACACCATAAAGTACGAATCAAAGACGATGCAATTATCGCTGCGGTAGAATTATCACAACGTTACATTACCAATCGTTTTTTACCCGATAAAGCCATCGATTTAATGGACGAAGCCGCTTCCAAATTACGCATGGAGATTAATTCAAAACCGGAAGAATTAGACGTTTTGGATCGTAAAATCATGCAGTTGGAAATCGAAATCGAAGCCATTAAACGCGAAAACGATGAACTAAAACTGAAATCGTTAGGATTAGATTTAGCCAACTTAAAAGAAGAACGCAACGAAGTCTACACCCGTTGGAAATCGGAGAAAGATTTGGTGGACAATATTCAATCAGTAAAGCAACAAATTGAAGATTTCAAAGCTGAAGCCGAACGTGCCGAACGCGATGGTGATTACGGTAAAGTAGCCGAAATCCGTTACGGAAAAATTAAAGATGCTCAGGAAAAACTGGACGCTTTACAAAAACAGTTACAGGAAAATCAATCGGATAAATCGTTAATCAAGGAAGAAGTAACTCACGACGACATCGCTGAAGTTGTAGCCAAATGGACTGGAATTCCGGTAACCAAAATGCTGCAAAGCGAACGCGAAAAGTTACTGAAACTTGAAGACGAATTACACCGCAGAGTAGTCGGTCAGGAAGAAGCCATTCAAGCCATAAGTGACGCCGTTCGCAGAAGCCGCGCCGGATTACAAGATCCGAAAAAACCAATCGGTTCCTTCCTGTTTTTGGGAACAACAGGTGTGGGTAAAACAGAATTGGCAAAAGCTTTGGCAGAATATCTATTCGACGATGAAAATGCAATGACAAGAATCGACATGAGCGAATATCAGGAGCGTCACAGCGTAAGCCGTTTAGTGGGTGCACCTCCGGGCTACGTTGGTTATGACGAAGGTGGTCAGCTTACAGAAGCCGTTCGAAGAAAACCATATTCAGTAGTATTATTGGATGAAATCGAAAAAGCACATCCGGACACGTTCAACATTCTGTTACAAGTTTTAGACGAAGGCCGTTTAACCGACAACAAAGGTCGCGTTGCCGATTTCAAAAACACGATTATCATCATGACTTCCAACATGGGAAGCCACATTATACAAGAAAAGTTTGAAAACCTAAAAGGCGGAATCGAAGCGGCTACCGAAGCTGCCAAAGTGGAAGTTTTAGGGTTACTGAAACAAACCGTTCGTCCGGAATTCATCAACCGCATCGATGAAATTGTAATGTTTACGCCATTAAGCAGCGATAACATCAAAGAAATTGTTGGTTTACAGTTGAAGAGCGTTATTAAAATGCTGGCGCAACAACACATTACGATGGATGCCACACCAGAAGCAATCGCATACTTATCCGAAAAAGGTTATGACCCAACTTTCGGAGCTAGACCGGTAAAACGAGTAATTCAGAAGGAAGTTTTAAACGAACTTTCCAAAGAAATCCTTGCCGGAAAAGTAACAACGGACAGCATCATTTTGTTGGACAGTTTCGACGGACAATTGGTTTTCAGAAACCAATCACATCAGGAATAAATTTTTAGTTTTTTCATATTTTTTATTTGGTTTTTGGTTATACCCGACTGGTTTTTAGGAATCAGTCGGGTATTTTTTTGCAGCGATTGGACAGTGCATTTTTAGAATCCGTTTTCCTGCTGTACGCTTTACAAGGTGTCGCTTCCATCAGGGCTAGACAGTCATGGTCGTGAACTAAATTCTTATTTCATAAGATATTTATCTAAATCAATCTTTTTTCTATTTTTGAACACCAAACCAAAAACCAAATGGAAGAATTCACCCTAAACCAGAAACTGAAACACCTGTTCTCCTTCCCTGTTATTGTAGCCGCATTAGGCTACTTTGTAGATATTTACGATTTACTACTTTTCGGAATTGTTCGGGTTCCTAGTTTAAAAGATTTGAATCTCGATGTCGATACCGCTGGAACTATTATCCTAAATTATCAAATGACCGGATTATTATTAGGCGGAATTCTTTGGGGAATTTTAGGCGACAAAAAAGGACGACTTTCAGTACTTTTCGGTTCCATTTTGGTGTATTCGTTAGCCAATATTGCCTGTGGATTTCTTCCGCAAATGCCTTTTGAAGACAAAACAATGGTTTATGCCATTTTGCGCTTCATTGCAGGAATCGGTTTAGCAGGAGAATTAGGAGCAGGAATCACTTTAGTTTCCGAATCTCTTCCTAAACAGTTACGCGCCATCGGAACTTCCATTGTTGCTGGTTTCGGTTTACTTGGAGCTGTCGTTGCACAACTTACGGTGGAATTAGCTGGAGATTGGACGATTGCCTATTTTATTGGTGGTGGTTTAGGTTTACTGCTTTTATTTCTTAGAGTTAGCGTAGTCGAATCTGGAATTTATAATGATATCAAACACGAAGAAAACATACAAAAAGGAAATTTCTTTTCTTTCTTTACGAATTGGGAACGCTTCGTAAAATATATAAAATGTATCGCCATTGGTTTACCAACTTGGTATTGCATCGGGATTTTAGCGATGATGGCCAATCAGTTTGCTCCGGTTATGGGAATTTCAAACATTACTCCCGGTAAAGCAATTATGTGGGCATACGTTGGAATTTCAGCAGGAGATTTTGCTAGCGGATTTATTTCTCATTGGCTTCATTCCCGAAAAAAAGCGATTTTGTACATGATGCTTTTTACCATCATTGGAGTTGGATTATTACTTTTCTCTGGAAAGATGTCTGAGAATATGTATTATTTCTATTGCGCTTGGCTTGGTTTGGGAACTGGCTATTGGGCAATGTTTGTAACAGTGGGCGCCGAACAATTCGGAACCAATATCAGAAGTACTGCCACAACTACAATTCCCAACATGGTACGCGGTTTAGTTCCGGTGATGCTTTTATCATTTGATAACTTAAAAATTAATAACGGAGTTATTTTTGCAGCCGCTGTCGTTGGATTCGTTGCTTTTGGACTAGGAATCTATTCTACTGTAACAGTCGCTGAAACTCATAATCGGGATTTAGATTTTACAGAATAAAAAAAGCTGCCAATTGGCAGCTTTTCTTTTATCCTTTGAGTATTTTTCCTTTAGAATTAACCACTATTCGTTTGGTTTCTTTGTTTTTTTCAAGTTTTAAATTGTATTCTTTTTTCAAGACATCTCCATCCGCCTGCGCATAGAGATATTTGTCTTTAACAATTTTCCACCCAGGAAATTCTTTATAGACCCCATAAATTACAGCCATTGGCAATTTTACATTGTCGTATTTTTCAACAACACGAAGTAACTTTCCATTTTCATTGTATGTGGCTACCAACGAACCATCCTCAATTTTCATGGTTACTAAATAACTTTCGTATCCTTCGTAATCCTTACCTAAATCATAAGCAATAAAAGCATCTTGCAAAGCTCTTATTTTTTCATCTTTGCTTTCATATTCTGGCAAATACACTGAAAAGTCATCACCTGCTTTTTTAATTACAATTTCCGGTAAACTCCTTGGGTCGATTGCTTCGTCTTCTAAAGTTTGTTTCTCATTTTCCTGGGCTGATATAGTAAACGAAAGCCCTAATGCTACTACTAATGTTGCAATTGTTTTCATAATGTTCGATTTTTGATTATTGATAAATGAGCTATATTTGGAAAACATATAAGGCTTATGATTACTTCCCCTTTTTATTCATTTGTTTTACCAAAAATCCAAAACATTAGAAAGAACTTAGAAACAAACTATTAAGAAATGTAGGTAGATGGGTTTCATTAGGTTAAAGTTACTTTTTTTAGAAACAGCTCTTTGTTAAAATTATCTACATAAAATGTTATAATTTCTTAATGAAGATTTTATGCGGAAAAAACATAAAAAAAGCTGTCAGTTGACAGCTTAAATTGTTTTGTATATTCTTTTAATCGGGATGACGACACCTTGCTTCAGAATTATTCTTTCGTCGGTTACACCCCAAATTGTTGTATCCACCATTTTTTTGGAAGTGCTGTCTTCAAAAAATATTTTAATCTT
This sequence comes from Flavobacterium sp., assembly GCF_032153895.1. GTDB lineage: Bacteria > Bacteroidota > Bacteroidia > Flavobacteriales > Flavobacteriaceae > Flavobacterium. The sequence continues at coordinate 42,037 of NZ_JALDYN010000018.1, forward strand.
TAAATGTTCTAAATTTCCTAAGGCTAACGCACGGTTTAGGTCGTTTTGACGCTGTAGTATGGCATCTCTGTCATCTTCCAAAACATCGCTTTCAGGAAAAATCAAAGAGCTAATAAGCTCTTTATCAATTACTTCATAAGTAGT
>NZ_JALDYN010000051.1:0-8197 GCF_032153895.1 Flavobacterium sp.
CACGAAAGCGTTCACGACCAATGGATGGACTGGATGCAGAACAAACACATTGCCGATGTTTTAGCGACCGGTAAATTCACCTCTGCCCGCATGGTAAAAGTATTGGTGGAAGAAGAAATGGGTGGTGTAACCTATTCGGTTCAGTATACCACAGATTGTAAAGAAACTTTGCAGCGTTATTACGATGAAGATGCACCAAGACTTCGCGAAGAAGGGCACAGGCTTTTTGGAGACAATATGTTGGCTTTCCGCACCGAATTGGAATTGATTTCGGATCATTAATATACAACCGATGGACAAAGTAAAAGCAAAAAAACACTTAGGACAACATTTCCTGAACGACGAGAATATTGCCCAAAAAATCGGCGATGCACTTACCTTGGAAGGTTATGGTAAAGTATTGGAAATCGGTCCGGGAATGGGTGTTTTGACCAAATATTTGCTAGACAAACCAACCGAAACCTATGTAATCGAAATCGACACGGAATCGGTGGAATATTTGAATGCCCATTATCCAAAACTACACGGAAAAATCATTTCCAAAGACTTCTTAAAGTACAACCTGAAAGAAGTGTTTGGCGAAGAACCGTATGCGATTATCGGAAACTTTCCGTATAATATTTCCTCGCAAATTGTTTTTAAAACCTTAGAATTGCGCGATCAGATTCCGGAATTTGCGGGGATGTTCCAAAAAGAAGTAGCCGAACGCATCTGCGAGAAAAAAGGTAGTAAAACCTACGGCATTCTTTCGGTTTTAACGCAAGCCTTTTACGATACCGAATATTTGTTTACCGTTTCGGAACACGTTTTTACACCGCCGCCTAAAGTAAAATCTGGGGTGATGCGCATGCGTCGTAAAGAAGACTACAAACTGCCTTGCGATGAAAAATTATTTTTCAATGTGGTAAAATCCGCTTTCAACCAACGCAGAAAAACGCTTCGCAACAGCCTAAAATCATTCAATCTTTCGGATAATTTAAGATTAGATAGTATCTTTGACCTCCGACCGGAACAAATTTCGGTAGAGGAATTCATCGTACTTACCCAAAAAATAGCCGCCGATGGAGTTTAAAATCAGCAGAGAATTTCTTGCTCAGGTAGAGCAACTTATTAGTGAAAACCGTGCGCAGGAATTAGAAACCTTGTTGCAGGACATTCACTTTGCTGATATTGCCGAAATCATGGAAGAGCTCGACGATTACGAAGCGAGCTATGTGTTCAAGATTTTGGATTCCGAACAAACTGCGGAAGCGCTTTTGGAGTTGGATGAGGAAGTTCGGGAGAAAATCCTTCGCAACCTTTCCGCTAAAGAAATTGCCGAAGAGCTAGACGAGTTAGACACCGACGACGCGGCCGACATTATCGCAGAATTACCACAATCCAAAATGGAGGAAGTAATCTCCGAGTTGGAAGACGTAGAACACGCCAAAGACATTGTCGAGTTGTTGCGTTACGATGAAGATACTGCCGGAGGTTTGATGGGGAAAGAGCTCGTAAAAGTAAACGAGAATTGGAACGTTTTAACCTGTGTAAAAGAAATGCGTCAACAGGCGGAACACGTTACCCGTGTGCATTCCATCTATGTGGTGGATGATGAAGACCGTTTGAAAGGACGTTTGTCGCTGAAAGATTTACTGACGACCTCGACCAAAACTCCAATCAGTGAAGTTTATATCAAAAAAGTAGATTACGTTAAGGTTGATACCGCCGATGTTGAGGTGGCGCGTATCATGCAGAAATACGACTTGGAAGCCATTCCGGTAGTAGACGAAATGGGCCGTTTGGTAGGTAGAATTACCATCGACGACATCGTAGACGTAATCAAAGAAGAAGCCGACAAAGATTACCAGTTAGCAGCCGGTATCTCGCAAGACGTTGAAGCGGATGACAGCATCTTGGAACTAACCCGTGCACGTTTGCCTTGGTTAGTTTTGGCTTTGTTGGGCGGATTCATCAGTGTGCGAGTTCTTGGATTGTTTGAACCAGCCATGAAAGGCCATGCCGAACTTTTCTTCTTTACGCCATTAATTGCGGCGATGGGCGGAAATGTTGGGGTACAGTCTTCGGCGATTATTGTACAAGGTTTGGCGAATAACGTCATCACCGGAAGCATCATTCAGCGTTTGTTAAAAGAGTTGTCTTTGAGTTTGTTAAACGGACTCATTCTGTCAGCGATTCTCTTCATTGGAAGCTACTTTGTGCTAGGATACGAAATCCACATCGGAATTACCGTGACCATAGCGTTATTGTCTGTGATTATCATTGCGTCACTTAACGGAACGTTTATCCCTATTATTCTGAACAAATACGGTATCGACCCCGCTTTAGCAACAGGACCGTTTATTACCACCAGTAACGATATCTTGGGAATTTTAATCTACTTCAGTATCGCCCGAGTGATTTTAGGTTTTTAATCGGTTTCCCTTTTTCCTTTTTTTAAAACCCGTATCTTTATTCTCTGAAAAGCGAAATACAGTGTCAGCATGAATAAAGAGATACAGTCTGTTTCCCAAACCAAAATACTGCATATTGACAGCAACCATCCGTTGTTGTGGAACCAATTGGAACAAGCCGGTTTTCAGAATTTCGATGATTTTAAATCCACCAAAGAAGAAGTGGAAGCGAAAATTCAGGACTACCACGGCATTGTCATTCGAAGCCGTTTTAAAATCGACAAAACTTTTTTAGACAAAGCCACCAGTCTTCAGTTTATCGCTCGAGTTGGTGCTGGTTTGGAGAGCATCGATTGCGACTATGCTGAAAGTAAAGGAGTGGCATTAATTGCTGCACCCGAAGGCAATCGCAACGCCGTTGGCGAACACGCTTTAGGAATGTTGTTGTCGCTTTTCAATCAATTAAATAAAGCCGATAAAGAAGTTCGTCAAGGGCATTGGAACCGAGAAAGCAACCGAGGTCACGAGCTCGACGGGAAAACGGTCGGAATCATTGGATACGGAAATATGGGCAAATCGTTCGCCAAAAAATTACGCGGTTTCGACGTTGAGGTTTTGTGTTACGATATTTTAAACAATGTATCCGATGCCAATGCTAAACAAGTTGCTTTAACCGAATTACAGCAAAAAGCCGATGTAGTAAGCCTTCACACACCTTGGACGCCGTTAACCGACAAAATGATTAACACTGATTTTATCAACGCTTTTGCGAAACCTTTTTGGCTGTTGAATACCGCTCGTGGAAAAAGTGTCGTAACCGCCGATTTAGTTGGCGCATTACAATCCGGAAAAATTTTAGGCGCCGGACTTGATGTGTTGGAATATGAAAAACTCTCGTTCGAACATTTGTTTGAAGGTGAAAAACCCGAAGCGTTTGATTACTTACTCAACGCAGACAATGTAGTATTAACCCCGCACATCGCTGGCTGGACCATGGAAAGCAAAGAAAAACTGGCTCAGGTGATTGTGGATAAGATTGTGGCGTTGTACCGGTAGTAAGGCGTGTTCTTTTTTTGAATAAATTTAAAAGACACGTTTTTGGTGTCTTTATTTGTTTTTCAAAAAAGAGACACCAAAAACGTGTCTTTTTCGAAATTTAAAAAAATTGACACTTATTTGTTTTGAGCAAGGGTTTTTATAGCGGATAATCATTTCTTTACTATCTTTAAATAACTAAAACACATATTCGATGAATAAAGTAGCCTATTATCTAATGCTTTTTGTTGGTGTACTTACCTGTCTGCAGTTCATCCCGCATGCGTTTATGGGTTATCCGGCGGTTTTGGAACACATTGCAAAAGGGGAAATACAAGAGCCGGCAGCACAAGGGATGCAGATGATTTGGGTATATTCCTCAACTATGATGCTGTTGTCCGGAATCTGGATGTTATTTTTAGCCAAACCGATTAAAAACGGAGACAACCGCGCCCGATTGCAAGGCGTTTTATTAGCCATTGGGCTGATGATTTTCGGAATGATGTGTGGTTACATCTCCCAAATCGTTTTGAATCATTTGTTTTTCTTTACGATAGAAGGAATTTTGTTGCTTTTAGCCAATACAGTATTTTTTACTATTAACCCCAACTATAAAAATGGACAATAACGAGTTAAAACGAGTAACCGGTTTGGGCGGTTTTTTCTTCAAATGCGAAGATCCCAATGCGATTAAAGAATTTTACAAAAACCAATTAGGGATTCCGGTCGATCAGTACGGCTGGACGTTTTGGTGGAAGGATAAAGATGGCAACGACTGCTCAACCCAATGGTCGCCGTTTAAAGCCGATACGAAGTATTTTGAGCCAAGTCAGAAGCAATTCATGATGAACTTCCGCGTACACGATTTGGAAGCACTTTTGGCAACTTTAAAAGAAGAAGGCGTAACGATAGTAGGCGAGATGGAAACCTACGATTACGGCAAATTTGGTTGGATTTTAGATCCGGAAGGAAATAAAATTGAACTTTGGGAACCTATCGATAAGGCTTTTCTGTAAAATTTTATATTTTAGCGCTACAAATAAGTCAAGATGATAGAATCTTATAAGAATACTGTTTTTAATAATTATGCAACTTTTACTGGAAGGGCAAGAAGACAAGAGTATTGGTACTTTATATTGATGAATGTCATCATTGTATTTGCCTTTTTTGTTCCGATGTTTGCGTTTTCTGATATGAATGCTATTGTAGGCCCATGGACAATAGTTGGACTTTCTGGATACGCGATTGCAATGATATTGCCAACTCTTGCATTAATATCGAGACGTTTGCATGATATTGGAAAAAGCGGATGGTATTACTTTGTACGTTTCATCCCAGTAATTGGCCCAATTTGGTTTCTTATTATGATGTGTACAGCAGGCGATGTTGGAAGTAATCAATACGGAAATGATCCTAAGCAAATTAAGGATGAAATTGATGAAATCGGAATAACTCGATATTAGAATAAGTAAAAATCACTAACCAAATAACAAATAATAAAAATGGAAGTTACAAAACCAGCAGAAGATTGGAACAAACCGCAACCACAACAAGATAATAAAAAGGTAATTGCCGGGATTATGGGAATCTTATTCGGAGGATTAGGAATTCATAAGTTTATCTTAGGATATACTAAAGAAGGCATCATTCAGATTATCATTACGATAGTTAGCTGTGGAATCGGAAGTCTTGTCGGATTTATTGAAGGAATCATTTATTTGACCAAATCAGACCAAGAATTTTACGATACGTACCAAGTAAACAAAAGACCTTGGTTTTAATACATAAAAAATCCCGAAGCAATTCGGGATTTTTTTATGGTTATGAATGTTTTTTAAGACATTCCTTTTTCTTTTCGTTCCAGTTCCGCCTGAAGTTCTTCAATCACCGGACGAACGGTGCTTTCCGGTAAATCGGCAATGCGGATGTACATCAAGCCATCCACGGCATCGTTAAACAACGGATCGACGTTAAACGCTACCACGCGGGCATTTTGTTTGATGTACTTTTTAATCAATACTGGTAAACGCAAGCTTGACGGTTCAATTTCGTCGATAATTTTGTCGAATTTGTTCAAATCGGCCTCAGCTTCGTTGAAGACGAAATCTCTGTCCGCGTCTTTCAGTTTTACTTTGTATTCCTTTTTCGGATGCACGTATTGCGCTACATACGGATCGTAATAATGCGACTTCATGAACTCAATCATCAGCGATTTTGAAAAATCCGAAAACTGGTTGCTGATACTCACACCGCCAATCAGGAATTTATGTTCCGGATAACGTAACGTAGTATGAACGATTCCTTTCCACAATAAGAAAAGCGGCATCGGTTTTTGTTGGTATTCTTTCACGATAAACGCACGGCCCATTTCAATGGACTTGCTCATCATATCGTACAATTCCGGCTCAAAACGGAACAATTCCTGCAAATAGAAGCCGTCAATACCGTGTGCGGCAAAAATTTCGGTTCCTAAGCCCATGCGGTACGCTCCGGCAATCAGTTGCGCTTCTTCGTCCCACAAGAACATATGGTAATAATAATTGTCGTATTTGTCTAAATCTAAGGATTCATTAGTGCCTTCACCTACTTCTCGGAAGGTGATTTCACGCAAACGCCCGATTTCGTGCAAAATGTTCGGAATCTTATCGGCTTTTACAAAGAAAACCTCGTAGTTTTTACTTTGCAGCATTCGGTATGTTCCTTTTCGCAATTCGGTAATTTCTTCTAAAATCTGTTCATGATTCGCTGGTTTGGCAATCTGTTTCGGACTTTTCGGAAGTTTTAAACTTGGGGTTTGCAATAATTTGCTGCCGTTTTCACTTTCAAAAACATTGGCCAGCATATAGGTTTTTCGGCGAAGAAATTCTGAATATTCTTCAATGGTCTCGTGTTCGTTCTGTTCAGCTACCGAAATCGGTTTTCCGATACGTACTTTAATCACGCGGTCTTTTTGCGTCAATAATTCCGAAGGCAGTTTCGCGGTTCGCAAGGTGTCGTTCATTTTGGATAAAAAGTAGAACAACTTGCTGTTTTGCGCATGAAAATAAATTGGAATCACCGGAACCTGAGCTTTACGGATGACCTTAATCGCACCTTCTTCCCATGGTTTGTCGACTACCAGTTTGCCGTCTTTATACGTAGAAACTTCACCAGCTGGAAACATCCCTAATGGCTTTCCGTCACTCAAATGACGAAAAGTTTCTTTCAGTCCGATTACGCTCGACTTGGCATCTTTGTGATTTTCAAACGGATTCACCGGCATGATATACGGCTTCATCGGTTCGATACGGTGCAGCAGGAAATTCGCGATGATTTTAAAATTCGGTTCGCGCTCCAGCATCAGTTTCAGTAACAAAATGCCGTCGATGCCACCCAGTGGGTGATTGGAAATCGTGATGTATGGGCCGCCTTTGGGTAAGCGTTTCAAATCTTCTTCCGGAATCTCAAACTTGATGTGAAATTCGTCTAAAATAGCATTCAGAAACTCCAAATCTTTCAAATGTTTGTTTCTGTTGTAGATATCGTTCAGGGTAGAAATACGGAGTACTTTCATCAACAGCCAGCCGGAAAATGTTCCTAACATTCCGTACGAGTCTGTTTTGATGGCTTTGGCAACTTCTTTTGCGGTAACTAACCCCATGTACTGTTCATTTTGGCGATAAAAACAAAGATAGTAATTCTGTTGAATGGCGAAAGGAAAATCGAATATTATTATGAGTTTTCAGACACTGCTTTTTTGCAGGTAATTGACACTGAATTGTTTATAACATTTGCACTGAACTGTTATAAAAGTGACTGTTTTTTGGCTATTTTTGAAAAAATTAAACACCAAAATGAAGATTATCTCCTATAACGTCAACGGAATTCGTGCTGCCATCTCTAAAGGTTTTTTAGACTGGTTGCAAAGTGCCAATCCGGATGTTATTTGTTTGCAGGAAATTAAAGCCGTTCATGAACAAATTCCGGTAATGGAAATCGAAGCAGCGGGTTATCCGTACCAATACTATTTTCCGGCAGAAAAGAAAGGTTACAGCGGCGTGGCCATTCTGTCTAAAGTAGCGCCCAAAAATGTCGTTTACGGAACCGGAATCGATTATATGGACAAAGAAGGCCGCAACCTGAGAGCTGATTTTGATGGTTTTTCTGTGATGAGTCTGTACTTACCTTCGGGAACCAATATGGATAGGTTAAGTCATAAGTTTCAGTACATGGATGATTTTCAGGAGTACATCAATACGTTGAAGAAAGAAGTACCGAATTTAATCATCGGTGGCGATTACAACATTTGTCACGAAGCGATTGACATTCATGACCCAATTCGCAACGCTAAAGTTTCCGGATTTTTACCCGAAGAACGCGCTTGGCTGGACGGTTTCATGAAAAGCGGCTTTATTGACAGCTTCCGTCATTTTAACAAAGAACCCCACAATTACAGCTGGTGGAGTTACCGAGCAGGAGCCCGTGGCAATAACAAAGGCTGGAGAATCGATTACAATTTGGTGAGTGAACCGTTACTAAATAAATTAAAACGGGCCGTGATTTTGCCGGAAGCGAAACATTCCGACCATTGTCCGGTGCTGGTTGAACTAGAATAAATTATTAATGCTAAATACCACAAAAATGATCAAACAAGTTTCTGTAGGAATGTTGGCTTTGGCCTTAACTACTTCGTGTGTGTCTAAGAAAATGTACACCGATTTAGAAACCAAATTCGCCGATTTAAAGAAAGAAAATCGTGCGTTAGCCGATGAAAATGAAGGATTGAAAAC
>NZ_JALDYN010000019.1:0-40118 GCF_032153895.1 Flavobacterium sp.
CGTATTGTAAAGAAGCAGCACCGCGAACAATCTGGATTTCCTCAAGCGCTTCTGTTGGTGTGGCGTAATAACTTTCCGGGTAGCCCAAAACATCAGCACTGATATCATAACCATTTTGACGCGTATTGAAATTGGAAGTTCGGTTCGGATCCAACCCTCGTCCACCGATGGATAATTGCAAACCGCCATCATTACTTTCGTTAATCGTCAAACCTACAACTTGAGAAAAAATCTGGCGGGCTGTATTGGTCGCTTTGTTGGCAACAATATTGTTCAACTGAATTACTTCGGTTTTTTTACCGGCGTAAATAGCGGTTTCTTCAATGTCTTTCAGTTTACGGATGGCCGCTAACTTATTGCGCTGCTGATTGATTACCACTTCAGATAAAGTTGTTGCTAATGGTTGTAAAGTCACTCTGATAAACGTAGAAGATTCTGAAACCACAACTTCTTTTTCTTCGATTGCGAAATTTTCGGCAAAAATCACTAGTACATACGTTCCTTTTTCAGAATACTGCATGGAGAAGTTTCCGGTTTTATCGGTAAAAACACTTCTTCCGTTGGTTTTGTTGATGATTTCAACACCAGAAAGCTGTTTCCCTTCCGCACTGGTAATTACTCCGGATACTTTGTATTGTGAAAAAGCACTGAAGGTTACAAATAGCAACAACATTAATATTTTACAATCCTTTAATTTCATCGGTAAACGGAAGTATCCAGTTTTTGGGTTTAAATGATTCATTCTCTTGAGCAAGATTTACTTTGGGGTCAATATATTTTCGGCTTAAGCGTCCGTTGAGGGCTACATAACTTTCTACGTAAACTTCGGGCGCGTTGATGCCAGCTTCTTTGTAATAATGGTGTAGATAATGAGCGTATTCCAATATAAAATCGGGTTGAAAACTCATTTGTTTTTCCTGAAAAGGTGTCAAAAATTGACTATTGTCTATGTGAATAGCTTTCTTCGTAATTGCATCGACCACCTTGAATTGTGTATAACCTGATTTTTCCATCAGCATGACACGCCAGGAAAAACGGAAACCTTCTTCGGTCCAGAATAATTCACCCGGATACAATAAATATCGAAACGGAAATAACAGCTGAAAACAAACAAATACTGCTAAAAAACCGAGTTTCAATTTATACAATGAGCTTTCGTAATCTTCTTTTATTCTACCATTTTCAAAACGACTAGTATCTATTTTTAACCATCGCATCAACGTTTGTAGAACCGATTTATGAAAATCGGAACTGAAGAAAATCAAGGTACTGATAATCATCACGTACGGAAAAACGCCAATCGGAAACAAAATTTTGGTAAAAATGTGAAAAACCACTACCAAAACAAAGCCGAACAAACGGGTTCTTCGGTACAATAATAAAAACGGAATGGTCAAATCGTACAAAGCTCCTGTCCAACTGAAGAAATAATGACACCAGGTTTCACGCAAAAATGAGCCTATAATTGGTAAACCTCCATTTAACGGAAGCCACATACGTAACGGTTGTGCTTCAAGCAACCAATCGGAGTTTAATTTGGCTAAACCGGCGTAAAAATAGACGATACCTAACATCAGCTTTAGAAGATCAACTGACCAAGCCGGTACTTTCTGAAAAGCTAATTTTGGATTTATATAGGCATCTACTGAATACGACGCATTAGCAGGAAGAAAAATCAGTACAAAACTTACCAGAGAAATAAAATAATAATGATTCAGGTAAGTGGTTTTGTCCATCAGTTCGATGTATGTAAAACTTAAGAAGAAAACGATAATTGCGATTCTGTATTTGTAACCTACAGCTACCAAAAGCGCTGAAAGTCCACAAATAAAAAACAGCAGATAGGTCCAGACTCCAATCGGTTTTACCCATTCGAAACCATAATAGCTAAAATGGAATTGCGGTTTAAGATACATTTTCTCAATCCACCCGTAACTAGCGAATCGGACAATACTGAAAAGCATCATTAAACCAAACGCCAGCCTAAAAAAAGCCAGCGTTGAAGTTTCTGTTGTTTTATTAAAATACTTTTGAAGTACTGAAATCATTATTAATCACCGTCTGCATCTACATAATCAACTGTAATATTCAAAGCCGGCATCATATCGGTTTTGAAAAACGTTACGTTGCGTTGCAATTCGTCGTAAGCTTCAAGCATCTTAGAATTGTCAGTTAATACCTGATTTGAAAAACTATCATCCAACAAAGCGTTAGCCGCATAAATTGTAGTAAACTGATTGTTGATGATTGTGCTCAATTGTTGACCGTCTTTCACCACATTCAAATAGGTCAAATACGTTTTCAAACCTTCACCAGTTGTAGCAGAATTAAAATGTTTTCCATTGAAGAAATCCTGAGTAGCTTTAACTGCTTCGTTCAACAATACTTTAGAAACATCGTTTTTGTAATATGCTTCTACTTTATTAGTGTATGTTGTTCCGCTTGAAAAAATACCTGCCGGAATTCCAACTTTACCTGCGCGAACGTTTTTCTCGTAGTTTTTTACAAAAATATTCACCATTCGGTTTACAGAACTTCCTACTGAATTACCGTTGCTGTTTACAAATGTAGTTCTGTACGAACCGTTCCAGTCGTTTACGATGGCATCCGCATTACTTTTTAATTTCCCAACTAAGTCAGTTAAGTATTGTTTGTATTTTGCAGCATCCGTATTCGACGTATAATATGTTACAATCGTAGCATCATCTGCTCCCAAACCGTTAATCATATAATCTACTGCCGGAAAACCTTGTTTGTCGTACTGAGAAAGTAATGCCAAATTATAGGTTCCTGAAGAAATGTTTGCAGAAATTCCCGATGTATTCGTAGGGTAAACATTAGTACAACTAACTAAAGCTAATTCTTCTGCTTTACCGATTTCAAAAATGGAAGCATGCTGAAACGCTTTATACGCTTCTAACCAAGCCGTTCTAACTGTTTCTAATTCTGTAGTTGACGGCGCTGCATTAAAAGCAGTAACCGCAGTTTGAAGTGTTGTCACTTTCGTTTGATAGTTTTCGAAAGACGGAATAATGATATTATCAGCCCAATTCGTCAACATTGCGGTTCTGTTGAAACCATCCCCAGAACTGTCAGAACTACTATCACTTGAAGAACAAGCCCCTAAAAAGGCTACAAAACTTAATAGAAGAAGTACTTTTTTCATTTTTGAAAATTTTTGCAAAGGTACAAAAAAGCAGAAGAGTAAAATCTTCTGCTTTTGTTTTTTAGTTTGTTAGTTAGTTTGCAGCTTGTGCTACAGTGAAATCAAATTTAGCAGCAATATCTTCTGCCAAACCATCGATTACATCATTTAAATGATCGATATCATATAAACCAGTAGCATTTGTACCACCCATTAATTCGTCAAGAATAGCATCTACTTCAGTTTTTGACAAATAAGGTGCATCAGTCGCTGGGTTTTTAGAATAACGTAAGCTCATGATAAATCCGTACCCTTCAGACAAAGCGTGGAATGCTTTTTTACCACCATCTGTAGTTAATTTTGCCTTACCGTCTTTTAAATAATAGATTGCTCTAACTGCAGAAACAGTCGCTAATTTTTTATTGATAATGTCAATTTGTGCATCACGAGTTGCGTAGTCATTAGCCACGATAGCTGCTCTACCTTTTCTGAAAGCCAATTCGATATCTTCTCTTAAAGTTCCGAAATCTGAATCTCCATCAACTTGGTTGATATAGCTACTCCAAAATTTATATACTGGGTTTGGACTAGCAGTTGGGTTATCAGCTCCATAAATATAACCATAAGCCTCATCCCACAAGTGCTCCATTTTTGTGTAGTTTTTACCTGACTCTAATACTTTGTTTGTATTATTATCACGGTTAGACCCTTCATCTAAAACAGTAACACTTAAGTAGTTGTTAGAAATTTGATCCATAAAACAAGCCCCCATCATACCTTTTAAAAGTACTTGCTGAGGCTCTAATCCGTTAGCAGCAAATAATCTTTTTGAAGTTCCGTCCATGTAGTATCCGGCAACATCTTCAGCAGCTTCAGCACCTGTACTAGCAGCATTTGCATCAGCAAACTGAGCTTCAAAAAATGCACGAACATCAGCTTGTTCCACTGTCGAACCACCACCTAAGAAATTCACGAAATAATCTCTTGAAGCAGCAGTTTTATTTTTAAGCTGCTTATCTGTAGCTGCATTTAAAGCCGAATTTGTAAATTCATTATTGGTATTTACAAACATATTTGACATTTTAGTAGCATCGATAACCGCATTTGCAGTAGCCTGATTCTTAATGTAAGCTCCCATTTCGTCTAACATTAAAATTCTGTTAGTCTGACCACCGTGATCAACTGTAGTTGCTCCTTCTCTTTCGAAAGTATAGGTTGCAGGAACAGTGTAGTCAAATGTTTGCTCTTGAGTATCGTCGTTATCAGAACAAGAAACTGTAAACAAAGCAACAGCTGGAATTGAAGCTAAAAGAAGATTTTTGAATTTCATCTTATGTTTTATTTAGATTGAGTTAAAATAATTTTCGAGTGCAAATATATAGACTCATTCTAAACAACACAAGTTTTATTTAGATTATTTTTAAATAATTTTTAACAATTGTTAATGATAAACGGTGAAGATTTTAAGCGCTTCATTATAAGCACTTTCAAAGCTCATGGCGCTCAAATTTGCATCAACTTTGTTGGCTGTGAAGTATGACAACATTTTCTCGGTTGGCATGTTACCTGTTAAGTCGTCTTTGGCCATTGGACAGCCACCAAAACCTTGGATTGCTCCATCAAAACGACGACATCCGGCTTTATAAGCAGCATCTACTTTTTCAAACCATTTATCTGGTGTGGTATGAAGGTGAGCACCAAATTCAACTTGAGGATATTTCGGAATCAGATTGGAAAACAAATAGTCAATAACTTCAGGTGTTGAACTTCCAATAGTATCTGAAAGCGAAAGGATTTTCACGCCCATATTCGCTAATTTTTCCGTCCATTCGCCTACTATTTCCACATTCCAAGGATCGCCGTACGGATTTCCAAAACCCATAGAAATATAAGTAACTACTTCTTTATTGGATTTGTCAGCGATATTTAGAATTTCATCCAGCGTTACTAGTGATTCCGCAATGGTTTTGTGGGTGTTTCGCATCTGAAAGTTTTCCGAAATTGAAAATGGAAAACCCAAATATTGAATTTCAGGATGAACAGAAGCATTTTCAGCTCCTTGCGTATTGGCAATAATCGCCAACAATTTGCTTTGTGTTTTAGACAAATCCAGCTTTGCCAAAACTTCAGCCGTATCCTGCATTTGCGGAATGGCTTTCGCCGAAACAAAACTTCCGAAGTCAATGGTATCAAAACCTACACGCAACAACGATTGAATGTATTGCACTTTCTTCTCAGTCGGAATAAAGTCTTTAATTCCCTGCATCGCATCGCGCGGACATTCGATAATTTTTACGGTTTCGGTTTTCATTGAAGCCAAATGTATGACTATTTATGCTTTTTCTAAAATCTTTTTGTTGATGGCTTTGATTAAGGCAGGACCCTCGTAGATAAAACCCGTATACAATTGTACTAAGCTAGCTCCGGCATCCAATTTTTCAATTGCATCTTCTGCCGTATGAATTCCGCCTACTCCGATAATCGGGAAAGCTTTGTTGCTTTTTTCAGAAAGGAAACGAATTACTTCCGTAGAACGTTTGGTTAACGGTTTTCCGGATAATCCGCCAGCTTCAATTCGGTTGATGGATTGCAAGCCTTCTCTTGAAATCGTGGTGTTGGTTGCAATTACACCCGCAATTTTGGTTTCTTTCACAATGTCAATGATGTCCAAAAGTTGTTCATCGGTTAAATCGGGAGCAATTTTTAAAAGAATTGGCTTCGGATTCGATTTGGTAGTATTAAGATTTTGAAGCGTTTGCAACAATTGGGTCAATGGTTCTTTATCTTGCAAAGCTCTTAAATTAGGCGTATTCGGTGAACTTACATTCACTACGAAATAATCTACATAATCGAACAAAGCATTGAAACAGATTTCATAATCCTTAACCGCTTCTTCGTTTGGAGTCACTTTATTTTTACCGATGTTCCCACCGATTAAAACACCTTTATTCTTTTTCAGACGTTTAACTGCTTCATCGACACCGCCGTTGTTGAATCCCATACGATTGACGATAGCCGAATCTTCACGCAAACGAAACAAACGTTGTTTCGGATTGCCTTCCTGCCCTTTTGGCGTTAAGGTTCCGATTTCAATAAAACCGAAGCCGAAATTTGAAAGTTCTTTGTAAAGTTTCGCGTCTTTATCAAAACCCGCGGCCAAACCAACCGGATTTTTGAATTTTAAACCGAAAACTTCACGCTCCAAACGCTTGTCATTCACTTCATACATACTTTTAAAAAGCGATGAAAAACCAGGAATTTTATTAGCGAAACGAACCGCAGAAAAGGTAAAATAATGCACTGCTTCCGGATCGAAACAGAACAATATAGGACGGATGAATTGTTTGTACATAGTCTAAGATTAATATTCAAACACTCCGTATTCGGATGTAATGGTCAGTTTTTTAGAATCGGCAGCTTCTACTCTACCTACAATTTGCGCATCAACGCCAAACGATTTTGAAATCTCGATGATGTCTTCCGCCAAATCCGAAGGAACATATAATTCCATACGATGTCCGCAGTTGAATACCTGATACATTTCTTTCCAATCAGTTTTAGATTGCTCCTGAATCAGTTTAAACAAAGGCGGAACCGGAAACAAATTATCTTTGATTACATGAACATCATCCACAAAATGCAACACTTTGGTTTGTGCACCACCGCTGCAATGTACAATTCCGTGAATTAATCCGGCAGTATATTTGTCTAAAATCGCTTTAATAATCGGTGCGTAAGTTCTGGTTGGAGAAAGTACTAATTTACCAGCATCGATAGGCGAACCTTCTACTTTATCGGTCAATTTTACATTTCCGGAATACACCAAATCGGATGGAACCGAAGCATCGTAACTTTCCGGGTATTTTTCGGCTAAATATTTGGCAAAAACGTCGTGACGCGCTGAAGTCAATCCGTTACTCCCCATTCCTCCGTTGTATCCTTTTTCGTAATTGGCTTGTCCGTAAGAAGCTAATCCAACAATCACATCACCTGCTTGAATATTGGCATTGTCCACTACATTTTCACGCTTCATTCGAGCGGTAACCGTAGAATCAACGATTATAGTTCGCACCAAATCGCCAACATCGGCCGTTTCTCCACCAGTTGAATTAATCGTCACACCAAAATCTTTCAATTCTGCGATTAACTCTTCCGTTCCGTTGATGATGGCTGAAATGACTTCGCCTGGAATTAAGTTTTTATTTCTTCCGATAGTGGATGACAACATGATGTTATCGGTTGCACCAACACATAACAAATCGTCGATATTCATGATTAAAGCGTCCTGAGCAATACCTTTCCAAACGGACATATCGCCCGTTTCCTTCCAATACATATACGCTAAGGAAGATTTTGTTCCGGCACCATCCGCGTGCATGATTAGACAATAGTCGTCATCATTCGTTAAATAATCGGGAACAATTTTACAGAAAGCCTTAGGAAATAAGCCTTTATCGATGTTTTTAATAGCGTTGTGAACATCTTCTTTGGAAGCCGAAACTCCGCGAAGATTGTAACGTTGACTGTTATCAGAACTCATGTAGTATGTTTGTGTTGTTGTGGCGCAAAGGTAAAAATAAGTTATAAGTTATGAGTTATAAGTGATGAGTTTTTTGAATTAATTAAGAGCAGTTTCCTTTTTCCTTTTCCCTTCTCACTTCTCACTTTTCTCTTTCCACTCCCACAACTACTTACTCAAAATCATGATTTCCACACGACGGTTGGCTGCCGCTTCAATTTCATTCGCTTCCGGAATTGGATATTTAGGGTGTGAAACACCAAACCCTTTTACTTTGATACGTTTTCCAGGAATCATATTGCCTTCTAAAATACGTCGGACTTGTTTGGCTCTTTCCAATGACAAATTGCGCTTATCTTCTCTCACGCAACAAATATGACCTTGAATTTCAATGCGCATTTTAGGGTTTTTATCCAGAATCATCAACAATTCATCAATGGCGCGTTTGGAAGTTGGCATGACCGCGAAAGTATTCTGATAAAACAAAATGTCTTTCATTACAATTCGGGTTCCGGGTTTGGACAGTTTTATTTTTTCTTCTAAAGTGGCACCTTCGGGAAAATGCATATCTTCTTCTTCAATCGGAACAATTGCATCATCAGAAACCACTTGAGGTTTAATTCCTAAAATTTCTTCTTCTTTAACCAAGTCTTTTTCTAAAATGTAATGGATGACCACTTTACGGTTTTCAGCTTTAATTTTTGAATGATTATGCTCTTCACCGAAACTTCTCGTTTTAAAATCTTCTCTGATTTTCAGTTTATGGGCTGTAATGATATTTTGAACAAAATTCACACGACGAAGCGACAAAGAATCGTTGAATGTATTGGTACCATCTTCATCGGTATAACCATTAATAGCAACTACTTTAGAGGTTTTGTTCGCGAATAACCAAGTATTGAAAACTTCCGTTTGCTTTTTTGTCAAATCGTGTTTTCCGCTTTCAAAATGCAAAGTAAATTTTTCCTGAGCGTTTACAACACTCATTAAGAACATCATCGAAACTAGGGCGAATCGTTTCATACCAATCATAATCTGTTAAAATATAAAAACGAAAATAGTTGTTTTTTATTGAATTTATCAGACTAATTCGCATAAAAAAAGCACTATCAAAAAAATAGTGCTTTTTATAACTAACCAAAATTTAAAGATGAAATGTTGTAAAAAGTGAGGTCGGGAATCCAACCTCACTTTCCTTCAATGGGTTTTGTTTGTTTCTGAGCACAAGAGTAAAACAAACTACCCTTGTAGGTTTAACCATTCTTAACCCAAAGAATCGCATACGATATATATTGCCAAAAGACAACGATACAAGCATCGAAAATATGAAATGTTACTGTGGAAAATTAATCTGGAAATTGATTCTGTGGTTTGAATCTGTATCAAAGATAGATGTTTATTTGACATCACAATCATTTAATTTTCAGAGAATTATCCTTTTTCTACAAACGGCTAAAATTTTCAGATGAAAAACAAAAAAACCTCCCGAAGGAGGTTCTCAAAATATAAACAAACAGATTATTTTGTAAACAATAATTCTCTGTATTTGGTTAAAGTCCAGATTTCATCATCAACCAAAAGTTCCAATTTATCGGAGTGACTTCTGATGATATCAAAATATGGTTTCACTTTTTCGCAGTACGCATCAGCCATTTTCTCTGTACTTGTAAGGTTGTTGGCTTTTTTACGCTCTTCGGTCATCGCTTCAACATTGGCGTTGATTCCTTCGATATGTTCCGAAATTTCTTTGATTAAGATGATTTGCTCTTTGGCTACTTTTTCAAAATCCTTACCGAAAATTTCTTTTAAACCTTTTACATTCTCGATTAACAAATTCTGATACTTAATCGCCGTCGGAATAACGTGGTTACGAGCAATATCGCCTAACACACGACCTTCAATCTGGATTTTTTTCACGTATTCTTCCAATTCGATTTCGTAACGCGCTTCTACCTCAACGTGATTCATTACATCAAGCTTTTCGAACAATTCGATAGCTTTTTTGGAAACTTTAGCTTTCAACGCTTTTGGAGTTGTTTTATGGTTGCTCAAACCGCGTTTTTTAGCTTCTTTTTCCCAAGCATCGCTGTATCCGTCTCCTTCGAAAAGGATTTTCTTCGTTTGTTTGATATACTCTCTCAACACGTTGAAAATAGCTTCGTCTTTCTTAAGATCTTTTTTCTCGATTAAAGCATCTACTTCCGCTTTAAATTCAATCAACTGATTTGCAACGATACAGTTCAAAGTGGTCATTGAACCAGCACAGTTAGCTGAAGAACCAACCGCTCTGAACTCGAATTTATTTCCAGTAAACGCGAACGGTGAAGTTCTGTTACGGTCTGTATTATCTAAGAAAACGTCTGGTAATTTCCCTACTACGTTTAATTTTAAATCGGTTTTTTCTTCTGGAGATAATTTCCCTTTAGATACACCTTCTAACTCTTCCAATACTTTGGTCAATTGCTGACCGATGAAAACGGAAATAATTGCCGGTGGCGCTTCGTTCGCTCCTAAACGGTGATCATTACTTGCCGAAGCTATAGAAGCTCTCATCAATTCTTCGTAGTCGTGAACCGCTTTAATCGTATTGATAAAGAACGTCAAGAACTGTAAGTTGCTCATCGGTGTTTTACTAGGACTCAATAAGTTGATTCCTGTATCCGTAGCTAATGACCAGTTATTGTGTTTTCCGGAACCGTTAACTCCTTTAAATGGTTTTTCATGGAATAATACTTTGAAATGATGACGCTCGGCTACTTTCTGCATAACATCCATCAACAATGAGTTGTGGTCAACTGCTAAATTCGTTTCTTCGAAGATTGGTGCTAACTCATATTGGTTAGGCGCTACCTCGTTGTGACGCGTTTTTACCGGAATTCCCAACAACATACACTCGTTTTCCAAATCTCTCATATATTGTAATACGCGAGTTGGAATCGAACCGAAGTAATGATCTTCCAATTGCTGCCCTTTAGCCGAAGTATGCCCTAATAAAGTTCTACCTGTTGCTAAAATATCCGGTCTTGAAGCCGCTAAAGCCGCATCCACCAAGAAATATTCCTGTTCCCATCCTAAAGTTGGGGTTACTTTTTTTACGTTTTTGTCAAAATATTTAGCTACATCCGTTGCAGCGTTGTCGATAGCGTTTAAAGCTCTCAACAAAGGTGTTTTATTATCTAACGCTTCACCAGTATAAGAGATGAAAACTGTCGGAATACATAAAGTTGTTCCGAAGATGAATGCCGGCGATGTTGGATCCCAAGCCGTATAACCACGAGCTTCGAAAGTATTACGGATTCCTCCGTTCGGGAAAGATGACGCATCCGGTTCTTGCTGAACTAATTGACTTCCACCGAATTTTTCTACCGGGTCGCTACCATCAAAAGAAGTTTCAAAGAAAGCATCGTGTTTCTCTGCTGTAGTTCCTGTTAAAGGTTGAAACCAGTGCGTATAGTGGGTTACACCTTTTGACAATGCCCATTCTTTCATTCCCATGGCGATGTACTCAGCCAGTTTTCGATCGATTTTAGTTCCGAATTCTACAGCGCTCTTTACCGCTTTGTATGCTTCCGGAGTTAAGAATTGTCGCATCGCTTTGTCTCCAAATACATTGCTTCCGAAAATCGCTGATTTTCTGTCCAATTCTTCTACTACTACTGGTTTTCTGTCTGTGGCTTTTTCTAAGGCCTTAAAACGAAATGTTGACATAAAGTTGTGTTTTTAGGTTTATACCCTCTAATTTTACACTGCAAAAATATAAAATTTTCAAAACAAAAACACAATACCCCTAAAAATTTAGGGGTTGAAAATTTTAAAAATAATCAAACAAATAAAAAAGCCCCTCAAAAAAGGGGCTTAATCAAATATTCAAAGCAAATCTTATTTGGAAATCTTTTTCAATTTAGTTTCGTCAATGCCGTAGAAAGCTATCACTTCCTTATAATTGCTAGTATCAACTGTTTTTCCTTGTGCCATTTTACCAAAATAAGCCGGAATCACCACTATTCTGAAAACCTGATCCAATCGATAAGCACTTGACAATCCTGGCAAATCATATCCGTATAGGTCAATTTTCGCATCGTATTGGGTGAAATCGTTTTTATAACCGAAATCTAATGTTCCATCGTCAAAGTAATACGTTTCCGGCAATAACTTCCACTCATCACCGCCAGCCCCTACGCCAGCCAAGCGATAAATCAATACCATATCGGAAGCGTAAATCGTATGCGGATAATCAATCAGAACACTGAAATTATTTCCGGAATGAAAATCCACATTGGAATATTCCCATACTTCACTAATAGTATCGTAGTCTACAGTATCTTCAACTACAACTTCTTCTCTAACACAACTTTGCATGAACAACATCCCGCTAATCATTGCAACTACAAGTATAATTTTTTTCATGGCCTACTTAATTTATTGTTCTGGTTATTTATCTATAACCAATAGTCGTGCCAAAAAAAATCAACCATAAAAAAAAAGGCCTCAATTTCGAGACCTTTTCTTTAAATATATCTGTATGTGATTACATATTTCTTCGGTACTGACCACCCACTTCAAATAAAGCTGAAGTAATTTGTCCTAGCGAACAATATTTAGTAGCATCCATCAATTTCTCAAAAATATTCTGATTCTGAATCGCTGCATCCTGAATAATCTCCAATTGCTCTTTTACTTTATCAGCCTGAGCTGTATGCAAGCTTTCTAGCGTTGCAATCTGGAATTGTTTTTCTTCTTCAGTCGCACGGATAACCTCAGCAGGAACTACTGTTGGCGAACCTTTTGAACTCAAGAACGTATTTACTCCGATGATTGGAAATTCTCCGGTATGTTTCAACGTTTCATAATACAATGATTCTTCCTGAATTTTAGAACGCTGGTACATGGTTTCCATTGCTCCAAGTACTCCTCCTCTTTCCGTGATTCGGTCGAATTCTGCTAAAACTGCTTCTTCTACTAAATCCGTTAATTCTTCGATGATGAACGAGCCTTGAATCGGGTTTTCGTTTTTCGCCAATCCTAATTCTTTATTGATGATTAGCTGAATTGCCATCGCACGACGTACTGATTCTTCCGTTGGAGTCGTAATCGCTTCGTCATAAGCATTGGTATGCAACGAGTTACAGTTGTCGTAAATCGCATATAATGCTTGTAAAGTCGTACGGATGTCATTAAAGTCGATTTCCTGTGCGTGTAACGAACGTCCTGAAGTTTGAATGTGGTATTTCAACATCTGCGCTCTTTCGTTCGCTCCGTATTTGTTCTTCAAGGCTTTTGCCCAAATCTTACGCGCTACACGACCAATTACCGCGTATTCCGGATCGATACCGTTCGAGAAGAAAAACGATAAGTTCGGACCAAAATCGTTGATGTTCATTCCACGGCTTAAATAGTATTCCACGTAAGTGAAACCATTTGCCAAAGTAAACGCCAACTGCGTGATTGGATTGGCTCCAGCTTCTGCAATGTGATAACCTGAAATCGAAACCGAATAGAAGTTACGCACATTCTTTTGGATGAAATATTCCTGAACGTCACCCATCAAACGAAGTGCAAATTCCGTTGAGAAAATACAAGTGTTTTGCGCCTGATCTTCTTTTAAAATATCCGCCTGAACCGTTCCACGAACCTGAGCTAATGTTTTTACTTTAATATCTGCATACACATCAGCCGGTAAAACCTGATCTCCGGTTACTCCTAAAAGCATCAACCCTAAACCGTCGTTTCCTTGTGGTAAATCACCGTTGTAACGAGGTCTTTCGGTTCCTTTAGCCATGTAGATTGCATTGATTTTTGCTTCAACTTCATCCTCTAAACCATTCTCTTTGATGTATTTTTCACAATTCTGATCGATAGCCGCATTCATAAAGAATCCAAGCAACATCGGAGCCGGACCATTAATAGTCATGGAAACCGAAGTAGCCGGGTGGCTCAAATCGAAACCGGAATATAATTTTTTAGCATCGTCCAAACAACAGATGGAAACTCCAGCGTTACCAATTTTTCCGTAGATATCTGGTCTGTGATCTGGGTCATTTCCGTATAAAGTAACTGAGTCGAAAGCTGTCGATAAACGCTTCGCTGGCATTCCCAAAGAAACGTAGTGAAAACGACGGTTAGTTCTTTCCGGACCACCTTCACCCGCAAACATCCGCGTTGGATCTTCCCCTTCACGTTTGAATGGATACAATCCTGATGCGAACGGGAATTCTCCCGGTACGTTTTCCTGTAAGTTCCATTTTAGGATATCACCCCAAGCTTCATATTTTGGCAAGGCTACTTTAGGGATTTGCGTGTGCGATAACGATTCAGTATGCGTTTGGATTTTGATTTCCTTGTCACGCACCATGAAACTGTACACCGGATTTTTGTATTTGTTTACTTTTTCGTCCCAGTTCAAAATGATTTCCCAGTTGTAAGGATCAAGGTTCATTTTTACACGGTCGAATTCTTTCAACAATAAAGACAAGAATTCTTTTTTCTCAGGCGAATGATTCAATGAATCTTCTACAATTCCTGATTTGTCAATTTGCGGCACTCTTCCTGAAACCGTTTCCATGGTTTTGAAGATTCCGTATAATTTCTGAGCTACGTCTACTTGTGATAGTGCCGTCTCGTCGTATTTTCTGTTGTTTTCTGAGATTTCAGATAAATAACGCGTTCTGTGTGGCGGAATCACGAAGATTTTCTCGCTCATCTCACGTGTAATCTGGAAGTTCGAATGCAAATCGATTCCCGTTTTCTCTACAATTTTATCCATGATGGATTTGTAAAGCGTATTCATCCCAGGATCGTTAAACTGTGAAGCAATCGTTCCGAAAACCGGCATTTTTTCCGGATCAACATCCCACAAATGATGGTTACGCTGGTATTGTTTTTTTACATCGCGAATAGCATCCAAAGCACCTCGTTTGTCGAATTTATTTAAGGCTACCAAATCCGCGAAGTCTAACATGTCGATTTTCTCTAACTGAGTCGCAGCTCCAAATTCAGGAGTCATTACGTATAAAGAAACATCCGAATGCTCTAAAATTTCCGTATCCGATTGTCCGATACCTGAAGTTTCCAAGACAATTAAATCATATTTTGCTGCTTTCAGTACTTCAATCGCTTCCTGAACGTATTTTGACAACGCTAAATTCGACTGACGAGTCGCCAATGAACGCATATAAACACGAGGATTATTAATCGCATTCATACGGATTCTATCTCCTAACAAAGCTCCTCCCGTTTTACGTTTTGAAGGATCGACAGAAATTAATCCGATCGTTTTTTCAGGAAAATCGATTAAGAAACGACGAACCAATTCATCTACTAAAGAAGATTTACCAGCTCCACCTGTTCCCGTAATTCCAAGAACCGGAGTTTTACTGTCTTGATTAAT
The DNA here is from genome assembly GCF_032153895.1 of Flavobacterium sp. Classification (GTDB taxonomy): domain Bacteria; phylum Bacteroidota; class Bacteroidia; order Flavobacteriales; family Flavobacteriaceae; genus Flavobacterium. Next base: position 15,052 of record NZ_JALDYN010000019.1, read on the forward strand.
TTTAGCAATTTTCTCTAAAGCCGATTTTGCAACATCAGGAAAGTTTTCTGCCGAAGAAATCACGCGAGCAATTGCCGTTGGATTTTTATCTTCTAAATGATTTACTTCACCATTTAATTTATCTCCAACAGGATAATCGGCACGCATAACCAAATCGTTAATCATGCCTTGCAAACCTAACTCACGACCGTCATCCGGAGAATAAATTCGTTCGATACCGTATTCGTGCAATTCGGAAATTTCAGAAGGTAAAATTACTCCACCTCCACCACCGAAGATTTTGATATGACCTGCTCCTTTTTCCTTCAGCAAGTCGTACATATATTTGAAATATTCGTTGTGACCTCCTTGATATGAAGTCATTGCAATTGCATTAGCATCTTCCTGAATAGCAGTATTCACTACTTCTTCCACACTTCTGTCATGTCCTAAGTGAATTACCTCAACACCGGTCGCCTGAATGATTCGACGCATGATGTTGATAGCGGCATCGTGTCCATCAAATAACGAAGCGGCAGTTACAATTCTAACTTTATTCTTAGGTTGATAAGGTTGTTGTTGTTCCATTTTGGGTACTAAATTTTGAGGCTGCAAGGTAATGATTTCTTGCCTTTTATGAAAATATATCAAACACAAAAAAAGCTCCCGAATTGGAAGCTTTTCAAAACTGTATTTTATTGTATTTTACAAATCGAAACGATCTAAGTTCATCACTTTAGTCCAGGCCGAAACGAAATCTGCTACAAACTTATCTTTGGCATCGGAACTAGCGTAAACTTCAGCAATCGCTCTTAATTCTGAGTTCGAACCGAAAATCAAATCCGCTCGTGTTGCTGTCCAGGTTAAACTGTTGTTGTCCCGGTTTCTGCCTTCAAAAACTTCTCTGTGTTCATCAGTTGCTTTCCAAGTTGTATTCATATCAAGCAAATGCACGAAGAAATCATTTGACAAAGTATCTTGCTGGTTCGTAAATACTCCGTGTTTTGAACCGTCAGCGTTGGTATTCAACATGCGCAGTCCTCCTAACAACACAGTCATTTCAGGAGCTGTTAGCGTCAAAAGTTGCGCTTTATCCACCAACAAAGCTTCGGTTGGAATGTTGGATTTTGCTCTTAAATAATTCCTAAAACCATCAGCAAAAGGTTCTAAAACTGCGAAGGAGTCGACATCAGTTTGTTCTTGCGAAGCATCCATTCTTCCAGGCGAAAAAGCAACATTCACATTACTTCCCGCATTTTTAGCAGCTTGTTCCACACCAACATTTCCCGCCAAAACGATTAAATCGGCTAATGATATTTTTTTGTTTCCGCTTTGAGCATTGAACTCCTGTTGAATAGTTTCTAATTTATCCAATACTTTTGAAAGTTGCGTTGGATTATTTACTGACCAGAATTTTTGTGGCGCCAAGCGAATACGTGCTCCGTTAGCTCCACCGCGTTTGTCGGAACCTCTGAATGTAGATGCCGAAGCCCAAGCCGTTGAAACCAATTCTCCAACAGATAATCCAGATTGTTGAATTTTAGCTTTTAATGCGACCACATCCGAATCATTTACCAATTCATGATTTACAGCCGGAATTTCATCTTGCCAAATCAATACTTCCTTCGGAACTTCACTTCCTAAATATCTTGAAAGCGGCCCCATATCTCTATGCGTCAATTTAAACCATGCTCTGGCAAAAGCATCCGCAAATTGATCGGGATTTTCTAAAAATCGTCTTGAAATTTTCTCGTAGATTGGGTCGAAGCGCAATGACAAATCCGTAGTTAACATCGTTGGCGCATGTTTTTTCGATGAATCGTAAGCATCGGGAAAAGTTGCAGCTCCGGCTCCGTTTTTAGCAGTCCATTGTTTGGCTCCAGCAGGGCTTTTGGTTAATTCCCATTCGTATCCAAAAAGATTTTCAAAGAATAAATTCGTCCACTGTGTTGGTTTTTGCGTCCAGATTACTTCAGGGCCTCCGGTGATTGCATCAGCACCTTTTCCGGAACCGAATGAACTAATCCATCCCAATCCTTGGAGTTCAATATCAGCAGCTTCGGGTTCTTTTCCTACCAAAGCAGTATCGCCAGCACCGTGGGTTTTTCCGAAAGTATGTCCGCCGGCAATTAACGCTACGGTTTCTTCGTCGTTCATCGCCATACGGGCAAAAGTTTCGCGGATATCTCTTGCAGCCGCTATTGGATCTGGATTACCGTTTGGACCTTCCGGATTCACGTAAATCAATCCCATTTGTACGGCTGCCAAAGGATTTTCCAAATCGCGGTCTCCGGAATAACGTTTATCATCCAGCCAAGTGGATTCTGCACCCCAATACACATCTTCTTCCGGTTCCCAAACGTCTTCACGACCACCCGCAAACCCGAATGTTTTGAAACCCATCGATTCTAAAGCCACATTTCCGGTTAAAATCATCAAATCTGCCCAGGAAATTTTTTGTCCGTATTTTTGTTTTATCGGCCATAACAAACGACGAGCCTTATCCAAATTCGCATTATCAGGCCAACTGTTCAACGGAGCGAAACGCAACTGTCCGGCTCCGGCTCCTCCGCGACCATCTCCGGTTCTATAGGTTCCGGCGCTGTGCCAAGCCATTCGGATGAAAAAAGGACCGTAATGTCCGAAATCGGCCGGCCACCACTCTTGAGAATCTGTCATTAACGCAGTTAAATCTTTCTTTACTGCCTGTAAATCAAGAGTTTTAAATGCTTCAACATAATTGAATTTCTCACCCATCGGATTAGATAAAGAAGAATTCTGCCTTAAAACATTTAATTTTAACTGGTTGGGCCACCAATCTTGGTTTCGGGTTCCGCTGCCGGCTACACTTTTGTTACTTGAAGCTCCAGAAAAAGGGCATTTTCCGCCTGATGTGTTGTTTTCCATAATCCTTTGATTTTAGATATAATAGTTAGTATTGTGTTATTTATCAATTCGTTACATTCCTTAAAGTTACCCAAATTTACGCAATCCGGAAAGGTAAATATTATAAATCAAATTGATTGTTTTTATTTTTCAATAACTAAAACCTATTTGAATAATTTTGGCATTATGTTTGCCTATCTTTGAAAAACAAATAATTTATATATGAAGAAGATTTTTATACTATTCGCTTTTTTTCCATTATTGGGATGTGCAGAAATGCAACTGGTAATGCAGCAATTACCGCAAACTAGTGTTTTATCCCAAACTGAAATTGCATCGGGACTTAAAGAAGCCTTGAACAACGGTATTGACAAACAAGTTGTAAAACTGACTAATGTTGATGGATTTTACAAAAATGAAATGGTGAAAATTCTCCTTCCGGAAGAACTTAAAAAAGTTGACAAAACCTTACGCGATATCGGTATGAGTAAATTAGCCGATGAAGGTTTAAAAGTAATGAACCGCGCTGCAGAAGACGCCGTAAAAGAAGCTACTCCAATTTTCGTAGATGCTGTGAAAGGCATGAGCTTCAATGACGCGAAAAATATTTTGATGGGTGATGATCGTTCGGCAACAACCTATCTTCAGAATTCAACCTCGACTGCTTTGTATGCTAAATTTAATCCGGTGATTAAAAATTCGTATGCAAAAGTTGGTGCGGATAAAGTATGGACGCAAATCATCACTAAATACAACAGTATTCCTTTGGTTAAAAAAGTAAATCCTGATTTAACCGATTATACAACCAATAAAGCGATGGAAGGTGTTTTCAAAATGATTGCAGTGGAAGAAAAAGATATCCGAAACAATTTGGCTTCCAGAACTTCTGACCTTTTAAAGCGTGTGTTTTCGCTGCAAGACACGAAGTAAACTAACTTTTTAGTTTTCAATAAGATACATATAACAATTCCTTAACATTATGTCTGAAAAATTTATCGGAAATTTGTATCAATAAATAGTTTCTCATTTGGTTAGGGTTAGTTAAAAAAATGCCACGCTTTGTATAAGGCGTGGTTTTTTTTATGCTTTATCTGTCGGGCAATCTTTCTCTAAGTTGCTTGAAATACTCAAAGGCCTTTACCAGCCTGCTTCCGTACCAGGAAAACATTTCTCCGTCTACAAAAACTGTTGTCGCATGATGTGTGTGTCGGCCTAATTCGAAAGCGTGTTCGTCTTTAAACGGAAAAGGTTCGGAGGATAGAAAAACGATATCCGGATCACCCTGAATGCGCATTTTCTGAATTACGATTTCGGGATAACGCCCTTCGTATTTCGGATGATTGTCGTAGATGTTTTCAAACTTATTCAGTTTCAATAATTCATTGATGAAATTATCGCCACCAACCACCATATATGGATTTGCCCATATGAAATAAGCCACTTTCTTGGTTTCTTTATCTTTGATGAATTCTTGAAAATCCGTTAAGGCAAATCGGGTTTTATCAATCCATTTTTGAGCGCTCGTCCGCTTATTAAAAAGCTGTCCAAAATCTTCAATCATTTGGATATTGTCTTCAATCGTAATGATATTGGTAACCCAAACCGGACAAATATCTTTCAGAGATTCGACGATTTCAAGCGTATTTTCTTCTTTATTAGCAATGATAATATCCGGCTGAAGCGCTTTAATTTTATCGATTTTAACCTGCTTGGTTCCGCCAACAATGGTTTTCGTTGCTTTAAAATGGAACGGATGCACGCAGAATTTGGTAATTCCAACAATGGAATCTTCCAAGCCTAAATCGTATAACAATTCGGTTTGAGAAGGCACTAACGATACAATTCGCTTTGGCGTCGTATCAAAACTGTGTTGGGTTCCTAATTGGTCGGTTAAAATAAAGGCCACTTTTCTAAAATAATTATTGATTGGAAAGAATTACTTCCATTTCCTGTTGCAGTTTCAAAGCTTCAATTCTAGCTTTTTCAGCAAAATCAGTTCCATTGGAAGCGTAAATGATTCCTCGAGATGAATTAATCAACAAACCAACATTTGAACTCATTCCGTATTTACAAACTTCGGACAAACTTCCGCCTTGCGCGCCAACGCCGGGAACTAACAGAAAACTATCCGGAACAATTTTTCGGATTTCCGTAAAATATTCGGCTTTGGTTGCACCGACTACATACATTAAATTTTCAGAATTTTTCCAGCTTTTTGAGGTTTCGATAACAGTTTTGTACAATTCTCTTCCTTCCACATTTTTAGTCTGAAAATCGAAAGCTCCTTCGTTGGAAGTTAAGGCTAACATTATCGTGTGCTTGTTTTCAAAAGCCAAAAACGGTTCTACAGAATCTTTACCCATATAAGGCGCAACGGTAACCGAATCGAAATTCAAATCTTCAAAAAAAGCTTTCGCATACATCGAAGAAGTGTTGCCGATATCACCACGTTTTGCGTCAGCTATAGTAAAAATTTCAGGATATTTTTCATTGATGTAATTGATAGTTTTTTGTAGTGACATCCAGCCTTTCAAACCGTAAGCTTCATAAAAAGCGGTGTTTGGTTTATAGGAAACACATAAATCGTGCGTGGCATCAATAATGGCTTTATTGAATTCGAAAATTGGATCTTCAGTTTGTAGTAAATGCTGTGGGATTTTCGTCAAATCAACATCCAAACCAATACATAAAAACGATTTTTTAGTCTGAATTTGTTCAATTAATTGTAAAGTAGTCATAGTTGTGTTTTGTGCGGCAAAGTTACAAAGGTTAAACGGGAAATCTCAAAATTATATAACATTCTCTTTTTTTTATGTAACTTGAGCGTTTAAGAGTGTATTAATTTAGTAGCGATGCTAATTTTACACCATTTTCAAGACTAATTTGATTTATGAAAGCCTTTTTAAAATTCGATTTCAATACGTTAACCAAAAAATTTCTAGAAGAAAAACTACAGGAATTCGACGTTAAATTCAACATCATCAGTTTTGGCGAAGTGGAATTTCTGGAACACATTTCATCCGAAAAACTAGAAGAAATCACAGAACTTCTAAACAATTACGGCGTTGAAGTGATTGAAAATCAGAAAAGTATTTTGGTGCAAAAAATTAAAGATGCTATCATCGAAATGGTCTTTCAGGAAAATGCGCCGAGTGTAAAAAGTTCGGTTTATTTGTCTGAAAAACTGGATCACAGCTATGGCTATCTGTCGAATTTGTTTTCGGAAGTAACGTATACTTCGATTGAAAATTTCATCATCATGCAGAAAATCGAATACGCCAAACAATTGATTGTGAACAACAAACTAACGCTGACGGAAATCGCTTATCAGCTCAATTATTCAAGTGTTGCGCATTTGAGTACGCAGTTTAAAAATACAACGGGAATCACGCCTTCGGCTTTTCAGCGCATTATTGCCAAACGAAGAGAAATTGCCAACAACAAATAATCAAAAATGAACAAAGAATACATTTATATCATTTTAGCAGATGACGATCAGGACGACCGTTTGTTCTTTACCGACGCTTTTAGTGAACTGAAAATCAACACCAAAGTCGATACGTTTAAAGATGGCGTGGAACTGATGAATTATTTAAACGATTCGGATGCGATTTTACCCAACGTTCTTTTTCTCGATTTAAATATGCCGAAGAAAAACGGAATCGAATGTTTGCATGAAATCAAACAGAACGAGCGCTTTAATGACATTGCCATTGCGATTTATTCGACCTCATCGTCTGAAGAAGATATTGAAGAAACTTTTGTTTCTGGCGCCAACATCTACATCAAAAAACCCAACGATTTCAACACGCTGAAAAAAGTACTGTCTGAAGTGGTAACGGTCAATTGGCAATACCATACTTCCGGACTGAACAAAGACAATTTCCTTTTACGTTTATAAGCCAGCCATGAAGCTCACCGAATTCATAAAAACACCTCTTTTTCTAAAAATCGTATTTGTCATTTCGATTGCGGTTATTTTCTTCATTTCCGGAATTACTTATAAGCATTTGAGCGAGTTATCCGATTCTTCCGATGAAGTTTCGCGCGCCTACGAAATGACGCTTCAGCTTGAAAAACTGATGTCGCAGATTAAAGATGCCGAAACGGGTCAACGCGGTTATATCATTACCAAAGATTCTACTTTTTTGGAGCCGTATACGTTTGCCAAATTGCGCATCGGAACATCTTTTACCGTTTTGGAACATCTTACCAATAACAAACAATTGCCCAACGACAATCTGCAACTTTTAGAGAAACTGATTGATAATCGGTTAAATCTGATGGAAAAATCATTGCAATTGTCTAAAGAGAACCGATATGCGGAGATTCAGGCGAATTTACATCGAGGCAAAGCTACCATGGACAGCATCCGTCAGTGTATTGCAGACATGAGTGATTTGGAAACCAAGCTGTTGTCTATCCGTCAGGAAAACTATAAAAACAACTTTTCCATTACGCCGATTTTCATATATATTGTTATTCTAATCGGTTTGATTTTAACGGTTTTAGCTTTTGTGCGTATCAATCGGGATTTAACGGAACTACAGCAAACCAACAACCAATTATCCATTGCTAATGAATCGGGAGATATTGCCGAAAGTGTGGGCGATTTTGGTCGTTGGGAATGGAACATTGAAAAAAACACGTATCGTTTTTCGGATAATTTTTATAGGCTTTTGGGCTGTGAACCAGGAAGTTTTGAACCGACGTTAGATAATTTTCTTCAGTTCATTCATCCAGAAGATGCCAAACACGTGCATAAAGCCATTGATTTAATGCAGGAAAGTAATGATTTACCTCCATTTAACTATCGAATTGTCTCTAAAACCGGTGAAATCCGTCATTTTAAATCTATCGGAAAACTAGTGACTACAGAATCTGGAAATAATGTTCTCATCGGAACCACCAGCGACATTACGGAAGAATACGACATCACCAAAAATCTTGAAGAACGCAATCTGGAACTGGAGCGCAGCAACAAAGAACTAATGGCTTTCAACTATGTGGCGAGTCACGATTTGCAGGAACCGCTTCGAAAAATTCAGACTTTTATTTCACGTTTAAATGATAAGGAAAAAACAAATCTTTCGGATAACGGGAAAGAATATCTGGAACGCATTATTGTTTCTTCCGACCGCATGCGAAGTTTGATTGATGATTTGCTACAGTTTTCAAGATCCAACAAAGCCGAAAAAGATTTAGAAACCACCGATTTAAACTCTTTACTGGAAAACGCCAAACAAGAATTATCTTCTAAAATTGACGAAAAGAAAGCCGTAATCATCAGCGATCATTTGCCGATATTGAATGTTATACCGTTTCAGATTCAACAATTGTTTACCAATATTATCGGGAATTCGATTAAGTATTCGAAGGAAAATATTCCGCCGCAAATTTTCATTTCTGTAGCAAAAGTTAAGGCTTCTTCTGAAGAACAGATTCCGAAAGACACTAATGATAATTACTTCAAATTCACGATTTCAGACAACGGCATCGGTTTTGAACAAGAATATGCCGAAAAAATCTTTGTACTTTTCAACCGTTTACACAACAAAAACGAATACGACGGAACAGGTATCGGTTTAGCCATCTGTAAAAAAATTATCGACAATCATAAAGGTTTTATTTTTGCGAAAGGTGAACCCAATGTTGGCTCGGTTTTCACTTTCTATTTGCCAACAGATCTTTAAAACATATAAAAATCTATCTCAAAGTCCTGCTTTTGCGGGACTTTTTATTTACACAACAAACCAATCGTGGAAATTCTGTAACAATTCAAAAATATGTTATAACATGAATGCCGGTAATGTGTTGCAACTTTGTAATGTAATCATCAGACATTGTATAATTAATTTCAAAATCATGCAAAACTTACTTTATACGGCCGCTGTGGTATTGGTAATATTATGGGCCCTAGGATTTTTTGTTTACAGCGCTGGAAATTTAATTCACCTACTTTTATTGATTGCCGTTATTGCGGTATTACTGAGAGTCATTAAAGGAAAAGAGCTGTAGAAAATAGTACTCAAACCAACAACAAAAATAGCCCTAACTCATTAAAACCTAACCGTTTTTGAGTTGCAACAAATCTATTAGTAATCATAAATTTAATCGCTATGAAAACAGTATTTTATTTCGTTGCAGTAGCTGCATTGGCTATTACAACAACATCTTGTAAAGACGAAAAGAAAGAAATTGCAGAAACCAATGTAAACAATTATGCGACTTATGTAGATTCCATTACAGGGACTGACGCCAAAGAAGCAGCATTAAACTGGGAAGAAATTGAAGCCACAACGCTTTATAAAAAAGAAGAAGCCGAAAAAGCAGCAATTGAAACAAGTGATAAAACAGAATTTGAAGGAAAAATAAACACCACAACCGACAAGTTTGAAGCCTTTAAAATGACAGTTGAAAAAGCTCAAGCTGCAGAAAATCCGAAGCAAACACTACGTAAATCGTTATTTGGTGATGTAGAAATTGGAGATGATATGAATTTCGGTTGGGTGAATAAAGACAATGCATTAAAAGTGTATGATAATTTCGTAACTACTGTCGATAACAATAAAGATGCTTATTCCCGAGAAGATTGGGACGAAATCAAATTATTATATGAAGCCCTTGATGCCCACAAAAATACAGTAGAAAAAAATGGTTTATCTGCCGAAGACAACCGAAAAATTGCCGGTTTAAAAATTAAATTCTCTACCATGTACAAACTTAACCGAATCTCCGCCAAGTCAGCAGAAAACGCAGCCGCCAAAGAATAATTATTCGGTATAAAAAAAGCGAGGTTTTTACCTCGCTTTTTTAGTATTAGAATACTTCGCTTTCTTTCAATTTTTCGGTATTGGCTACCAACTGCAATTCGTCGATGAATTTTTGAATGTTTCCAGCCATTACGCCGTCCATATCAAAAACGTCCATCCCAATACGGTGATCGGTTACACGACCTTGCGGGAAATTGTACGTACGGATTTTTGCCGAGCGGTCTCCTGAACTTACCTGAGAATTACGCTTTTTAGCATCTTCCTCCTGTTTCTTCGCCAATTCCATTTCGTACAAACGAGAACGTAATACCTGTAAGGCTTTGTCTTTATTCTTATGCTGCGATTTCTCATCCTGACATTGTGCTACCAAACCTGTTGGAATATGCGTCATACGAACCGCAGATTTTGTAGTATTTACCGATTGACCACCAGGACCTGACGAACAGAACAAGTCGATACGAACATCGTTCATATCAATTTGTACGTCAAACTCTTCCGCTTCCGGCAAAACCATTACTGTTGCTGCAGAGGTGTGAACACGACCTTGCGTTTCAGTTTTTGGTACTCGCTGTACACGGTGAACACCCGCTTCGAATTTTAAAGTTCCGTAAACATCTTCTCCGGTTACTTCGAAAATCACCTCTTTGAAACCTCCGGCAGTTCCTTCGTTCATATCCATAACCGAAGTTCTCCAACCTTTGTTTTCACAATATTTAGTGTACATACGGTACAAATCTCCTGCAAATAAGGATGCTTCGTCTCCACCAGTTCCGGCACGAATTTCTACCATTACGTTTTTCGCATCTTCCGGATCTTTAGGAATCAATAAAAATTTGATTTCTTCTTCCAATTGCGGCAAACGTTCCTGAGCTTCGTCTAACTGCATCTTGGCCATTTCCACCATTTCAGCATCGGAACCGTCAGAAATAATTTCTTTCGCTTCTTTGATATTACCGTCAAGATTGATGTATTCCTCACGTTTATCCACCAAAGCTTTCAAATCTTTATATTCCTTATTCAACTGAACATAACGCTTCTGATCGGCAATCACATCCGGCTGGATAATCAAATCCGATACTTCATCGAAACGCTGTTTCACATATTGCAATCTTTCTAACATAGTATTTTCCTCCTATTTTGGATGTGCAAAATTACGAAAAAAATCGGTTGAAAAAACCTTTGAAAAACCCATCATATTTTTTTGCAAATTAATTAACGTTTTATATACCTTTAACCCGTTAAATAACCCTAAAAATAAATGAAAAAAATTACTATCCTTTTAGCTGCAATTGCAGTTGTTTCGTGTAAAGAGAGAAATGAAAGTTCCGCACAGTACGGAGAGCCGCAGGAGATCGAAACCAAAGCCTATAGCGAATTGCAAAAAGCAAACTGGCTAGTTGGCGAATGGAGAAATTGGAATAAAGAAGGAAACTTAACTGAAATCTGGAGTTCTAAAAACGATAGTACTTTAAGTGGAGCTACACATTTCACGGTTGAGATTGACACCATGTTTTCCGAAAAAATTGAAATCACTCAAGTTAAGGACAGCTTGTTCTACAATACCAAAGTTTCAAATCAAAATGATGGCAAAATGGTTTCTTTTAAAGCTACCAGCATCACCGAAGACGAATTGGTTTTTGAGAATCCAAAGCATGATTTTCCTCAAAAAATCACGTATAGAAAAATAACTTCCGATAGTTTAGTTGCTGAAATTTCCGGAATGAAGAACGGAAAAGAAAGTAAAGAAAGCTTCCCGATGAAGAAAAAATAATTCAAAAAAAACAGAAACCCTCGTTCAAAGCGAGGGTTTTTTATTTCGTAAAACACTAACAATCAATTAATAATAAAAATATCACAAATTTTATTTAAAATAAGTCTAAATAAAACTTGCGGGCTAATTTTCCGCATTTTAGTTTTGCAAAGAATTTTATTTTAATTTATTCTAAATAAAAACATGAAAAAAATTATTATCCCCATTTCTGTTTTACTACTAAGTACTCAAATGAGTGCGCAAGAAGAAAAGCAACAAACAAAAAATGATTCCATTAAAAAAATTGAAGAAATTATTATTAATGGTAATACCAATAAATTCAAAAGAGAAAAAAGTACTACGGTATCCAAAATGCCTTTAAAGGATATTGAAAATCCTCAGGTATACAACACAGTTTCTTCCGAATTAATTAGAGAACAAGTAGTTACCAATTTTAATGACGCTTTAAAAAATGCCACTGGAGTTACCCGTTTGTGGGAATCAACTGGTCGTGGAACCGACGGAGCTGAATTCTATTCTATGCGAGGATTCGCGGTTCAGCCCACGATGATTAACGGACTTCCAGGAATCAATAACGGAAAAATTGACCCGATTAATGTTGACAATATCGAAGTAATTAAAGGACCTTCAGGAACGTTGTTCGGAAGCAGCTTAATTTCTTATGGTGGCTTAATTAATATCGTTACAAAAAAACCTTACCACACATTTGGTGGTGAAATCGGATACGCAGCCGGAACGTATGGTTTAGACCGTGTTACTGCCGATTTCAACACTCCTTTAACTAAAGACAACAACGTTTTATTAAGAGTTACAACAGCGTTTCAAAAAGAAGGTAGTTTTCAGGACACTGGATTTAACAAATCGTTCTTTATTGCTCCTTCATTAAGCTATACTGTAAATGATCGTTTATCATTTTTAATCAATACGGAATTCACACAAAATGAAGCAGCAAATGCTCCAATGATATTCTTGAGCCGTTATGCACCATTGTCTTTTGATTCGATGGATTTGTTCGATAAAAACTATAAAAAGTCATTCAATTCAAACGAATTATCAATAAGCAATCCAACGTTCAATCTTCAAGCGCAAATGTTTTACAAACTATCTGAAAGCTGGACTTCGCAAACTGTCCTTTCCAGAAGTAATAGTAAAACTGACGGCTATTATTCCTATTTATGGGATTCTGCCAATGGTGATGAATTCACAAGATTCATTTCAAAAGCTAATGGAGAAACGTATGCTACTGACATTCAACAGAATTTCATCGGAGATTTCAAAATTGGCAATATGAGAAATCGTGTTGTTGCCGGATTGGATTATTACAAATCTACCATTATGAGTGCGAGCCCAGGTTGGGTAGGCTTCGGAACTGTTTCTTTAGTAAACGGAACAGATAAATGGTTAAACCCTGATGGCGATTTGGTAGACACACCATTAACAAAAGCAAGTGTAGACAACGTATTAGCCGGATCTTATTCCCTACTTGCTGAAGCAGAAACAGAAGTATATAGTGCTTATGTATCTGATGTTTTTAATATTCTACCGGAATTGTCTGCTATGGCCAGTTTACGTGTGGATCGTTTTGAAGGAAGAACAAACACCTACTCAACAGAAAACAAAGGACAAACTGCTTTTTCCCCAAAATTCGGAATTGTATACCAACCGATTAAAGACAAATTATCGGTTTTCGGAAACTATATGAACGGATTCATGAACGTCGCACCAACAGATGTGTATGCAATGGACGGAACCCCATTAGGAACACGAACTTTTGATCCGGAGCATGCGAATCAATTTGAATTCGGAGTTAAAACCAACTTATATCAAGATAGAATTTCTGCATCGGTAAGTTACTACCATATCAAAGTGAAAAACAAACTGATGACTGATATTGAGAATCCTTTAAACTCGGTACAAGGCGGTGAAGTTGAAAGCAAAGGAATCGAAGTAAGTATTATTGCTAACCCAATGGATGGTTTAAACATTGTGGCTGGATTCAGTAATAACGACAGTGAAGTTACCAAAGATCACCCTGATGGTGGTTATTTAGGAATGCGTCCGGAAGAAGCAGGTCCTGAAACGTTGGTTAACTTATGGGCTAGTTACACGCTACAAAACGGAAAACTAAAAGGACTTGGTTTCGGTTTAGGAGGAAATTATGCCAGCGAATTCAAAATTCTGAATCGATCGAACATCGGAACATTTGAATTGCCAAACTATGCGATTTTGAATTCATCAGTTTCGTACAACACAGGTAAATTCAATTTATCCTTGAAATTAAACAACATGTTCAACGAAAAATATTATTCAGGTTGGTCTACCGTTACGCCACAGCGCTTAAGAAACGTAGCCGCCGGGTTAACATATAAATTCTAATAATTTATTTTAGTTTAGTTTAATTAAGCTCCCTGCTTCGGTGGGGAGTTTTACACTTTATAATAAGTCCATTAACATGAGCAAGAAAAAAGGGTTTAAAGGTGCAATCGGGAAACTGCATTTATGGTTTGGCTTAAGCATCGGTATTTTCGTTTTTATCATTTCGATTACAGGAGCATTGTATGCGTTTCAGGCGGAAATTACCGATTCGATTAGGAAAGATGCCATGTACCACAACGAAGCCAATATTGAAACCAAATCTGTTTTACCGTTAAAAGTTTTAGAACAAAAAGTAAACGAATTTACTCAGGAAAAATATCCGATACATTGGGTGAATGTTCCGATTGACAAAAAAAACAGTTATATTTTTTATTACTACGAACACAATCCGAAAGCCTGGAACTTCTTTGACGAATATGTCATCTACAAATCAGTTTACGTCAATCCTTATAATGGAAAAGTTCTTGGTATTTATGACGAAACCCGCGATTTTTTCAACATTGTGAAATCCATCCATTATAGTTTTTTACTAAGAGCCGAATGGGGCGCATACATTTGCGGCATTCCGACTTTGATTTTCGTATTCATGCTGATTTCAGGAATTATTTTATGGTGGCCGAAGAACAAAGCCGCTCGCAAACAACGCTTTTGGTTCAACTGGAAAAATGTAAAAAACTGGAAACGCAAGAACTACGATTTGCACAATATTTTAGGTTTCTACGCTTCTTTCTTGGCTTTGATTGTTGCGATTACCGGATTGTACTACTCGTTCTTTTTTATTCAGGCGATGATTTACGTCGTGTTTTCTGGCGGCGATACAAATTATCCGAATTTTGACCACATTACCACCAAAGCACCAATCGAAATCAGAACCGAAACCACACTTGATAAAATCGGTAAAAAAGTGGAAGAATTGTACCCTGATGCTTATGGTTATTCGCTAGATTTTGGTCATCCGCATATTGACGATCACGAACATCCAAACTATTCGGTTTTTGTAAAACAATTATCATATTCATACCATATCAACCATAGTTTGATTTTCGATGAAAATTCTGGAGAATTGTTACACATTCACGACCATAAAGATAAAAACTTGGGTGAAAAAGCTATTGCGGCGAATTACGATACTCACATTGGCGCCATTTTAGGATTACCCGGAAAAATTCTAGCTTTTATCCTTAGTTTGGTTTGTGCTTCGTTACCGGTTACCGGATTTTTGGTTTGGTGGGGACGAAATAATAAAAAGAAGAAAGAAAAACAGCAAGCATAATTCTTATAATAAAAAAGGCTTTTCAGATTTGAAAAGCCTTTTTACTGTATACTGTCAACTGATTACTGACAACTATTTCATCGGAATGTTTTCCAAAATCTCCATTACGAATTTCCAGTATTTCTGAGCCGAAGAAATTGACGCTCTTTCATCCGGACTGTGCGCTCCTTTGATGGTTGGTCCGAAGGAAATCATATCCATTTTAGGATAATTGGTCCCTAAAATTCCGCACTCCAAACCGGCGTGACAAGCTACCACATGTGGTTTTGAACCGTTCTGCTTTTCGTAGATTGAAGTTAAAACGTCTAAAATTGGCGAACTTACATTTGGTGTCCAACCTGGGTAAGAACCAGCAAAGGTTACTTCACATCCAAATAATTCGTAAGCCGAACGCAAGGCATTAGCTAAGTCAAATTTTGACGATTCTACTGATGAACGTGTTAAATTCTGAATAGAAATTTCTCCATCTTTCACCACTACGCGAGCAATATTGTTGGAAGTTTCTACCAAGTTTTCCATATCAGCACTCATTCTGTAAACACCGTTATGAGCTGTGTAAATCGAACGCAACAAACCTTCCTGAACGCCTAAATCCATTACTTTTGAAGGTAAATCCGATTTTACGATTTCGATAGTTAGGTTTTTCTCGGTGGTTTTGAATTCGGCTTTGATATCATTGATTACTTCCTGCATGTCGAATACGAAAGCTTCGTCATACATTCCGGCAATAATTACTTTGGCAACACTTTCACGCGGAATCGCGTTGCGTAAACTTCCTCCGTTGATTTCTGCAATCTGTAAACCGAAGTTTTCAAATCCGTCGAACAACAATCGGTTCATGATTTTATTGGCGTTTCCTAAACCTTTGTCGATGTCCATGCCGGAGTGACCACCATTCAAGCCTTTTACGGTAATGGTATAACCAACAGAACCTTCCGGAGTTTCTTCTTCGTTGTAGGAACGAACCGCTGTTACATCAACACCACCAGCACAACCGATATCGATTTCATCATCTTCTTCTGTATCTAAATTTAAAAGGATTTCACCGTCAAGCAAGCCGCCTTTTAAACCCATTGCACCTGTCATTCCCGTTTCCTCATCAATAGTGAATAAGGCTTCAATAGCCGGATGTTTGATGTCTTTGCTTTCCAAAATTGCCATGATAGTTGCCACTCCCAAACCGTTATCGGCTCCTAAAGTTGTTCCTTTGGCGCGAACCCAATCTCCATCGATATACATTTCAATGCCTTGTGTGTCGAAATCAAAAACGGTATCGTTGTTTTTTTGGTGTACCATATCCAAATGCGACTGCATCACGATAGTTTTACGGTTTTCCATACCTGCCGAAGCCGGTTTTTTGATGATTACGTTTCCTACTTCGTCTTTGATGGTTTCCAAACCTAAGTTTTTACCGAATTCCATCATAAAAGCAATAACGCGCTCTTCTTTTTTCGACGGACGCGGAACGGCATTCAAATCGGCAAATTTATTCCAAAGCTGTTTTGGCTCAAGATTTCTAACTTCCTGACTCATATTTTTAAATTAAAATTGTTGTTGTTTTTTCACAAAGCTTCAAAGTTACAAAGTTTTAGCGACTTAAAACCATGCATTTTCTCAAAGAATTATTCGTGATTGAGCAATTTGGCGTGTGCGATATGCTCTTCAAAAAGCTGCGGAATTTTTTTCTCGGAAACTTCGCCATACCAAACATTATCCGGCTGAAAACCAATAACCGGAGCGCATTTGCAGTTATCGGTACAATGGGTTTTGATTAGCTCCACTTCGCCTTTCATATCGGTTTGTTTGATAAGGCCACGAAATACCTTGCGGTTGTGTTTGTTATCTTTTCCGCATTTGCTCCCGTCGCAAAACAGGATGACGTTCTTCCGCATCTCTAACTTCTTCATTGGTCTGAATTTTAAGTATTTCGTTTATCCTACAAATTTACGACAAGTCTTTCATTCCTACATTCAATTAACATTTTTTATCTTTAGCAAAATTTACCTAATGCATCGTAAACTGATTCTACCGCTGTTTCTCCTTATTCAATTTATTGGATTGAAAGTTCTTTCCTTTTTCCCTGAAACAGTGGAACGATTCTACAGCACTGGTTTTTACCCTATTCTGAGTAAAATTTCCAGAACCATTTTTGGTTGGTTACCCTTTTCTATTGGTGATATAATTTATCTAATTGCAATTTCACTTTTACTGCGATGGTTTTGGAAAAAACGAAAAACCTGGAAAGTCGAATGGAAATCGAATTTTTTGACATTAATCAGTTTTGTATCCATTTTCTACTTTCTGTTTAATTTCCTTTGGGCTTTAAATTATTTACGAGTGCCGATGCATCAAAAACTGAATATTGAAAGAGAATATTCGCAGGAAGATTTACTGATTTTTACAAAGCAGCTCATTGTTAAAACGAATGCACTTCATTCGGAATTAGTTCAAAATGACTCTGTTAAAGTTGTAATTCCGTATTCGGAAGAAGAAATTTTTAAAATGACGGAAAACGGTTATGCGAATTTGGAGAAAGAATTTTCTTTTTTGCAATATTCCAAACCATCTGTAAAACCTTCGTTATTGAGTTTGCCTTTAACTTATATGGGTTTTGGTGGTTATCTGAATCCGTTTACTAATGAAGCTCAAGTAAACAATTTGGTTCCGAAACACAATTTTGTGGTAACTACAGCGCATGAAATGTCACATCAGATTGGAATCGGTTCGGAAAGTGAAGCGAATTTTGTTGGTTTCATGGCGACAATTCACAACGATGACAAACACCTTCAATACTGTGGTTATTCCTATGCACTACGTTATTGTTTGGGCAATTTGGAGAATTTTGAAGAAGGCTCGACTAAAGAACTATTGCCGCAAATCCATCCCGGAATCCTGAAAAATTTCCAGGAAACGCAGGATTTCTGGGACAGTCATCAAACGTTTATCGATGTGATTTTTCATCAGTTTTACGACAAATTTCTAAAAATCAACCAGCAAAAAGACGGTTTGGAAAGCTACAGCAAATTCGTGAATTTGATGGTAAATTATTATAAAACAAAAGAGCTTTAATTTTTCAACTAAAGCTCTTTCTATTAAATTTCATCGGTTGTAAAACTCTGAATGTTTTTCTTTTTGTATGGTCGGATAATCAGTCGGCCTTCCCTATCGAATTTGATATAATTGTATACCCAATTCATCAAAACCACAGCTTTATTCTTAAACCCGATTAAGGAAAATAAGTGCACAAACATCCACACAAACCATGCGAAAACACCGTGAAAATGCATTTTTGGTAAATCGACTACGGCTTTGTTGCGTCCGATGGTTGCCATTGAGCCTTTGTCATTGTATTCAAAAGGTTTGATTGGTTTGTTGTTCAACTTTCTGATTATATTTTCCGCCAACGTATCACCTTGTTGGATGGCCGGTTGCGCCATCATCGGGTGTCCGTACGGATATTTTTCAGACGCCATCGAAGCAATATCACCAATCGCAAAAATATTATCGTACCCTAAAACCTGATTGTATTCGTTTACCTTAATACGATCGGCGCGCTCAATTACAGCATCGCTTTGTAAACCTGAAATTAAAGCCCCTTTTACTCCTGCCGCCCAAATTACGGTAGCGGTTTCAAAAATTAAATTGGAATTGGTCGTAATGGTTCTTCCGTCATAATTGGTTACCCGAACGTTTTTCCAGATGCTTACTCCTAAACTGTGCAAAAACTTCTCTGAACTTTCGGAAGATTTCACGCTCATTGCATCTAAAAGTCGGTCGCTTCCTTGAACCAGATGAATCCCCATTTTACGAATGTCTAAATCAGGGTAATCTTTGGGAAGAATGGCCTTTTTCATTTCGGCTAATGCTCCGGCTAATTCTACTCCGGTTGGTCCGCCGCCTACGATGACGAAATTCATTAAGGCGTCACGTTCAGCGATATCGTTGGTTAACGTTGCTTGTTCAAAATTTTCAAGAATCAAACTGCGGATGTTGAGCGATTGCGGAATCGTTTTCATCGCCATGCTATAATTCTCGATGTCTTTGTTGCCGAAATAATTGGTTTTAGAACCGGTAGCAATCACTAAATAATCGTAATGCAAATCGCCGATATCGGCCAAAACTTTCTGATTTACCGTATCAATCTCTTTTACATTGGCCAAACGGAAGTAAAAATCCTGATATTCCTGAACCACTTTTCGGATGGGATAAGCAATGGAACCTGCTTCTAAACCACCTGTTGCCACCTGATACAATAAAGGCTGAAACGTATGATAATTGTGTTTGTCTAATAAAACGACCTGAAGTTTTTTGTTTTTTAGCTTTTTGGCTATGGTAATTCCGGCAAAGCCACCACCGATGATGACTACACGCGGGAAACTAGAACGGGGAATATTCATTTTTAAGTAGCTGAGTTACTGAGTAGCTAAGGTACAAAGAATGCTGAAGATTTTGTGCGAATTAAGTATTTATTGTGATTATCCTTAACATCAAAAATCAAAAACTTTAAAAAACACCTTGTCGCTGGAAACTAGCTCCGATGGAAGCGGCACCTTGTAAAGCGTACAGCGGGAACTGCAATTAAAACACGCCAATTGCCGGGCTTCAAAAAATAAAAATTTGTACTTTGTAACATTCTGTGAAGAAGTAACACTAATCGTTTATGAATTCGAGTTTAGAGCAATCCTTTGTTTCGCAATTGCAGGAGCATCAGAACATCATCCACAAGATTTGTAGGTTGTATACGTCTGATGAGGATGCGCATAAGGATTTGTTTCAGGAAATTACCATTCAGCTTTGGAAAGCGTTTCCACAGTTTCGTGGGGAAGCCAAATTCACTACTTGGGCGTATCGCGTTGCGCTGAACACCGCCATTACTTTGTATCGAAAGAAAACCAAAACCGTAAGTACAATTGAGTTTGACAGTAAGATTCACAAGTTCAGCCACGACGAATACAATTATGAAGAGGAAGAACAAATCAAGTTGTTATACAAAGCGGTTCATCAGCTGAACGACATCGAAAAAGCCTTGGTTTTCATGTATCTGGAAGACAAAGATTACACCGAAATAGCCGAAACACTAGGAATTAGCGAGGTGAATGCAAGGGTAAAAATGAACCGAATCAAAGGAAAATTAAAGAAAATAGTAAATCCGTAAGGAGCAGGAAATATGGACGAGTTAGATTTATTAAAAAAAGACTGGAAGAAAAACGACAGCCAGTTTCCGAAAGTTTCGGAGCAGGAGATTTATGCGATGTTGCATAAGAAGTCGTCTTCTATTGTGAAGTGGATTTTCATTATTAGTGTATTGGAAATTATTTTGTGGAGCACTATCAGTATTTTAACGGCTGATGAAAACTATATTAAAACGTTAGAACATTATCATATCGACACATTGATGATGGTTTTCACGGTTATTAATTATGTGGTCATTGTTGGATTTATCTTTTTGTTTTACAAGAATTTCAGAAACATCAATACTACTGCGAATGTAAAATCACTAATGAAAAGTATTCTCAAAACCCGCAAAACCGTTCAATATTATATTTGGTATAATTTAGGTGTAATGGGAATCACGTTTCTGATTATTATGATCGCTACTTTTAAATACGACAATCGTATTAATGAAATTATTGCAAAATCAGCCGGAGACGGAAGCAACACTTTGTTTTGGATAATTTTAATAGGGTTTTCGTTTATTTTCTTTGTAGTTTTCTTTGTACTATTCTGGTTATTCTACCGATTAATTTATGGATTCTTACTGAGACGATTACACAAAAATTACGAAGAACTCAAAAAGATAGATTTATAAAAAAAGTGGCTTAAAAGCCGCTTTTTTTATTCTAATAGTTCCATTGACGCTGTCTGTCTAATTCTTCCATTTCATCAATTTCTTCCTGTGGAATTACTTTTAAGAAGGATGGATGTTGTTCAATAGCGTACTCGATTTTTTCTACAATTTCATCAATGCTTTCGTTGTCATAATCAATTTCTAAAGGCTCTTTGATGATAAATGATTGTAAGATGCCTTTCTTCTTCAAGCGCAAACCTTTACGATCAAACGAACGACGGAAACCATCAATTACAATGGGAACCACAATTGGTTTGTGCTGTTTGATGATATGAGCCGTTCCTTTTCGAACCGGTTTAAACGATTTGGTTGTTCCTTGCGGAAAGGTGATTACCCAACCATCTGAAAGGGCAATTTTAATGTTTTCAGTATCGTTGAAGTTGACTTCTTTGCGCTCGTTTTCGGCTACGTCTTTTCCACCGGCACGCCAGGTCCTTTCCACGGTAATTGCACCAACGTAGGATAAAATTCTTGGAAGTAATCCGGATTGCATCGTTTCTTTGGCTGCGACGTAATAAATATTCAGTTTTGGATTCCAAAGGTACAATACGTTTTTAATGTTGTCTTCACGTCCTTTTAAACTGGCATTGAAAACGTGAAACATCGCCACCACATCGGCAAAATAGGTTTGGTGATTGGAGATAAACAAGACATTTCTATCTGGTAATGAACGGATAATTTCGGAACCGTCAATCTGCAATTGATTAAAACCACGATAACGTCTATGGGTAAGCGCTCCGAAAATTCGAATCAACCAAGTTTTTAAGAATAATATATGACCGAAAGGATTTCTTTTGAATAATCCCATGTTTTTTAGCTGTTTGGTTACAAAAAATGAGGTGCAAATTTAAACAATATTTTCTTTCAGAGCACTTTTCGGATGGTTTCTTTCAGTTCACTCATCATCATAGCTGTAGCACCCCAAACCACATATTTATCCACATTAAAGACCGGAACCGTGATATTATGAGCATATGAAGTGGACATTTTGACCTGAGTGATAATTTTATCGTCTAACAGCTGCTCTAGCGGCAATTCTAAAACCCTTTTTACTTCGTGAGGGCTTGGGATAAATTTAATTTCCTGATGCACCAATCCTAAAAAGGGAGAAACCAGAAAATTGCTGGGCGGAATGTACAACTCACTGAATGGCTTTACCACTTCAACGACATCTGGTCTCACGCCTATTTCCTCGTGGGTTTCGCGTAAAGCGGTAAACTGTAAATCCGGATCGGAAGGCTCTACTTTACCACCGGGAAAAGCGATCTGCGAAGCATGAATTCCGGGATACGAATTCCGAACGATTAACGCTAAATGCACCAAATTGTCTTTCGGATACAACAGCATCATCACAGCTGCTTTTTTAGGATTCTTTTCAAGATAATCAGTATTGGATAAAGAAGAAATTCTTTCCAAAGGTGCCATTTTCGTATGCGCTTCTACGGAAAGTAACTTTTCTTTTTCTATTTTTGGAACATATTTTAGGAAATCTTGAAATTCCATTATTTCTGAAAAATTTTGGTACAAACATTAAAGTTACCGCTAAATTTAATTTTAACAAACTTTTACGCAAGAATATGTTCAGCAAAGAGGAAGCACTACGAATCAAAAAAGAATTTTGGACCAATTTTGCGGAAACCTATCCTAGAAAGTGGCTTTTGTATGATACCAAAATCAAAGACTTCTCTTTTAAGTTTTATGTAGACAATAAAAAAGCGCAGGTTTTAATCGATATTGAAAGTCGCGACGACGAAAAGCGAAAAATCTATTACGAGAAAATCGAATCGTTAAAAACCATTTTGCTGGAAGAATACTTACCTGAAGCTATTTTTGAACGCAACTTCTATTTGGATAACGGTTACATCAACAGCCGAATTTGGGTAGAATTAACCGGCATCAGTTTAAACAACAAAGCAACTTGGGAGACCATTTTCGAGTTCTTTTACGAAAACATGGACGCTTTTGAACGCTTCTTTTACGAATATCAGGATTACATCAGCGATTTAGAAATCAACACTTAAGAATTACTTTTGTTCTTCGTCTCAATCCATTTTGACATGAACCGCGTGCTTTGCATTGTATGATGTTGTAACATTGCTCCGATGAAATTCTGATATCTGTAAATTTCTAAATTGGCTTTTAAATCCTCAATTCTATTGGTAAAATCAGACGAAAAAGATTTTTTTAGAAACCGATTTTTGATGATTTCAAAACCATTCTTTTGTGCAGTTGTCCATATCACTTCATTTGAATACAACTCAACTGCAGCCTGAACAAATTCCTGATTGTCATTGGCAATCTTCCCGTTCCATTCATAATTTCCACTCATGGCTTCCGCACCGATTGAAGTGGTAACCGAAGGCGTTCCATACAGCATTGCTTCAAAAAGTTTCCCTTTAATTCCTGCGCCAAATCGGATTGGTGCCAACAAAACTCTAGCCGTTTTGATAACTTCTTCCGCACTTTCCGCTCGACCTTCAATAAAAAAACGCTCTTTCGGATTATGCAATTGCAATACTTTTTGTGAAGGATATGCGCCATAAATCAACAGCTTCGCATCTGGACATTGTTTGCTTAGCTCCGGCCAAATTTCAGTTTTCAAAACCTGAACGCAATTCCAATTTGGTTCATGCAGAAAATTGCCAATGAAAACAAAATCTTGACGTTCTGAGAAAGACGGACTTACATTTTCAAGAATCGTTTCTTCAACCAAAATCGGCAAATAGTGCAACAATTGTTGATCAACTTTAAAAAACGATTGCAACAAATCCATTTCGAATTCGGAAATCATTAAGGTTAAATCACTTCTGAAAATCGAGGCAATTTCCCTTTTGGCAACATCTGAAAACAACATTGCATTTTCAAAAACTACTCCTCTTTTATAAGCTGTTTTTCTTGCGTCCCGAAGACAATGCAAATCCTCTGTATCGAGAACACGAACAGCATTAGAACAATGTTCTGCAACACGCCAACCAAACTGTTCTTCCACCATAAAACGGTCAAAAAGGACAATTTCAGGAGTCAAATCCTTCAGAAAAACATCGAAAGAACTATCATTAATTGCAACTGATTTTGTTGCAACATTTAGTTCAGACAAATCACTTGCAAATTCAGAATCGGAAGCTGTACTCGCATAAACCACGCTATAATCCATCGATTGAAACAATTCAATCAACTGCAACATTCTTCCACCAGCAGCTGAAGAATTGGGCTCAACCCAAACAGAACTAAGAATTAAAAGTATTGGTTTTTGCATCCTCAAAAATAGGTTTCATTGTCCAAATAATCCAAAAAAGACCTTATTTTTGTATAAATTTTTACAAAATGTTAGGTTTAAAGTTAGCAACTGACCCAAGATGGGTAAATATCGTAGCGTCAAACATTGAAGAAATTCTGACTGATCATGCTTGGTGCGAGCAAAAAGCCGCGTCCAATGCTATTTATATCATCATCAACAACGCTGAAAAACCAGAATTGGTTGCAGAAATGACCAACATTGCCATCGAAGAAATGGAGCATTTCAGAATGGTTCTCAATCTCATTAAAGAACGTGGCTTAACTTTAGGGCGCGAACGCAAAGACGATTATGTAAATGATTTAGTGAAATTTTGTAAAAAAGACGGTAGCAGAGAAGACGCTTTAATTGAACGTTTACTTTTCGCTGCTATGATTGAGGCTCGCAGTTGTGAACGTTTCCGCGTGTTATCTCAAAATATTGAAGACAAGGAATTAGCCAAATTCTACCATGATTTAATGGTGAGCGAAGCTGGTCATTACACCACATTTTTGAAATTTGCCAAACAATATGCCGGAAAAGTAGACGTTGACAAACGCTGGAAGGAATGGTTAGAATTCGAAGCCACTGTCATTGCCAAGTACGGCAAAACAGAAACTATACACGGATAAACTACTAAAAAACAATTCATTAGGATTGTTTTTTTATTGCGTGCCCGCAAGGGTCGGGCTGTCCGTTCTATCTTTTTTGCGGAACGATTTACCATACTATAACCATTGTTCTAGCAAAAAAGGATGCCACTTCCATCCCTCACGCAAACTCATTAAATCAAAACATTTTCAATTAATTTAGAATCTGCTTTAATCAAACATATATAAAACAAAAAATCCCCATCAAATTAATGATGAGGATTCTCAAAAGAAAGG